>JBGUOB010000001.1:0-3359 GCA_045117755.1 Candidatus Cryptobacteroides sp.
ACAAGCTGCTTGCCGTAACGGTCGTAGATGATCACATTGGCATTCGGATAGATCTCCAGCAGCGTGGTCACGCTCCACTTATCCTTCACGCCGTCGTCATCCGGTGTGACATACGGTTCCAATTCATATTCTGGCGCCTTCACTATGAACATCAATGTACCCTGGCATCCGTAATCATCACGGACATACGCCGTATGCAGCAGGTCATATATCAGGTTCTCGAACAGTCCGCTTGTCTGCCACTCGGACTTGTCAACCTTATATTCGTATGCTGAGCTGGTCAGGTTCTCCACCTGGAACTCCCTGCTTCTCAGTCCGACAGAATCCATAACCAGGCGTGGAAGCTCTATCACGGTCACCTTCGCAGTAGCCGACGCATCTCCGCACGATGCGCTCGTCACCGTCAGCGTATAGCGAGCGTCTTCCGCAGGTGCCACCGTCAGTGTCTCCGCATTACCCAGTTCGTTGCCTTCCTCATCCGTCCAGCTGTATGCCGTGAGCTCGTCGCCCTCCACCGTGGCCTTCAGCGTCTGACTGCCGCCCTCACAAAGGGTCACATCCTCGATGCTCACCGACGGGTTCTTTCTCACATCGACTCTCACGGAGCCCTTCGTCTCGCAGACATTCGACCGCGTGATTGTGAACGCATACTCTGTGTTCGCCGTCGGTGCGACAGTCCGTGTGGCATTCGCCATCGCGTCGTCAGACCACAGCAGCACAGCATCCTCCTCGTTCACCGTGACGCTTATCTCCACTGCCTCGCCCGAGCAGGATACCACTCCCTCGCTCTGCGTATATGTGGCAGGTGTCACAACGGTCAGTTCTCCGCTGTCGTCCGTCTCAGGCTTCTCGCACACGCCGTTGTTCACCTTGTAGCTGTAGATACCGGCATCCCCTGCCGTGGCGCTCGTCACGTTCAATGACGGCTGGTTCGCATAGGCGGTCAGTTCGACGTCGCCCTTGTACCAGCGGATGTATGAACCGTTCTGTGACGCGTCATAGCCCGTCAGCGTAAGTCTTGCACTGAACGCATCGCCTTCACAGACGGTCTTGTTCAGTCCCGTCCAGTCGGCCTGCACGCTCAATGGATGAACCTCGACTGTCACCGTGTCGCTCGTCTCGCACACGTTGGTCAGGCTGAGCACATAGGTGGTGGTCATCGTCGGTGTCACGCTGATGGTCGTCGTGCCAGGCACTGTCTGTCCGTCGAGCGTCTTCCATGAATAGTCGGTTCCCGTATGGCTCGTCTCTATCGTGATCGGCTCGTCGCCGCAGGTCTTATATCGTTTCGTTGTCTCGCCGTTCATCGTCATGGCTCCTGTCAGGACGCCCCTGTCGATTGTCACCGTGTGGGTCTGGCTTAGCGTCTCCACGCAGGCGCCGGCGCTCGCCTTCACCGTGTAGGTGAACTGCTGTCCGTAGCTGCCTGTCATCGCAGGTGTCGTATATTCGCCGCTGGTGCCGGATGCTCCGCCCTCCCAGCTGTAGTTCACGACGCCCGGATCCTGGCTCGTCGCCGTGGCCGTCAGGCTCACCGTGCCGCCCGGACATGCCGTGGCAGGTCCGCTCACCGTCAGATCGCTCAGATCATTGATGGTCACTTCCACGCTCGCCACTTCCGAGTAGCATTTCTCGCCGTTCGTCAGCGTGAAGTAGGCGTTGGAATAGTAGGTGCCGCTCGCCGTCACAATCTCTGCGGACGGTGTCGTGGCTGTCGCGTCGAGGTAGAAGCTCTGGCTCACCGTGAGTCCGCTCTCCTCCTTGATATAGTTGCTCAGTATGACCGTGCCTCCGCACTGTGCAGGCACTTCCTGCGTCTTCAGTACCGGCAGTGCACGGACTGTCACCTTGATGTTCGATCTGGCGCTTGTCGCTCCCGTCGTCTTATGGCGCTGGGACACGTAGTAGGTCACATCGCCCGGCGTCTGGGTCGATGGTACAGGAGCATCCGTCAGTTCCGCTCCGTTCATGTCATACCATACGAGTGTATATTGGTCCGCAGACTCCATGTCGTCGTTGATCGTCGCCGTCAGCGCTGTCGCCGTGGCGTTCTGGCAGTATTCGACCGGCGTCGTGTTCGGCATAGGCGAATCGCTGATCTTCACGATGATCGTGACCGTATCGCTCGAGCATGTGCCGTCCGTCTGCATCACATAGTATCTGAGTTCCTGCTCCCCGCCTGCCGTCCATGAAGGGTCCTTCTTCGGACTCGGTGCCGTCTGGCTTGACGTCTTCCCGTCCGTGTCGTACCATACCAGGCTGAAGCCGTTCTCCGCCTTCGCCACGTTAGGATTCTTCACATCCAGTGCAGGGAATACACCGCTCTCGCCCTCCTTCATCAGGTAGTTGACCGTCAGGTCGCCTGTCACCTCCGGAACGAACGTCGTCTTGACCGTGAACTCAGCCGCCTCGCTCTCGCACACATGTCCTGTGCTTATCGTATAGGTCTCCTTGACCGTGTAGATGATGCTCTCCTTCTGTGCCGACACGGTCGGATTGCTCACCTCCGTGCCGTCGATTGTCCATACGAACGTGCCGTCGCCCATCAGGTACTTCGTCGCATCCGACTGGCTCTGTGCCGTCACCGTCTCGTACGGCTCGCCTGCGCAGTATGCCAGACGGTTGCCTGACACATCTGGCTTCGCCACGCCGTAAACGCCCACCTTGACCGGCACCTTGCCGCTCTCTGCTCCCGTCACGTCCGATACCTGGGATACATAGTAGGTCGTCTCGCCCGCCGTCGTGACTGACGGTGTAGGTGCGCCGCTCAGGGCTGTGCCCGTCGCATCGTACCAGCGGAGCGTCCAGGTCTCCGTCGCATCCTGTCCTAGTGTAGCCTCCGCCGTGAGCGCTGTCACGGCAGGATCGTTCAGACAGTAGTTCACATCCTGCACCTTCGGTGTCGGTGCGCCGCTCACGGTCACCGTCACAAGGGTCAGTCCGCTCTCGCATCCGTCTGCGTTCACGGCCGACACGTAGTAGGTGTATGCCGCATTGCCTCCTCCCGCCGGTACGGCTGGGATTGGCTCCGTATTCAGTTCGTTCTTCTGATCATCGTACCACTTCAGCGTGGTGCCCGTCTCGTATGTGATGGCGGTGCCGTCCTGTGCCGTCAATGTCTTGTCGAACACGCCCGCTGCGGTCGTGTCGGACACCATGTAGCTGATGTCATGGTCCGCAACCGGATCAGCCACCGAGGACACCGTGATGGTTACCTCGCCGTCGCCGCTGCAGCTTCCCTGCGTCACCTTCACCGAGTAGGTGCCGGTCGCAATCACCGACAAGGTCTGTGATGTGCTGCCGTCGCTCCATTCGAAGCTGTCGTAGTTGCTCGTCGCATCCAGCACGTATGGCAGATC
>JBGUOB010000002.1:0-157394 GCA_045117755.1 Candidatus Cryptobacteroides sp.
CATAGTTGGTCTGGGCGTAATTGACCATGACGCCTTCGGGAGCCACGCCGGTCGCGGCATACGGCATCACGTTCGGCTCCCAGAGCAGCGCCTTGCCGTCAGCGGCATCTTCGGCATCCATATAGAACTGGACGAAGCCATCGGGAATCTTCATATCGAAAAAGCCGGAAACTTTTCCGTTCACCACGGTATAGGGTTTTTTGTCCGTCAGGTAGTAGGACATATAGATTTCACTGAACGTAAAGGACCCTCCGGCGTCGTAGATATAGGTATCTTCCGACGCGAACGGCAGGAAGATGGCCGTCATCGTGCCTTCGTCATCTTCGTTCAGGGGCAGGCCTGCCTCGTATCTATCGTTCATCTGCGTTTTGTCCCACGCACCGTTGTTGTAAGTCATTATCAGATAATGCGGGCTCTCCACACCGGAGAAAACGACGAAAATCCTATCGCCATCCTCCCAGCCTGCCTTCACTGCCTTCGTTCCCATCCCGTCCGGGTGCGCTGCCTGGAGGTCGAATGTAACAGGAACTCTATTCAGTTCTGCAGGTTGTTTTTCACAAGAGACCAGCGCTACTAAGGCGGCGCAGACCATCCATAATGTATTTTTCATTGTTCTGTCCTCCTTCATTTACCATTTTTCCTCTTCCCCGAATCCAGTGAACTTTTCGCAGACTGGACGGACTGAGAGTCCTGCACTACGAGGGAAAGAAAAACAATTGTAGGGTTCACTGCTGGTAAAACTCAACTGCCAAGCATCGGTTACATTGTCTTCATGGAGCCGATTAAACCAGTAGTGTCCGGAATCTGTATCGTTGAGAGAACTACTATCCCGGTATCCTGCAACGGGAAGGAAGATGGAATTATTGTTCGTTCCTGTTACAAGATAACCGTTTATTCCGCTTCCGTTATAATCGGTCTTCCAAATCCATGTACAATTGTCTCTTAATTCTATCCATTCGCCGTCTGAAGGCGTGCGCCATTTTCCACCGAGTACTGCTCTTGCCGCATCATCGGCGTAGTCGTCATCCGAAAAATGATTTTTGTCGTCCGGACTACCAGAGCCGTTCCATATGTCAGTTCTGCTTGACGGACAATATTTGGTTAAAGTAGAACTTGTACCGTTACACCATTTGTAGGTTGCCCAGTCATATACGTCCTTGGGCTCAATCTCTCCCCAGGCATAGTAGTCACCGTAGTTTTCCTGGCTGGCAGCTCCGAGGTTGCCTTTGGTCCAGTTCACACTGAGCCCCAAGTCAACCATGACGGGCGTGGCGGCCCAGTTGCTGCCACCCGTCTTGAACGGTGCCGGGAAATTGTACATCTTGCCCGCCGTGAGTGCCTTGTTGGAACGCGTCAAGCTGTAGTTATAGCATTCGCTGGTGAGGTTGAAAATATAGTCGGCAGCCACACCGGGACTGGTGAGCCGTCCGGCGAAGATGGCGCCGTCGCTGTCGGCCATGCCGCTCAGCTGGGTGCCGGCCGACAGGACATCTTCAATGATGTCACCCTCCTTGCTCACGCTTTTGCAGGCCACGGGCTTGATCAGCGAGCAGTCGAAACTGTATCCCGCCACGAATGCCTGGATGCCGTTTACGTGAATCTGGACCATATCTGCAGGCTTGCCCATCGAGAGGCTGGCGGTCACTGTCGTTCCGTCCACGCTATAGTCTTTCCCGGTTTCGAACAGATAATAATTGTATACCGGCTGACCGCCGCTGGTAAAGGAAAACTTGTCGTCGGCATAGTCCACGTCCACAGGTACGGGGAAGTGGACGGCGGAGAGCGTATGGGTGCCGAGTCCAGCGAAGTCCGTGTCGCGCAGCGTGCCACCACCGGGGGTGTTGGTCCAGCTGCCGCCGCTGAGCTCCAGAATCAGGTATTTGGTCCCCAGGCCGTTGAAGAAAACATAGATCTTGTCGCCTTCAGCCCAGTCAGTTTTGGCCGCCTTGGTGCCGGATACGTTGATTTCGAAGTTCATCGGAACGCCAGGTTCGACCTCGGGCTCTTGCAGCGTGATTGGCTCTTTGGTGCAGGAGAGGATTCCTGCCACCATGCAAAGTAGTACGATTGTCTTTTTCATAGCACTTCCTGTTTAAATGTCTTCTCCGTCCCAGTTGGGGTAATCGCCGCCGCTGACACACACAATGCCTTCGGTCTTCAATCCTACGATGAGGACCTCCGGCGCTTCATAATGATCTTTGGTTTCTGTTTCCATATGTGTTTAGAATAATGGTATTTACAAAAAGAAAACGCCACGCAGGATTTCGGAGAATCTGCGTGGCGAAATATATAAATCGCTGATATTAACCTGTTTACATCCCTCCTCAAAAATGAGGAGGGCAAGCTTATAGAAGATGAGGGCGCTTGCGATCAAGGGTAATACGAACTAACTAGGACAAAGTTAGCGCCTTTCCCGCAAAGATGCAAGAACGCCCTGGGCGTTTTTTTATTTACTGATGTGCCTCGCGGAGCAGGTCGAGAACGACTTTGACCGGGTTGAAGGTCTCGATCGGGACTTCGACGAAGAGGGTGTTCCAGTCGGACATCGAGCCGTTCCACAGGCCGGGGAGTTCGAGGGCCTTGAGCTCGCGGCCCTGGTAGCTCTTGCTGCTGATCAGGCCCGTTTCCTCGTCGACATAGTCCAGCAGGTTGAACTTGGTGCCGTCGTGGCGGTGCAGGCAGCAGACGAGGTCCACCGGGTTGAAGTGCGTGGCGGACTTGAGGGCGGCGACGGCCGCAGGGTCGTCGGGGTTGATCTGGGCGCCTTCGAGAATCTGCAGGGAAGTGGCGCCGTCCTTGTCGCGGATGATGAAGGGACCGCCGCCCGGCTCGCCGAGGTTCTTGACCATGCCGCAGACGCGGATGGGGCGGTCCAGCTTGGCGCGCAGCATCTCGGCGCGGTCGCGACTGTCCTTGGGCTCCGGCAGCTCGATGCGCAGCTCGCAGTGGAGGAATTCCTCGATCTCGTTGCAGAGCTCCTGGCATTCCGGCGTGGCGAAGGGATCGTCGAGGTTCATCACGGTCCCGGGGACGAAGGAGAGGTCGGACATCTCCTTGCGCATCTGCGTGAGCTGGTCCAGCGCGAAGATGTAGCCGTGGATGCGGTCGCGCAGCTCCAGGGCGCGGCCCATCAGGACCTTCTTCCAGCGGTAGGTCGTGGGCTGCATGCGCTCCACGCAGACATTGTCGATATTCTTGATGGACACGAGTTCCGCATCCAGCGCGTTCAGGTTGTGGATGAGGGCACCGTGGCCCGCCGGGCGGGTCAGGATCGTGCCGTCCTCCTTGAGGAAAGGCTTGTTGTCGGCATCCACCGCCAGGGTGTCGGTCTCCTTGGCCTGGTAGGTGAACTGGATGTTGTAGCGGACGCCGTACTTCTTCTCATAGGTCTCGCGGATCTCCGCGACGGCGGCCTCGAACAGCTCCCGGTGCTCCGGGGAAATGGTCACGACGAGGTCCACGCTGCCGTCGGCGTTGCGCATATAGGCCTGGCCTTCGACGAAATGCTCCGCCAGGGCGGTGCGGGTCTCGTCGGCGTAGCGGTGGAATTTCAGCACGCCCTTGGGCTTGGAACCGTAATCAAGTCCAGCGTCAGTAAGGAGTTTACGGGCGGCGTCGACGGGGTCGAACGGGGCCGTTCCGAACACGTCGGGGGAATAGAAGGCGAAGCGCTCCAGGTTAGCGGCCAGCTTCTCCGTGGAAGCGTTGGGCGTGTCCATGCCGGCGAAAATATCCTTGAACATACGGGAAGCGGCGCCGGAGGCGGGCACGAACTTGCAGCGGCCGTGCACCTCGGCCTCGTCGGCATAACGGACGGCGGCGTCCTGCGCCGCTTCGTCCAGAACTTCGATTCCGTTGCCCGGGATGGCGGGCGCAACGATCTTCAGCCAGGGAAAGCCCTTGCGGAAGCGCTCGATCTGAGCATTCATAGTGGTTTTGTCCATGGTGTTATTCAGTGTTATGTGGTTTTGTCAGAAATAGAATTCGCGCCGGTAGCGGTAGTTGATGCGGAGCTCGTTGAAGCGGTCCGGATTCATCCGGAACATGAAGTCGTCCGTGAAAATCGGGTAGTTGTACTGGATCAGCGAAGTGATCTGGCCCTGCGTCTTGCCGCGGGCGTCAATCTTGACGGCCTGGTACTCCAGGATTTCCGTGGTCGGGAAGAATTCGTAGAGCTCCTTCAGCGAGAAGAAGCGGGCGACGGCGCGGATGGCCAGCGAGGTGCCGATCTGCTTGCCCTGAAGCGTGTAACCGGCGATGTGCGGGGTGGCGATGTCCACGAGATTCATCAGCTCGCGGTTGACGTCGGGTTCGTGGCACCAGGCGTCGAGGGCCACGGGACCCAGCCGGGGAATGGCCTTGATGAGGTCCTTCTCCACAACGAGCTCGCCCTGGGCGGCATTGATGAAAAAGGCGCCGGGTTTCATCCGGGCGAAGAAATCAGCATTCGCCATGCCACGCGTGGTGGCATTGACGGGGATGTGCATCGTGACGATGTCCGAGCCTTCCAGGAGGGAGTTCAGGTCGTGGAACTCGGTGTGCCGTTCCTTCTCGGCACGCCAGGGGTCGTAGCGCAGGGTCTTGAAGCCCAGCGCGAGGGCCATTTCCTCCACGCGGGAGCCGGCGGAGCCCAGGCCGATGATGCCGATCGTGGCGCCCTCGAGGGGAATGCATTTGCGCGAAGCGGTCCCGAACAGGGCGGAGAATACATAATTGGTCACGCCGCCGGCATTGCAGCCGGAGGCGTTCTGGACATAGATGCCGTGTTTCTTGCACCACTGCTGGTCGATGTTGTCCATGCTGGCCGTGGCCGTGGCGATAAGCTTGACAGGCGTCCCTTCCAGCAGGGCGGCGTCGCAGCGGGTGCGGGTGCGGATGACGAGTGCGTCAGCGTCCTTAAGGTCTTCCCGGACGATCTCCGGCCCTTCCTTATAGAGCACCTCCGCGCCGTAGGGCTCGAAGACGCCTTCGATGAAGGGAATGGCGCGGTCGATGACGAATTTCATTTCAGAATCAATTCTTTGACGATGTCCTTCTCTCCTTCTCCGCGGGTGAACATGTCGTCCTGCGCGAGCAGGGCGTTGACCTTGGCGAGCAGGGCGTCCCGCTGGAACGACAGCTGGCTGCGGACGACGGAGGAGTCGACGGTGATATAAAGTTTTCCATCCCGGAAGAAACGGCGTATCGTGTAGCGGCCGGCGCCGGAAGCGGCGTCCCAGGCCGCGAAGATGCGCTGGGTGTTCAGTCCGGATGCGAGTTTGCTTGCGCGAAGATATTCGTGGATCAGCTCGGACAGGGGGAGGGCGGTCTTGCGGGCGACTCTACTCATTGACGGGAGTGAAGACGCCTCCTGCCGTCTCGAAATAGCTGCGGTCCGCGGTGAGCGTGTCCACGATGGATTCCGTGCGGACTTTGTTGGAGTCGGACAGGAAAATCTGGCCAAACTCCTTGTCTGCGACCAGGCGGAGCAGGTTGCCCACCCGGTTCATGTCCAGCTTGTCGAAGAGGTCGTCCAGCAGCATGATGGGCGGATAGCCGTAGGCTGCTTTCATGACTTCGTACTGAGCGAACTTGAGGGCCACGAGGAAGGACTTCTGCTGCCCCTGCGAGCCGCAGCGGCGGATGGGATGCCCGTCCATCGTGAAGAGGAAATCGTCGCGCTGGACGCCCGCCGAGGTGAACTTGAGCACCTGGTCGCGGTCGCGGTGTGCGCGCAGGATCTCCCGCAGGTCGCCTTTCTGCAGGTCGGAGCGGTATTCGATCCCCACCTGCTCGCGGCCGCCGGAGATCTCGGCGTAGTATTGCTGGACGACCGGGACGAGCCGTTCGCAGAAGGCGTTGCGGCGCTCGAAGATGGGGGTGGCGAGGGCGGCGAGCTGCTCGTCGAAGGTGCCGAGCAGGGCTTCGTCGAAGATCCCGGCCTTGAGCATCTTGTTGCGCTGCAGCAGAAGCCTGTTGTATTGCTGGACGTCAGCCAGATAGGGCTGCTCCATCTGCGAGAGCACGGCGTTGACGAATTTCCGGCGCTCCTCGCCGGCCTCGCTGACCATCGCCGTGTCGGCGGGCGAGACCATCACGATGGGCAGCACACCGATGTGCTCGGAGATGCGCTCGTAGGGCTTGTCGTCGCGGCGCACGCTCTTCTGGCCGCCGTCCTGCACGCGGATGCTGAAACGGGCGGCGGTGCCACCGGGTAGGGCGTAGGTGCCGGACAGGGCGAAGGCGGAAGTGCCGTAGCGGAAGTTGAAGCGGTCGGAGGTCGAAAAGGCGCTTTTGGTCATGGACAGGTACCAGATGGCGTCGAGCAGATTGGTCTTGCCTTCGCCGTTTCCGCCGCTGATGCAGTTGATGTTGGGCGAGAAGGTAAGTTCCTGCAATTGGATGTTGCGGAAGTCCTGTATGACGATTTTCTGAAGCGTGGCCATGTCTTGCAAAGTTAAAGTATTTTTTCTAATTTTGCGGGCTTAAAATAAACGAGTAATCAAAATAATTCTTATATGGCTCAGAAAAATCTGAATGACAAGGAAGCCCAGCGGCAGGAGAATCTCGAGCAGACCGTCTCCGCCACCGAGCAGTTCTTCAACGAAAACAAAAAAACCATCTGGTGTGTCGTGGCGGCCGTGCTGGTGATCGGCCTCGGCATCCTCGCTTACAGCAAGTTCATCTATCAGCCCAAGTGCGTCGAAGCGATGCAGCAGAGCTATCCGGCCGAGATGAGTTTCCAGGCCGGCGAGTACGAGCTCGCGCTCAACGGTGACGGCAACAACCTCGGTTTCGCCGACATCATCGCCGACTACGGCACCAAGGCCGGCAAGGCCGTCTACCTGTACGCCGGTATCTGCGAGCTCCAGCTGGGCAACAACGAGGAGGCCCTCTCCTACCTGAAGAAGTACAACGGTAAGGAGCCCATCCTCGCCGCCCGCGCCAAGGCCTGCGAAGGCGACGCCTACGTGGCCCTCGGCAACTATGAGGCTGCCGTGCGCAGCTACAAGGCTGCCGTGAACAGCGCCGACAATGTCTTCGCCGCCGCCTACCTCCTCAAGGAAGGTTCCGCCCTCGAGGCGCTGGACCGCAAGGCGGAAGCCCTGGATTGCTACAAGACCATCGAGGACAAGTATCCGCAGTCCCTCGAGGCTTACGATATCGCCAAGTACATCGCCAGAGTCGCTGAATAATTATGGGAAGAGCATTTGAATTCCGCAAGGAGCGCAAACTGAAGCGCTGGGGCCATATGGCCCGTACCTTCACCAAGCTGGGCAAGGAAATCACCATCGCCGTCAAGCAGGGCGGTCCCGACGTGACCGGCAACCCGCGCCTTCGCGCCCTCATGGCCGAGGCCCGTGCCGAGCAGATGCCGAAGGAGAACATCGAGCGCGCCATCAAGAAGGCGACCGAGAGCAAGCAGGGCGACTTCAAGGAGATTATCTACGAAGGCTTCGGCCCGCACGGCATCGCCTACCTCGTGGAGGCCGCGACCGACAACAATACCCGCACCGTGGCCAACGTCCGCAGCTACTTCAACAAGTGCGGCGGCTCGCTGGGTACCACCGGTTCCGTGAGTTTCATGTTCGACCGCAAGTGCACCTTCCGCGTCAAGGAGAAGGAGGGCGTCGATCTCGAGGAACTCGAGCTCGAGCTCATCGATTACGGCGTGGAGGAGCTCTTCCGCCAGGAAGAGGAGGACAAGGACGGCAACGTGACGCCGGTCATCGTGATGTACGGCGACTACAGCGCCTACGGCCAGATCCAGAAATACATCGAAGAGAACGGTTACGAGCTCATCTCCGGTGGCTTCGAGCAGATCCCCAACGTGGATCTCAAGGACGTCACCGACGAGCAGCGCGCCACCCTCGACAAGCTCACCGGCATGCTCGAGGATGACGAGGACGTGACCAATGTCTATACGACGATGAAACCCGCCGAAGAGTAAATCGGGGCGTTCGTCGAAGAAAACAGGCAATTCGTCGAAAAACCGGACCGAACATGGCCCGGTTTTTTTATGTTTGCACCAGAAAACGACAACAACTTAATTTTTTTAATGATGCATAAAAAACTGATTACCCTGGTGCTCCTGCTCGCAAGCGTTGCGGGAGTGGCTTCCGCCCAGAACCGCTACGGCATCAAGTCCGGCATTCTGACCCAGAAGTCTGAAATGGGTGAGACCACCATCTATTTCGACAACTACGGTGCCCTCGAGGCCCAGAAGATGAAGATGAACTTCATGGGCAACGAGATGGAAATGTCCATTATCCGCAAGGACGGCAAGACCTACATGGTCAACGTCGCCGAGAAGCAGGTTCAGGAAATGCCTGACGGCGGTATGATGGGCGGCAGCTCCATCAACTTCCTCAATCTGACCGATGCGGTGAAGTCCGCCAACAAGATCAAGGAAGTCGGCAAGGAGACCATCCTCGGCAAGGAGTGCACCAAGTACACGATGGAGGCTGAGCAGATGGGCATGAGCATGAGCCAGACCGTGTGGGTTTGGAACGGTATCGCCCTGAAGTCCCTCACCGACGGTGGCCAGTTCCAGTTCGGCAACGAGGTCGTGAAGTTCGAAGAGAACGCGACGATTCCCGCTTCCACCTTTGACATCCCGAAATTTTAATTAATAATATTTGTTATAATAGGTAAAATTTAAGTTTAACTCTACGCTCCGAAAAACTGACGGGCATCCTTCACAGGGTGCCCGTCAGCTGTTGTTAAGTATAGTTTATTGAGTAATTAAGGTTTCCTGACACTGCCGACGCCGCGCACCTTGGTGTCGATGTCGGAGCACTCGAGCTTGCGGGCGTCGATGTCGCCGGCGCCGGCGATGCTCAGGCCTGCGCGGCTTGCGCGGCCGGAGAGGACGGCGTCGCCTGCACCGTTGATGGCCACGGTGATGTTCTCGCAGTCGAGTTCGCTGATGGTGGCGTCACCGGCCCCGTTGACGACCAGGGAGGCGTTGTCCGCCTTCAGACCCTTGATGTCGATGTCACCGGCGCCGTTGACGACGGCGTTGAAGTCCAGGGCGGTGATGCCCTCCGGTGCTTTGAAGTCCACGGCGCCGTTGAAGCTCAGATCCTCCAGCACGGGGCTGGACACGTTGATGGTGATCTTCTTGAGGTTGCGGATGCGGCCGGCGTTGGACTTGATCTGCAGGGTGCCGTTCTCGTTGCGGACGGTCACATGCTCAAGGACATTGTCCGGGGCGTTGATCGAGACGGCGCACTCGCCGGGCGTGTAGATCACGTCGCCGGGCAGGTTGCAGCTGATGGCGTGGAACTCGCCGGTCGTCTCGTATTGGGTGATATAGTTGTCGCTGGCGGTGATCCGCTCGCCGGAGGATTCCCCGTTCCAGTTGAAGCCTTGCTCGATGGCCTTCTCGTTCAGCTCGTCGCTGACGTGCACGAAGCGGCAGGAGGAGAGGGAAAGCAGCGCGAGGGCTGCGAGGGAGAAGTATGCGATTCTTTTCATGATAGGTTTTGCTTTTAGTCGATGAATTCTTTGAGGTTGATTCCGAGCAGGGCGGCCCGGCTGCGGAAGAGCGGGAGCTCTTCGTCGATGAACTTGCGGCGTTCCGTGTCGCGGATCACGTCCAGGGCGTCGCCTGCGACGAAGAAGCCGATGCCGCGCTGGTTGAAGATGACCTTCCGATCCGTGAGGATCTCATAGGATCTGGCCACCGTGTTGGGGTTGACCCCGATTTCTGCACCCCATTCCCGGACCGAGGGGATGCGCCCGCCGGGTTTGAATTCCCCGGAGAGGATCCGCTCGCAGAGGTTGTCCGCGATCTGGATGTAGATGGGTTTGTTGCTGTCGAATTCCATATGATTAATGTTTAAGTGTACGGACGCGGTAGTAGAGACCGCCCAGCAGGCCGCCGACGAAGACGATGAAGCCGATGTTGATGAGCCAGTTGAGGGCGCGGGCAGCGTCGGCCGGAGAGGTGAACTTGTCGAACCAGTTGATGTACATGGTGCCGCTGTTGCCGACGAAGATCATGGCGATGGTGGAGGTGATCATGCTGAAAGCGAAAAGGCAGAGGATGGTCTTGGCGATCTTACTCCGTTTGAAGCACACGGCGCCGACGGTGAAGGTCAGCACGCTTTCACACCAATCCAGGAAGAAGATGGCCGGCAGGTTGATGGTGATGCCTGCCTCCTCCATGGTGTCCACGACATACTGCAGGGCGGTGAGCTCGAAGAAACGGTTGCCGTAGCTGTTGGGGAAGATGAAAGCCATCACGGCGTCGCTGCAGAGCTGCAGGGCCAGCAGGACGAAGGGGAGCACCACGCAGACGATCAGACTCATGGAGAGCCATTTTTCGAAGCTGGAGGCGGGGATCATCAGGAAGTTCGCTCCGGCCCGCTTCTCCGTCAGGTTGCCGTAGAGCTTGGTGCCGGCTCCGAGGATGGCGACCGTGAGCGCGATGGCGAACTGCATATATTTCGTGACGATGTTGACGTCGGCGATCCGCTGCGTGAAGATCAGGGAGAGGAGCTGGTAGGCGACGAACAGGGTGACGGGCATCGTGCCGAGGATCAGCAGGCTGAGGCCGTAGTTGTTTTTCGCGTTGCGCAGGTCGTACAGGAAGTACTTGCCGAAGCGCGTGAAGTCGAAAATGTTATTCATGGTTGAAGAGGTTTTTGACGAGATCTTTGTGCTTGTGGACGGTGTTGAAGAGGGCTTCGATGTTCACCTTGCTGTCGGCCTTCTCCGTGTTGGGCAGTACCTGGATGAAGCCGCCGGGCAGCTGCTCGGAGTAGAGGGCGTCGGGGTGCAGGGTGGTGCCGTAGTCGAAGTAGAGCTTTTCGGCGATTTCCTCGATGCTGGCGTTCAGCAGGACGTCGCGACGGTCCAGGATGATGATCGGGTCGATGATGTTCTCCAGGTCGCGCACCTGATGGGTGGAAATGATGATGGTGCTGTCTTCCGCCGTGTACTTCATCAGGGCGGAACGGAACTGCGCCTTGGACGGGATGTCCAGGCCGTTGGTCGGTTCGTCGAGGTAGAGGAAGCGGGTGCCGCAGGCGAGGGCGAAGGCGATGTAGGTCTTCTTGAGCTGGCCCGCGGACATGGCGTTCATCTTCTGCTCCGGGTTGACCTCGAACTCGGCGAGGACTTTCTCGAAGGTGTCAAGGTTGAAGTTCGGCCAGAACTTGCCGGTGGCCTTGGCCCAGCAGCGGGCCTTGTCATTGACGGGGGCCACCTCGTCGGGGAGGTAGTACTGGTCCTGCAGGAGGGCGGGTTCGCGCTTCCAGGGGTTGCGGCCGTCCGTATCGATCGTGCCGGTCTGGGTCTTCTTCAGACCGCAGAGGAGGGTCAGCAGCGTGGTCTTGCCCACACCGTTCTCGCCGAGAAGACCGTAGATCTTGCCCGGTTCCAGGTCCATGGAGATGTTCCGGAGGACCTCATTTTTTCCATAGCTGAATGCTAGATTTTGAATGCGTATCATTGCTTTTGCAGTGTATTAGTTCATTAGTACACCGCAAAGGTACAACAAAATTTGAAACTTGCAAATCTTTTTACATAAATTTTATCCGCTTTTTATTCACACATACTTATTTATATGTGCGGAGGCGCGGGAGGCGCGTTCGGCGGTGAGGATGCGCTCGCGGTCAGCGGGGTCGGTGCAGGCGTCCAGGAAGCGTTCCCAGATGATCTGGACGGCGCTGGCGGCCGGGTGGACGAGGTCGTCGGCGTAGAACCGATAGTCCCGCAGTTCGTCCATCAGGATCTCATATGCCGGGAAATAGCTTACGGCAGACGGAAAGCGGCCCGGTGTGCCTGCGGCTCGGCTTCCATCCTCGCTTCCCGCTGATGCGGGAACCGGATTCGGCGCCACGAATCCTGCTGCGGCTGAGCCTTCGCCGTCAGGCAGCACCGGTGCCGCTCTTTTTCCGTCTGCCGGATCAGATTCGCCGGTCAGGCTGGCGAGTGACGAAGCGATGGCCAGGTGGAGGGTGGATTTGGAGATCGTGTTGAGGTGGGCGCCGTCGCCGAGGTGGCGGATGGGGGAGACCGTCAGCAGGAACTGTTTCTCCGGATGGGCCTTGATGATGCTGTTCAGCAAGTCCGTGCAGGCCTCGACGGAGAGGAGTTCGTGCGCGAATTCCCGGGCGGGGCGCTTGAGGCAGTTGGCGACGACGGGCTGGCCGGGGCGCTCCAGCGCGCGCCAGACCCGGGCGGTGCCGAGGGTCAGGATGACAGTGCTGCAGCGATGCCAGCGGGCGGCGTCTTCCTTTAGACGCGCGTTCGCGTGCGCGAGGAATTCCTCCGCCGTCGGACGGGCGAAGGAGGTGTGGTGCGAGAAGCTCCCGATGCGTCCGGCGCCGGCGCCCATCTCCACGCAGTCGGCGGCCGTGAAGGGGGCGGCGCTGTCCAGCCGCTCGACGGCGGCGGCGATGGAAGCGGGGTTGTACAGCGTTCCAAACGGGTTGCGGAGCACGTCGAATCCGGCGGCTTCCAGGCGGGCGCCCATCTCGTCGGCAAAGCAGCTGCCCAGCACGCAAACGGGCTCGGAATGCGCGATTGTGATACTTTTTTCGCAGGCGACTTGGGTGAACAGTTTCATAATCGCAACAAATTTAGTAATTTCGCAAATTATGAAATACCATTTGTTAGCCATTTTTACAGCCGTCGCGCTTCTGACTGCCGCCTGTGCTCCGAAGGAGCGCACCCTGCATATTGTCACGACGGGAGATGTCCACGGATCCTGGTTCGATGAGCCTTATGTGGAGGGTCAGGCGCGGAAAACCAGCCTGATGTCCGTCAAGGCCTGGGTGGACAGCCTGCGGAATGCCGTGGGACAGAAGAACGTCCTGTTGCTGGACGCCGGCGACTGCCTCCAGGGAGACAACGCCCCCTATTATTATAATTATGTCGACACGGTGGGCGAGCATCCTTTCGTGCAGATGGTATCCTACATGGGGTACGACGCCGTGGCCGTGGGCAACCACGACATCGAGACCGGCCATCCGGTCTACGACAAGATTGACGCGCAACTGCGCGCTCATGACATCCCGTTCCTGGCCGCCAACGCCGTCCGGGAAGAAGATGGCGCTCCCTATTTCACGCCTTATAAGGTTTTCCGCCGTGGCGGCTTCAAGATTGCCGTGATCGGCTTCACGAATCCGAATATGTCGGCCTGGCTCGACGAGCCGGTCTGGTCGGGCATCCGCTTTGACTCCCTGATTCCCTGCGCGCAGGAATGGGTGGACCGCGTCCGCGCGAAGGAAAAGCCCGATGTCGTCGTGGTCCTGACGCACTCCGCTACGGGCGAGGGGGACGGATCGATCCTGGAAGCCCAGGGGCTCGACCTGCTGGAAAGCCTGCAGGGCGTGGACGTCCTGGTGTGCTCGCACGACCATATTCCCTATGTCAAACAGCAGGACGGCACCTGGCTGATCAACGGCGGCGCCCGCGCCGGCAATGTCGGCCATGCTGTCGTCACGAAATCCAGGGAGAGCGGGAAATCGGTCTTCGGCGAGTTTGTCCGCATGGACAAGAACAAGGTGGACACGGTCATGGAAGCGCATTTCCGCCCGGTCTTCGAGGCGGTCAAGGCCTTCACGCTGCAGCCGGTGGGCCAGCTGGCCATGGAGCTGCGCACGCGCGATGCTTATAAGGGGATGTGCGACTATGCCGCCCTCATCCATATGATCCAACTGCAGGCGTCCGGCGCCCAGATTTCCTTCTTCGCCCCCTTGACCTTCAACGGCACCGTCGATGCCGGTCAGGTCATTTACGACGACATGTTCACGATCTACCCCTACGAGAACCAGCTCTACGTCGTCCGGATGAAGGGCTCCGAGATCCGGGATTATCTGGAGTATTCTTACGACGGATGGATCCAGACGCCCGGCCAGCACGTCCTGCGGATCGAGAACAGGCCTGATCCCCGTACGGGTGCCCCCAAATGGTCTTTTGTCGGCCGGACCTACAACTTCGACTCGGCGGCGGGCCTCGTCTACACCGTGAATGTGACCAAGCCTTTCGGCAAGCGCGTGCAGATCACCTCGTTCCCTGACGGCACGCCGTTCAAGGAGGATGCGTGGTACAACGTGGCCATGACCTCGTACCGGGCCAGCGGCGGTGGTGAGATTCTCCTGAAGGGAGCCGGGCTGTCGAAAGAAGAAGCCGAGAGCCGGATCGTGGAGCGTCTTCCCGAGATTCGGGAGATGGTCTACCAATGCTTCAAAGAGCATGGTACCGTTGATACCACGCTCTTTGGAAAACGTTCTGTGCTCGGCGAATGGCACTTCGTGCCGGAGAAGCTCGTCGGGCCGCTGATGGAAAAGGATCTGGCGCTTATCTTCTAAACGCTTTCAGGCGCTGCTGCAGGGAACCGTCCACTGCCATCTTCATCATCATGCGGGTCTGCTCGAATTGCTTGAGCAATTTGTTGACGTCCGCTACGGTCGTGCCTGAACCCTTTGCAATTCTTTGGCGACGGGAGCCGTTGAGGCATTCCGGATGCTCCTTCTCATAGGGCGTCATCGACTGGATGATCGCTTCTGTGGACTTGAAAGCATCGTCCGGGATATCCACATCCTTGAGCGCCTTGTCCATACCCGGAAGCATGCCGGCCAGGTCTTTCATATTGCCCATTTTCTGTACTTGCTTGAGCTGATTGTAGAAGTCGGCCAGGGTGAACTGGTTGTGAGCGATTTTCTTCTTGAGGGCGCGTGCTTCTTTCTCATCATACTGTTCCTGGGCCTTCTCGACGAGGGAGACGACATCGCCCATTCCCAGGATACGGTCCGCTACACGGGCGGGATAGAAGATATCGAGCGCCTCCATCTTCTCGCCGGAGCTGACGAATTTGATAGGCTTTCCGGTGACCGCCTTGATCGAGAGCGCCGCACCGCCGCGGGTGTCGCCGTCCATCTTGGTCAGCACCACACCGTCATAGTCGATGGCCTCGTTGAAGGCCTTGGCGGACTCGACGGCATCCTGGCCGGTCATCGCATCCACGACAAAGAGCGTTTCCGTCGGCGCGACTGCCTTGTGCAGGGTGGAGATTTCCTCCATCAGTTCCTGGTCGACGGTCAGACGGCCGGCGGTATCCACGATCACGACGCTGTAGCCCTGGCTACGCGCATGCTGGATGGCGTTCTTCGCCACCTTCACGGGATCCTTCTCGCCGTCTTCCGAATAGACCTCGACGCCGACCTGCGTGCCCAGCGTTTTCAACTGCTCGATGGCGGCCGGACGGAAGGTGTCACAGGCAGCCAGGAGCACCTTCATGCCGCGCTTGCTCTTGACGTGCAGCGCCAGTTTACCGCTGAAGGTCGTCTTACCGGAACCGTTCAGACCGGCTACGAGCACGACGGCGGGCGAGCCCTTGAGGTTGACCTCGGCATGCTCGGAACCCATGAAATCGGCCAGTTCGTCATGGACGATCTTGACCATCATCTGCTGGGGCTTGACGGCCGTCAGCACGTTGGCGCCCATCGCTTTCGCCTTCACACGGTCGCAGAAGTCCTTGGCCACCTTGTAGGACACATCCGCGTCGAGCAGCGCCCGGCGGATTTCCTTGAGGGTTTCGGCTACATTGACTTCGGTAATCTTACCTTCGCCCTTCAGTATTTTGAAGGACCGTTCGAGTCTATCGGATAAATTTTCAAACATATGCTAAAAATAGAAATGCAAAGATAATCAATTTATGAAGATTTTATTTGGCCATCAGAAATGGTGCTGCGGCTTTTCCGCTGAACAGCGCCGCATGCAGCAGCAGATCGGTGATGCTGTGGATAAGTGGATTGTTCAGAAAGGGTACACGAAGACCCTGCCGACGGTGGATGCGATTGCCCAGGATATCGGTGTTCCGGCGGACCAGCTGAGCATCTATATCCGGGTCCGAAGCCGGAAATCTGTGTTGACGTGGCGTAAGGAACTCCGGATCTGGGAAGCCCGGGAACTGTTGCGGTTTTTCCCGGATCTGCCGATTTCCGTTATCGGCGAGATGGTGGGGATCGACGACAAGACCAACTTCAAACGCCAATTCCTCCAGATCGTGGGCACGACGCCCCGGGACTGGCGGGAAAAGCATCTGGAATGATGCAGAAGGCGGGTCGGGCAACCGATCCGCTTTTTATTTGCTGAAGAGCGTCCGGAGAGCGTCCCGGAGCAGGCGCAGGGTGTTGAAGAGAATGACGGCGGCGATCACCAGGCTGATAATCGGGTCGATGATGTAGAGGCCCGTCAGGCTGATCACGATGCCGGCGATCACCACGCCCAGCGAGAGCAGGGAGTCCGTGGCCATGTGCAGGAAGGCCGCCCGGGTGTTGATGTCTCCCTGGTGGCGCATCAGGAGCCAGGCGCTCAGGCCGCTCACCAGGATGCCGATGCCCGCAATCCACGAGACGGTGCTGCCGTCCACGGGCGAAGCGAAGCTGAACTTGTCGATGCTCTCCCGGACGATGACGAACACCCCGCAGAGCAGGATGCAGGTGTTGACCAGGGCGATGACCGCGGAGATGCGGCGGGCGTCCAAAGACGGCCGGCGGGCCAGGTGGAAGCCGACCAGGGCAATGCCTAGCGCGAAGACGTCCAGCATCTTGTGGCCGGCGTCGGAGACGAGTCCGACGGAATGGCTGATTCGTCCGGCCAGGAACTCCACGATGACAAACGCAAAGTTGAGGGCGATGGCAATCCGGTAAGCGCGTCGGAGCGCAGTATTATCCGCTCCCGCAGTCGGAAGCTCGTGGTGGTGATGAGAATGCATGCTTTGTTCGGAATCAGAAATGCCAGCCCAGACCTAAAGAAATCTTGTAGGGATGGGCGTATGACTTTTCGCTTTCGTAGTTGATGATATCGATCACGCTGAACTTGGCGCTCAGGTTGATCTGCAGGCCGGGGGCGAACTCATAGCCGGCATGGACACCGACGCCGGCGTGACTGTCGCTGAGCGCGTAGCGGGGCTTGCCTGACTCCTGGACGGAGACGACGCGGTGGTACGGCGTGATGAAATCCTTGTCTCCCGGGCTCCAGGCATCGAAGGTGATATGGGTGAAGAAACCGGCGCCCAGCCGGAAATTCCCGGTCCCGCAGGGGAGGTCAAACATGACGAAGATCGGAATGTCCAGCCCCCAGAGACGCATGTCGGCCAGGTAGGAAATGGGGCGTTTGTGCCAGAACAGGAATCCGAGATCCTTGTCCGTGGACACGTAGCTTCCGTTCTGCAGGCACAGGATGGCCTGGACTTCGAACGCCAGCCGCTTGGTCAGGTAGTAGTCGATAAAGCCGCCGACTTCGACGCCGAAGCCGGGGTAGGCGGACAGACCGGACTCGGCGATGTACATGTCTTCGCCGGCAAAATTGGCCTGCACCAGCGCACCGAGGCGGACCGTCCGAAATTTCAGGGAGTCGGCGTCCTGCGCATGCAGGGACGTCAGGCTGAGGGCGATCGTCAGGATGATGAGAGAGATCTTTTTCATGATTCAGGCACAATTAAATGGTGAAACGGAGCGAAAGCTTGATACCCCACTTCTCGGCTTCAGAGAGACCCTCCAGGTAGCTGATCCGGCGGATGTAGTCGACCCGGAGGAATTTGAAGATATTTTCGATACCCACGGTGTACTCCATGTACGGGGTGTTGGTCATCATGCGCGTGCCGGCCGGCAGGGCATAGAGGCCTTCCGCGTTGAAGAGCGGATTGTTCTTCTCGGACAGCGAACCGATGATGGCGCGGAACGAGACGACTTCGCGCAGCTTGAGCTTGTTCAGCAGCGGGATACGGTTGAAGAGCCAGCCCTTGAGGAAGTAGGTGGCGAAGAGGTCGGCATACTGGTCCATCACGAATTCCATGGGCTGCATCAGGTTGAAGGCGTCCTTGACCAGCAGGATGGACGGGTTGGCGTTGGGCGTGAAGAGCCGGGGCAGCGGGACGCGGTTCCAGATGAAACCGGTCGAGATGGAGGCGTCAATGTGGCCGAAGGAAGACAGCCAGATACGTTTCTCGGCGGTGAATTCCGTCTTGTTGTAGAGGAATGCGTTGTCGAAATAACCTACCGTGTGGGAGAGGCTCACAATCGGGGCATCCTTGGCCAAGGTGATGGGCGCTTCCTTGCCGAGACGGTTTGAGAAGAGCGGCTCACCCGGCGCGTAGCGGATCCGGAAAGTGAAGGACAGGTCGTTGAAGACCGATACGGGCGAAAGCGTGCCATTGGCGCCGTAGCGATAATACTCCAGCGTTCCGGTCGGCCAGACCCGGTCGAAGCGGAGGTAGGTGTTGATGGAGACGCGGGACAGCCATTCGCGGTCGTAGCGGAGCTGGGCCCGGGCGACATATTGCAGGGGCTGCGGCTTGAAGGCGGACATCAAGATGTTGTCGCGGTCCAGGAGCGAGAAACTCTGGCCCGGCGCCTCCAGATCGTAGCTGACGGTGGCGGTGAAGTTGTTCCGCAGCGGTTCGAAGGGGTGGAAATCCTTCTTCTCGAAGGTATGGATGTAGCTCGCCGAACCTTTGAACTGCTTGTCGCGGAAACCGTAGGCCACGTAGCCGTTGAAGAAGTTCTTGCTGTTGACCCGCGCGGTGGTCATGCCGCCGATGCGCAGTCGGAAGCCCTCCTGCACGTTGTAGTTCATCATGTTGGTGATCGGACCGATGTCGAATTTACTCTTCAGGCGGTCCTGCGGGCTGGCTTGCCGGTCCGCGGGCGTGGTGGGGAAGTACTCCGAGCCCAGGGATTCGGCGATGCTGGCGATGCGGCGCAGCCGGGGTACGGCGTAGATATCCGTGAGCAGGCTGTCCAGAATCTGCTCCTTGCTGGTCAGGGGGACAGGCCGGCGGGGATTCCACCAGTCGTCCGGACGCCACCAGTCCTTGTTGGCGATGACCTCGTCCGGCTGGCGGAGCAGGCTGTCCGGGATCGCCGTCTGCGTGAAGTCGTAATTGCTGTGGACGATCTTCTTGTGGGCGAAGAGCTCACGCATCCACTTGAAGATGTAGAACTGCGCGTAGGTGTTCTTCTCCTTCGAGGCCCAGGTGCCGTTGTCCATCTTCTCGAACGTCTCCTCGATGGCGAGGTTGCTGACGAAGTTGAGGTTGATGTGGGCCGGGATACCCAGCGAGTATTTCTTGACGGCGTAGGTGCTGTCCTTGACGACGTAGAGGTGGCCCGTGAAACTGAAGCTCTCGCTGTTGAACGGCACGAAGGTCAGGTCGATGCATTCGACCCCGTCCACCATCAGCGTGTCGGAGATATAGTACTTGTAGTACGCGGTGGCCAGCGAGCTGGAAAGCGGACTGACAAAGCGGTTGAGCAGCACCTCCATGTTGTCCTCGAAGATGTCCGAGTCGGCGAAGATCTCGCGGATGTTGGTGCCCAGTCCGCCGGCGTCGAGCGGCTCGTCCAGACCGAGGCTGCGGCGGCGTTCTACCCATGTGCGCGTGCGCTTGGGGGCTTTCTGGTACCAGGTCGTGGAGAGGTTCTCGCGCAGGGAGACGGTCAGCACCGGCGTTTTCTTGAATGTGGACGTGTCCACATATTTCTCGATGAAGCGGAGCTGGTTGCGGAACTTGTTCTTGTCGTAATTGAGGTCGAACTTGTCCATCGACATCGCGAGCTTCTCGTAATTGTCGACTTTGTATCCGTCCGTGGAGCGGACGTGGTTCTCGTCCTTGTGGCGGATGACGTTCTTGACGAGTTCGACGGCCGGATTGCCCCGGCGGCGGTAGACCTTGTCCCGGCGGCGGCGCGGCTTGACGACCACGGCCTGGATGCCGTAGGTGTCGGGATTCATCTTGATCTTGGCGTCGCGCGTGGTGGAATTCGGGCGGATGTTGAAGATGTAGGTCTCATAGCCTAACATCATGAAGCTGACGTTGGAGTAGCTGCCGTTTGCCTCGATGGAGAAACGGCCTTCGGGATCGGTCATGGTGCCGATCTTGGTGCCCGGAAACACGACGGACACATAGGGGAGCGGCTCTCCTGTCTGGGCGTCCGTCACGACGCCGTGTACGCGGGTCTGCGCCTGGGACGTCAGACCCAGGAGGCAGAACAGGAGAATGATAAATATACTTCTTTTCATAAAATGGGCCGCAAAGGTACAAAAAAAAGCGGGAAAAACCCGCCTTTTCTTCAACAAAAGTATCACAGCATCAATGCAATGCCCGCATGGCGTTGAGAACGGCCAGCACGGTGACGCCGACGTCGGCGAATACCGCCATCCACAGGGTGGCCACGCCGAAGGCAGCGAGGATGAGTACCAATAACTTGACGCCGACGGCGAACCAGAGGTTCTCGCGGGCGATGCGCAGCGTCCGGCGGGCGATGCGCACGGCCAGGGCCACCTTGGACGGCTTGTCGTCCATCAGGACCACATCGGCGGCTTCGATGGCGGCGTCCGAGCCGAGCGCGCCCATGGCGATGCCGAGGTCGGCGCGGGCGAGGACGGGGGCGTCGTTGATGCCGTCTCCGACGAATGCGAGCGTGCCCTGCGGCAGCAGCGCCTCGACGCGGGCGACCTTGTCGGCCGGCAGCAGGCCGGCATGCCAGGCGTCCAGCCGCAGGGGGACGGCCACGGCGTCGGCCACGGCCTGCTGGTCGCCGGTCAGCATGACGACCTGCCCGATGCCGGCGGCGTGCAGCTCGGAGACCGCCCTGGCGGCGTCTTCCTTGACGCGGTCGGAGATGACGATGTGGCCCGCGTAGACACCGTCCACGGCCACGTGGACGATGGTACCCGTGTGGTGGCAGGGGTGCCAGGCGGCGCCGAGTTCTTCCATCAACTTGTCGTTGCCGACGGCGACGGTGCGCCCTTCGACCACGGCCGTCAGTCCCTTGCCGGCGAATTCCCGGATGCTCGACACGCTGCAGCCGTCCTGCTCGTCCGGATAGGCGTGCAGCAGGGCCTGGGCGATGGGATGGGTGGAATGGCGCTCGACGTGCGCGGCCAGGTGCAGCAGCTCGTTCCCGTCCAGCTTTTCCGGATGGACGGCCGTGACGGCGAAGACGCCTTCGGTCAGCGTGCCGGTCTTGTCGAAGACGACGGTCCGCACGCGGGAGAGCGTGTCCAGGAAGGCGGAGCCCTTGACGAGGATGCCCTGCCGGGAGGCACCGCCGATGCCGCCGAAGAAGGTGAGCGGCACGCTGATGACCAGGGCGCAGGGGCAGCTGACCACCAGGAACATCAGTGCCCGGTAGATCCAGGTAGCCCATTCGCCCGTCAGGAGCGGCGGGACCACGGCCAGCAGTACGGCCAGGCCGACAACGATAGGGGTATAGATGCGCGCGAAGCGCGTGATAAAGTGCTCGCTCTTCGATTTATTCTCGGCCGCGTGCTCCACGAGTTCGAGGATGCGCGAGGCGGTGGATTCGCCGAAGGCCCGCGTCGTCCGGATGCGCAGCACGCCGTTGAGGTTGACGCAGCCGGAGAGGATCTCGTCGCCGGCTGCAACGCTGCGCGGCAGGCTTTCGCCCGTCAGGGCTACGGTGTCCAGCGAGGACTGGCCTTCCAGGACGGTGCCGTCCATCGGAACCTTCTCGCCGGGGCGGACCAGGATGATTTCGCCGACGGCGACGCTTTCCGGGTCGACCGTCAGCAGCTCCCCGTCCCGTTCGACCCGGGCCGTGTCGGGCCGGATGTCCATCAAATGGGCGACGGAGCGGCGCGAGCGGCCTTCCGCGATGCCTTCGAAGAGCTCGCCCACCTGGAAGAAGAGCATGACGAAGACCGCTTCGGGGAATTGCGTCTCGGCGCCCGGGAGGAAGCCGATGGTGAGCGCGCCCAGCGTGGCGACGCTCATCAGGAAATTCTCGTCCAGGGCTTCGCCGTGCGCGAGGGCTTCCGCAGCCTCCTTCAGCGTGTCCCAGCCGACGAGGAGGTAGGGGACCAGATAGAGCAGCAGGTACTGCCAGGCCGCCCAGTCCGTGTTCTTCTCGACGAGCACGGCGCCGATCAGCAGCAGCGTGGCGGCTGCGATCTTGACGATGCGCTCTTTCGGGCTGTCCTCGTCGTGGTGATGTTCATGGTGATGTTCGTGAGCCATATCGTGTTCTATTTTATTTTCCATCGGCAAAGGTAGCGGCTTTCGTTCGCAACCGGGTTGCAAATGTGTGTGCCATTGCGTATATTTGTAGGACTAAGCTGAAACCAATTTTATCAATACCATGTCAATCTCATTCTTCCGGCGGTTTTTGCTTTCCGCCCTTGCCCTGGGGCTTTTCTCGGCGATTCCGATGAGCGCCCAGCTGGATCTGTCTTATCATCATCCGGTCCTCGAGGACTATTTCGCCCCGGCTACCGCCACGCCCGCCACCCCGGACGAGCAGGGCTTCATCCGCCGCTGGTCGCTCCTCGAGCCTATCGCCAAACCGGAATATACCACCAACGCCACATTCTTTGACGACGACTTCGCCGACGGAGAGCTCTCGAAGATCTATTTCCAGGACCAGATGACCATCGTCCCGAAGGACGGACAGAAGACCAAACTCGACAAGAAGACGAAACTGACCTGGCATTGCTATGACAGCAAGCGCTGGAATGTCAAGCTCTACCGCTTTGCCACGGGCCTGGGTCTGCACCCGACCGAGGCGCTGTATCTGGCCGTGACTGTCATTAATGTTCCTGAGGATATGACGGTTCGCATGTCCGTCGGTTCCAACTCTGCCTCCAAGTGGTGGATCAACGGCGAGGAGGCCATCCTTCTGGCCGGCGACCGCCGTATGGTCATGGATGACTGCGTCTCCAAGAAGATCACCCTGAAGGCCGGCCGCAACGTGATCCGCGGCGCCGTGATCAACGGCCCCGGCATGAGTGACTTCTGCGTCCGTTTCCTGGACGGAAAGGGCCGCCCGGTTACCAACTTCACCGTTTCCAACCAGTAACAGAACGCCTTATGAAAAAGATAGAATTCTCTTTGATCGCCATCCTGCTCACGGCCCTGTTCGCTCTGCCTGCAGCGGCCCAGACTGGCAACGTATATGTCCACGACCCGTCCACGATCATCAAGTGCGACGGTAAATATTATACCTTCGGCACCGGCTCCGGCGGCCTGATTTCCGATGACGGCTGGACCTGGCGCAGCGGCGCCGTCCGTCCGGGCGGCGGCGTGGCTCCCGATGTGATCAAGATCGGTGACCGTTATCTGGTGTCCTACAGCGCCGGCTATCCCGGCACTGAGGGCAAGACCCGCGGCGTCGTGACCACGATGTGGACCAAGACCCTGGATCCCGAGTCTCCCGACTTCGGCTTCTCCGATCCGGAACTGGTGGCCTTCGCGGGCGACGACGAGGACTGCTGGGCCATCGACCCGGCCTTCCTGATGGATCCGTACGGCCGTCTCTGGTGCTCCTATGGCACCTATTTCGGCGCCATCCGCATTGTCGAGCTCGACCCTGCCACCGGCAAGCGCATGCCCGGCAACGAGGCGGTGGACGTCGCCATCGACTGCGAGGCCACGGCCCTGATGTACAAGGACGGCTGGTATTACCTCCTGGGTACCCACGGCACCTGCTGCGACGGTGTCAACTCCACCTACAACATCGTCTGCGGCCGTTCCCGCAGCGTCACAGGTCCCTATCTCGACAACATGGGCCGCGACATGCTCCAGGGCGGCGGCAAGATGGTCCTTTCCGCGGGCAACCGCGCCACCGGCCCCGGCCACTTCGGCTGGTTCGTGGAGGAGGAAGGTGTGGAGAAGATGTCCTTCCACTGGGAGGCCGACTTCAACCGCAGCGGCCGTTTCGTCCTGGCCGTGCGCTCCCTGCTCTGGAAGAACGGCTGGCCCGTGGCCGCCGATCCCTTCAAGGAGGGTACCTATGAGATCGAGTCCGAGCGCCGCGGCTATGCGCTGGAGCTCGCCGTTCCTTTCGTCCGCATGGCGGGCAGCATGCGTGGCTTCGGCGCCCGTGCCGACGATCCGGTGGTCGAACTCGAGGAGCAGAAGCTGGAGGAGGTGATCGACCGCTGGCCGGCCGGTGAGATCGGCGTGCGTGCCGGCGACTACATGTTCCGCCCGCATCAGCGCTGGACGGTGACGGCCGTGCCTGACAAGGGCGGCTATCTCGGCGCTCCGTACTACAAGATCACCATCGAGGGGACCAACCGCGCCCTGGCGGCTACGGAAGACGGTGAACTCGTCGCCGTGCCGGAGTACACCGGCGCTGACGAGCAGCTCTGGCGCATCGAGCAGCTGACCGACGGTACCTTCCGCATCCTGACCAAGGTCACGTGCAAATGCGGTAAGCAGAAAGCGCTGGTGAGCACGGGCGACAGCACCGTGGCCCTCGGCGAGTTCGATTTCAACAGCGACAACAGCAAGTGGAATTTCCGAGACAGATAATCCAATTATTAGCATAAATGAAAAAGATTCTGATCCTGTTGGCCGCCGCCGGCGTCATGCTGTCGGCCTGCGGCCAGACCAACCTGAAGCCCTGGACCAAGGGCGGTTTTGACACGCACAAGTACCGCAACGTCTTCGCGGAGATGGGTTATTCCCAGAAGGAGATCGACGCCAAGCTGGAGTCCATCTACGAGGAAGTCTTCTGCGGACCGGACAAGGTGTATTTCGAGGTCGGCGACGACATGGGCTATATGTCCGACGTCAAGAACTTCGACGCCCGTACCGAGGGCATGTCCTACGGTATGATGGTGGCTGTGCAGCTGGACAAGAAGGACGTTTTCGACCGGCTGTTCCGCTGGGCCAAGAAGTACATGCAGTACCAGGATGGCCCGATGAAGGGCTACTTCGCCTGGAGCCTCGCTCCCGACGGAACGATCCGCGGAGCGGGTCCCGCCTCCGACGGCGAGCTCTATTTCGTGACCTCCCTCATTTTCGCTTCCAACCGCTGGGGCAATGACGGGGAGATCAACTACCTCGCCGAGGCGCAGTTCATCCTGAACTCCTCCTGGGAGAAGGACGGCTCCGAGGGCATCATGCCGTTCATCAACAAGGAGAACCACCTGATTATCTTCACCCCGGACGGCCGCGGCGTTTCCTACACCGATCCTTCCTACCACCTGCCCGCGTTCTACGAGGTCTGGGCCCGTTGGGCGGATGACGGCCGCGCCGACTTCTGGCGCGAGTGCGCCAAGGCCAGCCGCGAGTACCTGCACAAGAGCATCGACCCGGAGACCGGTCTGAATCCTGACACGAACAATTTCGACGGTTCCTTCATCGAGACGCCCGCTTTCTTCGGTCGCCGCATGAAGCCGGCGTTCCGCTTCGACTCCTGGCGCGTGCCGATGAACATCGCGCTGGACTACAGCTGGGCCTGCGCCGACCGCGAGTGGCAGACGAACTACGCCAACACCATCCAGGACTTCTTCTATTCCAAGGGAATTGACGAGTTTGCCGATCAGTACAATGTGGACGGTACCGAGGTCGATTTCGCCATGCCCGCCGGCATGGGTGAGCTCCGCGGCACCGGCACCCGCCACTCCGTGGGTCTGGTCTCCACGCTGGCTGCCGCTACGCTGGCCGCCGACCATGAGATTGCCCGCGAGTTCGCACAGCGCCTTTGGGACAGCGAGAACAAGCCTTACGAGGACGGCTACTTCGATGCCTACTACGACGGCCTGTTGAGACTCTTCGCCTTCATGCACTTAAGCGGCCACTACCGCGTCATCGAGCCCGCGAAATAATCTAGCGTTCTCCGCCGAAAGCGGCAGGGCTGGAGCCGTACAAGCAACAAAATGCTTGTCCGTCCCCACCCTGCCGCTTTTCCCGTCTCCGAACGCTCCCGGCAGCCTCACCTACGCACGCCACGCACGGCCCCCGACAGCACGGGCCACCGTGCGCAGGCTCACGCACGGCCAGCGCAGCGGCTGCCGGAAATTAGCAATGGGAGTCCAGGATTTCCGCGAGGTCGCGGACGGGGCGGTCGGCGAGGCGGGTGAAGGTGGCGAGGCAGAGGGGGCAGCCCGTGACGATCTGGTCGGGGTCGGCGAGCGTGAGGTTGTCGAGGGCGTTCTGCGTCATCGGGCGGCGCTGCTCGAAGCTGAGCGAGAGGCTGCCGAGGCTGCCGCCGCAGCAGATGCTTTCGGCGTGATGCTTGCCGGCTTCGACGAGGGTGCCGGCGGCGGCGAGGGCCTGACGGGGCTGCTCGTAGATGCCGCAGCCGCGTCCCAGTTCGCACGGGTCGTGCCAGACGAGCCGCAGCTCGTCTTCGCGGCGAATCTGCAGTTTGCCGGAGGCGATCAGCTCCTGGAAGAAGGCGCTGTGGTGCACCACGCGGATGCCTTCCAGCGGGTATTCCTCCTTGAAGACGCGGTAGCAGATGGGGCAGGAGAGCAGCAGGGTATCGCAGCCGCTGGCGCGGATGATTTCCAGGTTCTTGGCGATGAGCTCGCGGGCCTGCTCCGTGCGCCCGGCCATCATCAGGGGCCGACCGCAGCAGAGGCCGCCGTCCGGATCCATCATCTTCCAGGATACGCCCGCTTTGTCCAGCAGGGACCCGGTGGCGCGCAGGATCGAAGGCGTCAGCTGCGTCATGCAGCCCGCGAAATAGAGCACGCCGCCGCTGCCCGCGACCGCTTCGGCCATCGGCTGGATGTCGAAGCCTGCGTAGGAGGGGCTGAGGGCGTACTTGCGCCGTTCGCGCTGCGCCACGCGCAACTCCGGTCCCTGCACACCCACCTGGCAGACGGCGGAACATTTGCCGCAGAGCAGGCACTTGTCGGAGATTTCCGCGATGCGGCGTTCGTTGCCGCGCCGGAGCTGGCGGTTCAGGTAGACCGTGCAGTCGCGGCAGTTGGCCTTGCGGACGCTCATCGGGCAGGCGTCGATGCAGACGCCGCAGGAAGGACAGGAATAGACTTCCAGCAGGGCGAAGCCCTTGCGGGGGTGGCGGATCTTGATCCCGGCGTTGCGCATCGGAATCAGGAGCATCTCTGCGGGAATGTGCATGTAACGGGTAAACGGCAGCACGCACATGAAGATGCAGAGCGCGATGGAATAGGCCCACCAGGTAGGCAGGGCGTTGAGGTCATTGCCCAGGAACTGCCGGAAGACCCAGTTGGCGGGAATCGTCATGAAACTGCCGCCGCTGATGTGGGCCGTGAAGGTCTCGGCCAGCAGGCGCAGGGGGAAGATGGCCCAGAGGGAATAGAGTCCCACCTGGTCCAGGACGCTCAGACGCGTGGTGCGCCGCATGCCCACGATGCGCGAAGCAAAACGCTTGATGATGGCGAGCGCGATGCCGCTGAGCACCAGCAGCAGGAAGAAGTCCATCAGGAACATCAGCAGCGCGCCCTGCAGGGTCTGCTCCGTCTCCGCGACGAAGTAGTTGAAGAAGATCGGGTAATAGAAGAAATGGATGCGCTCCGGCACGAAGAGCATGACCTCCAGGTGGCCCAGCACGATGAGCATGAACCAGCCGAAGGCGATGCTGGAGTGCATATAGCCCAGTACCTTGTTGCGCTTCCACAACTTCACGTGGATGAGACAGTTGAGAAAGATGTCCCGGATGTTCATCCAGATGTATTTCGGGGTGATGAGCGACAGGAGGAAACGCTTCCTGTCCGCCCGGGGCAGCTGGCAGATGACACGGATCATCGCGATGAGGCAGTAGCTCAGCACGAAGACCATCCCGATGACGAACGGGATCACGAACGGATCGAAGCCGCTGGCAAAACGTTCCCTCATCGCACGACCTCCCCGTTTTTATCCAGCCGGCAGAGCGTCAGGATGAGCTGCCGCGTGTTGATGCCGCGCGGGCAGACCATCGTGCATTTGCCACAGAGCATGCAGCCGGACAGCATTTTGTCTACTTCTTCATCCCGTCCGCGCTGCAGTCCGAGCAGGACCTTGCGGACGCTCATGCCCGTCCAGGGAGATGCCGTGCAGGTGGCACTGCAACTGCCGCAGCCAATGCAGGTAAGGGCATCCGGCTCCAACTGCACGAGGCGGTCGTAGCGGCGCCGGTCCACCGTGTCGAGGTTGACGGCCGAGCTGGGGGAGAGCTTGAATCCGAAATCCATCTACGCGCGTTTCGAGAAATACTGATGAATGGCCAGGGCGGCGCTGCGCGCTTCGGCGAGCGTCTCCGGGACGGTCTTGGCACCCGTACAGGCGCCGGCGAAGAAGATGCCGGGCCGGGAAGACTCCGTGATGGCCGCCAGGTTGTCGCGGCTCTTCAGGAAGCCGTCCTCATCCACGGCGACGCCGGTCTCACGCGCATAACGCTGCGCGTCCGGATTGCAGAGGATGCCGGCCATCAGCACGAGCAGGTCGAGCGTGACCTTGACCGGCTTGCCGGAAAGCGTGTCCTCCGCCTTCACGATCACGCGTCCGTCGATGGCTTCACCCACTTCCGAGACGCGTCCGCGGATGAAATGGATGCCACAGTCGCGCTGGGCCTTGATGTAGAAATCCTCGTATTTCTTGCCGAAGAGGCGCAGGTCCATATAGAAGCAATAGACCTCCGCGTCGGGGAATTCCTCCTTCATCTCGATGGCCTGCTTGATCGCGGTGATGCAGCAGACCTTGGAACATTGCGTGTTGCCGGCCTTGAGGTCGCGGGAGCCCACGCAGTGCACGAAGCCGACGGCCTTGGGCTGCTGGATCCGCTGGTCCTGCCGGGTGTTGAACCACTGCTCGAGGTCGCGGTTGGTGATCACGCGGTCGTAGATGCCGTAGCCGTATTCTTCCTTCTTCGAGGCGTCGAAGAGGTGGAAGCCGGTGGCGAAAAGCACGGCCTGGCAGAGCAGGGAAGAGCCATCCGAAAGCACGAGGTTGTACTCGTCCTTGAGCCGGTTGATGGCGGATATCTCCGTGTTCAGCAGGGTCTTGATCCCCGCGGTCTGCGCCCGCAGGGGCTCGAGGACGTCCGCCGCCGGCGTCATGTCCGGGAAGAGTCGGTTCCACTCGGCCACGTGGCCGCCCACGACGGGGGCCTTCTCGATGAGGACGGGCTTATAGCCCAGGGCGGCGAGCTGGCGGGCGGCTTCCAGTCCGGCGATGCCGGCGCCGATGACGGCGATGACAGGTTGACGGTTGACCATAAACTAACAGCATTTGAGGACCGTGGGAAGTCCCGGTTTCAGGATGTCTTTTTCGTTCAGGCCCAGGTATTTCTTCGCCGGGTCATAGGGGATGCCGATCTTGTCGAGCAGCGGTTCGGGCCCGACCTGATGGATCTGCAGGCCGAGGTCCCAGGGGTCATAGCCGAGCACCAGGCCGGCCAGCTCTTCGTAGGTGAGGGCCGGGATGCCGTGCCCGTTGGGCCCATAGGTCTTGCCGGTCTGTTCGGAGATGACATATTGCCAACGATCCAGGAAGTAAGGGCAACCCGGACAGTTGGTGATGATGGCATCCGGGTGGTAGGGCTCCATCGATTCGAACTTCTTATGCGTGTTGGAAACGCTGTAGCCGCGATTGGCCTTGACAAGGTATTGCCGGAAGCCGAAACCGCAACAGTGCCGGCGCTCCGGATAGTCGATGATCTGGCCGCCCCAGGATTCGACCATGCCGCTGAGCACGCAGGGGTATTCGGCGCCGCCGACACCCTTGTGGGGGAACATCTTTGAATAATGGCAGCCAATGTGCTCCACGATGCGCAGGGGCTCGCCCGTGGCGCGGGAAACCAGGCGGTACTTCGCCCGCTCGGCAATCTCGCCGCGCAACTTGTAGATGACATCGCTGGCGTGAGCGACATATTCGGGTTTCTCGAATTCGCGGCGGCAGGCCTTCCAGAGGTGCTCGCGGATGCGGGTCTCCAGCTCGGGGAATTCACGCCAGGTTTCGAGGATCTCGCAGTAGTTACCGAAAGAGGTGATGCAGCTGGTGACCAGGTTTTTGTAGCCCGCTTCTGTCATGAGGGCGAACTGGCGGGCGACAATGGTCATCGCCGTCTCCTGCGGGATGGTGTCGCTGTGATAGGCGATGCCACCGCAGGTGGTATGGTGTGGCGTCTCGTACAAGTCCTTTCCGAGCAGATCCCGCACGATCTTGACGAAATGCGTCTCCGAAGCCGGGAAGAAGCTCTGCCGGATACAGCTCCGGACATAGAACCAATGGTCGTCCGGAATCTCTTTCTGGTAGTCGGACCAGATTTTCTGTTTGCCTTGGTAGATCATTCGTTGTTGAAGTGCCCCGGGGAGCAGTGGCTAAAGGTGTATTTAAGGTATTCTTCCGGGCTCATTCCCATTTCCTTCGCCTTGGCGAGGGAGTGCTCCTCCACGAGTTCGATGCGTTCTGTTCCGCCGGTCTCGTCGTAGATGGCCTTGAGCTCGTCCAGGTCCTCCTTCGGAATTTTCCGCAGGGCCCCCGGACCTTCCTTTCCGAAATTGGCGCCGAGCCGGGCATAGACATCCTCCTTGTGGTTCAGGACCCATTCGAAGACGGGACCCGATTCCGGATGGTCCTCGTAGGCGAAAGTCGTCGGATGGACGCAGTAGCCGAGGTGGAGAACATTATAATTCAGCGCCTTGGTGAGCGGCCAGAGCTGGCGGCCCTTCTCCGAGCAGGTGAAGTAGCCCAGCTTGGCGGAGAGGTTGCGCAGGGCCATGATGATCAGGCCCGCCGTGTTGCCGCGGGGGCAGCGTGTCGAGCAGGACATGCATTCGCCGCAGTACCAGATGGTGTCGCTCTTCAGGAGCGCCTCGATCTCGGCCTCGTCCTTGCGCTGGACCGTGTCCACGATCTTGCGGGGGTCATATTTGTAGAACTCGGCAGCCGGGCAGATGGCCGTGCAGGTCCCGCAGTTGATGCAGGTCTTGAGCCCCTCCCGGAAACGGTAGTCTTTGCAAAGTTCGTCGTATAACTTGCTCATAGAGCACAAAGGTACAAAAAAGTACAAAGCGGGGAGTAGGATAAAAGCAAAAAATAGCTTAAATTTGTAGGAATAAACCCAAGCCACACAACCGATGGAAAGACATCTTGACCCTCACTGCGAAGCCATTCTCGAGGAGTACCGGGCCGCCCTTCCGCAATGCCAGGCGGTTGCCAAGGAACTGCACGAGCAGTTGAAAAGCACGTTCGAGCGGGCGGGACTTATCGTCGCGGCGCTCGAGTATCGCGTCAAGTCGGAAGATTCCCTGGCCGGCAAGCTGGAACTCAAGGGTGCCAAATACAAGAGCCTGGCGGACATCACCGACATTATCGGCCTTCGTGTGATTACCTTCTATTCGGACGACGTGGACAAGGTGGCTTCCGCCGTGGAGCGCCTGTTCACGGTGGACTGGGAGAATTCCGTGGACAAGCGGAAACTCCACGAAATCGACAGTTTCGGTTATCTTTCCCTGCATTATATCTGCTCGAAGAAGGGCTTTCCCTACCGCTTCGAGATCCAGATGCGTACGGTCCTGCAGCACGCCTGGGCCAACATGAACCACGACACGGGCTATAAGAGCGGCGTGGAGGTGCCGAAGGAGTACCTGCGCAACCTCAATCGCCTGGCGGGCATGCTGGAGCTGGCGGACGAACAGTTCAGCCGCATCCGCAGCGAACTGACCGACTACCGTCGCCGCGTTCAGGCACTGGTCGCTTCCGGCAATCTGGACGAGGTGCCGCTGGACGGCGACACCTTCCGGAGTTTCCTGGACCTGAAACCTTTCGACCAGCTGAACCGGCGCATCGCCGCCGTCAACCAGGCGGAAATCCAGGAAGTGCCGCTGATGCCGTTCCTGGCTGTTTTCAAATCCCTGGGCTGCAACACGCTCGGCGATGTCTCCAAGATGATCCGTGCCTGTTCCGAAGGCGCCTACCAGATTGCCTGCTACCAGATCGGCCTGACGGACCTGGACATCATTTCCTCGTCCCTGGGCCCGCAGGACGTCTGTATCGCATATATCCTGAAGAGCGGCGGCGGCCGCGCCGGCATCCGGAATATGTTCGACCTGCTCAACGGCCCGTCGGAGAGCAACGACGCGATGGCCGAATTCCTGACCAGCCAGGCGGAGGCCCTGCCTTTCATGAACCAGAAATAGTATGGCAAACAAAGCACTCAATACGGAACTGCTGGACCGCGCGATTCTCTTTGCGGTCCGCGCCCACGCCGGGACCGAGCGTCGCGGCAAGGGCTTCCCCTATATCGTCCATCCGATGGAAGCGATGGAAATCGTGGCCACGATGACGCCGGACCAGGAACTGCTGGCCGCGGCCGCGCTGCACGACACCGTGGAGGACACGGACGTGACGGTGGATCAGATCCGGGCCGAATTCGGCGACCGCATCGCCAATCTGGTGGCGGCCGAGAGCGACGTCTTCACGGAAGGCGTCAGCGAGGAGGACAGCTGGCATGCCCGCAAGCAGGCGGCCATCGAGCGCCTCGCCAAGGCGCCGCACGACGCCAAGATCGTGGCGCTGGGGGACAAGCTGTCGAATATGCGCGCCATCGCCCGGGACTATGCCGTCCAGGGAGATGCCCTGTGGAATCTCTTCCACGCCAAGGATCCCAAGGATCACGAATGGCACTATCGCGGGCTGGCGGACTCCCTGCGCGAACTGCAGGACACCTTCGCGTTCCGCGAATTTGAAAGTCTAATTAATCAAGTATTTGGAAATAAATAACATGGAAGCTGTCAAGATATCCCTTTCCGATTATGTGCTGACCGGTGGCGGCGCCAACGGCGAAAGCTACGACCACAAGACCGATTCGTCGGTGATGCTGAAACTCTATCATCCCGGCAAGATCGAGCAGCCGCTGAACGAGATGATCCTGGCCCGCAAGGTCTATGATGCCGGCATCCCGTCGCCCGAACCGGGTGAATACGTGGTCACGGAAGACGGCCGTTACGGCATCCGTTTCCGCCGTATCGTCGGCAAGAAGTCCTATGCCCGCGCCGTCGCAGATGATCCGGCACACGTACAGGACTATGCCGAGGAATTCGCCCAGATGTGTCTGCAATTGCACCGGACCCACGTGGATACGAAGGTTTTCGAGAATGTCAAGGACCATTACTTCCATCTGCTGGAGATCAATCCTTTCTTCAACCCGTCGGAGAAGGACAAGCTGGGCCGCTTCATTGCCGACATGCCTGATGCGGACACGGCGAACCACGGCGACCTCCAGTTCGGAAACGCCATTTTCGTGGGCGACAAGCGCTATTTCATCGACCTGGGCGATTTCTGCTACGGCGGCCAGATGCTGGACGTGTCCATGGTCTATCTGTGCACCTGCCTGAGCAACGAAGAGTTCATCCAGGAGGCCTTCCACATGCCGAAGAGCCTGTCCGAGAAATTCTGGGAATGTTTTGCACATGCCTATTTCGGCGCGGACCGGCCGCTTCGTGATATCAACGAGGAAGTGGATCCCTATGCCGGCATCAAGACTTTGCTGGTCGAGCGGGACTCCCGGTGCCCGATGCCCGAATTCCGGGAGAAACTCGTTTCCATCCTGAAGTAACCATGCTGTCCGTCCTGCCTGCCATAGCCATCCACCTGGGAACCGGGAACATCCTGCTGCTCCTGTCCGTCCTGGTGCTCGCCGCCATCCTCATTTCGCGGCTCGGCGCCAAGTACGGCGTTCCGGGCATGCTGCTCTTCCTCATCCTCGGTATGCTCGCCGGCCCGGACGGTCTCGGCGTGGAGATCGGGAACCATGAACTGGCCGAATTCCTCGGCCATCTCGGCATCACCGTCATCCTCCTTTCGGGCGGCCTTGAGACGTCCCTGCACGAGACGCGTCCCGTGATGAAGCAGGGACTCATCCTGTCGGTGCTCGGCCTCGTGATGACGGTGCTCTCGACGGGCTTCTTCATCTACTTCGTACTCGGATCGCGCGTGGGCAGCGCCGGAGCATCGCTTCTGGGCTGTTTCCTCATCGCCGCCATCCTGTCTTCGACCGATTCTCCCTCCGTCTTCTCGGTGCTGCGCAGCAAGCGCCTCCACCTGCGGGAGAACCTGGACCCTATCCTGGAGCTGGAATCCGGCAGCAACGACCCGATGGCCTATTCGCTGACGCTCACCCTCGTGGCGGTCATCACGGGCACGGGCGTGCTGGGCCTCAAGGTCGGCTCCGGTTTCGTCGGCTTGCTGGTGGTCCTCCTCTCCCTGGTCTGGCAGGTCGCCGCCGGTATCGGAGTCGGCATCGGAGTCGGCTACGGTGCCCGCTGGCTGATGAAGCGGGTCCACCTGGAGAGCGGTCCGCTCTATTCGATCCTGATCCTGACGCTCGCCCTGCTCGCCAACGGTCTGGCTTCGCTGATCGGCGGCAACGGGCTGATGGCCCTGTACGTAGCGGCCATCGTCATCGGCAATATGCAGGACTTCCCGTTCAAGAAAGATGTCGGGAAGTTCTTCGAGAGCATCACCTGGCTGGCCCAGTTGCTGATGTTCCTCCTGCTGGGCCTGCTGGCCCGGCCTTCACACATGCCGGCGGTGCTGGGACCGGCGCTGCTGCTCGGCGTGTTCCTCGTTTTCGTGGGCCGTCCGCTGGGCGTGTTCCTCAGCCTGCTTCCGTTCCGCCGCCTGTCCCTGCGCGCCCGCACGTATATTTCCTGGGCGGGCATGAAGGGCGCCGGCCCCATCCTCTTCGCGATGTGCGCGGTGCTCAGCGGCGTCGAGGGCGGCTCGCAGATCTTCAACATCGTTTTCTGCATCGCGCTGCTTTCGCTGCTGGTCCAGGGTATGACGCTGGTGCCGGTGGCCCGCAAATTGGACCTCTGCATCGAGGACGATCCCGAGGTGGAATCCTTCGGTATGGAGATTCCGGAAGAAATGGGCATGCTGCGTGACCATATCGTGACCGAGGAGGACCTGGTCAAGGGCCCGACGCTGCGCGACCTGCATCTGCCGCACGGCATCCGGGTGGTGATGGTCCGACGCGACGGGCGATTCATCGTCCCGCACGGCAGCCTGGCGCTGCACGTGGGGGATGAACTGGTGATAATCATGGGTGATTCGGACGATTAAATTTATATATGGAACTGAGCGAGAATATCAAAGGGTTCGCCCGGAAAACCACCGGGAAAGGCCTGTTGCTTGTGGTCGTGGCGGCGGTCACGCTGGAAGCGACGTCGCTCGTCCAGTATTTCTCCTCGCGGCGCATGCTGAAGGAAGAGGCGTCGCTGCGGGCGGAAAGCGAACTGCGCGCCACGCGGAACGAGATCATGGACATCGTGGATCAGGCCGAGTCCGCCGTCCACAACAGCATCTGGATCTCCCGCTGGTGTCTCGACTATCCGGACAGCCTGGCGGTCGTGTCGCGGCGCATCGTGGAGGAGAACCCCTCCGTGGTGGGCTCCACCATCGCCCTCGTTCCGGGGTACAACAAGGATCTGCCCCTTTATTCTCCCTATGTCTGCCGGACGGCGGACGGGGGGACCGAACTCAAGTCCCTGGCCACGGAAGAATATGACTACCCGTCCCAGGAGTGGTTCACCGAGCCGCTCAAATATGGCATCGGATACTGGTCCGAGCCTTATGTCGACGAGGGTGGCGGCGACATTCTGATGACGACCTATTCCGTGCCGGTGATGGACAATTTCGGCCGCGTCGCCGCCGTGCTGACGGCCGACATCTCGCTCGACTGGCTCACCGACCTGATCGGCAGCCTGCGGGTCTATCCCGACGCCTTCAGCGTGCTGATCAGCCGCGAGGGCAAGATCATGGTCAGCCCCGTGGAGGAGTTGAACATGCACGAGTCGATCCAGGAGTTCGCGAAAGGAACCAAGGATACTTCCTCCTTCAATGTGCTGGCGAAGGGAATGCTTGCGGGCAAGACCGGCAATGTTTCGCTGAAGCAGAGCCGTCGGGAGCGGATGTTCGTCTTCTACGCACCGGTCGAAAAGACGGGCTGGTCGATGGCCATCGCCATTCCGGACAGCGAGATCTACGGTGAGATCCGCCGGATGAGCCTGCTGGTCACCTTCCTGATGCTGATCGGTCTGGGCATGCTGGTCCTGATCCTGCGCTCCGTCATCCGGAATCAACTTGAATTCACGCAGCTCAACGAGAAGCAGAACCAGATGGAGAACGAACTCCGGATCGGCCATGATATCCAGATGTCGATGATCCCGCAGAGCCTCCATCCGTTCCCGGAGCGCAAGGACATCGATCTGGCCGCGATTATCGTCCCGGCCAAGGAAGTCGGCGGCGACCTGTATGACTTCTATATGCGGGAAGACAAGCTGTTCTTCTGCGTCGGCGACGTGAGCGGTAAGGGTGTGCCGGCCTCCCTGGTGATGGCCGTCACCCGCAGCCTCTTCCGGACGCTCTCCGCGCATGAGAAGAGCCCGCAGCGCATCGTGACGCTGATGAATGACTCCATGACGGACATGAACAACAATGAGATGTTCGTCACGTTCTTCTGCGGTGTGCTGGATATGACCACGGGCCATCTCCGCTACTGCAATGCCGGCCACAATCCGCCGGTGATCTATAATGGGGACGTACAATTCCTCCCCGCGCTTCCGAACCTGCCGCTGGGCGTCCTGTCCGGCATGTCCTTCCAGGAGCAGGAGCTGGACCTGGCCTGCGATGATACCCTCTTCCTCTACACGGACGGGGTCACGGAGGCCGAGAACCCCATGCATGAACTGTTCGGCGAAAGCCGGATGGAAGCCGTGCTGCGCACGCGTCGCAATGCCCAGGAGAACCTGGAAGCGATGCGGAAGGCAGTCGCGGATTTTGTGGACGGCGCCGACCCGAGCGACGACCTGACTATGCTGTTTATCCATTATCTTAACGATATGCAACCGGACGAAACCGAACGCCACCTGATTCTGCACAATGACATCCAGCAGATTCCGCAGCTGGCAGAATTCATCGAAACTATCGCCGAAGAGATCGAACTCGATCAGGGTTTGGCGATGAGCCTCAACCTGGCCCTGGAGGAAGCGGTGACCAATGTCATCCTGTACGCCTATCCGGAGGGCTCCGACGGCCTTGTGGACATCGAGGCAATCTTCAGCAGGGAGAAGCTGAAGTTCATCATCTCCGACAGCGGTGTGGAATTCGACCCGACCGCGGCGCCGGAGGCCGATGTCACGCTGGGCGTGGAGGACCGGCCGATCGGCGGCCTCGGCATTTATCTTGTCCGCAAGATCATGGACACGGTCAGCTATGAACGTGCCGACGGGAAGAATGTCCTCTCAATGACTAAAAAATTATAACAGATACGATTATGGAAGTAATTATCAACAAAGTAGATTCCGTGACCACCGTCCGACTGGTCGGTCGTCTGGACACCCCGGCGTCCCAGGACGTCGCACAGCAGTTTGAACCGTTGATGGCGGATGCCAAGGGCACGACCGTGCTCGACTGCACTGAGATGAGCTACATCTCCAGCTCCGGCCTGCGCATCTTCCTTTCCCTGCGCAAAGCCGCTGCTTCCCAGGGAGGTAAGGTCATCGTCAAGAACATCTCCGACGATATCCGTCAGGTGTTCATGATGACGGGCTTCCTCAACCTCTTCGAGATCGAGTAGCATTTTTCATCCAGCCGGGATGCAGGAATCCTGCCTGCCTGTACGGCCTTCACGACAGCGTCGAACGCTTCGCAGAGGTTCAGCGGGCAGAGAAGCAGGTCGGCCCCGGCCAGCAAGGCGAGTACGGCAGCTTCACCGCTGCCGTATTGCCGTGTTATGGCGCCCATCTCCAGGGCGTCCGTGATGACGAGCCCTTCGAAACCCAGCTCGCCGCGCAGCTTGTCCGTCAGGATGACGGGGGAGAGCGTGGCGGGCTCTTGGTTTCCCGTCACCGCCGGCGCGGCGATGTGGGCGGCCATGACCAGTTGCGCGCCCGCTTCGATGCCGGCGCGGAAGGGAATCATTTCGCAGGCGGCGATCTCCGCCCAGCTCTTTTGCGTGAAAGCGTAACCCAGGTGCGTGTCGGCGAGCGTGTCCCCGTGGCCGGGGAAATGCTTCAGGCAGGCCGTGACGCCGGCTTCCTGCAGGCCGCGCACGTAGGCGGCCACCAGCGGGGCAGCGTGCTGCGGATCGTCGCTGAAGGCGCGCTTTCCGATGATGATGTTGTCCGGGTTGGTGTTGACGTCTGCCACGGGGGCGAAGTCGATATCGAAGCCGTAGCGTTTCAGGTAGCCGCCGATCGTCCTGGCGGCTTCGTATGTGGATGCCGGGCCGGCCGCCGCCAGGGCCGCGGCGCTCTCGTAGCGCGGCACGTCGAAGGCCGGATTGTTCGCGATGCGGCTCACGCGTCCGCCTTCCTCGTCGATACAGAGCAGGGGGGCGCCTGGCAGTGCCTTCAGGTCGCGGACAAAGCGTTCCAGCTGTGCCGGGTCGGCGATATTGTGGCCGTAGAGCAGCACGCCGCCGACGGGATAATCTGCCGCACGGCGCCGCATGCCGTCGCTGACCGCCTGCAGCTGATAAGCAGGAAGCTCGGCATCCGAATCATATCGGATACCGGGCTCCAGCGATTCCGGCCGGACGATGAAAAGCTGTCCGACTTTTTCCCGCAGGGTCATGGCCTCGATTCTTTTTTCCATGACCCAAAGATACGGTTTATTTTATCATCTTCAGCCACTTTCGGTAGCCGAACACCGCCACGATGCAGTAGAGACCGTAGATCGCGGCTTTGAAGGGGATGCCCTTGCGGACATAGAGTATGCAGCAGACCACGTCCACCACCAGCCACAGGAGCCACTGCTCGGCGTATTTCTGCGCCAGGGCCCACAGGGCCACGATGCTCAGCGCCGTCGTGAAGGCGTCCGCCACCGGGACGGTGGAATTGGTCCAGTGCGTGAGCATCCACCAGATGCCGAACCAAAGCAGCAGGAGCGCAGCGAGCGACGGGAGAATATGGCCTCGCTTGTAGCGCGTGACGGGCCGTTCCGTGCGCTGCTGCGTCTCCGCGTGCTTAAACCACTTCCAGGATGCGTAGCCGTACACGCCCGCCAGGCAGTAGTAGATGGCCATGCCGAAGTCGGCGTACAGGCCGGCCTTGAAATAGAGCACCATGTCGATGGCCGGCATGATGATGCTGGCCAACCAGAGCCAGATGCTGGCCTTGTATTCGAGGATCAGGTAAACCAGCCCGACGACGAATCCGAGAATGTCCAGGAAGCGAAGTGTATCCATTTTTCTAGAAGCGTAAGGTTACGTGACCGAGAATCGTGAGCGGCGCCACGGGTACGAAACCGAGCTGATAGTAGCGGTTGTCGGGGGTGTGACCGTAGCTCTCGGCCACGGCGCTGTACACCCAGCCGCTCTGCGCCACGCGGGCGGAGAAGAAGTTGTTGAAATCCATGCCGAAAACGATTTCCTTCAAGATCCGGCGCGGCTTGAGCGTGTAGCTGAAGCTGAGGTCGGAGAGGCTGTATGCCGGCAGGGAACGGAGCTCATTCTCGCTGTTGTCGAGATACATCCGGCTGACGTAGCCGGTGTGCCAGACCGCACTGAAGGCGCCGAAGTGCACGTTCACGAAACCGTTCAGGATCGCGGACGGCGAGAAGGCCAGGGCCTTGTCGCCGTAGTGGAAGCTGCGGGCTTCGTCACCGTTGCCGTCGCAGTGGTAGATTGCGTAGTCCGGGTTGTCCTCCCAGTCGTCCCAGTCCTCGATGACCTCGTCGAAGTCGAGAAGACGGTTGCGGCTCAGCGCGGCGTTGCCCTCGACGGTCAGCCAGCGGGTGATGTCCCAGCTGGCGGTCAGTTCGGCACCGAGGCGGTAGGAGTCCGGGATGTTGGTGGTCAGCGCCTCGCCGATATCGCTCAGCGCGCCGGTCTGGACCAGCTGGTCCTTGTAGCGCATGTAGTAGAGGTTGACGCCGGCGCGGAAGCGCTTCGCGGTGAACTGGTAGCCGGCTTCCCAGTCCAGCAGGCGCTCGGCGCGCGGAGCGGGATACAGGCCGTTGTCGGTGAAGTTGTTGCGCTCCGGCTCGCGGTGGCTCATCGCGAAGGAGGCATAGGCCCGGTGACCGCCATGCTGGTAGTTGACGCCGGCCTTGGGGTTGAAGAAGTCATATTTGACATCCACGTCCAGCATATGCTTGCTCGGGATGTTCGTATTCTTGTCGATGATGTACTTGTCGTTGTATCCGTCCGTCTTGTAGCCGACGTGGCGGTACTGCAGGTCGCCGAAGATGCTCCAGTCCGCGCTCAGCGCGTAGGAGGCCTTCACGAAGGCGCTGGCGTCCAGCTTCGAGGCGTCGGAGTCATAGTACTTCCGAGGCTGGTCGGCAGAGATGCCGTATTTGCTGGCCACCAGCTCGGTACCGGCATAGGTCAGGAATCCGAAGTGATTGCCGACAAACTGCTGGACGGACGCGCCGCCGATGACGTCCCAGGCCGCTTTGCGGTAGGTGACATTTGCCACCACGCCGTACGTGTCCTGCTTCAGGCCCTTCTGGCGAACGAAGTCGCATTTTTTGATCTTGTTGCCATTGGCGTCTTTGAAGTATTCCAGACCGTATTTGACCAGTTTGTTATCATAGCGGAACTCCTCGTAGTAGCCGTAGCCGTGGGTGTAGTGCGGCGAGACGGAGAGTTTCCAGTATTCGTTGATGTCCCAGGCGAAGTTCAGGATGTGGTGGGTCTGCCAGAAGTTGTCCGTGGTGCGGGGCCAGAGGCTGCCGTCATTCATCTTGTAGCGCTCCAGCGTGTAGTTGGTGCCGTCGATGGACATGTACTCGTACAGGGAGTTGTACAGGCCCAGGCTGGCGTTCCACATATCGGCATAGGTGCGGATGCCGGTGGTGGCACCATAGGTCCCGTCCATGATGGAGAGGTCGTTGTTTCCGGCGGTCACGCCGTTCCAGGCCTGGCCGGTGTTTTCGAAGTTGCCGATGAGCTTGTAGGAGAGCTTCCAGTCGCGGCCCAGCCAGGTCAGGCCGCCGAAATAGTTGCCCGAACGGCCGGCGGTGCCGTGCAGGTAACCGTCGGTCGTGGTCTGGTGGTAGCCGCCTTCGAGCACGAGGTGTCCGAAGAGCAGGCCCGTGGAAGCGTTCACGCCCAGGTTCATCGTGTTCCAGGAGCCGTAGGAGAAGTTCATCTCGGCCGTCGGCACAAGCGAGGGGGCCTTGGTGCCCAGGGCGATGGTGCCGCCGAAGGCGCCGTCACCGTTGGTCGAGGCGCCCACGCCGCGCTGGATCTGTACGCTGCCCATCAGGGCGCCGTAAGAGTTCATATTGGCCCAGAAGACCGTCTGGTCCTCCGGGGAATTGAGGGGCACGCCGTCCAGGGTGACGTTGATGCGGGAGCCGCCCGCGCCGCGGATGCGCATATAAGAGGTACCCGTACCCACGCCGTTCTCGCTCCAGGCGAGCACGCCCGGCGTACGGGCGAAGAGCATCGGAAGTTCGATACCGGTGGTGGAGAAGTCCTGCAGTTCGCCGCGGCTGATGTTCGCGACGGCGAAGGGGGCGTCCTTGGCGGCGCGCACGGCGCCGATCACGACCTCCTGCAGCTGCTCGACCTGCAGGGAATCCGGCTGCTGTGCGGCAGCCGGGAATGCGCCGACGGCTGCCAGCAAAAGCGGCATCGCGGCGTACAGCAAACGTTTGTGCATAGTAAATCCTTAATTGTAAATAAATTATACAATAAGGGGATGGGAAGATAACGATGTTCCTACGCGGGCATTACCCCGATCAGGTATGAGGGTATCATCTCAGCCTCGGCCCCACGGGCCTCAGCACCCCTTGGTCTGCGCTCTGCAAACCGGGTGCGAAGATAGTACAAAAATGCAGTATCTGCAAGCCTACCGGTGCCGGAAGGCGAGTTCGCGCTCGAGGTCGGAGAGGGAAACGCCCTGCTGCTCGAGGAGGACCAGCAGGTGGTAGATGAGGTCGGAAGCCTCGTAGACGAAGCGGTCGCGGTTGCCGTCCACGGCCTCGATGACCGCTTCGCCGGCTTCCTCGACGACCTTCTTGCCGATGGCCTTGGGGCCCTTGATGAAGAGCTTGGTGGTGTAGGAACCCTCGGGCATCTTGGCGTGGCGGTCGGCCACGACGCCGGCCAGGGTGCGGATGAAGCCCTCGTCCTCGTTCGTATCGAAGCAAGCCGTGGTGCCGCGGTGGCAGGTGGGCCCGTCGGGGCGCGCCTGGATCAGCAGCGTATCGGCATCGCAGTCGCCGAACATCTTCACCACGTGGAGGAAGTTGTTGCTCGTCTCGCCCTTGGTCCAGAGCGTCTGCCGGCCGCGGGACCAGAAAGTTACCAGCCCGGTCTCGACCGTCTTGTCGAACGCCTCCTCATTCATATATCCCAGCATCAGCACCTTCAGGGTCTGTGCATCCTGGACGATCACCGGAAGAAGTCCGTCTCCGGTCTTATCTAATTTGAAATCGCTGAATTTCATAATCTTGTACCTGGCAAATACTACATTCTGACATTGATACCTGCGGCGCGGAGCGCCTGTTTGAGTTGCGGAATGGGAATCTGTCCGTAGTGGAAGATGCTCGCGGCGAGGGCGGCGTCGGCGCGCCCCTCGGTCAGCACGCGGCGGATGTCCTCGACGGAGCCGGCGCCGCCCGAAGCGATCACCGGAATCGTGAGTTCGTCCGCCAGGCGGGCATAAACCTCGTCGGCATAGCCCGCGCAGGTCCCGTCATGATCCATCGACGTGAAAAGGATCTCGCCGGCCCCGCGCTCCTGTGCCTCCCGGGCCCAGGAGAAAAGCTCCACGTCCGTCAGGCGCTTGCCGCCGTGCGTGGTGCAGGTCCAACGGCCGTCGATACATTTGGCGTCGATCGCCACCACGACGAACTGGCTGCCGTACTTGGACGCGATGCGCCCGATCAGCGACGGATCCGCGATGGCGGCGCTGTTGACCGAAATCTTGTCCGCCCCGGCGTCCAGCAGCCGCGCGGCATCCTCGATGCTGCCGATGCCGCCGCCCACCGTGAAGGGAATGTCGATCCCCTGGGCGATGCGCTCCACGAGCGCGGCGAAGGTGCGCCGACCCTCCTGGGTGGCGCTGATGTCGAGATAGACCAGCTCGTCGGCGCCGTCCCGGGAGTACTTCACACCCATGTCGACGGCGTCCCCGACTTCGCGGAGCCCCTCGAAATTGATGCCCTTGACGACCTGGCCGTCCTTTACATCGAGGCAGGGGATGATGCGCTTTGCGACCATGACTTGATATCTTCTAAACTGATACGATTCTCATAAATGGCCTTGCCCACGATGACCTTCTTCAGGTGCAAGGCGTCCAGCGAGCGGATGTCGCTCATGCCGGAGATGCCGCCGCTCACGGTGAAACTCAGCGCCGGGAAATCCCGCTGCAGGCGCACGTAGAGCGACGAGGCCGGGCCCTGCAGCATGCCGTCGCGGGAAATCTCCGTGACGATGCACTCCTGCAGGCCGAAAGGCTGGAAACGCGATACGAGGTCCTCGATGCCCAGGGCAACCGAGTCCTGCCAGCCGGAAATGGCGATGCGGCCTTCCCGCACGTCGGCCCCCAGAATCATCCGGGCACCGAATTTCCTGAGCCAGTCCTCGAAGCGCTCGGGATGCTTGGCGGCCACGCTGCCGACGATGGCGTGCGTTGCACCCGCATTGAATGCTCCCTGCAGCGCAGCGTCGTCGGAGAGCCCGCCGCCCCATTCCACTTCGCAGGGAACGGCCTTGACGATGGCCTCCAGCGTGGCGAGGTTCCTCGGCGCGCCTTCCTTGGCGCCGTCCAGGTCCACGAGGTGGATGCGCTGCACGCCGCAGTCGGCATAGCTGCGCGCCACGTCGACCGGCGAGCCGTCATACACCTTCTTCTGGAAATAATCGCCCCGGGTCAGGCGCACGCAGCGCCCGTCGATGAGGTCGATGGCAGGGATGATCTGGATCATAGGGCAAGGAAATTCTGGAGAATGGCCGCTCCCACGGAGCCGCTCTTCTCGGGATGGAACTGCGTACCGTAAAAATTCTCATACTTCAGCGCCGCGCTGAAGAGCTGCTCCCCGTGGCGGCAGGTCGCGATCGTGTCGGGACAGAGCCCGGGGTAGTAGGAATGGACAAAATAGACGAAGCTGCCGCCGGCCATGCCCTTGAACAGCTTGCTGTCCAGGTTGCCGATGGCGTTCCAGCCCATGTGGGGGACCTTGGCGTCCGGCGCTTCGACGAAGCGGCGCACGTGGGCGTCGAAGATGCCCAGGCACTGCGTCGAGCCCTCCTCGGAGTCGCGGCACATCAGCTGCATGCCCACGCAGATGCCCAGCACCGGACGGCGCAGGCTCTTCACCAGATCGCACAGGCCCCGCTCCTGCAGGCTGGCCATCGCCTCGGCGGCGTTGCCCACGCCGGGCAGGATGACCTTGTCGGCCGCGAGGATGCGGGCGGGATCCGCGGTGAGTTCATATTCCGCGCCCAGGCGCTGCAGGGCGTTGCCGACCGAACGGATGTTGCCGGCGTCGTAGTCGATGATCGCAATCATAACAGTCCTTTGCTGGAAGGTAAGTCGTAGCTGAAGACATCGCGCCGCACGGCCTGCTTGAGGGAGCGGGCGAAGGCCTTGAACACCGCCTCGGCGATGTGGTGGTTGTTCTCGCCGCGCGCCTGCACGTACAGGTTGGCGCGCATGGCGTCGGAGAGGGATTTGAAGAAATGCTTGAACATTTCCGTGGGCACGTCGCCCACGTATTCGCGCGTGAATTCCACGTCCCAGACGAGCTCGCTGCGGCCGCCGAAATCCATCAGTACGATGGCGCGGCTCTCGTCCATCGGCAGGGCGAAGCCGTAGCGGTCGATCCCGCGCTTGTCGCCGAGCGCCTGGCGCAGGGCGTCTCCAAGGGCGATGCCGACATCCTCGATGGTGTGGTGCTCGTCGACCTCCAGGTCGCCCTTGCACTTGATTTCCAGGGCGATGCCGCCGTGGGTGATGAGTTGCGAGAGCATGTGGTCGAAGAACTTCAGGCCGGTGTCCACGCCCGACGGCCCCTTGCCGTCCAGGTCCACGCGGATGTAGATGTCGGTTTCCTTGGTCTTGCGGGCGACGGTCGCGCTGCGCGCGCTGCTGCGGATGGTCTCGGCGATCTCCGCCCAGCTCTTTTCGCCCACCAGCAACGCCTGCGCGCCCAGGTTTTCCGCCAGCTGGCGGTCAGTCTCCCGGTCCCCGATGACCCAGCTGGCCGCGAGGTCGTAGGATCCGTCGAGGTACTTGCCGAACATCCCCGTGCCGGGCTTGCGGTTGGGGGACTTGTCCTCCGGGAAGGAAGGGTCGATCAGGATGTCGTCGAAGACGACGCCTTCGCCCTCCAGCGTGTGCAGCAGCAGGTTCTGGGCGGGCCAGAACGTTTCCTCCGGGAAGGCGGGCGTGCCGAGCCCGTCCTGGTTGGAAGCCATGACGAGTTCGTAGCCCAGGCCCGTGAGGGCCTTCAGGCCGCTGATGGCGCCGGGCACGAAGACGACCTTGTCCAGGGCGTCGATCTGCTCGTCGGCGGGTTCGCACAGCAGGGTGCCGTCCCTATCAATGAATATCGCCTTTTTCATATGCTTGCAGGGATTCGAGGAGTTTGTCGTTTTCGGAAGTCAGGCCGATGGTGATGCGCAGACAGCCCGCGCAGCCGGTCACGCGGTTGCGGTTGCGCACGATGATGCCGTCGGCGATCAGGTGCGCATAGAGCGTGTCGGCGTCGTCCACCTGCACCAGCAGGAAATTGGCGTCACTCGGATAGACGCGGCGCACGAAGCCGAAGGCGGGGAGCGCCGCCGCCACGCGGGCGCGCTGGGCCACGATCTCGGCCACCTGACCGTCGATGGACTGGTCCAGGGCTGCGGAGACGAGCTGCTGGGTGGACTGGTTGATGTTGTAGGGGTACTTGACCATCGACATCAGCCGGATGATATAGGCGCTGGCGAAGGCCATGCCAAGGCGCAGGCCCGCCAGGCCGTAGGCCTTGGAGAGGGTCTGGAAAATGACGAGGTTGGGGAATTCCGGCAGGCGGCTGCGCAGGCTGCCCTTCGCACTGAAGTCGGCGTAGGCCTCGTCCAGCACCACGATGCCGGGGAACCGGCGGATGAGCGTTTCCAACTCCGCAGTCGGGAAGGCATTGCCCGAAGGGTTGTTGGGGCTGCACAGGAAGAGCAGCTTGGTGTGCGCGTCCGTTGCGGCGAGCAGCGCCTCCGTCGGGAGGGAGAAATCCGGTCCGAGGGGGATGCGGCGCATCTCGATGTCGTTGATGTCGGCGGCGACATTGTACATGCCGTAGCTGGGATCGATGGCGACGGCGTTGTCCACGCCGGGCGTGCAGAAGATGCGGAACATCAGGTCGATGGCCTCGTCGCTGCCGTTGCCCAGGAAGATGCACTCCGCCGGGACGCCCTTGATGGCGGCCAGTTTGGCCTTGAGCTCCTTCTGGCGCGGGTCGGGGTAACGGTTCCAGCCCGTGGGGTAGGGGCTCTCGTTGGCATCCAGGAAGATGCCGAGCGAGCCCTGGTATTCGTCGCGGGCCGTGCTGTAGGGGCTCAGGGCGCGTATGTTGGGGCGCACAAGCGCTTCGATGTCCAGATTACTCATCTTGCAGACGGATTTTGACGGCGTTGGCGTGGGCCTGCAGACCCTCCGCTTCCGCCATGGTGACAATCGTTTGAGCCAGGCCGCGCAGGCCTTCCGGGGTGAGTTCCTGCAGCGTCATCTTTCGGTAGAAGCTGTCCAGGTTGACGCCGCTGAAGGAGCGGGCCCAGGCGCAGGTGGGCAGGGTGTGGTTGGTGCCGGAGGCGTAGTCGCCCGCGCTTTCCGGGGTCCAGGCGCCCACGAAGACGCTGCCGGCGGCCGTGATGTGCTCTGCGAAGCCCCAGGCGTCCTTTAAGGAGAGGATCAGGTGCTCGGGCGCGTAGGCATTCGCGAAAGCGATGCGGTCCTGCTCCTCCGTGAAGACGACGCAGCGGCTCTTCTCGAGCGCCTGCAGCGCGAAATCGGCACGGGGGAGTTCGCGGGTCTGCCGCTCCACTTCCGCGCGGACGGCATCCGCGATGGTGGTGTCGGTGCAGACCAGCATCACCTGGCTGTCCACGCCGTGCTCGGCCTGCGAGAGCAGGTCGGCGGCGGCGAAGGAGGCCGGGGACGAGCCGTCCGTGACGACCATCACCTCGGAGGGACCGGCGGGCATGTCGATGGCGACGGTGCCGGCCGACAGGAGCTGCTTGGCCGTGGTGACATATTGGTTGCCGGGGCCGAAGATCTTGTCCACCTTGGGGACGGTCTGCGTGCCGTAGGCCATGGCGGCGACGGCCTGGGCGCCGCCCAGTTTGAAGATGCGCTTCACACCACAGTAGGCGGCGGTGTAGAGGACTTCCGCATTGACCTTCCCGTCCTTGCCGGCCGGGGTGCAGAGCACCACCTCGGGGCAGCGGGCGATATTCGCCGGCACGGCGAGCATCAGCACGGTGGAGAAGAGGGGAGCGGTGCCGCCCGGGATGTACAGGCCCACGCGCTCGATGGGCACGGGGCGTTGGATGCAGCGCACGCCGGGAGCCGTCTGCACGCTGACTTCCCGCGGGGCCTGGGCCTCGTGGAAGGCGCGGATGTTCTTCTCCGCCTGGGCGATGGCCCGCTTGACGGTGCCGCTCACGCGCACTTCCGCCTCGAGGATTTCCTCGGGACTCACTTCGATCGCGCCCAGCGGACGGCCGTCGATTTCCTCCGACAGGGCCCGGAGCGCATCGTCACCCTGCTCGCGGACGCGCTGCAGGATGGCTTCCACCCGGGCGCGGACCGTCGGATTGGCGGCCGAAGGGCGGGCGCAGAGCGCTTCCCATTGCTCCCGGGACGGGTTGATATAGGTTTCCAGCATGGCTTACGGAATCAGTTTGTCGATATTCAGCACCAGGATGCCCTCTGCGCCGATGGCCTTGAGCTGCTTGATCTTGTCCCAGAGGTCGTCCTCGTCCACCACGGAGTGCATGGAGCACCAGCCTTCGGCGGCCAGCGGCATCACGGTCGGGCTGCGCATGGCGGGCAGGATGCGCGTCGCTTCTTCGACGGAGGCCTGCGGGAGGTTCATCAGGATGTATTTCTTGCGCCGGCTGACCATGGCGGAATCGATGCGGAAGAGCATCTCATTGAGGATCTCCTGCTGGTCGGGCGTCAGCTCGCCGCTGGAAATGAGCACCGCCTCGGACCAGAAGACCTTCTCCACCTCGACCAGGCCGTTGGAGACGAGCGTGCCGCCGGAGGAGACGATGTCGAAGATGGCGTCGGCGATGTCGGCGGCGGGGGCGATCTCCACGGAGCCCGTGATCACCTCGATGCGGGCCTCGATGCCCTGCGCGTCCAGCCATTTCTTCAGGATGCGGGGATAGGAAGTCGCGATGCGCTTGCCCGCGAACCACTTCGGACCGGTATAGTCCACGGTCTTGGGCACGGCCAGCGAGATGCGGCAGGCGCCGAAACCGAGCTTCTTGACGATCTGCACGGGCAGTCCGTGCTCCTCGACTTCGTTGAGGCCGACGATGCCGAGCGCCGCCGTGCCGCTGGAGACGACCTGCGGGATGTCGTCATCGCGCATATAAAGGAGTTCGAGGGGGAAGTTGGGTGCCTGGGACAGGAACTTCCGGCGAGAATCGTCGATGTCGATTCCGATCTCGCGCAGCAGGGCGGTGCTGTCTTCGTTCAGCCGGCCCTTGGATTGAATGGCTAATCTGATCATACTTCTTATACTACTAACGAAAAGAGGCTTCCCGGATCCTCCGGCAAGCCTCTCTCGACGCAACACACGCACACGACGACCTACCGGATCCTCAGATTCGGTGGTGATGGTGATATGCGCGCAGTTGGGTCATACGTTCTGCAAATATAGGGTTTATTTCCGGAAATGCAAGCCTATCGCCCTTCCTTTTTGGCCAGATATGCGAAAAGCTCCCGGAAATCATCGATAATCAGGTCCGGCGCCGCGGTTTGTAGGGTCTCGCGGTCCTGGTTACCCCAAGTGACGCCGCAGGTGCGACAACCTGCGGCGCGGCCCATCTGCAGGTCGAAGACGGTGTCGCCGATGACCAGTGTTTCTTCCGCCCGGGCGCTCATGCGCTTCAGGGCCAGGAGGGCGATGTCCGGTGCGGGTTTGGGATGGGTGACATCTTCGTTGGTGACGATGGTTGAGAAATAGGCCCGGATACCGAGCACCTGCAGCAGGGCATTCAGCGAGTTGTTGCTACGCGATGTGCAGAGCGCAAGCTGCAGACCGCGCGTCTGCAGTTCGACGAGTGTTTCTTTTGTGCCGGGATAGAGGGTCGTACAGGGAATGGCGATTTCGTTGAACAGCCTGCGATAGGTGGCGCAGGCCTCGTCGATGCGCTCCGGCGGCGTGTCGGTGCCGCGGGCGAAGCACCCGGTGAGCGGAAGCCCGATCACGGAACGGATGCGTTCCGGTGTGGAGGCGGGAAGCCCCAATTTCTCCAGGGTGACGAGGGTACAGCGGACGATGCCCTCGGTGGTGTCGGCCAGCGTGCCGTCGAAGTCAAAATAGGCGTTGCGAATCATACGTTGCAAAAGTAAGAATAATTCTTTCGAAAGAAATCACAATATGTGGCGAAAATGCCCGTCCTGTTGTGAATGATCTATTATTCTGGTGGGATGGCCCGGATTAACTGTTCTTTTCAGGCCGTCCGGCCCCATACGCTTTCCAGACATCGGAACTTTTGTGTATCTTTGCAATTATGATGGAAACGCGAAAGGAAGCCGACCTGTCCGAAGTGCTGGAAGTGGCGGCGGAAGCAGGGCACATCCTGCTGGAGAACGGAGCCGAAATCTCGCGCGTGGAGGATATTATGTCCCGCATCGCGTCGCATTACGGCGTCGACTCGGGCAGTTTCTTCGTGCTCAGCAACGGCATCTTCACCACCGGCTCGGTGGACAAGGTCCGCCAGGGCGGCGGGCAGGCGCAGACCTATGCCAATGTGGAGTTCATCCCCATCCGGGGCATCCAGCTGTCCAAGGTCGTGGCCGTCAACCGGCTGAGTTATGACATCTCTTATGGCGTCTGCACGCTCGAGCAGGCCAAGGAGCGCCTCCGGCTCATCCGCGAGTCCGTACCCAAGCCGAACTGGGAGCTGATTGCGGGGTCCGCGCTGGGAGCCGCCGGCTTCTGCGCCATTTTCGGCGGCGGCTGGCTGGACTGCGCCGCCGCGTTCGTGGTGGGCGCGCTCCTGTATGCCTATATCCTGTTCTTCAGCGGCCGCTTCCTGTCCAAGATCGTGGGCGGGGTAAGCAATGCGCTGCTGGCTACTTTCCTCTGCCTGCTGTTCTATCGCATCGGTTTCGGCTGCAGTCTCAGCAACATGATCATCGGCGCCATCATGCCCCTGGTCCCCGGCGTTCCCTTCGTGAACGGCGTGCGGGACCTGGCCAATTCCGACTATATCGCCGGCCTCACGCGCCTGACGGACGCGATGCTCGGCTTCTTCTGCATCGCGCTGGGCGTGGCCTTCAGCTTCCTGCTGGACGGCTGGTGCTTCGGCGGCATGATCGTCCTGGAGGGGATGCGCGTCAATCCCGAGACGGCGGGGCTGATCACCCAGACGCTCGCGGCCTTCCTCGGTACGCTCGCCTTCGCCGGCCTGTTCGGCGTGCCCCGGGCGCAGTACCTGTCCTCCGGCCTGATCGGCGCCATCGGCTGGTGCCTGTACCTGGTGCTGGTGCGCTTCGCCGCCGTGAGCCCGATCATCGCGGTCATCCTGTCGTCCGTACTGATCTGCGTGCTGGCGCGCTTCGCCGCCATCGATCATAAATGCCCCGCGCAGGTCTTCCTGCTCTGCGGCATCTTCCCCCTCGTGCCGGGAGCCGGCATCTTCTGGTGCACCTATTATCTGGTGTCCGGACAGCTGGCGCCGGCGCTCACCAGCGGCTTCGGCGCGGCCAAGGTGGCCGTGGCCATCGTGCTCGGCATCATCGTCTCCATGGAGCTGCCGCAGCGCATCTTCTCCGGTAAGAAACCCCGCGTTGAGCGGCCTGTCCATTAATAGAACAAGCGTATGAAAATCGGTTTGATCGTCGCGATGAGCAAGGAGCTCGAAACGCTGCGCCGGGCCGGCATGACGGACGTGGTGCAGTCCGGCATCGGGAAAGCGGCCGCGGCGCGCACGGCTACGGAGCTGATCCTCACGCAGCACCCCGACTGCATCATCAATTCCGGCTGTGCCGGTGGCCTGGCGCCGGAAGTGGCGGTGGGCGATATGGTGCTGGGAGCCCGGACGGCCTACCACGACGTGTGGTGCGGCGAGGGCAATCTTCCCGGCCAGGTGCAGGGGTTGCCGCAGCAGTTCGACGCGGATCCGGCCCTGCTGCACACGGCCCTGTCCCTGCGGGCGGAGCATACGGTGCACAGCGGGCTCATCTGCACCGGCGACTGGTTTGTGACGACGCTGCAGGAAGATGAGAAGATCCTTAAGTCCTTCCCCGAGGCGCTGGCCTGCGACATGGAGTCCGCTGCCATCGCCCAGATCTGCCATCACTACGGGGTGCCCTTCCTGAGTTACCGCCTCATCAGCGACACGCGCCGGGCGGGTAAAACGACGGAAGCCGTCTACCAGGATTTCTGGAAGACGGCCTCCGAGGAGTCTTTCGCTTTTCTCAAGCAGCTGATCGACCGGCTTTAGGCGATCTGGATGTGACGCGAAGCAGGGATCTGCTTCTCCGGCGTCTTCTTCGGCAGGACGATGCCGAGGATACCGTTGTTCATCGTAGCCTTGATGTCCTCGACGGCAATGTTGTCGGGCAGGGTGAATGCCTGGTGGTAGGAGGTGTAGGAGAACTCGCGGCGCAGGTAGTTTTCGCTCTTGTGCTCGTCTTTGTTCTCGTGCTTCTTCTCCAGGGCGATCACCAGTTCCTCGTCGTTGTCCACGCGGATCGTGAAATCGTCCTTGGTCATGCCCGGAGCCGCAATCTCGATCTCGAAGGCCTTGTCGGTCTCCTTGATGTTGACGGCCGGGGATGCGAACTGCTTCGCAGGCATAATGTTGAAATCGTCGAACAGGTCACCGAAAACGCTCGGAATCCAAGCCTGGTTTCTTCTTGCGGGATACATAATCAAATCTCCTATCATTTTAAATAATGTTTAACTTTTTGTTTCCGTCCCGTCCGGGGGACGCCTTATGAACTTACAATTCGGAGGCCATGTGCCACTTTGAGACATTTTGGCGCAAAAACCCATATAACGCACTGATAATCAAGACATTTTGTCAAAATTGCTGACATTTTTTCAGCGGAGGGCATTGAGTTATTAAAATTTTTTCTTACATTTGAATCCGGTTAGTTAAACTCCCAAAAACAAATGGACAAATTCACTCAGAACTACGTCGACCGGTTCATGGATGAACTGATCGCACGCAACCCTGGCGAAAAAGAATTTCACCAGGCTGTCCGTGAGGTGGTGGAAAGTGTTGCACCTTATGTCACCTCTTATCCTCATCTGATGGATCTCAAGATCCTTGAGCGCATGGTCGAGCCGGAGCGCGTCATCATGTTCCGTGTTCCCTGGACCGACGACAAGGGCGAGATCCATATCAACCGTGGCTATCGCGTTCAGATGAACAGCGCGATCGGTCCCTACAAGGGCGGTATCCGCTTCCATGCCAGCGTGAACCTCAGCATCCTGAAGTTCCTGGCCTTCGAGCAGACCTTCAAGAATTCCCTGACGACGCTCCCGATGGGTGGCGGCAAGGGTGGTTCCGACTTCAGCCCGCGTGGCAAGTCCGACGCCGAGGTGATGCGTTTCTGCCAGAGTTTTATGACCGAACTTTCCCGCCACATCGGTCCCGACACGGACGTGCCGGCCGGTGACATCGGCGTGGGTGGCCGTGAGGTCGGTTTCCTCTTCGGCCAGTACAAGCGCCTCCGTGACGAGTTCACGGGCACGCTGACCGGCAAGGGCCTGCCCTTCGGCGGCAGCCTCCTCCGCACGGAAGCGACGGGTTACGGCGTTTGCTATTTCGCCCAAGAGATGCTCGCCACGCGCGGCGAGAGCTTCGAAGGCAAGACCGTGGTCGTGTCCGGCTCCGGTAACGTGGCCCAGTACGCCGCCCAGAAGGCCATGCGCCTGGGTGCCAAGGTGGTCACGCTTTCCGATTCCGACGGCTTTATCTACGATCCGGACGGCTTCGACGAGGAGAAGCACCAGTTTGTGCTCGAACTCAAGAACATCCGTCGCGGTCGTATCAAGGAATATGTCACCAAGTATCCGAAGGCCCAGTACTTCCCGGGCGAGCGTCCCTGGCGCATCCCCTGCGACATCGCGCTCCCTTGCGCCACGCAGAACGAGATCGAGAAGGCCGATGCGGAGAACCTGGTGAAGGGCGGCTGCTGGTGTGTCGTCGAGGGTGCGAACATGCCCTCCACGCCTGAGGCCATCGCCATCTTCCAGAGCAACAGGATGCTCTACTCGCCGGGCAAGGCGTCCAACGCCGGCGGCGTCGCGACATCCGGCCTGGAGATGACCCAGAACTCGATCCGCCAGAAGTGGACCGCTGAAGAAGTCGATGAGCACCTGCACCGTATCATGTCCGACATCCACGCTGCCTGCATCAAGTACGGCACCGAGGAGGACGGCTACATCAACTACGTCAAGGGCGCCAACCTCGCCGGCTTCATCAAAGTGGCCAACGCCATGGTGGCGCAGGGTCTGGTCTAAATCGTCTCTATGAGCAATAACACGGACTACACACAATTAATGGCCAGGAGGATTCGCCGAATCCTCCTGGTTTGTAACAATTATGACAGTTTCTCCCTGGAGGAGGACGGACACATCGAGGCCCTGATTACACAGGAGTACTCCGAACTCAACCTGAGCAACCCGCCCGCCATCGTGCGGGCCGAGTCCACGCTGGAAGCGCTGGAGGTGCTCCGCAAGGGGGAGGGGTTCGACCTCATCATCACGATGTACAACGTCGGCAAGCTCGATGTGTTCTCCTTCTCGACGGAAGCGAAGGAGCTGGCCCCGGACACCCCGGTCGTCCTCCTCTCCTCGTTCTCCCGGGAGATCTATCGCAAGATCGCGGAATGCGACCACGCCGGGATCGACTATGTGTTCTGCTGGAACAACAGTACCGACGTGCTCATCGCCATCATCAAGCTTCTGGAGGACAAGCTCAATGCCGAGCACGACTGCCTGGAACTGGGGGCCCGCGTCATCCTGCTGGTGGAAGACTCCGTCCGTTATTACTCGACCTATCTGCCGTTGCTGTACCGCCTCGTGCTGCAGCAGAACAGCGAGGCGGTGCGCGACGCGCTCAACGAGGAGCAGCAGTTCCTGCGTAAGCGCGCGCGGCCGAAAATCCTGATGGCCACGTGCTACGACGAGGCCTACGATTATTATCAGAAGTATAAATCCAATGTGATCGGCGTCATCTCCGACATCGGCTTCGTCCTGCACAAGGGGGACAAGCCGGAGCAGGAGAAGATCGACGCCGGCATCGATCTCTGCCGCCTTGTCCGGCAGGAGAATCCGACGCTGCCTTTCCTGATGCAGTCTTCGCAGGAGAGCATGCGCGCCGTGGCGGAACAGCTCGGCGTGGGCTTCGTGCACAAGCGCTCCAAGACCCTGACCCAGGAGGTGTCGGACTACATCGGCCGCGAATTCGGCTTCGGCGATTTCGTGGTTACGGATCCGGATACGGGCCGCGTCACCGCGCGCGCCCGCAACCTCTACGAATTCGAGCAGGTCGTGGCGGCGATGTCCGACCGGGCCCTGCGCGTGCTCGCGGATAAGAACTACATTTCCCGCTGGCTTTACGGCCGCGGTATCTTCACGATCGGCGACATGTTCCGTCCGATCCGTATCCATTCCGACGAGGATGTCGCGCACGTGCGCGAAATGAATCTCCGGATGATCCGGGACTACCGCATCAGCCAGGGACTCGGCGTCGTGGCCCGCTTCGAGCCGGAGGCCTACAACGACGCCATCTGGTTCGCCCGCATCGGTTCGGGCTCGCTGGGCGGCAAGGCGCGCGGCCTCGCGTTCCTGAACCATATTCTCCAGAAATACGACCTCTACGACAAGTGGGAGGACGTGCGGGTGCTCGTGCCGAGAACCCTCGTGATCACCACGGAATACTTCGACCGTTTTATCCGGGAGAACGGTCTGAAATACGTCATCAATTCCGACCTCTCGGACGCCGAGATCCTCTCGGAATTCGTCGCTTCGACCCTTCCGCAGGAACTGACAGAGGCCCTGCGCGTCTTCATCCGGAACGTCCGCAAGCCGCTGGCCGTCCGTTCGTCGTCGAAGCTGGAAGATTCTTACTATCAGCCGTTTGCTGGAGTCTATTCAACCTATATGATTCCGCACACGGAGAATGAGGACCAGCAGCTCCGCCTGCTGTCCAAGGCCATCAAGAGCGTCTATGCCTCCGTGTATTTCGCCTCGTCGAGAGGCTACATCACGGCCACGGCCAACGTGCTCTCCGAGGAGAAGATGGCCATCGTGCTGCAGGAGATCTGCGGCAGCGAGGACCGTGGCCATTTCTTCCCGACCTTCTCGGGCGTGGCCCGCTCGGTCAATTTCTACCCGATCGGTTACGAGACGCCGGAGGACGGTGTCGCCAAGATCGCCTTCGGCCTGGGCAAGGCCGTGGTGGACGGCGACCAGGTGCTCCGCTTCTCGCCGAAATACCCGCGCAACGTCCTGCAGACCTCCACGCCGGAACTGGTGATGACGGAGACGCAGCAGGCGATGTATGCGCTGGACCTGCAGCCGGATAAGTTCAAGACTTCCGTGGACGACGCGGTCAACCTGGACCGCATCCCCGTGACGGACTGTGCGGATTTCCGCAACTTCTCCCGCGTGGTCTCCACCTATGACTACGAGAACCAGCGCATCGTGGACTCTCCGGCCCCCGCCGGTCCGAAGTTCGTCACCTTTGCGCACATCCTCAAATACAACACTTTTCCGCTCGCGGACATCCTGAACGAACTGCTTGAGATCACGCAGAAGGAGGTCAAGTGCGGCGTGGAGATCGAGTTCGCCGCCAACCTGGACGTCGGGCCCGACAGTCCGGCCATCTTCAACGTCCTGCAGGTGCGGCCCATTTCGGCCGACGGCCTGGATGCCGAGGTGGACTGGAACGGCATCGACGCGGAAGGCGCGCTGGTCAACTCCGGCAGTGCCATCGGTCCGGGCTGGATCCAGGGAGTGCACGACATCGTGTACCTGAAGGAATCCGCCTTCGACGTGCTGAAGACGCGCGAGATGGCCGCCGAACTCAAGACGCTCAATGCGCAGATGCGCCAGGAGGGACGCAATTATGTCCTGGTGGGCTATGGCCGCTGGGGCTCCAGCATCCCGTCGCTGGGCGTGCCGGTGCAGTGGAGCGACATCTCCGAGGCCCGCGCCATCGTGGAGTGCTGCCTGGAGAACTTCCGCGTGGATCCCAGCCAGGGTACGCATTTCTTCCAGAACATGACTTCCTTCAACGCAGGCTACGTCAATGTCAACCCGTATGCCCGTGAGGGCGAGTGCTTCGACGCCGCGCGCCTGGATGCGATGCCGGCCGCCTTCGAGACGGAGTTCCTGCGTCAGGTCCATTTCGAGGAAGAGCTGAAGATCTGCATCGACGGCCGCACCGGCCGCGCACTGATTAAATGAGACATTTCATCCTTTTCGCCTCGCTGCTCCTGTTCCTTCACCCTTTAAGCGCGCAGGAGTACGTGTCCACGGCAGACGACATCGCCCTCGGGAAACTGGTGCTGGAGCGGCTCGCCGCCGCCCCGCAGCAGGAGCCCGGCGCGCAGATGATCGTGGCGGCCCGGTCCCTGCTGGGCCAGCCTTACGTGGCCGGCACGCAGGAGGGCCGGGAAGAGCGGCTGCGCATCTACCTCACCCGCACGGACTGCATCCTCTTCGCCGAGACCTGCCTGGGCCTGGTGCGGACCGTGGAGCGCTGCGGCGCGCAGGCTGGCTTCGAGGACCTGGCCGTGACGCTGCAGCAGTCCCGCTATCGGAACGGCATCGTGGACGGCTATCCCTCCCGCCTGCACTATACGGCGGAGTGGATCCGCCAGGGGGAGACGAACGGGTTCTTTGAGGATCTCTCCGATGAGCTGGGCGGCGTGCGGGACACGCGCCCGATCCGCTTCATGAGCCAGCATCCGGACAGCTACGCACCGCTGACGGGGGAATCGCAGTATGCGAAAGACAACCGCCGGGCCATCCGTTCCGTCGAGGAGCGCCTGGACACGTTGGCGCGTCATTATATTCCCCGGGACCGGCTGGCCGGGGTGGAGGAGCGCATCCAGAGCGGTGACATCCTCTGCTTTGCCACCTCCATCGAGGGACTGGATTATTCCCATGTCGTGATTGCGTACCGGGAGCATCCCGGTGATGCCCTGGGCTTCATCCATGCCTCCACGGCGGCGAAAAAGGTCATCGTCGAGCCGCGAACGCTGGCGGCCTATCTGAAAGCGAACCCCAAGATCCTGGGCGTCAGCGTGCTTCGCGTCCGGTAAAATTCCGGAACGCTCGAGCCAAAATTTTTCGTAACTTTGTGTCCGCTATGACCAGTGCCAGCGAACTTCTCCAATACGATCTGGGCCCGGGTGTGGAGGCTTTCTCCACCCGCCGGGAGTCCGTTCTTCCTTATCCTGTGGTCCAGGGCCATCAGGTGCACGGCTACCGTGTGGCGGTCGTGTCCCGGCCGGGCACGACCCGGGAAGAGCTGGAGGGGATCGATGCCCTGGTGACGGGCGTGCCGGGCTGCGCCATCGGCGTGCGCACGGCGGACTGCGTTCCCATCCTGCTCTACGATCCGACGCGTCGGGTCGTCGCGGCCGTCCATTCCGGCTGGAAGGGCACGGTGCAGCGGATTTCGCAAAAGACCCTCTTCACGATGAATCAGGAGTTCGGCTGCCGTCCGGAAGATATCCGGGCAGCCATCGGCCCCGCCATCGGTCCCGCCAGTTTCCAGGTGGGCGAGGAGGTCGTGCAGTTCTTCAAGGAGCAGGGTTTCCCGCTGGACGACATCTGGACCTTCCGGCCCGGTCACAGCGACGTCCCCATGGTTGACGGCCATCATATCGATCTTTTCAAGGCCAACCGCTGGCTGCTGGAGGAGGCGGGCGTTCCCGCCGCCTGCATCCAGGTCGTTGGCATCGATTCGTACACCGATCCCACGTTCTTCTCTGCCCGCAACGAGGGCATCGACTGCGGCCGGACGATCAGCTTTATCCGTTTGGTATAATCCGCTTTTTCGAGTCAAGCGACCCATGGCCGAAAGGAAGCGCATAGAAGTCGTGGCGGCGATCATCCGCCGGGGGGACAGGATATTTGCCACCCAGCGCGGCTATGGCGACTGGAAGGACTGGTGGGAATTCCCCGGAGGTAAGATGGAACCGGGCGAGACAGCCCGCGAGGCCCTGGTGCGGGAGATTCGCGAGGAACTGGATGCGGAAATCCGCATCGACCGCTTCCTGCAGACGGTGGAATGGGATTATCCCGCGTTCCACCTCACGATGCACTGCTTCTGGTGTTCGCTGACCGGCGAATCCCTCCATCTGAACGAGCACGAAGCCGCCCGCTGGCTGGGCGCCGACGAACTCTCCGAGGTGCGCTGGCTGCCGGCCGACGAGGGCTTGCTGCCGTTCCTGGCGGACGAACTGCGAGGCGGTCCCATCGATGTCGTGCTGCCCTGGGTGGACGGCAGCGATCCGGCGCTGGCTGCCCGCCGGGCCCGTTATGCGCAGGGGGACGCCCTGACGAACGAGGAAGTCGGCGGCTCCAGCCGCTACGCCTCCGTGGGCGAAATCCGCTGGTGCGTGGCTTCGCTGCTGCGTTTCGCGCCCTTCGTACGGAAAATCTTCATCGTTACGGACGGACAGGACCCGGACCTGGGCGGCATGCTCCGCAAGTATTTCCCAGAACGGGAGGGCGACGTGGCGGTCGTGGACCACAGCGTCATCTTCCGCGGCCGCGAGGACGCGCTGCCGACCTTCAATTCCAACTCCATCGATACCCTGATCTGGAACATCCCGGAACTCTCCGAGCGCTTCATCTATACCAATGACGACGTCATGCTGGTCCGCCCGGCTTCGCCGGCAGATTTCTACCCCGACGGGAAGGTCGTCTGCTACGCCAAGCGCCTCCCGGCCTGGTTCGTGCGCCTGCTCCGGCGCCTGCAGCCGCACCACGTGGGCTATAAGGCCTCGATGCTGCGCGCCCTGGAACTGATGGGCGGCGGCGACCATATCCTGAACCTGGGCCATACGCCGTGCGCCATGCTCAAGAGCTGGTATGAGCGCTGGGCACAGGAGCGCCCGGACATGGTGGCGCTCAACCTGAAAGACAAGTTCCGTTCCGTAGACCAGTTCGAAGTGCAGGAGCCCTTCTACCTGGACATGGAGCGCCAGGGCCGGCTCGAGCTCATCTCCGACCTGGAGGCGTCGATGTGCTTCAAGCGCCGGGATGTTCCCGGTTATGTCGCGAAGAAACTGGCCGCCTTCGAGGCAGATCAGACGCGCAAATTCGTATGCTTCAACGCGCTGAATCTCTGCACGCCGGACGAGGTTGCCGCCGTTTCCGCCTGGCTGAACGGGCGGATCGGGATAGAATAGGCGGATATTTGGCCGTTTTTTTCTATATTTGTGAAAATTACGTCGTTAGTAGTTAGTATGACCAAAAGCAAGGCAATTCTTCTTCTCCACTGCCCGGACCGGCAGGGTATCATCACGGACGTGACGGCTTTCATCACCCGGAACCACGGCAATATCGTCTACCTCGACCAGTACGTCGACACCATCGACGGTCGGCTCTTCATGCGCATCGAGTGGGAACTCGATCTGTTCCGGATCCCTCGCGAGCACATCAAGGAAGCGATTGATGAACTCTTCGCCGAGCGCTATGAGATGTATACCAGCCTGGCTTTCAGCGACGAGCGGCCGCGCATGGCCATTTTCGTGAGCAAGATGAGCCATTGCCTCTACGACCTGCTGGCCCGCTACCGGGCGGGCGAGTGGGAGGTGGACATTCCCTGCATCATCTCCAACCACGAGGACCTGCGCTACGTCGCCGACCAGTTCGGCATTCCCTTCCACGTGTGGAGCATCGCGCCGGACAAGTCCAACCGGGAGCAGGTGGAGCGCGAGGAGATGGAACTGCTCGAGCGGGAGAACATCAGTTTCATGGTGCTGGCCCGCTACATGCAGGTGATCAGCGACGAGATGATCGAGCGATATCCGCATCATATCATCAACATCCACCATTCCTTCCTGCCGGCCTTCATCGGGGCGAAGCCTTACCACCAGGCCTACGAGCGCGGCGTGAAGATTATCGGCGCCACGAGCCACTACGTCACGCGGGAGCTGGACGCAGGCCCGATCATCGAGCAGGACGTGGTGCGCATCAGCCACAAGGATACGCCCGACAGCCTCGTGCTGAAGGGACGCGACCTGGAGAAGATCGTCCTCAGCCGGGCGGTCACCAAGCACATTGAACGTAAAATCCTGACTTACAAGAACCGGACAATCGTCTTCGGTTGATCCGTTCCCAATTCCTAATCCGTATGAAAAAACTCGTTTCTCTGCTGGCCCTGTCGCTGGCTGTCTGTTCCTGTTCCCTGTTTGACAATCAGAGCACGCCGAACGGCTACGTGAAGCACTGTGTGCGTCTGCTGGACCGCCAGGCCCTCTATGCGGACGCTCCGGCATGGAGCGCCAAAAGGGCGGAAATCCTCGCTGCCGCGAAGGCTTATACGACGATGGATGAGGCCCATGCGGCCATACAGGAGGCGGCGAAAGTCGCCGGTGGAAAGCATTCCTCCCTGGCCGAACCGGTCCGGGATACGTCTGCCTACGAAGAACGCATTCCCGAAGTCAGCCTGCTGGAGAACAAGCTGATCCACATCGTCCTTCCCGCCCATTCCGGCGTCAAGGTCAGTGATTCGCTTTATGTCCATACCGTCCTGGACTTCCTGCAGGAGCACCTGGATGCTGCGGGCGTCATGATCGACCTGCGGCAGAACCATGGTGGAAACATGTATCCGATGATCGCGGCCGTCTCGCCGCTGCTGCCTGACGGCGTCATCCTCAGCTTCAAGAGCCGGAAGAACACCATGCCCGTCACCCGGGATTATGTGCTGCGTACCCAGGGACTGTCCCCGGCCGGGACCTTTGCAGACGGAATCCCCGTTGCCATCCTGACGGACGAATGGACCGCCAGTTCCGGCGAAGCCACCCTGCTGTGCTTCCGCGGCCTGGACAACGTCCGCACTTTCGGCGTCCCTACGGCCGGCTATGCCAGCGGCAACGTGCCATATCCTTTGATCGATGGCTACCGGCTCGTAATCACCACTTCCTGCGAAAAAGCCCGCACGGGCGAAGTCTTTTGCGACGATCCCATCGCACCGGATGTTGAAACGGATACTCCGCTGGAGGACGCCGTCAGCTGGATCCTCTCGAAATAATGAATCCCCGGTCGTCCTTCGACTAGCTCAGGAACCGACCGGGGATTCATTGTAGGAGATTCGCCGGTCAAGCCGGCGAATGACGTTTATTTTTCTTTGGAAATCAGGTACTCAGCGATCTGGACGGCGTTGAGGGCGGCGCCCTTCTTGATCTGGTCGCCGGAGAGCCAGAGGGTGATGCCGTTGTCGTTGGCGAGATCCTTGCGGACGCGGCCTACGTAGACATCGTCCTTGCCGCCGGTGAAGAGCGGCATCGGGTAGGTCTGCGTGGACGGATCGTCCTGCAGCGTCACGCCCGGAGCGGCGGCGATGGCCGCCTGCACCTGCTCGACGGACAGCGGCTTCTCGGTCTCGATCCACACGGCCTCGGAGTGGGAGCGCAGCGAAGAGATGCGCACGCACATCGCGGAGCAGCGCACGTCGGAATGGAGGATCTTGCGGGTCTCGTTGAACATCTTCATCTCCTCTTTGGTATATCCGTTGTCCTGGAAGACGTCGATCTGCGGGATGACGTTGTATGCGAGCTGATAAGCGAACTTCTTGACCGTCACGGGCTTGCCTTCGACAATCTCCTGGTACTGCTGCTGCAGCTCGGCCATGGCCTGGGCACCGGCGCCGGAGGCGGACTGGTAGCTGGCGACATGGATGCGGGTGATGTGGGAGAGGGCCTCAATCGGCTTCAGGACCACGACCATCATGATGGTGGTGCAGTTCGGGTTGGCGATGATGCCGCGCGGGCGGTTGAGGGCGTCCTCCGCGTTGCACTCAGGCACCACGAGAGGCACGTCGGCGTCCATACGGAAGGCGCTGGAGTTGTCGATCATCACGGCGCCGTGCTTGGTGATGGTCTCGGCGAATTCCTTGGACGTGGAGGCTCCGGCCGACACGAAGGCGTAGTCCACGCCCTTGAAGTCGTCGTTGTGCTGGAGCAGCTTCACCTCATATTCCTTCCCGCGGAAGCTGTACTTGCTGCCGGCGCTCCGGGCAGAGCCGAAGAGCACGAGTTCGTCAATGGGGAAATTTCTTTCGTCGAGGACCCGCAGGAACTCCTGTCCCACGGCTCCGCTTGCACCTACGATAGCTACTTTCATAATATCTTTAATTTATAATTATTACCTTATTGAAGTTGGGATAGATACGCCTTGAATTCGGGATAGGTCCGGCCCATCGGGATCGACTGCTTTTCGCCCTGCATGAACGCGGCCAGGCGAGCCGGAATCTCGATTTCCGACTTGGTGGCCGCTTCGACGGTATCCTTGAATTTGGCGGGATGTGCGGTCTCGCAGAGCAGGGCGGATTCGCCCGGAGCGAGGCGGTGATAGATGGCATAGAAGCCGCAGGCCCCGTGCGGGTCGAGCTGGTAGCCATATTTGTCGCGGCAGTATTTCAGGACCTCGCGGATGCGCTCGTCGCTGCAGACGCTGCCGGAGATGTCGGCCGTGAGGGCCTTCCAGTCGTGGCCGTAGAGTTCGAAGATGCGGGCGGCGTTGCTCGGGTCGCCGACGTCCATCGCGTTGGCGAGGGTCGGGATGCTGGGACGCGGTTCGTAGCGACCGGTCTGCAGGTAGTCGAAGAAGACCTCGTTGGCGTTGTTCGCCGCCACGAAGCGCTTGACCGGCAGGCCCATACGCTTGGCGAACAGGGCGGCGCAGAGGTTGCCGAAATTGCCGCTCGGCACGCAGACGACCAGCTGGTTCGCCAGGCCGAGGCGCTTCATCTGGGCGTAGCCGTTGAAATAGTAGAAGGACTGCGGCAGGAAGCGCGCGACGTTGATGCTGTTGGCGGAGGTCAGGCGCAGGCGCTCCGTGAGCTCCGCGTCCATGAAGGCGCTCTTGACGAGGGCCTGGCAGTCATCGAAATTGCCGTCCACCTCGAGGGCGGTGATGTTCTGCCCAAGGGTGGTGAACTGGCACTCCTGGATGGGGCTGACCTTGCCCTTGGGGTAGAGTACGTGCACGCGCACGCCCTCGACGCCGAGGAAACCGTTCGCGACGGCGCTGCCCGTGTCGCCGGACGTGGCCACGAGCACGTGGATGGTGCGCGAATCGTCGGAATGCTGCGTGAAATGCCGCAGCAGGCGAGCCATGAAGCGGGCGCCGACGTCCTTGAACGCGAGGGTCGGGCCGTGGAAGAGCTCCAGCGCGCCGATGCTGCGCGTCACGGGCACCACCGGGCAGTCGAAGGAGAGGGTCTCCTCCACGATGCGCTGCAGCTCCGCGGCGGGGACGTCCTCGCCGAAGAAGGCCTGCGCGACGGCGGTCGCGATCTCGTGGAAGGTCATCGTCTGGATGTTCTCATAGAACTCTTCTGGCAGGACGGGGATGCGCTCGGGCATATAGAGCCCCCGGTCTTCGGCGAGACCGCGGATGACGGCCTTCTCGAGACTTGCGCGGGGGGCTTTTCCGTTGGTGCTGTAGTACTGCATAGGCACTTAGGCTATGAGGCGGGCGCCCTTGTTGGACACCTTGACCACGTAAGTTTCTGACAGGATGCCCTGCTGGGCGAAATGGCGTTCCATGATGGAGCCCACGCGCTGGGCGATGTCGCTTCGGTTCGCAAGGGCGAACACGGACGGACCGGAGCCGCTGATGTTCATCGCCAGGGCGCCGGCGCCGAGCAGCTTGGCGCGCAGTTCGTCGAAGCCCGGGATGAATCCCTTGCGGTAGGGCTCCGCCACGGCGTCGCGCATGGCGCGGCCCACCAGCTCGATGTTGCCGGTGCAGAGGCCGGCCACGAGGCCGCCGACGTTGCCCCACTGGGTGATGGCGGTGTGCATCGGGATCTCCTTGGGGAGGATGCTGCGCGCCTCCTTGGTGGAGACCATCAGGTGCGGGTGGATGACGGGGCAGTAGAGGTTGCCCGGGACGGGCAGCTTGATGATGTCGAGCGGTTCGTAGCCGCGGATCAGCGTGATGCCGCCCATGACGGCCGGTGCGGCGTTGTCGGCGTGATAGCCGCCGCTGGCGAGGTTCTCGCCCTCCATGGCGCAGATGACCACGTCCTCTTCGGAGAGGGGAGCCCCGAAGAGCTCGTTGATGCCGAAGGCGGCCGCGGCGCTTGAGGCGGCGCTGGAACCGATGCCGGAACCGGGGTAGATCTTCTTGATGATGCGCACATCCACGCGTCCGCTCTTTCCGGTCATCTCGAAGAACTTCCGGATGACGGGCGTGACGACGTTGTCCTCCACGGCGGTGGGCAGGGGAACGTCGGTATCGTTGACGATGGAGATGCCGGAGCCCTCCTCGTCGAGGCTCATTTCCAGAACGTCTCCGACTTCGTCGAGGGCCATGCCCATGACGTCGAATCCGCAGCCGAGGTTGGCGATGGAGGCGGGGGCGAATACCTTGATAGTCTTCATGATCTGCTGTCCGTTAGATGTTTGCGATGCTCATGATGTCGGCGAACACGCCGGCGGCCGTCACGTCCGCGCCCGCACCGTAGCCCTGGATGAGCATCGGGTGGCGGTTGTAGCGCTCGGTGGTGAGCAGGACGATGTTGTTGGAACCGTCCAGCACGTAGAAGGAATGCTGGTTCTCCACGGCCTGCAGGGAGACGGAGTACTTGCCGTTCTCCATCTTGGCCACGAAGCGCCAGCGCTTGCCTTCGGCTTCCAGCTTGCGGCGCCGCTCTTCGAAGCCGGCGTCGAGGGAGGGGAGCTTGGCCCAGAATTCCTCCTCGCTGCAGTCGAAGAAGTCCTTCGGGATGAAGAGGTTGGCCTCCACGTCCTCCTGGTTGACTTCATAGCCCGCTTCGCGGGAAAGGATGACCAGTTTGCGGATGACGTCCTTGCCGGAGAGGTCGATGCGCGGATCGGGCTCGGAGAAGCCCTGCTCCTTGGCCATACGGACGGTCTCGCTGAAAGGAATGTCGGCGGACAGGGTGTTGAAGATGAAGTTGAGCGTGCCGCTCAGCACGGCCTCCAGCTTTCGGATGGAGTCGCCCGAGTTGCACAGGTCGTTGATTGTGCCGATGATGGGCAGGCCGGCGCCGACGTTGGTCTCGAAGAGCCACTTGACGCCGCGCTTGCGCGCGAGGTCCTTGAGCCGGCGGTAATTGGCGTAGTCGGAGGAAGCGGCGATCTTGTTGGCCGCGACCACCGAGATGCCGTGGTCGAAGAAGTCGCCGTACAGCGCCGCGACGGCGGGGCTGGCGGTGCAGTCCACGAACACGGAATTGAAGATGTTCATGCTGATGATCTCCTCCTTGAGGCGCAGCGGGTCGGTGTCGATGCCGTCCTGCTGCAGGCGCTCCTTCCAGTGGGCAAGGTCGATGCCCGCGCGGTCGAAGACGGCGCGCGTGCTGCGGGCGATGCCCACGATATTGATTTTGAGCCCGCGCGTGCGCATGAGCGTTTCGCGCTGCTGCGCGATCTGCTCGATCAGGCGGCCGCCCACGGTGCCGATGCCGCAGAGGAAGAGGTTGAGTTCCTTATACTCGGACAGGAAGAAACTGTCATGGATGACGTTGAGGGACTTGCGCAGCTGGCGGCGCTCCACGATGAAGGAGATGTTGGACTCGGCTGCGCCCTGGGCGAGGGCGATGACGCTGATGCCGTTGCGCCCCAGGGTGGTGAAGAGCTTGCCGGCGATACCCGCGTGCTGCTTCATGTTCTCGCCGATCACGGCCACGGCCGCCAGCTCCTCCCGGATTTCGACCGGGTTGATGGCGCCGCTTTCAATTTCGCGGGCGAAGGCCGCGTCGAGGACCTCGCGGGCCCGGGCGGCGTCCGCGCGGCTGACACCGATGGAGATGCCCGTCTCGGAAGCCGACTGGCTGACGAGGAAGGCGCTGATCTGCTCCTGGGTCAGGGCGGCGAAGATGCGGCTGTCCACACCTACGATACCGACCATGGACGTACCCGACAGGGTGATCAGGGCGATGTCGTCGATGGAGGAGATACCCTTGATGGAAGTACTGCTGGGGGTAACGTTTTTCTTGATGATCGTACCCTTTGCTTTCAAATTGAAAGTATTCTTGATGAGAATGGGGATGCCCTTCGCGCATACGGGATAGAGGGTGGGCGGATAGACCACCTTGGCGCCGAAGTTGCACAGCTCCATGGCCTCCTCGTAGGTCATCTCGTCGATGACGTAGGAGGTCTTGATGATGCGCGGGTCGGCCGTCATGAAGCCGTCCACATCGGTCCAGATTTCAAGCAGTTCCGCGTCGAGCGCCGCGGCGATGAGGCTGGCGGTGTAGTCGGAACCGCCGCGTCCCAGGGTCGTAATCTCGCCGGAAACGGCGTCGGAGGCGATGAAACCCGGCACGACGGCCGTGGCCCCGGCCTGGCTCCAGCCCTGGAAAGTCTGCTGTATCAGATCGAAAGTCAAACCCTGGTCGACCTCGTCGCGGTGTCCGTGCCGGCGCGTCTTGATGAAGTCGACGGCGTCGTAGCGCAGGGCGCAGGGGAGGCAGGCGGTGACGATGCGGGAGGAAAGCCGCTCGCCGAAACTCATCACTTCGTGGGAGATCTTCGTCGGGATGACCTGCAGCAGGTAAATGCCTTCGCAAATCCGCTCCAGCTGGTCCAGCAGGGTATCTATCTCAGCCTCCACGCCTTGGACGCCGGCAGTGGGCACGACGGCCTCGCACATGGCGTGGTGCCGTGCGCGCAGTTGCGCGACTTCGTCACGGAATGCGGCATCGCCCGCCGCCGCCAGTTTGGAGGCGCGGATCAACTGGTCCGTGACGCCGCCCAGGGCGGAGACGACAACGATGGAGGGTTCCTGGCGGGAACTTACAATCTCTTTGACTCTGAGGATGCTCTCCGGTGTGCCCACCGAAGAACCGCCAAATTTCAGGATTTTCATGACTAACTAACGCGTTTGTTCATCCCAAAGTAAAGCATTTTTTGGCAATTTTTCAAAATTTTAATAAATATTTTGCACTTTCCTTGCTTTTTCCGAGAAAATTCCCGAGATTCGTGACCGGTATGGGGGCATTATACCCCACAGTTAGTTATGAAATATCGTAGTAGTGTAACCTTCGAAGGCCGCAGGATGGCCGGGGCTCGTGCGCTCTGGATGGCGGACGGGATGAAACGGAGCCAGTTCGGCAAGCCGGTCATTGCCATTGCCAATTCCTTTACGCAGTTCGTCCCCGGACATACGCATCTTCACGACGCCGGCCAGATTGTCAAGGCCGAGATCGAGAAGCTGGGTTGCTTCGCGGCCGAATTCGACACCATTGCCGTGGACGATGGCATTGCCATGGGCCACGACGGTATGTTGTATTCCCTGCCTTCCCGTGACATCATCGCCGACAGCGTAGAATATATGGTCAACGCGCATAAGGCGGACGCGCTCGTGTGCATCAGCAACTGCGACAAGATCACCCCGGGCATGATGCTGGCCGCGATGCGGCTCAACATCCCGACCATCTTCGTGTCGGGCGGCCCGATGGAGGCCGGTGTGCTGGGCGAGAGCAAGCTCGACCTGATCGACGCGATGGTCAAGTCCGCCGATCCTTCCGTGAGCGACGAGCAGGTGGCCGAGATCGAAGCGCACGCCTGCCCGACCTGCGGCAGCTGCTCCGGTATGTTCACGGCCAACTCGATGAACTGCCTCTCCGAGGCGATCGGCCTGGCCCTGCCCGGCAACGGTACCATTCTCGCTACGCACGCGATGCGCGCGGAACTCTTCCGCAAGGCAGCCCGCCAGATCGTGGAGAACACCTACAAGTATTATAATGACGGCGACGCGTCCGTGCTGCCCCGCAGCATCGCCTCGCGCGCCGCGTTCCTCAATGCGATGACGCTCGACATCGCGATGGGCGGCTCGACCAATACGGTCCTGCACCTGCTGGCCGTGGCGGCCGAGGCGGGCGCGGATTTCAAGATGGCCGACATCGACGCCCTTTCCCGCAAGGTCCCCTGCATCTGTAAGGTGGCCCCGAATACGGCGAAATATCATATCCAGGACGTGGGCCGCGCTGGCGGCATCGTGTCTATCATGGCCGAACTGGCCAAGGCCGGCCTGGTCGACACCACGCTCAAGCGCGTGGACGGCCTGACCCTCGCCGAGGAGATCGACCGCTGGTGCATCCTCTCCCCGAATTGCACGGAGGAGGCGAAAAACACCTATCGCGTGGCGCCCTGCGGACGTTTCAACATCGAGCTCGGTTCGCAGAAGATGTACTACGACAGCTTCGATACCGACCGCGCCGAAGGCTGCATCCGCGACGTGGCGCACGCCTACACCAAGGACGGCGGCCTCGCCGTGCTCTTCGGCAACATCGCCCAGGACGGCTGCATCGTCAAGACGGCCGGCGTGGACGAGAGCATTTTCCATTTCGAGGGCCCGGCCCGCGTGTTCGACTCCCAGGAGGCGGCCTGCGAGGGCATCCTCGGGGGCAAAGTGGGCAGCGGCGACGTGGTCGTCATCACCTACGAAGGCCCGAAGGGCGGCCCCGGCATGCAGGAGATGCTGTATCCGACTTCGTATATCAAATCGATGCACCTGGGCAAGGAGTGCGCCCTGCTGACGGACGGCCGTTTCAGCGGCGGCACTTCCGGCCTGAGCATCGGACATATTTCCCCCGAAGCGGCTTCCGGCGGTAACATCGCCCTGGTCCGCGACGGAGATATCATCGTCATCGACATCCCTTCCCGCCGCATCGAGGTGCGCGTCAGCGACGAGCAGCTCGCCGAGCGCCGCAAGGCCGAGGAGGCGCGTGGCCGCAAGGCCTTCACGCCGCCGTTCCGCCAGCGCGAGGTGTCCAAGAGCCTGAAGGCGTACGCCGCCATGGTCAGCAGCGCGGACAAGGGAGCTATCCGGATCATTGAAGACTAAAGCTTATGGGACAGCGTTTGACAGGAGCCGAGATTCTGCTGGAGTCTCTCATCGCCGAAGGAGTGGATACCGTCTTCGGCTACCCGGGTGGTTCGATCATCACCGTGTATGACAAGCTGTACGGTTATTCCGACCGGCTGAAACATATCCTCGTGCGCCACGAACAGGGCGCCATCCATGCCGCGCAGGGCTATGCCCGTGCGACGGGCCGTCCCGGCGTGGTCATCGTGACCTCCGGTCCGGGCGCCACCAACGTGATCACCGGCGTGGCCGATGCGATGGTGGATTCCACCCCGGTCATCGTGATCGCGGGCCAGGTGGGCAACGCCTCCCTGGGTACCGATGCCTTCCAGGAGACCGACGTGGTCGGCATGACCGGCCCGATCGACAAGTGGACCTGCCAGATCCGCCGTCCCGAGGACGTGGCTCCGGCGGTGGCCAAGGCCTTCCACATCGCTTCCACGGGCCGTCCCGGCCCCGTGGTGCTCGACTTTACGAAAGACGCGCAGGTCGGTGTGGGCTGGTTTGAATACGAAAAATGTACGCACATCCGCAGCTACGCCCTTCCGGCGCCCGCCGACGAGGCGGCCCTGGATGCGGCGGCGGAGCTGATCGATAACGCCGAGCGTCCCTTCGTGGTGTTCGGCCAGGGCGTGGTGATTTCCCACGCGGAGGAGCAGCTGAAGGCCTTCCTGAAGAAGGGCGGCATCCCGGCGGCTTCCACGATGCTGGGCCTGAGCGCCCTGCCGTCCGACTTCCCGTACTACGTGGGTATGGCCGGCATGCACGGCAACATCGCCTCCAACATGATGACGCAGAAGTGCGACGTGCTGATCGCCGTCGGTATGCGCTTCAGCGACCGCGTCACGGGCAATCCGTCCCACTACGCGCCGAACGCGAAGGTGATCCACATCGACGTGGACCGCACCGAGATCGGCAAGATCATTCCCGCGGAGGTGGGCATCCTGGGCGACGCCGCTGAGGTGCTGGAGCGCCTGACCGCGAAGATCAAATTCTCCTTCCACGACGAGTGGGCCGCTTCGGCGCGCCGCTACGATGCCGTGGAGACGGCGAAGGTGGCCGTGCCCGAGACGAAACCCGACTCCGGCGCCATCAACATGGGCGAAGTGGTTTCCCAGGTGGCCGAACTGTCCGGCCGCAAGGCCATCATCGTGACCGACGTGGGCCAGAACCAGCTGATGAGCGCCCGCTATTCGCGTTTCGCGGACACGCGCAGCTTCATCAGTTCCGGCGGTCTGGGCACGATGGGCTTCGGCCTGCCTGCCGCCATCGGCGCCAAGGTGGGTGAGCCCGGCCGTCAGGTCGTCCTCTTCGTGGGCGACGGCGGCATCCAGATGACCATCCAGGAGCTGGGCACCATCATGCAGGAGGGGACGGCGGTCAAGATCGTCATCCTGAACAACAACTGGCTGGGCAACGTCCGCCAGTGGCAGGAGCTCTTCTTCGGCGAGCGCTACTCGCAGACGCGCCTGCTCAATCCCGATTATTCCCTGATCGCCCAGGCGTACGGGATTCGCTACCGCTGCGTGGAGGACCGCAAGGACCTGGATGACGCGGTGCGTGAAATGCTCGACGCCGACGAGGCCTACATCCTCGACGCCCACGTGTGCGAGATGGGCATGGTCTATCCGATGGTCCCCGGCGGACGCCGGCTGGACGAGATCCTGTTGAACAAAGATGAATGGTATCGCGATGGAGAATAGCAATATGTATATCATCTCGGTCTATTCCGAGAATCAGGTGGGTCTGTTGAGCTCGATTTCCAACATCTTCACCCGCCGCGGCATCAACATCGAGAGCCTGACGGTGTTCCCGTCCGAGTTCCCGGGCATCCATCATTTCACCTTCCGGGCCATCACCACCGAGCGCGCTGCGCAGCAGGTCGTCGGCTTCATCGAGAAGAAGGTGGAGGTGGTGAAAGCCTTCTGCTTCCCGGACAATTCGACGAGCGCCGCCGAGCACGGCATTATGGAAAATTATTTACAAAACAGAAACCAATAAAAAGTTAAAGAGTATGGCAAAGATGAATTTCGGCGGTGTGGTCGAGAACGTCGTCACCCGCGATGAATTTACGATTGAAAAAGCCCGTGAAGTTCTTAAGAACGAGGTTGTGGCCGTGATCGGCTACGGTGTCCAGGGACCTGGACAGTCCCTGAACCTCAAGGACAACGGCATCAACGTCATCGTTGGCCAGCGCGCCGGCAAGACCTTCGACAAGGCCGTCGCGGACGGCTGGGTGCCCGGCAAGACCCTCTTCAGCATCGAGGAGGCCTGCGAGAAGGCGACCGTGATCGAATTCCTGCTCTCCGACGCCGCCCAGATCGCCCAGTGGCCCGTGGTCAAGAAGCACCTGACCGCCGGCAAGGCCCTCTATTTCTCCCACGGCTTCGGCATCACCTTCAACGACCGTACCGGCATCATCCCTCCGAAGGACGTCGATGTGATCATGGTGGCCCCGAAGGGCTCCGGCACCTCCGTGCGCCGTCTCTTCCTCCAGGGCCGCGGCATCAACTCTTCCTTCGCCGTGTACCAGGACGCCACCGGCCGCGCCCTCGAGCGCACCCTGGCCCTCGGTATCGCCATCGGCTCCGGCTACCTCTTCGAGACCGACTTCAAGCGTGAGGTCTACTCCGACCTGACCGGTGAGCGCGGTACCCTCATGGGCGCCATCCAGGGCATCCTGTCCGCCCAGTACGAAGTGCTCCGTTCCCACGGCCACTCCCCGTCGGAGGCCTTCAACGAGACCGTCGAGGAGCTGACCCAGTCCCTGATGCCGCTCTTCGCGGAGAAGGGTATGGACTGGATGTATGCCAATACCTCTACGACCGCCCAGCGCGGCGCCCTCGACTGGATGGGCCCGTTCCACGACGCCACCAAGCCCGTGTTCGAGAAGCTCTACAACGAGGTCGCCTGCGGCAATGAAGCCCAGCGTTCCATCGACGCCAACTCCAAGCCGGACTACCGCGAAGGTCTGGAGAAGGAACTGAAGGCCCTGCGCGAGAGCGAGCTCTGGCGTACCGGTGCCGCCGTCCGCGAACTGCGTCCTGAAAATAAATAATGTCCATGGATAATAACCGGATTTACATCTTCGACACCACCCTGCGCGACGGCGAACAGGTGCCCGGCTGCCAGCTCAACACCGTGGAGAAGATCCAGGTGGCGAAGGCGCTGGAGGAGCTCGGCGTGGATGTGATCGAGGCCGGCTTCCCGGTCTCGAGTCCCGGCGACTTCAACTCGGTCGTGGAGATCTCCAAGGCCGTGACCTGGCCCACCATCTGCGCCCTGACCCGGGCGGTCCAGAAGGATATCGATGCGGCCGTCGAAGCGCTGAAGTTCGCCAAGCACAAACGCATCCATACCGGTATCGGCACCTCCGACTCGCACATCCGCTACAAGTTCAACTCCACGCGGGAGGAGATCATGGAGCGGGCCGTGCGCGCCGTGAAATACGCCCGCCAGTTCGTCGACGACGTGGAATTCTACGCCGAAGACGCCGGTCGTACGGACAATGCGTTCCTGGCCCAGGTGGTCGAGGCCGTGATCAAGGCCGGCGCCACGGTGGTGAACATCCCCGACACGACGGGCTACTGCCTGCCGGCGGAGTACGGGGCCAAGATCAAATACCTGATGGAGCATGTGGATGGCATCGACAAGGCCATCCTCTCCACCCACTGCCACAACGACCTGGGCATGGCCACGGCCAACACGATGTCCGGTCTGCTGAACGGCGCCCGCCAGTGCGAGGTGACGATCAACGGCGTGGGCGAGCGTGCGGGCAACACCGCGCTCGAGGAGATCGCCATGATCCTGAAGAGCCATTCCGACATTCCCCTGCAGACCAATATCAATACGACGCGCATCTATCCGGTCAGCCGGATGGTGTCGAGCCTGATGAATATGCCCGTGCAGGCCAACAAGGCCATCGTGGGCCGCAACGCCTTCGCGCACTCGTCCGGTATTCACCAGGACGGCGTGCTGAAGGAGGTGAGCACCTACGAGATCATCGATCCCAAGGACATCGGCCTGGACGACAACAACATCGTCCTGACGGCCCGCAGCGGCCACGCGGCCCTGCGCTACCGCCTGGAGGTGCTGGGCATCAAGCTGACCGACGAGAAGCTGGATGCCTTCTACCAGGAGTTCCTCAAGCTGGCCGACAAGAAAAAGCAGGTCAACGACGACGATCTGCTCGTGCTGGCCGGCGCCGAGCGTGCCGAGGTGGCCCACATCAAGCTGGACTACCTGCAGGTCACGAGCGGCAAGGGCCTCAAGCCCGTCGCCAGCATCGGCCTGGACATCGCCGGCGAGAAGTTCGAAGGCGCCGCCCAGGGCAACGGCCCGGTCGATGCTGCCATCAACGCGCTCAAGACCATCGTCCACCGCCAGATGGTGATCAAGGAATTCACCATCCAGAACATCACCAAGGGGTCGGACGACGTGGCCAAGGTGCACATGCAGGTGGAGCACGACGGGCACGTGTATTACGGCTTCGGCGCCAACACGGATATCGTGACCGGTTCCGTGGAAGCTTATATCGATTGTATCAACAAATTCCAGAACTAGGAGAATGAATACGCTTTTCGACAAAATCTGGGACGCCCACGTGGTCTCGCTCATCGAGGACGGTCCGACCCAGCTCTACATCGACCGGCTGTACTGCCACGAGGTCACGAGCCCGCAGGCCTTCGACGGCCTGCGCGCCCGGGGGATCAAGTGCCTGCGCCCGCAGCAGATCTTCTGCATGCCGGACCACAACACGCCCACCCATGACCAGGACAAGCCGATCGAGGATCCCGTGTCCAAGGCCCAGGTGGATGCGCTGGCGCGCAATGCCGCCGAGTTCGGCCTCACGCACTACGGGATGATGAGCCCGGACAACGGTATCATCCACGTGGTGGGTCCGGAGAAGGGACTCTCGCTGCCGGGCATGACCATCGTCTGCGGCGACTCGCACACGTCCACCCACGGCGCGATGGGTGCCGTCGCCTTCGGCATCGGCACGAGCGAAGTGGAGATGGTGCTGGCCTCGCAGTGCATCCTGCAGCAGAAGCCCAAGTCGATGAGCATCCGGATCGAGGGTACGCTCGGCAAGGGCGTGACCGCCAAGGATATCGCCCTCTACCTGATGATGAAACTCACCACCAGCGGCGCCACGGGCTACTTCGTGGAATACCGCGGCAGCGCGGTGCGTGCGCTCTCCATGGAGGGCCGCCTGACGCTCTGCAACCTCTCCATCGAGATGGGTGCGCGCGGCGGTTTCATCGCCCCGGACGAGACGACCTTCGCCTACCTCAAGGGACGCGAGTACGCGCCGAAGGGGGAGGCCTGGGACAAGGCCGTGGCCTACTGGAAGACGCTGCGCAGCGGCGAGGACGCCGTGTTCGACAAGGAACTGGTATTCGACGCGGCGGACATCCAGCCGATGATCACCTACGGCACGAACCCCGGCATGGGTATGCCCGTCAGTGGAAGCATTCCTTCAGATGCCACGTCCAAAGCGTTGAATTATATGGGATTCCAGGCCGGTCAGCAATTGCTCGGACATCCGGTGGACTATGTCTTCCTCGGCGCCTGCACCAACGGCCGCATCGAGGATTTCCGCGCCTTCGCCTCTCTGGTGAAGGGACGCCGCAAGGCCGCCGGCGTGACCGCCTGGCTGGTGCCCGGCTCCTGGGCCGTGAAGCGCCAGATCGAGGAGGAAGGGCTGGACAAGCTGCTCGCCGAGGCGGGCTTCGAAGTCCGTCAGCCCGGCTGCTCCGCCTGCCTGGCGATGAACGACGACAAGATCCCGGCCGGGAAATATGCCGTCAGTACGAGCAACCGCAATTTCGAGGGCCGTCAGGGCCCCGGCTCCCGCACCATGCTGGCCAGTCCGCTGACCGCAGCCGCGGCCGCCGTCACCGGTGTTGTAACTGATCCGAGAACCTTGTTATGAAACAGAAATTCGATATCATCGAGAGCACCTGCGTGCCTCTCCCGCTCGAGAACGTAGATACGGACCAGATCATCCCCGCCCGCTTCCTGAAAGCGACGACGCGCGAGGAGAAGTTCTTCGGCGACAATCTGTTCCGCGACTGGCGCTACAACGCCGACGGCACCCCCAAGGCGGATTTCGTGCTGAACGATCCCCGCTACGGCGGCTGCATCCTCGTGGCAGGCAAGAACTTCGGCTCCGGTTCGAGCCGCGAGCACGCCGCCTGGGCCATCGCCGGTTACGGCTTCCGGGTGGTGATCTCCAGCTTCTTCGCCGATATCCACAAGAACAACGAACTCAACAACTTTGTGCTGCCCGTGGTGGTCAGCGAGGACTTCCTGTCGGAACTCTTCGCGAGCATCGCCGCCGATCCGGCCACGAAGGTGCGCGTGGACGTGCCTGCCCAGACGGTGACCAACCTGGCCACTGGCCGCAGCGAGTCGTTCGAACTCAACGCGTATAAGAAATATTGTTTGACCCATGCTTTAGATGATATCGACTATCTTCTTGAGCAGAAGGATAAAATCGAAGCCTTTGAACGTGCAAGAGCTTAAGATCGAAATACTGGATACCACGCTGCGTGACGGCGAGCAGACGGCGGGCGTCTCGTTCAATGCGAACGAGAAGCTGGCCATTGCCCAGCTCCTGCTCGAGGAGCTGAAGGTCGACCGCGTGGAGGTGGCGTCCGCCCGCGTGTCCAAGGGGGAGAGCGAGGCGTTCCGGCGCATCTGCGCCTGGGCCGCCGACGCCGGATGCCTGGACCGCGTGGAAGCCCTCGGATTCGTCGATGACGGCGTGTCCGTGGACTGGATCGCCGACGCCGGCGGCAAGGTGGTCAACATCCTTGCCAAGGGATCCCTGCGCCACCTGGAGAAGCAGCTGAAGAAGACGCCCGAGCAGCATGCGGAGGACATCATCCGCGTGATCGGTCACGCCGGCGTGCGCGGCCTTTCGGTCAACCTCTACCTCGAGGACTGGTCCAACGGCATGGCGGATTCGCCCGACTATGTGTTCGGCCTGCTGGACAAACTGCGTTTCCAGCCCATCAAGCGGGTCATGCTGCCCGACACCCTGGGGGTGCTGAATCCCTGGCAGGTGGAAGAATACATCGGCCGGATGCGCGAGCGTTTCCCGAACCTGTCCTTTGATTTCCACGCCCACAACGACTACGGCCTCGCCGTGGCGAACACCCTGGCGGCGGCCCGTGCCGGCGTCGGCGGTGTCCACGTGACCGTGAACGGCCTGGGCGAGCGCAGCGGCAACGCCCCTGTCGCGAGCGTCGTGGCGGCGCTCCGGGACCAGCTCGGCTGCAAGGTCTCCGTGGAGGAGGGCAGCCTTACCCACGTGTGCAAGTATGTGGAGAGCATCTCCGGCATCCGAATCCCGGACAACGAGCCGGTGGTGGGGGAGAATGTCTTCACGCAGAGCAGCGGCGTGCACGCCGACGGCGACAACAAGGCTGACCTCTATGCCAACCGCCTGCTGCCGCAGCGCTTCGGCCGCGAGCGCAGCTACGCGCTGGGCAAGATGAGCGGCAAGGCCAACATCGCCAAGAACCTCGACAAGCTGGGCATCCGGCTTACGCCCGAGCAGATCAAGCTCGTGACGCAGCGTGTCGTGGAACTGGGCGACAAGAAGGAAACCCTGGCTCCGGAGGATCTCCCGTTCATCGTGGCGGATGTCCTCAAGACGACGCACAACGCCACCCAGGACAACATCCACATCGTCAATTACTCCCTGCAGCTGGCCCGCGGCATGCGCCCGGTGGCCATCGTGAAGGTCAGCATCCACGGAGAAGAATATGAGGCCGCCGCCCCCGGCGACGGTCAGTACGACGCCTTCATGAAGGCGCTCTGGATCATTTACGAGAAGCTCGGCAAGAAGCACCCCGTGCTCACCGACTATCAGGTCACCATCCCTCCGGGAGGCAAGACGGACGCCCTCGTGTCCGCCAGCATCTCCTGGAAGAACGGCGACTACGAGTTCAAGACCCGCGGCATCGACTCCGACCAGACGGAAGCCGCTATCAAGGCCACGGTCAAGATGCTCAACATCATTGAAAACATGGATCTGAATCAACTGAAATGAAACTGAACATTGCCCTTCTGCCCGGGGACGGCATCGGCCCCGAAGTCATCAGCCAGGCGGTCAAATGCGTGGACGCCGTCTGCCGCAAGTTCGGACACGAAGTGTCCTACCATTTCGCCTATGTGGGCGCCTGCGCCATCGACCGTTTCGGCGACGCCTTCCCGGAGGTGACCTACAAGACCTGCCTGGATTCCGACGCGGTGCTGTTCGGCGCCGTGGGCGACCCCAAATATGATAACGATCCGACCGCCAAAGTGCGTCCGGAGCAGGGCCTGCTGGCCATGCGCAAGCAGCTCGGCCTGTATGCCAACCTGCGTCCCGTGGAGACCTTCAAGTCCCTGGTACACAAGTCCCCGCTCAAGGAGGAGCTGGTGGACGGCGCCGACTTCCTCGTGATCCGCGAGCTCACCGGCGGTATGTATTTCGGCGAGAAGGGCCGCCTCGACGGGGGAGACACCGCCTACGATACGAACATTTACCATCGCTACGAGATCGAGCGCATCCTCAAGCAGGCGTACGAGTACGCCATGCGCCGCCGCAAGCACCTTACCGTGGTGGACAAGGCCAACGTGCTCGAGTCGTCCCGCCTGTGGCGCCAGGTCGCCCAGGAGATGGCCCCGAACTATCCCGAGGTCACGACGGACTATATGTACGTGGACAACGCCGCGATGAAACTCATCACGGGCCCGAAATTCTTCGACGTCGTCGTGACGGAGAACACCTTCGGCGACATCCTCACCGACGAGGCCAGCGTGGTCTCCGGCTCGATGGGCCTGCTCGCTTCCGCCTCCGTCGGTGAGAAGACCGGCGTGTACGAGCCGATCCACGGATCCTGGCCGCAGGCCGCCGGACAGAACATCGCGAACCCCCTTGCAGCCATCCTTTCGGCCGCGATGATGTTCGAATATGCCTTCGGTCTGATGGAAGAAGGACGTGCAATTCGCAACGCGGTGACTGCCAGTATTGAAAACAATTATGTCACCGACGATTTGGCTGCTTCCGGCACCGCACATACGACCTCGGAAGTGGGAGATTGGGTGGCAAATCACATCTAAAAAACGGTAATATAAGCTCAAGTTATGGCACAGATAGATTGGGATACTTTAGGCTTCGACGCCTACCGTACGCGCACCGTGGTCCTGGCTCACTACCGGGACGGCGCCTGGTCTGACATCCAGACCACCGAGACCTTTTCTTTCACCATCGACCCTTTCACGCAGGGACTGCACTACGCCATTTCCTGCTTCGAGGGCCTGAAGGCTTTCACCCAGAAGGACGGCAGCATCGTCATGTTCCGTCCCGACAAGAACGCCGCCCGTATGGCCCGTTCCGCCCGCTTCCTCGGCCTGCCGGAACCGCCTAAGGAGATGTTCATCAAGATGTGCGAACTGTGTGTCAAGAACAATCTGGAGTTCCTGCCGCCGTACGGCCACCAGGCATCCCTGTACCTCCGTCCGCTGCTCTTCGCGCCGCATCCGCAGATGCAGCTCGTGCCGTATCCGGAGGTGATCCTGGCCGTCATGTGCGCGCCGGCCGGCTCCTACTATGGCGCCCACCTGCGTTCCGCGGCCGCCGTGATTCCCGGCGACTTCGACCGCGCCGCGCCGAAGGGTACGGGCTCCTATAAACTCAGCGCCAACTACGCCGGCACCTTCGTGCCGTACAAGATCGCGCACGAGCAGGGCTATGCGGAGCTGCTGTACCTCAATTCCGCGACGCGCCAGTATGTGGACGAGTTCGGCTCTTCCAACTTCTTTGGAATCAGAGACGGAAACACTTATGTTACCCCGCTTTCCGACAGCGTTCTGCCTTCCATTACGAACCTGACGCTGCAGGAATGCGCCGCGGACTTCGGCATGAAGGTCGAAAAGCGCCCGGTGCCGCTCGAGGAACTCGCCGAGTTCGAAGAGGCGGGCGGTTGCGGCACGGCCGTGGTCATCACGCCGATGTCGCACATCGACATGAAGCCCGTGCTGGCCGAGCCGGCGGTGTCCCGCAGCTTCCGCTTCGAGGAAGACGGCGCCGTGGGTCCGATGTGCACGAAACTCTACAAGCAGATTACGGGTATCCAGTTCGGTGAGATCGAAGACGCTCACGGCTGGTGCTACAAGATTTAAGGATGAAGATTTTCAACGAAGCGCTGGTCGCCGAGGCCTGCCGCGTGAACAATATTGCGGACCTGTCCACCGCCACGATCGGAGAAATCCTCCTGGCGGCGTCGTACCTGGAGCAGAAGACGGGGATTCCCTTCGTCCGGATGGACCAGGGCTCGCCCGGCCTGCCCATCAACCGCTACGGCGTGGAAGCCGAGAAGCGGGCGCTGGACAGCGGGATCGGCTCGCAGTATCCGGCCGCGGCCGGCGTGCCCGAGCTGAAACAGGCCGCTTCCGCGTTCATCAAGGCCTTTATCGATATCGATATCGACCCGCGCGGCTGCGTGCCCACGACGGGCTCCGTAGCGGCCTCTTTCGGGGCGTTTATCGGCTGTACACAGCGCATCCCCGGCAAGGACAAGGTGCTTTTCGTCGATCCGGGCTTCCCGATCCAGAAATCGCAGCTGCGCGTGCTGGGCATCGCCTGGCGTGAATTCGACATCTATGCCTGGCGCGGCGCCGCCAAGCTTCGCGAGAAGCTGGAGCAGGAGCTCGCCGCGGGCGACATCGCCGCCATCGTCTATTCCAACCCCAACAATCCCGCGTGGATCTGTCTGGAAGAGGAGGAACTGCAGGTGATCGGCGAGCTGGCTACGAAGTACGACGCCGTGGTCATGGAGGACCTGGCCTACTTCTGCATGGATTACCGCCGGGAGCTGGGCCATCCGTACGAGGCCCCCTTCCTGCCCACCGTGGCGCGCTATACGGACAATTACATCCTGATGCTGTCCGCCTCCAAGATCTTCAGTTACGCCGGCCAGCGCATCGCGCTCTGCTGCATCTCGGACAAACTCTACGAGCGGCAGTATCCGGCCCTGGCGGCGCGTTACCTGGACGCCGGCGTGTTCGGCGTCACGCTCACCGCTTCCATCCTCTACATGATCACGAGCGGCTGCACGGCCACGACGCAGTACGGCTACGCCGAGATGCTGCGCCTCTCCTGCGAGGGCAAGATCAACTTCGTGGAGGACACCCGCGAGTATGCCCGCCGGGCCGCCCGGATGAAGGAAATCTTCCGTCGCCACGGCTTCAGCGTGGTCTACGACCGCGATGTGACGCGCGAGGTGGGGGACGGCTTCTTCTTCACCCTGGGTTATGAGGGCCTGAGCGGGGACGAGCTGGTGGTCGAGCTGATGTACTATGGCGTGAGCAGCATCTCCCTGTCCACGACGGGCAGTACCCGCCAGGGCGTGCGCGGCTGCACGAGCCGCATGCGCGAGGAACTCTATCCCGTGCTGGAGGAAAGGATGGCGGAGTTTGAACGGGATCACCCGAAGAAGTAATTGAAATGAGATATAATAAGCTTGTCATAGACAAACCGTTCCAGTTTGAAGCAGGTGGTTCGATCGACCACCTTGAACTGGTGTATCATACCTCCGAGCGGGAGTACCGCCCCGGGGATACGGTCGTGTGGGTCTGCCATGCGCTGACCGGCAATTCCAATCCCGAGGACTGGTGGCCGCAGCTCGTGGGCAAGGACAAGCTTTTCGATCCGGACCGCTACTTCGTCGTCTGTGCGTCGATGCTCTGTTCGCCCTACGGCGCGACGGGCCCGGCGAGCATCAACCCGAAGACGGGCCGGCCGTATATGTTCGACTTCCCGCGCACGACGGTGCGCGACATCGTGAATGCCAATATCCTGGTGCGCAAGCACCTGGGTATCGAGCACATCGACCTGATGCTCGGCCCTTCCATCGGCGGCTTCCAGGCGCTGGAGTGGGTCATCATGGAGCCGGAGGTCGTGCGGGACGTGGTCTTCCTGGCCACGGCCACCCGCGTGAATCCCTTCATGACCGCGTTCAACGAGTCGCAGCGCATGGCGCTGGAGGCCGATCCGACCTTCCGCGAAGCGAAGGACCTCAAGGGCGGCAGTGCCGGCCTGGCCTGCGCGCGCTCCATCGCCCTCATCTCTTACCGCACCTACGCGGGCTACAACCTCACGCAGCCGGAGCAGGAGGTGGACACCCTGTTCGCCGACCGCGCGGCTTCCTACCAGCGCTACCAGGGCTTGAAGCTGCTGCGTCGCGATTTCGACGCCTACAGCTACTGGTACCTGACCTACGCGCTGGACAGCATGAACGTGGGACGCGGCCGCGGCGGCGTGGAGGCGGCCCTGGGTCGCATCCAGGCCAACTGCATGGTGATCAGTATCGACAGCGACGTGCTCTTCCCGCCCAGCCACGGCCGGGCCACGGTGGCCGCGCTCAAGACGGCCGCCTACCGGGAAATCAGCTCCGCGTTCGGCCATGACGGCTTCCTGGTCGAGAACGACCAGCTGACCGCCATCCTGAAGCCGATGCTTGACAAATATCAGAACCGTTAGTGAAGATAAATCATTGTAAGGATATGAAAATTATGAAATTCGGCGGCACCTCGGTTGGGTCCGCACAACGCATCCAGCATGTCGCGGACCTGGTGTCCCGCGGCGGCCGCAATTTCGTCGTCCTGTCGGCCATGTCCGGCACGACCAACTCCCTGGTGGAGATTTCCGACTACCTGTTCAACCGCAATGTCGAGGGCGCCCGCGAGACCATCGACCGCCTGGCGACGAAGTACCGCGGCGTGATCGCCGAGCTGTACAGCACCGCCGAGGCGCGCGACAAGGCGCAGAAGTATGCTGACGGCGTATTCGATTATATCAAGACCTTCACCAAGAAGCTCTTCACCCAGGTGGAGTCCAAGATCATCATCGGCCAGGGCGAGCTCCTGTCCACGCACATGATGGCCTTCTACCTCGAGGAGAAAGGGGTGGCGGTGCAGCTGCTGCCCGCCCTGGATTTCATGAAGATCGATGTGCAGGGCGAGCCTGACACGGAATATATCAAAGAAAAACTGAACGCCCTGCTGGCGAAATATCCCAAGGCAACGCTCTACCTCACGCAGGGCTTCATCTGCCGCAATCCGCACGATGAGATCGACAACCTGCAGCGGGGCGGTTCCGACTACACGGCGTCGCTGATCGGCGCGGCCGTGGGAGCCGAGGAGATCCAGATCTGGACCGACATCGACGGCATGCACAACAACGATCCCCGCATCGTGGACCACACCACCGCCGTGCGCCACCTCCACTTCGAGGAGGCCGCGGAGCTGGGTTACTTCGGCGCCAAGATCCTGCACCCGACCTGCATCCAGCCGGCCAAGTTCGCCGGCATCCCGGTGCTCCTGCTCAACACGATGGATCCCGAGGCGCCGGGTACGCTGATCGACAACATCCCCGAGGCCGGTACCATCAAGGCCATCGCGGCCAAGGACAATATCACCGCTATCCGCATCAAGTCTTCCCGCATGCTCCTCGCGCACGGTTTCCTGCGCAAGGTGTTCGAGATCTTCGAGAGCTGGCAGACCTCCATCGACATGGTCTGTACCTCCGAGGTGGGTGTGTCGATGTCCATCGACAATACGCGCCATCTGGGCGAGATCGTGCACGACCTCAAGAAATACGGTACCGTGGGCGTGGACCTGGACATGTGCATCATCTGCGTGGTGGGCGACATGGACTGGGAGAACGTGGGCTTCGAGTCCCGCGCCCTGGACGCCATGAAGGACATCCCCGTGCGTATGATCTCCTACGGCGGCAGCAACTACAACATCTCCTTCCTCGTGAAGGGAGAGGACAAGGCGCGTGCGCTGCGTTCCCTGAGCAAATGTCTGTTTAAGTAATGCTGAAGGGTGATTTCCCGGTAGAACGCTTTGCGGGCCTGCGGACCCCGTTCTACTATTACGACCTGCCGCTGCTGCGCCGCACGCTGGACCTCGTGCAGGCGCAATTGGACCGCAATCCCGAGTTCCGGGTGCATTATGCGGTCAAGGCGAACTACAACCCCCGCATCCTCGCGGAAATCGCTTCGCGGGGCTTCGGCGCCGACTGCGTCAGCGGCGGCGAAGTGCAGGCTGCGCTGGACGCGGGCTTCCCCGCGGAGAGCATCGTCTTCGCCGGGGTGGGGAAGAGCGACGAAGAGATCCGCCTCGCGCTGAAGGCCGGCATCTCCCGTTTCAACGTGGAGTCGGCCGCCGAGCTGGAAGTCATCGACGCCCTGGCGGGCGAGATGGGCAAGGTGGCCCCGGTGGCCCTGCGCATCAATCCGGACATCGGCGCGCACACGCACGCCGGCATCACCACCGGCCTGGCCGAGAACAAGTTCGGCATCAACTATGAGCAGCTGGACGAGGTGATGGGCCTGGCGCTGCGCCTGCAGCACGTGCGCTATGTGGGCATGCATTTCCATATCGGTTCCCAGATTCTCGACATGAGCGATTTCACGGCCCTGTGCAACCGCATCAACGAGCTGGTCGTGCGCCTGCAGCGCGGCGGCCGCCCGGTGGGCGATATCAACGTGGGCGGCGGCCTGGGTATCAATTATCAGCACCCCAACCACCTGCCGATCGCGGATTTCGAGGCCTGGTTCGATACCTTCCGCCAGCACCTCAAGCTTCCGCAGGGCACGGTCGTGCACTTCGAGCCGGGACGCTCCATCGTGGCGCCCTGCGGCTCGCTGATCTGCCGCGTGCTCTATGTCAAGCAGGGCACGCACAAGCAGTTCGCCATCATCGACGGCAGTATGACCGAGCTGGTGCGTCCGGCGATGTACCGGGCCTTCCACCGGGTGGAAAACCTCTCGTCGAACGAGCCGGAGGAGGTCTATGACGTAGTCGGACCTGTCTGCGAGAGCTCCGATGTCTTCATCAAGGAATTCTCGATGGACAAATGCCATCGCGGCGACTTCGTCGCCATCCGCTCCGCGGGCGCCTACGGCGAAGCGATGGCCTCCCGCTACAACTGCCACCGTCTGCCGGAAGCCTACTTCTTCGAAGGGTAGGGCATCGTTTGCAATCCTAACGCAAATCCGCTATCTTTGCGTCTATGAAGCGTCTTGGATTCATCCGTGTGGCGGCGGCCATGCCGCGCGTGCACGTAGCCGACCCGGCGGCGAACGCCCGGGAGATCCTCCAACTGTGTCAGGATCTGCAAGCACAGCAGCCTTCCGTCATCGTTTTCCCGGAACTGAGCGTCACCGGCTACACCTGCGCCGACCTGTTCGGGCAGAACCGTCTGCTCGCCGATGCGGAATCCGCCGTGGCGGAGATCGTCGCCGCGAGCGCCCGGGTGGACGCGATGCTCGTCGTGGGCGCGCCCGTGCGCCACGCCGGACGGCTCTTCAACTGCGCCGTCGCCATCCGCGCCGGCCGCATCCTCGGCATCGTCCCCAAGACCTATCTTGCCGGCAACGGCGAATTCTATGAGCCGCGCTGGTTTGCCTCCGCCCGGGTGCTTTCTCCCGCCGGAGCGCGCATCCGTTTCGCCGGACAGGAGGACGTCCTGCTCGGCGTGCACCAGCTTTTCCGCATCGGAGAAGCCCTGGCCGCCATCGAGATCTGCCAGGATCTCTGGGTCCCGGTTCCGCCCTGCTCGCAGGCCGCCCTGGCCGGCGCGCAGCTGATCCTGAACCTCTCCGCCAGCAACGACTATCTCTTCAAGCACGAATACCGCAAGAGTCTCGTGAGCGCCACCGCCTCCCGGCTCTATGCCGCCTACGTCTACGCCTCCTGCGCAGAAGGCGAATCCACGCAGGACCTCGTCTGGTCCGGTGCCTCGCTGATCTGCGAGAACGGTTCCCTGCTCGCTGAGGCAGAACGCTTCGCACGCGGCAGTCGCAGCATCGTCGCTGACGTGGACATCCAGCGCCTGGACACCCTGCGCGCCAAGGAGCATGCCTTCGGATTCGAAGGCCCCCAGCCTGAATTTGTCATCCAGGAAGCCGGCGAAGCCGTCCCGACGGACTTCGAGGCCCGGCTGATCCGCTATGTCGAGCCGCATCCCTTCGTTCCCCAGGGCGACCCTGAGGCGCTCGGCGTACGCTGCCGCGAGATCCTTGCCGCCCAGGTGGCGGGCCTGGTCACGCGGCTGGAGCACATCCACTGCCGGAAAGCCGTCATCGGCGTGTCCGGCGGCCTGGATTCGACCCTCGCGCTGCTCGTGACCGCGCTGGCCTTCGACACGCTCGGCATCCCGCGCGAGAATATCATCGGCATCACCATGCCCGGCTTCGGCACCACGCATCGCACCCACGACAACTCCGTGGACCTGATGCACGAACTGGGTACCACCGTCCGCGAAATCTCCATCGTCCCTGCCGTGCGGCAGCATTTCGCCGACATCGGCCACGACGAGAACAAGCACGACCTCACCTACGAGAACAGCCAGGCGCGTGAGCGCACGCAGCTGCTGATGGACGTCGCCGGCCAGGAAGGCGGCATCGTCATCGGCACGGGCGACCTCTCCGAGCTCGCCCTCGGTTGGTGCACCTACAACGGCGACCATATGTCCATGTACGGCGTCAACGCGAGCGTTCCCAAGACGCTGGTACGCACGCTGGTGCGCTGGGCGGCGGACAACAAGTTCGACGCCACCGGCGACATCCACAGGACCCTGCTGGACATCGTCGATACGCCGATCAGCCCCGAACTCCTGCCGGCCGACAAGGACGGCAAGATCGCCCAGAAGACCGAGGATACCGTGGGCCCCTACGAGCTGCACGACTTCTTCCTCTACCATTTCTTCCGCTCCGGTGCGGATCCCGACAAACTGCTCTTCCTCTCCCGCAAGGCGTTCGCGGGCGTCTATGACGACGCGACCCTGCGCAAGTGGCTGGAGACCTTCCTGAAGCGTTTCTTCCAGCAGCAGTTCAAGCGTTCCTGCCTGCCTGACGGGCCGAAGGTCGGCTCCGTGTCCCTCTCGCCGCGCGGCGACTGGCGCGCCCCGTCCGATCTGGAAACCTGGTGGAAGCTGACTGACTAAGCGATGTTCGAGAGAATCGTATCCGCCCTGAACGAGATCATCTGGAGTCCGGTCCTGGTCGTGCTCCTGGTGGGCGCCGGACTGTATTTCTCCTTCCGTACCCGCTTCGTGCAGGTACGCCGTTTCGGGCTGATGCTCCGTTCGCTCTTCTCCGCGGCGGAGAAGTCCCCGGATGGCCAGAGACATGGCATTTCCTCGTTCGAGGCCTTCTGCGTGGCCCTGTCGGGTCGCGTGGGCACGGGCAACATCGTCGGCGTGGCCACGGCCATCGCCCTGGGCGGCCCGGGCGCCATCTTCTGGATGTGGATCATCGCCTTCTTCGGTGCCTCCACGGCCTTCGTGGAGTCCACCCTCGCACAGCAATACAAGTTCGAGCACGAGACCGGCTTCCGCGGCGGCCCTGCTTCCTATATCGAAAAGGGGCTGGGAGCCCGCTGGCTGGGCGTCTTTTTCTCCGTCCTGGTGCTTATCGGCTACGGTACCTTCCTGCCCACGGTGCAAGCCAACGGCATGGCGGGTGCGCTGGCTAATTCCTTCGAGCTGTCGCCGCTTGTTTCCGGCCTGGGTCTGGCGTTCGTCCTGGGGCTCGTGATCATCGGCGGCATCAAGAGCATCTCCCGTGTGGCCTCGATCGTGACGCCGTTCATGGCGCTGGGCTATATCGTGATCACGCTCGTGGTTATCTCTCAGCATCTCGACGCCGTTCCGGGCGTACTCAAGGCCATCGTGGCCAATGCCTTCGGCATCAACCCGCTGGCGGGCGGCATCCTCGGCTCGACCATCATGATGGGCGTCAAGCGTGGCATTTTCTCGAACGAAGCCGGCCAGGGCGGCGGCGCCATCGTCTCCGCCTCCGCAGCCGTCTCGCATCCCGCGAAGCAGGGCCTCGCGCAGGCCTTCTCCGTCTATGTGGACACGCTGCTCATCTGCACCGCTACGGCGCTGATGATCCTCTGCTCGGGCACGTACAACATCTTCGACGAGCAGACCGGGAAATTGCTGGTCGCGAACGTCCCGGAACTCGGCAACAACTATGTCGGCTTCACGCAGGCGGCCGTCAACTCCGTCCTGACGGGCTTCGGCGGCACTTTCGTGAGCATCGCGCTCGTGTTCTTCGTGTTCACCACCGTGATGGCCTACTATTTCTACGGCGAGTCCAGCATCATGCAGATCTTCGCCGGACGTCCCGACAAGAAAAAAACGGAGCGGTGCTGCATCTGGATCTTCCGCTTCTCGCTGCTGGGGATGGTCGTGTTCGGCTCCCTGCACGAGGCGGACATCATCTGGCAGCTGGGCGACATCGGCGTGGGCCTGACGGCCTGGATCAACGTCATCGTGCTGCTCCTCCTCTGTCCGCAGGCCATCAAGGCCCTGCGGGAATTTGAATCCTTTGTCAAGAATCAACCCAAGAAATGACCCTGCAAACTTATCGTCACGAGGTCAAATACTACGAGACCGACAAGATGGGCATCACCCATCATTCCAACTATATCCGCTTCATGGAAGAAGCCCGTATCGACTGGCTGGACCAGCTGGGCTACGGCTTTGACCGGATGGAGGCCGAGGGCATTGTTTCTCCTGTTGTCTCCGCCAGCTGCAACTACAAGAAAACCACTACTTTCAAAGATATAATTGAAGTGGAGGTCAAAGTAAAAAGCTTGAGCGAAGTCAAGCTGATCATCGCCTATACGATGCGTGTGGAAGGCAAGATCGTCGCCACCGGCGAGACCGTGCATTGCTTCTTCGACGGCGGCCGTCCGGCCGTCATCGCCGAGCGTTTCCCCGCGCTCTATGAGGCCATGGTGGCCACGATGAACATCTAAAGTTTTCCTGAAGATGGAACTGGATTTGAATCTGCTGCTTACCCGGGTGCACGCAAGCGTCCGGGAAGCCTCCCGGCTGATGATGGACCGGGAGCACCTGCTGATCAAGACCAAGGGCTCCGTGACGAACCTCTGCACGAGCGCCGACCTGGCTGTACAGGATTTCCTGTACCGGGAGTTGCGCGCGCTGGTGCCGGGTTCGGGTTTCCTCGGTGAGGAGAATGATCTGCTGGACACGCAGCACGAATACGTCTGGATCGTGGACCCCATCGACGGGACGGCCAACTTCGCCCGCCAGCTGCCGGAATGCTGCATTTCCGTGGCCCTGAAGGGCCGGGACGAGATCCTGCTCGGCGTGGTGTACAATCCCTACCACAATCAGCTATTCGACGCAGTCAAGGGCGGCGGGGCGCGCCTGAACGGCCAGCCCATCCACGTCTCCGACCGCCCCTTCGAGCAGGGCATGCTGCTCACGGCACTTTGCCTCTACCACAAGCAGTATGCGGAGACCTGCAGCGCCATCATCCTTGATGCGTACAAGCTTTGCAATGATGTCCGCCGCTTCGGCTCCTGCGCCATCGAGCTCTGCTACCTGGCCTGCGGCCTGTGCGAGCTCTTCTTCGAGTACCGGATCCAGCCCTGGGATTACGCGGCCGCCTACCTGGTCCTGACCGAGGCGGGCGGTGTGCTCACCGGCCGCGACGGCGCCGCGTTGCACTTCGACGGCCCGACCATCCTGGTCGGCGCCAACAACGCCGAGAACCACCGCATCCTCAGTGACATCGTCACCCGGCATACGCAGGAATGATCGTTTACTATATATAAGGTATAATAAAAACTTTTAAAAAGTTTTGAAAAACTCTTGCATTTCCAATTTTTCTTCGTAACTTGCAGTCGAATTTTTGAACAAAAAACAAGTGTTACACACGTTTAATAATCAGCAGAAGCAGAATTCCCAGAACCAGCAGGTCTTGGGAGCTTCTCTGTGCGTATAACACCAGCCGATGCGGCACATGAAAAAAAGAAGCGAACATAACAAATTTTGAATATCAGAGAGGCTGGTCCGGTGGACCAGCCTCTCTACTTTTCAGGAACAGTTAGTATTAATTAAATAAGTGTAGCTTTATGGACAGATTTGATTTAGTCAAGGAATCCTTCGAACGGAAAGAGGTTCCGGCAGAAATCCCCGCTGGTAAAACTTCCGATTACTTCGGTGAACTCGTGTTCGACCGCAAGAAGATGTGCAAGTATCTCGATGCCGACAGCCTGCACGCTTTGCTCGACTGCATCGAGGGTGGTCATCCCCTCGATCGCAAGACTGCCGACGGTGTCGCCCGCGGTATGAAAGAGTGGGCCATGGAACATGGCGTGACGCACGTCACCCACTGGTTCCAGCCGCTGACCGAGGGTACTGCCGAGAAGCACGATTCCCTGATTGACTACGACGGCAAGGGCGGCGTCATCGAGACCTTCGACGGCAAGATGCTCGCACAGCAGGAGCCGGACGCTTCTTCCTTCCCGAGCGGCGGTATCCGCGCCACCTTCGAAGCCCGTGGCTACACGGCCTGGGATCCGACCTCTCCGGTCTTCATCCTGGACGACACCCTCTGCATCCCGACTGTTTTCATTTCCTATACCGGCGAGGCTCTCGACTACAAGACCCCGCTCAAGAAGGCCCTCAAGGCCGTCAGCGACGCTGCTGTTCCTATCTGCAAATATTTCGACCCGAGCGTGAGCAAGGTCTATTCCTACCTCGGTTGGGAGCAGGAGTACTTCCTCGTGGACGAGGGTCTTTACTCCGCCCGCACGGACCTGATGATCACCGGCCGCACCCTGTTCGGCCACAACTCCTCCAAGAACCAGCAGCTGGACGACCACTATTTCGCCGCCATTCCGCCGCGTGTCTCCGCTTTCATGCGTGACCTCGAGATTGCCGGCCACCGTCTGGGCATTCCTATCAAGACCCGTCACAACGAGGTGGCACCGAACCAGTTCGAGCTCGCCCCGATCTACGGTGAGACCAACCTCGCCAACGACCAGAACCAGATCGTGATGAACCTGATGAACCGCATCGCCCGCAAGCACGGCTTCGTGGTGCTCCTGCACGAGAAGCCTTTCGACGGCGTGAACGGTTCCGGTAAGCACAACAACTGGTCGCTCGGTACCGACAAGGGCGCACAGCTGCTCGCTCCGGGCAAGGACGCCAAGGGCAACCTGCAGTTCGTTACCTTCTTCGTGAACGTGCTCGCCGCCGTGCAGAAACACAACGCCCTGCTGAAGGCCTCCATCGCCAGCGCGACCAACGCCCACCGTCTGGGTGCCAACGAGGCGCCGCCCGCAATCGTGTCCGCCTTCCTGGGCCGTACGATGACCGAGGTGCTCAACAAGCTGCTGGAAGTTCCTTCCGACACTCCGATCGAGATCGCGGGCAAGAAGGGTAAGAGCCTGGGCCTGGTGGAGATCCCGGAGATCTTCGTGGACAACACCGACCGCAACCGTACCTCTCCGTTCGCCTTCACCGGCAACCGCTTCGAGTTCCGTGCCGTCGGTTCCTGCGCCAACTGCGCCGGCGCCATGACGACCCTGAACGCCGCCGTGGCCGAGCAGCTGATCGCTTTCAAGGCTGATGTCGAGAAGGAGATCGCCAAGGGAAAGAAGACCAACGTGGCCATCATGGATGCCCTCAAGCCCATTATCAAGTCTGTGCTCGGTACCGTCTGCTTCGACGGCAACGGCTACAGCGAGGAGTGGAAGAAAGAAGCTATCAAGCGCGGTCTCGACGTGGAGACCAACGTGCCGAAGATGTTCTGCGAGTTCACCAAGCCTGCCGCCATCGAGATGTTCACCAAGACCGGTGTCTATACCGAGAAGGAACTCGAGGCCCGCAACGAGGTGAAGTGGGAGACCTATGTCAAGAAGGTCCAGATCGAATCCCGCGTGATGGTGCGTATGGCACTCAACCATATCATCCCGGCCGCCCTTGAGTATAAGACCAAGCTCCTGCAGGAGGTGACCCTGTCGAAGGGCATCTACGGCAACCTGGATGGCTGCGCTACCGAACTGAAGATCCTCGAAGATATCAACAAGTATGTGGAAGATGTGCGCGTGAAAGCGACCGCGATGAAGGAAGCCCGCAAGGCTGCCAACGCCATCGAAGACGGTTACGAGCGTGCCATGGCTTATCACGAAATCGCCGAAAGCCTCTTCGCTCTGCGTCGTCCGATCGACAAGCTCGAAGAAGTGGTGGACAACAAGATGTGGCCGCTTCCGAAGTATCGCGAACTGTTGTTTATCAGCTAGTTAACGTATGAAAACAGGTCTATACGATCCGGCATCGGAACACGATGCCTGTGGGGTTGGTATGGTCGTTAACATCCGTGGCGACAAGACCCATGAACTGGTTGACAATGCCCTGACGGTGCTCGAAAACATGAGCCACCGCGGCGCCGAGGGCGCCGACGGAAAGTCGGGTGACGGCGCCGGTATCATGGTCCAGATTCCCCATGAGTTCATTCTTCTCCAGGGTATTCCCGTCCCGGAAAAAGGTCGCTACGGCACCGGTCTGGTTTTCCTGCCCAAGGAGGCCGCCAAGCGCGAGCGCATCCTGGAGTCTATCCGCGCGGAGGTTGAGCACGAAGGTTGCGTGCTCAGCCACATCCGCGAGGTGCCGGTCAACTCCGGCTGCCTCGGCAAGGAAGCGGCCAAGGGCGAACCCTATACGGCGCAGCTCTTCGTGACCAGCGCGGAATTCATCGAGGAAGCGGACCTGGAGCGCAAACTCTACCGCATCCGCAAGCACGTCGAGCGTCTGGGCGAGGACGGTTACATCTGCTCCCTCTCCACCCGCAACATCGTCTATAAGGGTATGCTGACGAGCCGTCAGCTGCGCGAGTACTATACGGACTTGACGAGCCAGTGGTTCACGAGCGCGATGGCCATCGTCCACTCCCGCTTCTCCACGAACACTTTCCCGCAGTGGAGTCTGGCCCAGCCGTTCCGCATGCTCTGCCACAACGGCGAGATCAACACCATCCGCGGCAACCGCAGCTGGATGCAGGCCCGTCAGAGCGTTCTCAACTCGGGCGCCCTGGGCGACATCGGCGACCTCACGCCGATCGTCCAGCCCGACATGAGCGACTCCGCCAGCCTGGACAACGTGCTGGAATTCCTCACCCAGAGCGGGCTCAGCCTGCCGCAGGCCGTCTCCGTGCTGATGCCGGAGAGCTTCGACGAGACCAACCCGATCTCCGAGGACCTGCGCGCGTTCTATGAATATCATTCCATCCTGATGGAACCCTGGGACGGTCCGGCGACGCTGCTCTTCAGCGACGGCCGTTACGCCGGCGGTATCCTCGACCGCAACGGTCTGCGCCCGGGGCGCTACACCATCACCAAGCGCGGCTTCCTGGTCGTCGCGAGCGAGGTGGGCGTGCTGGACTTCGACCCGACCGAGATCGAGTGCAAGGGCCGCCTGGAGCCCGGCAAGATGCTCCTCGTCGATACGAAGGAAGGCAAGATCTGGTACGACGCCGAGATCAAGGAGCAACTGGCCACTGAGCATCCGTACCGCAAGTGGCTCTCCGCTGGCCGTATCCAGCTGGAAGACCTGCACAGCGGCCGTAAGATCGAGCACAACGAGGCCGACCTGCTGCACAAGGAGCTGCTCTTCGGCTGCACCGCCGAGGATGTCGAGAACGCCCTCAAGCCGATGTGCGAGAAGGGCATCGAACCCACCTCTTCGATGGGTAACGACACTCCGCTGGCCGTGCTGACCGAGCGCCCGCAGAGCTTCTTCAACTATTTCCGCCAGCAGTTCGCCCAGGTGACCAACCCGCCCATCGACTCCATCCGCGAGCAGATGGTGATGTCGCTGTTCGAGTACATCGGACGCGTGGGTACGGGCATCCTGTCCCCGGACGAGGACAACTGCAAGATGGTGCGCCTGCCGCACCCGATCCTGACCAACACGCAGCTGGACCTGCTCTGCAACATCCGTTACAAAGGCTTCAACACCGTCAAACTGCCCATGCTCTTCGAGTGTGCGGCCGACACGGCCGCCGCGGCGAACAACCTGCGGCGTGCCCTCGCGAGCCTCTGCCAGAAGGCGGAGAAGTGCGTGGATGACGGCGTGAACTATATCATTCTGTCCGACCGCGACGTGGACGAGACGCATGCACCCATCCCTTCGCTGCTGGCCGTCAGCGCGGTGCATCACCACCTGATCGCCACCGGCAAGCGCGTGCAGACGGCGTTGATCGTCGAGAGCGGTGAGATCCGCGAGACGATGCACGCCGCGTTGCTGCTCGGCTACGGTGCCTCCGCCATCAACCCGTACCTGAGCTTCGCCATCATCTCGAGCCTGGCACACGGCGGCAAGATCCAGTTGAACTACGCCACGGCCCGTACCAACTACATCGAAGCGATGAAGAAGGGCCTGCTGAAGATCATGGCCAAGATGGGTATCTCCACGATCCGCTCCTACCGCGGCGCCAAGATCTTCGAGAGCATCGGCCTGGATGAAGGCCTGCTGCGCGAGTACTTCGGCACCGAGCGTTCGACCATCGGCGGCATCGGCCTGGAGACCATCGCCCGCGACGCGATGTGGTTCCACGCGCAGGCGTATGCCGACGCGCCGACCACCAGCTTCCTGCCCAACGTGGGTCAGTTCCATTACCGCAAGGGCGGCATTTCCCATGCCTGGAACCCTGAGACCATCTCCGCGCTGCAGATCGCGACGCGCCTGGGCAGCTATAAGAAATTCAAGGAGTTCACCGCCGCCGTGGACGGCAAGGCGGACCTCCTCTTCCTGCGTGACCTGCTGGACTTCAAGAAGGGTACGCCCGTCCCGGTGGACGAGGTGGAGCCCGTGGAAGACATCGTCAAGCGCTTTGTGGTGAGCGCCATGAGCTTCGGCGCCCTGAGCATCGAGGCCCACGAGGCCATCGCCCTGGCGATGAACCGCCTCGGCACCCGTTCCAACACGGGTGAGGGCGGTGAGGACAACGAGCGCTACCACACTGAGGTGGACGGCGTGTCGCTGTCCAGCAAGACCAAGCAGGTAGCCTCCGGACGCTTCGGCGTCACGGCGGAATACCTTGTCAACGCCGAGGAAATCCAGATCAAGGTCGCCCAGGGCGCCAAGCCCGGTGAGGGTGGCCAGCTGCCGGGATTCAAGGTCAACGCCATCATCGCGAAGACCCGTAACTCCATCCCGGGCATTTCCCTGATTTCCCCGCCGCCGCACCATGACATTTATTCCATCGAGGACCTCTCGCAGCTGATCTTCGACCTCAAGAACGTGAACCCGGCCGCTGCCATCAGCGTGAAGCTGGTGTCGGAGAGCGGCGTGGGCACGATCGCGGCCGGTGTGGCCAAGGCGAAGGCAGACCTCATCGTCATTTCCGGCGCTGAGGGCGGTACCGGAGCATCTCCGGCTTCCTCGATGCGTTTCGCGGGCATCAGCCCGGAAATCGGCCTCTCCGAGGCGCAGCAGACGCTGGCGCGCAACGGCCTTCGCAGCCAGGTGCGCCTGCAAGTGGACGGTCAGCTGAAGACCGGCCGCGACGTCATCCTGATGTCCCTGCTCGGTGCGGACGAATTCGGTTTCGGCACCCTGCCGCTCATCGTGCTCGGTTGCGTGATGATGCGTAAGTGCAGTCTTAACACCTGCCCTACGGGCGTGGCGACGCAGGATCCGGAACTGCGCAAGCATTTCATCGGCAAGGCCGATTACCTTGTCAACTACTTTACTTATCTCGCGCAGGAGGTTCGGGAGTACCTCGCCGAGATGGGCTATACGAAGCTGTCCGACATTGTCGGTCATACCGAACTGTTGGTCCGAAAGCCAATCGATCCGTCTTCCAAGGCGGCCCGGGTTGACCTGTCCCGGGTGCTGTTCCGCGAGGATGGATCGTGCGGCTGGTCGGGCGCAGCGCTCCATCCGCTTCCGGAGGTGCGTGACCTCGAAATCATCAAGGCCGCGCAGCCGGCCATCGAGTGGAAGGAAGAAATCAGCCTCGAATACCCGATCGCAAACACCGACCGTGCCGTCTGCACGATGCTCAGCGGCCGCATTGCGGCCAAATACGGCGCCGAAGGCCTGCCCGATTCGACCCTGAACATCAAGTTCAAGGGCTCCGCGGGCCAGAGCTTCTGCGCTTTCCTCGCAGGTGGCGTGAACGTGCGCCTGGAGGGTGAAGCCAACGACTATGTCGGCAAGGGCCTGAGCGGTGGCCGGGTGGCCATCCGGCCGTCCACGCGCGCTTCTTTCAAGGCTGAGGACAATATCATCGCGGGCAATACCTGCCTCTACGGTGCCACGGGCGGCGAGATGTACATCGCCGGCCGGGCGGGCCAGCGCTTCGCGGTCCGCAACTCCGGCGCCAAGGCCGTCGTGGAAGGCGCGGGTGACCACTGCTGCGAATATATGACGGGCGGCCGCGTGGTCGTGCTGGGTCCCGTGGGACGTAACTTTGCGGCCGGTATGTCCGGCGGCGTGGCCTACGTCTATGACCCCAGCCACGTGTTCGACTATTACTGCAACCTGGACATGGTCGAGATCTCCCTGGTGGACGACAAGCTCGACCGCAAGGAGCTGCATGAGCTGATCCGCCAGCACTATCTCTACACCGGGTCCAACCTGGCGCGGACGCTGCTGGACGACTGGACCCGCTCCGTCGATGATTTCATCAAGGTCATTCCGATCGAATACAAGCACGTCCTCGAGCAGGAGCGCCTGCGCGCCCTGTCTGAGAAAGTGCAGCATCTCCAAATCCAATATTGACGCCTTATGGGAGACTACAAAGCATTTCTGACGATACCCCGCAAGGAGGCCGGCTACCGGCCGGTCCACGATCGCATCCAGGATTTCGGGGAAGTGGAACAGACACTCAACGAGGGTGACCGCCGGCTGCAGGCGTCCCGCTGCATGGATTGCGGCGTGCCTTTCTGCAACTGGGCCTGCCCGCTGGGCAACCGCCCGCCGGAGTGGAACGACGCCGTGTACAAAGGGGACTTCGAGCTGGCCTACCGCCTGCTCAACGCCACCAACGATTTTCCGGAGTTCACCGGGCGCGTGTGCCCGGCCCTCTGCGAGAAGGCCTGCGTGCTGAACCTCACGCTGCATGAGCCGACGACCAATCGCGAGAACGAGGCGGCCATTACGGAAATCGCTTACCGCGAGAACTATGTCCGTCCCGTGGCGCCCAAGCGCAACGGACGTAAGGTGGCCGTGATCGGCGCGGGTCCTTCGGGCCTGGCCGCGGCCAACCAGCTGAACCGCAAGGGCTACACCGTGACCGTGTTCGAGAAGAACGAGAAGGCCGGCGGACTGCTTCGTTTCGGCATTCCGAACTTCAAGCTGAACAAGACCGTGATCGATCGGCGCATTGCGCTAATGGAAGAGGAAGGCGTGACTTTCCGCTATGGCGAGGAAGTGGCTCCGGACGCCCTGCCGAAGGGATTTGACGCGTACGTCATCGCCACCGGCACGCCGGTCGCACGCGACCTGCCCGTGCCCGGGCGCGAACTGAAAGGGGTGTACTTCGCCCTGGAGCTGCTCGCACAGCAGAACCGCGTCCTGTACGGCGCCGAAGTGGATGCCGCGCACCGCGTGAGCTGCAAGGGCAAGGACGTGCTCGTGATCGGCGGCGGCGACACCGGTTCCGACTGCATCGGCACGGCGCACCGTCAGGGCTGCAAGTCCGTGATGCAGATCGAGATCATGCCCAAGCCGCCCGTGGGCCCGGACGACCCGGCGAACCCCTGGCCGAACTGGCCGCGCACGCTCAAGACTTCTTCCTCGCACGAGGAGGGCTGCGTGCGGCGCTGGAACATCAACACGCTCCGTTTCGTGGGCGATAAGGGCAAGCTGACGGGCGTGGAGATCCAGCCCATCGACTGGAAACCCAACCCCGAGGGCGGACGCCCGCTGATGGTCCCGGCCGGCGAGCCGGAACTGGTCAAGGCCGATATCGTCCTGCTGGCCATGGGCTTCCTGAAGCCGCAGCTGCCCGAAGTGGGGAAGAATGTGTTTTTTGCAGGAGACGTGCAGAGCGGCGCTTCGCTGGTGGTCCGTGCGATGGCATCCGGCCACGCGGCCGCCGAGTCCGTGGATGCGTATTTCCGTAAACCGAAAAAATAAATGGCAACCAAGTATATATTCATCACCGGAGGCGTGGTCTCCTCCCTGGGTAAAGGCATCATCTCCGCCAGCCTCGGCAAACTGCTGCAGGCGCGCGGGTTCAAGGTGACGATCCAAAAGTTCGATCCGTACATCAACATCGATCCGGGCACGCTGAACCCCTACGAGCACGGCGAGTGCTACGTCACCGCCGACGGCATGGAGACCGATCTGGATCTGGGCCATTATGAGCGCTTTACGGGCATCCGTACGACGCGGGACAACTCCATCACCACCGGCCGTATCTACAAGACCGTGATCGACCGGGAGCGCCATGGCGACTATCTCGGCAAGACCATCCAGGTGGTGCCCCACATCACCGACGAGATCAAGCGCCGGATGCTCCGCAAGGATGTGAAAGGGGAGGACCTGGACTTCGTGATTACGGAGGTGGGCGGCACCATCGGCGACATCGAGAGCGCGCCGTTCATGGAGGCTATCCGTCAGCTGCGTTGGCAGCTGGGCCGCGACGCCGTGTGCGTGCACCTGACCTATGTGCCGTACCTGAAGGCCGCCGGCGAGCTGAAAACCAAACCCACGCAGCACTCCGTCAAGGAACTGCAGGGAATGGGTATCCAGCCGGACATCCTGGTGCTCCGCACGGAGCAGCATCTCGACGACAGCCTGCGCATGAAGGTCGCTTCCTTCTGCAACGTGGACCTGGAGTGCGTGGTGCAGAGTGAAGATCTGCCGAGCATTTATGATGTCCCCGTCAACATGCAGCGTCAGGGACTCGACGCAGCCATCCTGCGCAAGATTGGCATCCCCGTGGGGGAGACGCCGGCGATGAAGCCCTGGCACGATTTCCTGGAGAAACAGCGCAACGCCAAGCGCGAGGTGCACGTGGCCCTCGTGGGTAAATATGACCTGCAGGATGCCTACAAGAGCATCCGGGAGAGCCTGAACCTGGCCGGCATCTATGACGACGTGAAGGTGAAGATCCATTTCGTCGGCAGCCAGGGGATCACGCGGGAGAACGTGGCGGAGAAGCTGGCCGGCATGGCCGGTATCGTGATCTGCCCGGGCTTCGGCCAGCGGGGCATCCCGGGGAAGATCTTCGCCGCGGAGTACGCCCGCACGAACGATATCCCGTGCTTCGGTATCTGCCTCGGCATGCAGATGATGGTGATCGAATTCGCCCGTGACGTGCTCGGGCTCGAGGACGCCGACAGCAGCGAGATGAATCCCGATACGCCGAACAACGTGATCGACCTGATGGAGGAGCAGAAGACCATCACCCAGATGGGCGGCACGATGCGGCTTGGGGAGTATCCCTGCGAGTTGCGTGCCGGCAGCCGGGCGCTGGCGGCCTACGACGGCAAGACTTCCATCCGGGAGCGCCACCGCCACCGCTACGAGTTCAACAATCGGTATCGCGAGGCGTACGAGAAGGCCGGGATGCATTGCGTGGGTGTGAATCCCGACGCTGACCTGGTCGAAGTCGTGGAGATCCCGAAGCTGCGCTGGTACATCGGTACGCAGTTCCATCCGGAGTACAGCTCCAGCGTACTCCATCCGCATCCGCTCTTCATGAGTTTCGTCAAGGCCTGCATCGCGCAGGCCGCCGACCTGGGACGACAGTAGACCGGCGACGCCGAAAGCTATTCCGGAAAGGCGAAAAAAGATTCACTCGCTACGCTCGGAAACGCCTTTCCGGTAACAGCTTCCGGACGCTCGCCTGATACAGACGGAACTTAAGCTAATCATAGCTCTTTAAATATTTGATTGATAATTGCTTGCAAATCTGTATGGGTTTGCTTGTAAGGGGGTATTTTTGTTTTTTTTGAGAGTTGTTTAACCCATTAATAAGTTAGTAGTATGAAAAAGATTGAAGCCATCGTCCGCAAGACGAAGTTCGAGGAGGTCAAAGAGGCCTTGCTCGAAGCAGACATCAACTGGTTTGAGTACCACAATGTGCATGGTATCGGCCAGAGCCGCCAGGAGCGCATCTACCGTGGCGTGCAGTATTCCACGGACGTGATCGAGCGTGTTGCGCTGACCATCGTGTGCCGCGACCAGTTTGTCGATCCGACCGTGAAGGTCATCCTGAAGACCGCCTCGACGGGCGAGATCGGAGACGGCCGTATTTTCATCAGCGATGTGATCGATACCTGGTCCATCCGCACCGGAGAGAACGGCGACACGGTCCTTCGCGACAAGAAGTAATGTTGGTTAGTAGTAGTTTATTGTTTTAAAAATGATTGCCTTATGGAAGATTTAGCTATTTCCCTCGATACTGTATGGATGTTGTTGGCCGCGATGCTGGTTTTCTTCATGCAACCGGGCTTTGCGCTGTGCGAGGCGGGCTTCACCCGCAGCAAGAACACGGCGAACATCCTGATGAAGAATTTCGTTGACTTCATGTTCGGCTCCCTGCTGTTCTGGTTTGTCGGTTTCGGCTTCATGTTCGGCAGCGACGGTGCCGGTTTCATCGGCGCCCCCAACTGGGGTGACCTGTCTTTCTACAAGAGTGACCTCCCCGTGGAGGGTTTCCTGATCTTCGAGACCGTGTTCTGCGCCACGTCCGCCACGATCGTGAGCGGCGCCATGGCTGAGCGGACGAAGTTCTCCATGTATCTGGTTTACAGTGCTTTCATCTCCCTGTTCATCTACCCGATCGAGGGTCACTGGACCTGGGGCGGCGGCTGGCTCGCCGAGATGGGCTTCCACGATTTCGCCGGTTCGGCGATTGTTCACAGCGTGGGCGGCGTGCTGGCGCTCATCGGTGCGATCGCTCTCGGTCCCCGCATCGGCAAGTATGGCCCGGACGGCAAGAGCCGCGCTATTCCCGGCCACAACCTGACGATTGCTGCGCTCGGTGTCTTCATCCTCTGGATGGGCTGGTTCGGTTTCAACCCGGGTTCGCAGCTGGCTGCTTCCGGTGAGGTGAACCGCATCGCGATTTCCCACGTGTTCCTGACCACCAACCTGGCGGCTGCCGCCGGCGGCGTGGCGACCATGTTCCTCACCTGGTGGAAGTACGGCAAACCGTCCCTCTCCCTGACCCTCAACGGTGTCCTGGCCGGTCTGGTCGGTATCACGGCGGGTTGCGACATAGTGTCTCCGCTCGGCGCTGTCATCATCGGCCTGGTCTGCGGCATCGTGCTGGTGTACTCCATCGAGTTCATCGACCGCAAGCTGCATATCGACGACCCGGTGGGCGCCTCCAGCGTGCACGGTGTCTGCGGTATCCTCGGTACGCTCATGACGGGCCTGCTGGCTACGGACGGCGGTCTCTTCTACGGCGGCGGCTGGCATTTCTTCGGTGTGCAGACCCTCGGCATCGTGGTCATCGACCTCTGGGCCGTCGCGACCGGCTGCCTGCTCTTCTTCGGCATCAAGAAGCTTCACGGCCTGCGTGTCGGCAAGCGTGTTGAGGAAGAAGGTCTCGATATCTACGAGCATGGTGAGAGCTGCTACAACGCTTAATTCATTCAGTTAGTTTTATTTCATGAACCCCTGATCCCGGGTTCGTCCCGGGATCTTTAAATAGAAAACAATATGAAAAAGTATATGATCATCTGCCTGGCGCTGCTGCTCAGCGGAGCCGCAACGGCCAAGGCCCAAGATAAAGTGGAGGCTTCCGTGAGCATGGACCTCGTGACTGATTATGTTTGGCGTGGACAGCATCTGGGTGAAATCTCGATGCAACCGTCCCTCGGAATCGGCTACAAGGGTTTTTCCCTGTCGGCCTGGGGCTCTGTGGGCCTGTCCCGTCCGAGCGATACGAAGGAACTGGACCTGACGCTCGGCTACACGATCGGCGGTTTCAGCATCAGCGTGACGGACTACTGGTTCGATGACGGTCCCGATCCTTACTGCAACTATTTCCGTTATCGCTCCGGTGCTACGAACCACGTGTTCGAGGCTGCCATCGGCTATGACTTCGGTTTCCTGTCCCTGGCCTGGTACACCAACTTCTACGGCAACGACGTGACCGCAGCCGGGAAGCAGGCCTTCAGCAGCTATTTCGAGGTAAATGCCCCGTTCACCCTCGGCGGTCTGGATTGGAATGCTACGGCCGGTGTGGTCCCGTTCGCCACCGATTTCTATGGTACGGGCCGCTTCGCGCTCACCAACCTTGCGCTGTCGGCGTCGAAGGAGATTCGCATCACGGACGGCTTCTCGATCCCCGTCTTCGCGCAGCTGGCGGCGAACCCCTATGCCAAGGATCTCTTCTTCGTGCTGGGTTTCACGCTGGGGATTTAATTAAGAACAATTATTCCAGGAATTATAGTCATTCCAGTTATTAATAGTTATTCCAGTTTTTTATAGTCATTCCGGGCTTGACCCGGAATCTTTAAACAAGAAACAGTTATGTGTGGAATTATCGGTATTTTCAATGTTCGGGAGCAGTCTGACGCCCTGCGTCGGAAGGCCCTGGAGATGAGTCGCAAGATCCGGCATCGCGGGCCGGACTGGAGCGGAATCTGGTGCGGTGGCAGCGCCGTGCTGTGTCACGAGCGCCTGAGCATCGTGGACCCGAAGTCGGGCGGACAGCCCCTGATTTCCCCGGACGGGAAACTGGTGCTGGCCGTGAACGGCGAGATCTACAATCACCAGGAGATCCGTCGCCGCTATGCGGGGAAATACGATTTCCAGACAGGGAGTGACTGTGAGGTCATCCTGGCGCTCTACCGCGACAAGGGCCCGGATTTCCTGGAGGAACTCAGTGGCATCTTCGCTTTCGCGCTCTACGACGCGGAGCGGGATGCCTTCCTGATTGCGCGGGACCCCATCGGGGTGATTCCGCTGTACATCGGCTTCGACGACGCCGACGGCAAGGTCTACGTGGCCAGCGAGCTGAAGGCGCTGGAAGGGCAGTGCGAACGCTATGAGCCCTTCCTGCCCGGACATCGCTACTGGAGCCGCGAACCCGGCATGAAGCGCTGGTACACGCGCGACTGGATGGAGTACGAGGCCGTCAAGGACGGCCCCGCCTCCACCCTGGCCGTGCGCGAAGCGCTGATGGACGCCGTGAAGCGCCAGCTGATGTCGGACGTGCCCTACGGGGTGCTGCTCTCCGGCGGACTGGATTCTTCCGTCATCTCGGCCATTGCCGAGCAGTACAGCGCGATGCGCATTGAAGATGATTCGCGGACGCGGGCCTGGTGGCCGCGTCTGCATTCGTTTGCCGTCGGCCTGAAGGGCGCGCCGGATCTCGAGAAGGCGCGTCGGGTGGCGGAGCACATCGGTACCGTCCACCACGAGATCAATTATACCATCCAGGAGGGTCTGGACGCCCTGCGGGACGTGATTTATTTCACGGAAACCTACGACGTCACGACCATCCGCGCCTCCACGCCGATGTACCTGCTGGCGCGCGTCATCAAGTCGATGGGCATCAAGATGGTGCTCTCGGGCGAGGGGGCGGACGAGATCTTCGGCGGCTACCTCTATTTCCATAAGGCGCCGGACGCACGCGCCTTCCACGAGGAGACGGTGCGCAAGCTCTCCAAGCTGCATCTCTACGACTGCCTGCGGGCGAACAAGAGCCTGTCGGCCTGGGGCGTGGAGGGACGTGTTCCCTTCCTGGACAAGGAGTTCCTGGACGTGGCGATGCGCCTGAACCCCGAGGCGAAGATGTGTCCCGGCTCCACCATCGAGAAGAAGATCGTGCGCGAGGCCTTCGCCGACATGCTGCCGGAGGAAGTCGCCTGGCGGCAGAAGGAGCAGTTCAGCGACGGCGTCGGCTATTCCTGGATCGACACGCTGAAGCGGATCACGTCCGAGGCCGTCACCGACGAGCAGATGGCGCACGCCGCGGAGCGCTTCCCGGTGCATCCGCCGCAGTGCAAGGAGGAGTACTACTATCGCTCCATCTTCGCGGAGCTCTTCCCGAGCGAGAGCGCTGCCCGGGCCGTCCCGAGCGAGGCGAGCGTGGCCTGCTCCACCGCGATTGCGCTGGAATGGGACGCCGCTTTCAAGGGGATGAACGACCCCAGCGGCCGCGCCGTCGCAGGTGTGCACGAGCACGCATTGTAATGCGGAAATTTGCTGAAAAAAGTGTAATTTTGCACCCGTTATGGAAGTGTTGAAGCATGAATGCGGCGTGGCGATGATCCGCCTCCTCAAACCGCTCTCTTATTACAAGCAGAAATACGGCACGGAACGGTACGCGCTGAACAAGCTGTACCTCCTGATGGAGAAGCAGCACAACCGCGGCCAGGAAGGCGCGGGCGTGGGTTGCGTCAACCTGGACGCGCCGGCCGGCGAAGAGTATATGTTCCGCGAGCGGGCGATGGGCAAGGATGCCATCACCGAGGTGTTCAAGCAGATCAATGGCTCCTTCCTGGGGCATCTCTACATGGGCCACCTGCGCTATTCCACGACGGGCAAGAGCGGACTGCAGTACGTGCATCCCTTCCTGCGCCGCAACAATTGGCGCGCGAAGAACCTCTGCCTGTGCGGCAACTTCAACATGACCAATATCGACGAGGTCTTCCAGTTCCTGACGGCCCAGGGCCAGTCGCCCCGTATCCTCGGGGATTCGTACATCACCCTGGAACTGATGGGCCACCGGCTCGACCGGGAAGTGGAGCGGCTCTACGCCATCGCGCGGGAGCTGGGCCTGGAAGGCATCAAGATTACGGAATTCATCGACGACCATGTCAAGATGGGGAACGTGCTGCGCTCGACGATGCCGCATTTCGACGGCGGCTATGTGATGTGCGGCCTGACGGGAAGCGGCGAGATGTTCGCCGTGCGCGACCCCTGGGGCATCCGCCCGGCCTTCTATTATCAGGATGACGAAATCGTCGTCGTGGCCAGCGAACGCCCGGTGATCCAGACGACCTTCGACCTGCAGGCCGATGACATCCGCGAGCTGCGTCCAGGCCAGGCTCTGATCGTGACGAAGAAAGGAGAAATCCAGCTGGAGCGCATCCAGGCTGCGAAGACCAACAGCGCCTGCTCTTTCGAACGCATCTATTTCAGCCGCGGTTCCGACCGCGACATCTACCGCGAGCGCAAGCGCCTGGGCGAACAGCTCACGCCGGCCATCATGAAGGCCGTCGACGGCGATGTGGCGCACACGGTTTTTTCTTATATCCCGAACACCGCCGAGGTGGCCTTTTATGGCATGACCGAGGGCGTGCGCCGGCTCAATCACGACGTGCGCATCGAGAAGGTGGTGGTCAAGGACATCAAGCTGCGCACCTTCATCACCGAGGGCGACGAGCGCAACGACCTGGCCGCCCACGTTTATGATATCACGTACGGTTCCCTGGAGCCCGAAGTGGATAATCTGGTCGTGATTGACGACTCGATCGTGCGCGGCACCACGCTGCGGGAGAGTATCTTCAAGATCCTCGACCGCCTGCATCCGAAGAAGATCGTGATGGTGTCGAGCGCACCGCAGATCCGTTACCCGGACTACTACGGCATCGACATGTCCCACCTCGAGGAACTCTGCGCCTTCCGGGCGGCCATCGCGCTGATCCGGGAGCGCGGCATGGAGCAGCTGATCCGGGATACTTATCAGGCCTGCAAGACCAAGCCGCTGGAGGCCAACCACGTGCGGAAGATCTATGCGCCGTTCACGGTGGAGGAGATCAACAAAAAGATCGTGGAAATGCTCCGGCCGGAAGGGATGCAGGCGGGCGTAGAACTGGTCTTCCAGAGCATCGAAGGCCTGCATGCCGCCTGCCCGAACCATCCCGGCGACTGGTATTTCACCGGGCATTATCCGACCCAGGGCGGCGTCCGCCTCTGCAATGAGGCTTTTGTGAACTATGTGGAGAAAGTATTGAAAACCATTTAATTGATAACAGTATATGTGTGGAATCGTTGGATATGTCGGCGGCCGGCAGGCCTACCCGATCCTGATCAAGGGACTGACCCGGCTCGAGTACCGGGGTTATGATAGCGCCGGCGTCGCGCTGATCAACGACGGCGGCAACCTGGTCGTCTACAAGACGAAGGGCAAGGTCCGTGACCTGGAGGCCGTGGCGGCGGACAAGGACGTATCCGGCGGCATCGGCATCGCCCACACCCGCTGGGCGACGCACGGCGAGCCGAGCGACGTGAACTCGCATCCCCATTATTCGGAGAACCACCAGCTCGCCCTGATCCACAACGGTATCATCGAGAACTACCAGGCCCTGAAGACCGAGCTGACCCGCAAGGGCTATCATTTTCAGAGCCAGACCGATACGGAGGTCGTCATCCAGCTGATCCAGTATATGATGGATTCGCGCGGCGCCAGCTTCGACAAGGCCGTTCCGATGGCGCTCAAGCATGTGGTCGGCGCCTATGCGCTCGTGATCATGGACAAGAACCAGCCGGACAAGCTGATCGCCGCCCGCAAGGGCAGCCCGCTGCTGATCGGCGTGGGGGAAGGGGAGTACTTCGTCGGTTCCGACGCTTCCCCGATCATCGAGTACACCAACAAGGTCGTCTATCTGGGCGAGGAGCAGATCGCGTACATCCAGCGCGACGAGGAGCTCCGCATCACGGACCTGCGCAGCGTCGAGCAGACGCCCGAGGTGCGTGAGCTGGAGATGAGCCTGAGCGAGATCGAGAAGGGCGGCTTCCCGCATTTCATGTTGAAGGAAATCTTCGAGCAGCCGCGCACGCTGCGCGCTTCCATGCAGGGGCGCCTGCATCCGGAGCTCGGGGAGGTCAAGCTGTCCGGTGTCATCGACAACCGGGAGCGCCTGCTGGGCGCGAAGCGCATCGTCATCTGCGCCTGCGGTACGTCCTGGCATGCCGGCCTGATCGGCAAATATATGATTGAGGAGCTGACGCGCAAGCCGGTCGAGGTGGAGTACGCCTCGGAATTCCGCTACCGCCGCCCCGTCATTTTCCCGACGGATGTCGTGATCGCCATTTCGCAGTCCGGCGAGACGGCCGATACGCTGGCCGCCGTGAACCTGGCCCGCGAGGCGGGCGCCTTCCTCTTCGGCATCTGCAACGTGGTGGGTTCTTCCATCGCCCGTGCCACGGATACGGGTTGCTATACGCATATCGGTCCGGAGATCGGCGTCGCCTCCACGAAGGCCTTCACCGCCCAGGTCACGACGCTCTTCCTGCTGGCCATGAGCCTGGCCGAGCAGCTCGGCACCGTGTCCGACGAGCGCCGCTCCGCCCTGGTCAAGGAGCTGCAGGTCATTCCAGACAAGATCGCCAAGATTCTGGAGCACGATGCGCAGATCGCCGACCTGGCGAAGATTTTCACCTATACGCACAATTTCCTCTACCTCGGCCGCGGCTACAATTATCCCGTGGCGCTGGAGGGTGCGCTGAAGCTGAAGGAGATTTCCTATATCCACGCGGAAGGTTATCCGGCTGCCGAGATGAAGCACGGTCCGATCGCGCTCATCGACGAGGAGATGCCGGTGGTGGTCATCGCCCCGCGCCGGGGCAACTACGAGAAGATCCTCAGCAATATCCAGGAGGTCAAGGCCCGCAAGGGACGCGTCATCAGCGTCATCACGGAGGGCGACCAGGATGTCAAGGCGCTTTCCGACTGGTATTTCGAGATTCCGGACACGGAGGAATGCTTCGAGCCCATTCTCTCCATCATCCCGCTCCAGCTGCTGGCCTACCACATCGCCATCGCCAAAGGCCGCGACGTCGACCAGCCCCGCAACCTCGCCAAATCCGTCACGGTGGAGTAGGGCTTACTTTTTCTTGAAGTGGTCGAAGCCGGGGGAGAGGGGACGGGAGGCGCCGCGCCAGGTGATACGGGATTCCGGGTCAAGCCCGGAATGACTGGATCCTTCGACTGGCTCAGGATGACATTGCACGGAACGGCTGGATGTGACCTTGCCGATGACGAAGTGCGGGACGGTGAGGAGCACCTCGGTCTGCGGGGTGCAGGTGAAGAGCAGCTCGTAGTCTTCGCCGCCACTGACGGCGAGCTCGACCGGATCCCAGCCCTGGCTGGTGCAGACACGCTTGAGTGCCAGGGAGAGGGGAAGGGCCGTCACATCGATCTCCGCATGCATCTCTGACGCGTCAAGGATGTGCTGCAGGTCGGAGCCAAGTCCGTCCGAAATGTCCATCATGGCGTTCACGCCCAGATTCAGACGCAGTTCCTCTCCTTCCGGCACACGCGGGACGGGCCGGTAATGCTTCTCGATGAGCCGCTGCACGTCCGGGTCGCGCTTCACGCCTGCCAGGATGGCCTTCAGCCCGCCGGCGGAATCGCCCAGCGAACCGGTCACGCAGATGACATCACCCTTCAGCGCACCGCTGCGCAGCCGGGCGCGCCCGTACGGACACTCGCCGAGCACGGCCACGTTGATGCAGATGCGGTCGGGCGAGGCGGTGGTATCGCCGCCGAGCAGGGGCACGCCGAAACGCTCGGAGAGCTCGGCGTAGCCGCGCAGGAACTCCTCTGTCCACTCAGTTGTGGTGGTAGCCGGCAGGGCCAGCGACAGGAAGGTCGCGGTCGGATGGCCGCCCATCGCGGCGATGTCGCTGATGTTGACGGCGGCGGACTTCCAGCCCAGGTCGTAGGGCGAGATGTCCCTGCGGAGGAAATGCGTGCCTTCGATGAGCATATCCGTGCTGACGAGGGTGTTCCGCCCGGACTGCTGGGGCAGGACGGCGCAGTCGTCGCCGATGCCCGTGACCCCGTCCGGGGTGCGGAAACGCTCGCGGATCTGGGCGATCAGGCCGAATTCGCCGAGTTGGGAGAGGTGCTGTTCCATAAAATGCTATTCCAAAACGAGTCCATCCCAGGCGGGATGCACGTGCGGCGGCAACATGGCCGCAAATTCTTCATGACAGGGCAGCTGGTGCGACAGATGCGTGATGTAGGACTCCCGGGCGCCCACCTTCTCGAAGAAATCGAGCGTCTCCTGCAAGGAGGGGTGGGAATGATGGTCGCCGATCTTGACGCAGCCGAGCGTGACGTATTCCACGCCGCGCAGCTTCTCAAACTCCGCCTCGCTGTCCAGCATCTTGATGTCGGTCAGGTAGGCGATGTTGCCGAAGCGGTAGCCCAGCACGGAGGTCTTCTTCTCGCGGTGGTGCCAGCCGTGGATGGGGATGATCTCGACGCTGGCGTCGGGCGCCGGATGCGGCGGCAGATGGTGGTAGCCGAAGCCGTGCTCCCATTCCAGGATGTCCTCGTTCGCGTTCGAATGCACCGTGAAGGGCTGCGTGGGGTCGATGATGTGCACCCGCCACTCCGGCGCGCCGGGATACTTCTCCTCCGCGAAGGCATAGCCGTACTCGCGGCGGAGCGTGGCTTCCACGTAGGGCTCGCACCAGATGTTGACGGGATGGCGCTCCGCCAGGTTGAAGGCGCGGATGTCGTCCAATCCGGCCGTATGGTCTTTGTGGTTGTGTGTCAGGAGGATGGCATCCAGGTGATGCACGTGCTGGCGCAACATCTGGGTGCGGAAATCGGGCCCGGCGTCCACGAGGATCGTCAGCCCGCCGTATTCGACCAGCACCGAAGCGCGCATGCGCTTGTCGTGCGGGTCGGTCGAGCGGCAGACGGGACAGTCGCAGGCGATCATGGGAACGCCGGACGAGGTGCCCGTGCCGAGAAATGTCAGTTTCGCTTTCTGCTCCATAATCATTCTATGACAATATCATCGAACGTCCCGACCAGCGCCGGGTCGTACGGACGGGAGATGCGGATGTAGTTGCCGGTATAGCCCTCCATCATCCCGTTGTGGATGGTGGATTCGAAGAGCACGCGCTCGTGCACGCCCCGGTTCTGCGCGCGGAAATCGGCGTGCAGGGTCCGGCAGAGCTCTTCCAGCACGGCCACGCGGTGCTTCTTGGTGGCCTCGTCCACCTGGCCGGGCATGTCGGCGGCCGGGGTGCCGGGACGGCGGGAGTAAGGGAAGACGTGGATGAAGGCCGGGCGGATGCGCTCGATGAACTGGAAGGTTTCCTTGAAGAGTTCCCCCGTTTCGCCGGGCAGGCCGACCATCACGTCGATGCCGAAGAAAACCTTCGGCGCGCCGGGACGCTCCATCTTGCGCCGGATCATTTCGATGCGCTCCGCGAAGAAGGCCGTGTCGTAGTGCCGGCCCATCCGCGCGAGCAGCTCGTCGGAGCCGGTCTGCAGGGGGATGTGGAAATGCGGCTGGAACTTGGTACCGGAGGCGATCCAGTCCACGATCTCCTCGGTCAGCAGGTTCGGCTCGATGCTGGAGATGCGATAGCGTTCGATGCCTTCGACTTCGTTCAGGGCTTTCAGCAGGTCGAGGAAGGATTCGCCGGTCGTCCGGCCGAAATCGCCCGTATTCACGCCCGTGAGCACGATTTCGCGCACGCCTTCGGCGGCGATCTTCTCCGCGTTGCGCACGCATTCGGCGATGGGCAGGTTGCGGCTCTCGCCGCGGGCGTAGGGAACCGTGCAGTATTTGCAGAAGTTGTTGCATCCGTCCTGGACTTTCAAGAACGCACGCGTTCTTGAAAGTCCCGCCGAATAGGCAGCAAACATTTGCTGCCTATTCGTAGCTTTCACCCCCTGCGCCCCCTCGAGGGGGATGGCCGGATAATCGCTATCGCGATCCGGCGCATTCGAGGCAACCGACTGCTGTGCGGTCATACCGTCAGCCGAGAGACCCAGGAGTGCCAGGGTTTCAGCGACCACCAGGCCCTTCTCCTTCGCGCCGAACACGCGCGAGACGCCTTCGATCCGTTCGATCTCGGAGCGGCGAAGCTCGGCGCTGCAGCCCGTCACGATGATGCGCGCCGCCGGATGCAGGCGGTGCATCTTGCGGACCAGGTTGCGGGACTTGCTGTCCGCCGTGGCGGTGACGGAACAGGTGTTGATGAGGCACACGTCTGCCGGCTGGCCCCAGGGAACGACTTCCAGGCCCGCGGCCAGGAAACCGCGTTCGTAGGTCGCCGTCTCGGCGAAATTGAGCTTGCAGCCCAGGGTCAGCAGTGCGATCTTCATCTTCTAAGCCAAAAGAATAAAGACGCAGGGGCGCTTGCCGATGGTCGCCGGCGCCTTGCGCCATTCGGCGACGGTCCTGGTGCGGATGAACTGCGTCGGCAGGGTGATGTCGGCGGCCACGCAAAGTTGCGTGGTGGGGGACAGGCCCTGCAGCATGTCCGCGAAGAGCGCGTCGTTGCGGTAGGGAGTTTCGATGAGGATCTGGCTCTGGTTCAGGGCGCGGGACTGCTTCTCCAGCTCGCGGAGCGCCGCGCGGCGCTCGTCGGTCTTGGCCGGGATGTAGCCGCGGAAGGCGAAGGACTGGCCGTTCAGGCCGGAGGCCATCAGGGCGAGCATCAGCGAGGACGGACCCACCAGGGGGACCACCTCGATCCCGTGGCGGTGGCACAGGGCCACGAGCGCGGCGCCCGGATCAGCCACGGCCGGCAGGCCCGCTTCGGACATCAGTCCGACATCCTGCCCGTCGAAGAGGGGCAGCAGGGCCTCGATTTCCGCCGGCGTGCTGTGCTCGTTGAGGACGTGGAAGTCCAGCTCGTCGATATGGCCGCGCAGTCCGTAGCGGGACAGGAAGCGGCGGGCGGTGCGAAGCTCTTCGACCACGAAACAATGCAGCCCGCAGGCCGTCCCGAGGACGCTCTGCGGCAGGCACTCGGCCGGTTCGTTATCACCGAGCGGCGTTGGGATCAGATACAGTTTCCCCGGATTCATCTTGTTCAATATGGATAATGACCTGTTCCGCGAACTTCTCTGCCTGCAGCGAATCGAGCTGCTGGCGCTTCTTCTTGGGAATGAAGAGGTTGCGGGAGAAGTCTGCGAAGGACTTATACTCTTTCTGGAAGCTGATGCCGATACCGTTCCGCTGCGAGAAGTCCAGGTAGCTGGTGAACTCGTCGGCGGAATGGGAGAAGACGTTGAAGCGGAACTTGCCCTCCTCGTCGAGTTTGACCTGCAGGTCGACGTCGCCGGTGAAGTCGCCGCCGGCGCTACCGGTCGAGTAGCGGCGGTTGCCGAAGTTGCCGCCGAGCACCACGCGGTTGTCGAAGAGCTCGGTGGAGATGGAAATGTCGAAGAGGTTCTCGCCCGTACGCATCTCCTGGTAGCCGAAGCCCACGTCGACAGGAATCTTGAGGCGCTGGAGGACCTTGTTGATCTGTCCGGACATCATTTCCATTACGTTGGAATAGAGGAGGTAACTCTGGTTGAAGACCCCTGAGTTCTCATCCGGCAGGAAGGTGCCGAGCAGCAGGAGCGAGACGAACTGCTTCTGGATCTTGTCGCTCGTGCTCAGGGCGGATTCCACGGCCATGCGTGTGGTCGGGTCCAGGTCCGGTACGTCGATGGAGAGGTTGAGCTTGGGCGCGCGCAGGCGGTCGCCCACGTTGATCATGCAGTCGACCTGGCGGCGCGAGAGGTTGCCCGTGCCCAGGATGGGATCGAGCGAAGCGCGCAGGCCGTAGGTTGCGTTGATATCCAGTTCGGTGTTCATCAGGTCGCCGTTGAACTTGACGGAACTGCCGCGCTGGACGGTGAAGGACTTGGACAGGAGGCCCGGGAGGACGAACTGGTAGGTTCCTTCGTAGATGTTGTAATCGCCGTTCAGGTCGAAGATATCCCGGGACGGACGGACAGTCAGGCTGACGGTGCCCGAACCGCTGACGGACGCGCCGTTGCCGGCTTCCTGGTCGAGTTCGACGTAGGCGCGGACGGCCGGCTGGATATTCAGGCGTCCGTGGATGGTGATGTCCGCGGGCGTGACGGTCTTCTTGTGGAGGTTGGCGAGCATTTCCTCATACGGGTCGAGCGCACGGGACGGCTCGGTGAAGACGAGCAACTTCTTCCCGTCGGCGCCGCTGCGCGACGTGGCGGTACTGGAAGTCGGGTAGATGTGGATGTTGCCGTCGCCGGAGGTGCTGATGTCCGCGTCCACGGTGAGCGCGCTGAGTGCGCCGTGGATATTGGCCGAGCCGGAAGTGCGCAGCAGGCCGTAGAAGGGAACCCCCGGCCGCTCGGGCGAATCCAGGACCTTCAGGTTGCTGAGGCTGATCCGGCTGTCCACCATGAAATTCTTCAGGTGCTCGAAGCGCAGGGCGCCGTCGACGACCAGGCTGCCGCCGGCATCGTCCAGGATGGCCACGCGGTCCATGTAGGCGCCGTTCCGGTCCACCCGGATCGGGCCGCTGACGGTGTAGGCGACGCCGGTCAGGCCCAGGCGCAGGGTGGCGTCGTCGATGTGCAGGTCTTCGCTGTAGGGGATGGGATCGTCGGGCGATCCGGTCACGCTGAGCGAGCCGCTGAGGCCGCCGCCCACTTCGGAAACGATATCCGGCAGGAATGCCGAGGCCAGGGCCAGCGGGAAGCGGTCGAAGCGGGCCTGGAGATCCAGATGCTTCTCCTGCGGAGAATAGGCGCCGCCGACACGGAAGGCGTCCCGGCCGTCGATCTCGTCCACGAGCGAGAGGCCGAGTTCCTTGCCTTCCTGCTTCCACTGGCTGGAGAGAGTCAGCCGGCCGGCGTCCTCGCCGGAAATGCGCAGGGTATCGATGCGGAAGTCCATCAGCATGCCGAGGGCCTTGTCCGGGCCGGAGGTCACGACGGCCTTTCCGTTCATCATGCCGTCGATGCCGATCTGATTCGTCAGGAACTCATCGACAAGCGTGAGGTCGAAGCGGTCCATGTGCAGGGAAAGGGTATCGCTGCGACGCGGGGAGAAGCCGCCGTCCACCAGCAGGCGCTGGGCGCCGTTGCTGATGAGGAAATGGTCCAGCTGGAGGTCTTTCCCATGGTAGATGATGTCTGCGGGCGCGAAGGACCAGGTCTCTTCGCCCGCCACGATGTAGGAATCGACGGGTCTGGCCTGGATGACCAGCTCGCCGTCCTGCTCGTCCCGGTACATCCGGCCGTTCAGGTTGATGTTGGCTTCGCCGCCCGTTCCGGAGAAATTGTCATAGTGGACGCCCAGCCCCAGGAGGTTGTCGTCCGCGCTGAAGGCAATGGCGGGGTTGAGCATCGCCAGGGTGCCGGCGCGCAGCTCGGAGCTGAGGACGCTGGCGGAAAAGACGCCTTCCCGGTTATCGAAGAGGAGATTGACGTTTCGGAGGTAGTTCTTGTTGAAGGCGATACGGTCGGAGCCGAGGCGGCCTTCGAGCCGACCCTGGTCCGTCGTGGACAGGGAAAGGCCGGTATTGTCGGCGATGTAGGCACCGGGCACGAAGATGGCCATCAGCTCCCGGGTATCGTGGAAGAGGGCTTCCAGCGTGTAGTTGCCGCAGCCGGCGGGTTCGTGCTGTACGGTGAAGAGGGCGGACAGGTCGCGGCGGACGGTGATTTCCTGCAGGTCCTTGGGGAATTGTGTGACAGGGCGGTCGCCCTGGAAACATGCTTCGAGGAAGGGGGCGTTGAACTGGATCTCCTGCCAGGTCTCGTCCGTGCGGGCGTTGACCTGGACGTCGCCGAGGCGGTGCGTGCCCTCCTTGTCCATCAGGCGGAGATTCTCCATCCGGACGCTGCCGTCGAAGTATTCTCCGATCCGGACCAGGTCCGCATGCAGGCCGGTGGCGACGCGGGACAGCTTGCCGCCGGCGTCAACGCCGAAGGCGGCGAGATTGGCTTCCGCAATCTGGCCGTCTACCCGGTAGCGGGAACGGCCGCTGCGCGGCGTGAGGTCCGCCAGGCCGGTCAGGTCCAGGCGCAGCAGGGGATCGTCGCTCTGGATGCGTCCTTCCGCCGTGCCGTCGTTCAGGGAGCCGATGACACGGATATGATGCAACTCGTGCCCGAGGGCATGGATGCGGTCGATGTAAAGGGAATCCAGGGTGGCGTCCGGGAGCCCGCCCTGGGCGAGGACGGCGCGCACGCTGGTCCGGAGCGTGGCAGTGCCGAGGATGTCAACGCCGAGGATGCCGCCGAGATCCAGTTCGTGGGTGGCGAGGTTCAGCGCCAGGTCGATCGGGCGGAGCGGGTCCACGGCATTGCGTACCGATCCCGTGAGGTTGAAGGCGCCGGAGGGACTCTTCGTCTCGATATCCAGGTCCAGGTCGTTGAACGGGCCTGTTGCCGTCACCTGGAGGGTCAGCGGAACGTTGTGGGCGATCTGGCTGAAATCAGGCGCCGGCTTCTCCGGGGCGAGGCCGCCGAGGAAACGCGAGAAGCCCGTGGTCGTGCCGGTGAGGTCCTGGAGCTGGGCGTCCAGCAGGGCTTCCTGGATGTTCGGCAAGCCCGTGATATGGCCATTGACGGTGGCGGAGACACCGCTCCAGCTTTCGTTGAAGACCAGGCGGTCGATGCTCATGTCGCGCACGAAGCCGCTGACATGCCCCCGCCGCACTTCGGCCACCAGGGGGCTGTCCACAAAGGAGCCGGAGAAGTAGGAGAGGGTCTGCAGGGCGATCCGGGAGCGTTTGAGCTCTCCTTCCAGCCCCACCGTGTTGACGAAATCGCTCATGTCCTTGAGCGTCTCGTATTGGAGGGCGAAGGAACGCAGCTGGATGTCGGACCAGGAGTCGCGCAGGACGAGGTCTTCGAAGAGCGCGCCGTTCACGAAGCCGAAATCGCAGCTCGTCGACAGATGCTCAATTACGTAGCCGGACTTCTCCCGGGCGGAGAGCTGGTCGATATCGCCGTGGATCTTGGCGTCCGCGATGGCGAATTTATGGATGGTGAAGTCCGTCGTCAGGTCGAGGTCGTCAAAGTTGACGCCGAAGCCCTTGTAGGTCCCGCGGTCCGGCAGGAAGCTGCTGATCTGGAAACGGAAGTCCTTGACGCGCAGTTTCTTGATATCGAAAACAGGGGCCGTGGACGGCGGTTCGCCAGTGGGCTTCAGGTGGAAGACGCGGGAGAGATTGTCGCGGTATTCCTCCCCGGGTTCGGAGACCAGGTGGAAGGCGCCGCCTTCGATGGTGACGCGGCCCAGGTGCAGGCCTTCCTTGCGGAACAGCCCCGAGAGGCCGAAGGTTGCCGTGATGGTTTTCGCCCGGAAGACAGTGTCCGTCGGCGCCCAGCCGCGGCCGTTGATGTCTTCCGTATAGGGCTGGGAATCGACCAGTTTGAGATTCCGGATGACGATCACGCCGGAGGTCATCACCTTGAGCTCGTCGTACTGCACGCGGCCGTCCATGATGGCCGCCAGCTGGTTGAGGGCGACCTTGGACAGACGGGTCTGGATCAAAGGGGTCTGGATGGCGACGATAAACGCCATCAATAGCACTGCCAGCAAGCCGACAATGCGCGCGACGATATATCCCTTTTTCCTGTACATGACGTTGTAATCTACAAATATAGTAATTTCCCCGCTTATATCCATATATGCGCGCCTACGGGAATAATTACTATCTTTGCCAAATATTTGTAACTCAAATGGCAGACATTATCCTCGGCATAGAATCTTCCTGTGACGACACTTCGGCGGCCGTCATCCGCGACGGGTGGCTCCTCTCGAATGTCATCGCCAGCCAGGACGTGCACCGCGCTTTCGGCGGTGTGGTCCCGGAACTGGCATCCCGTGCGCATGAACAGAACATCGTCCCGGTGGTGAGCGAAGCGCTCGCCCGGGCGGGCGTGAAGGCTTCCGACCTGACCGCGATTGCGTTCACGCGCGGTCCGGGCCTGCTCGGATCGCTGCTGGTGGGCACTTCTTTCGCCAAGGCGATGGGCCTGGCGCTGGACATTCCCATCGTGATGGTCAACCATTTGCAGGGACACCTGCTGGCCGATTTCATCCGGCAGCCGGACAAGCCGGTGCGGGAACCTGCCTTCCCGTACCTGTGTCTGCTGGTCAGCGGCGGCAACTCGCAGATCGTCCGGGTGGACGACCCGCTCCATTTCGAGATCCTGGGCCAGACCATCGACGATGCGGTGGGGGAGGCCTTCGATAAATGTTCGAAGATGCTGGGCCTGGGCTATCCCGGCGGCCCGATCATCGACCGGCTCGCGAAGGAGGGCGACCCGACCCGTTTCAAGTTCACCAAGCCGCACATCGAGGGGCTGGACTACAGCTTCAGCGGCGTGAAGACCTCGCTGCTGTACTTCGTCCGCGACGAGATGGCGAAGGATCCGGACTTCCTTGAGAAGAACAAGGAGGACCTCTGCGCCTCGTTCCAGAAGACGCTGATCGACATCCTGCTGGACAAGCTCGTCAAGGCGGCGAAGCAGACCGGCATCAAGGAGGTCACGATCGGCGGCGGCGTGTCCGCCAACAGCGGGCTGCGCGCCCGGATCGAGGCCGAAGGCAGGAAGCGCGGCTGGAACACCTATCTGCCGGAATTCAAGTTTACGACCGACAATGCGGCGATGATCGCCATCGCCGGATACTATCATTTCCTGGCCGGGGAGCGCACGCCGCTGGATGTGGCTCCCGTGTCCAGGATGTCTGATTTTTAGTTGATTATGAAGGAGTTTGAAGTAGTTTGCCCGCTCACGCGGGAACCGCGCCTCAAGGAGATCGAGGCCAAGGCCGGCGGCATGAAATGGGTGCTGAAGAAGCGCTCCGTCGACGCGCGCAAGGAGCCGGTCTGGCGCTATCAGTATGAGGCGTACGGACCCGGTGAGGAGTATGTTCCCTACACGCTTCCGGAGTACCAGGACGTGCACGGCGCCGAGCCGGTCATCGTCGTGGGCGCTGGTCCCGCCGGTATGTTCGCGGCGCTCAAGCTCCTGACGCTCGGGCTCAGGCCCATCGTGCTGGAGCGCGGCAAGGATGTGCACGCGCGCAAGTTCGACATGGCGAAGCTCTCGCGCGACGGTATCGTCGATCCCGATTCCAATTACTGCTATGGCGAGGGCGGCGCGGGCGCCTTCTCCGACGGTAAGCTCTATACCCGTTCTTCCAAGCGGGGGGATCTTCGCGAGGTCCTGTACCAGCTGGTGAAGTTCGGCGCCTCGAAGGACATCCTCGTCGATGCCCATCCGCATATCGGCTCCGACAAACTCCCCGTCGTCGTCGAGAGTATCCGCAACTTCATCGTCGCCCAGGGCGGCGAATATCATTTTAACGCAAAAGTTGTATCCATTCAGGATCAGGCTGTTAAGACTGCCGATGGAAAAACGTATCAGGCGAAGCGCGTGATCCTCGCCACCGGCCATTCTGCGCGGGATGTGTACGAGATGCTGGACGGGATGGGCGGCGCACTCGAGGCGAAAGGCTTCGCGATGGGCGTCCGCGTGGAGCATCCGCAGGAGAAGATCAACTGGTGCCAGTACCACGGGCAGTGGAAGCCGGGTGTGCCGGCGGCGGAGTACTCCTTCGTCGAGCAGGTGGACGGCCGCGGCGTGTTCTCTTTCTGCATGTGCCCCGGCGGTGTCCTGGTCCCTTCTTCGACCGAGGAGCGGACCGTGGTCCTGAACGGTATGTCCAACTCCGGGCGCAGCGGCAAGTTCGCCAATGCGGGCGTCGTCGTCCAGATCGAGCCGGAAGACGTGCCCGGCGAGAGCCCTTTCAAGCTGATGGATTTCCAGCACGAGGTCGAACGCCGGATGTACGACTATGCGCAGTCGCAGGGTGCCGAGAACCCGATGGCCGCGCCGGCACAGCGCATGGAAGATTTCTGCCTGGGCAAGATCTCCAAGTCGATGCCCCCGACCAGCTATCACCCCGGCGTGGTGAGCGCTCCGCTGCACGAGCTGCTGCCGCCGCACGTGGCGCAGCGCCTCCAGAAAGCCTTTCCGCGCGTGAAAATGCGCAATTATTATACGAACGCCGCCCTGCTGCTGGGCGTCGAGTCGCGTACCTCTTCGCCGGTCCGCATTCCGCGTGATCCGGAGACCTACGAGTACGTTTCGCTGCCGGGCATCTTCCCTTGCGGGGAGGGCGCCGGCTACGCTGGCGGCATCGTGTCCAGTGCGCTGGACGGCATCAATGTGGCCGAGGCCGTGGCCCGGTCGCTCAAACTTGAGGAATCATGAAAAAGGTTGCATGCGTCGGTGACAGTATCACCTGGGGTTTCACCATCCTGAACCCCGCTAAATTCGGCTATCCGGCGGTCCTCCAGCACCTGCTCGGCGGGGAGTACGAAGTCCGTAATTTTGGTCATAACGACGCTGCGGTCCGCTTCGATGCGGACACCCCCTATGTGACGAAAAGGGCCTATCGCGACAGTCTGGAATGGGAACCGGACATCGTTATCCTCATGCTCGGGACCAATGATACCAAGCCCTGGAACTGGAATCCCGAGATCTTTCGACGCGACTATGCCCGCCTGCTGGACGCGTATGTGGCGCTGCCGTCCCATCCGCTGGTGATTCCCGTGGCGCCGATCCGCATCTTCCGGGTCTTCAACGTGCCGAGCCTGATCCTGAATCCGGACGTGATGGAAGAGGGTGTACGCCCGACCATCCGCAAGGTTGCCGACGAGAAAGGCCTGCCATGCATCGACCTGCAGATGCTCTTCGCCAGCCCCCGCTACTGCCGCGACGGCATCCACCCCCAGCGCCGTGGCGCGCACATGATCGCGGAAACGATCTATAAGCATCTGAAGGACAACGCTTCCACCTTGTAGCTCTTCCATTTTTGCTACGTGTTGCTTTTATATCTTTGGCAATATATTTGAAATATTGCCAGAATTGTTTTATCTTTGCGGAAGAAGAATATGGATTACAAGTGTGTCATATCGCCCAAGATGAGGACCGTGGAGGACCTGTTGGTGGAATCCTTTGTCGGGATGAACCACTGCATCTCTGATACGGGACGGAACCTGATCGTTGAGGTGCCGAAAGGGTCGTGTGATGATGTTCGGAGTGCCTTGAAACAGCAATTTGCGGACGTGGCACTGATTAGGAATGCCTATTCGATGATGGAGGATTTGCACGATTTTATTTTGGTCAAGCCGATCATTTCAGAAGCACCCGTATATGAAGAGCAGCGCGTTATCGTACCCGAGTTGGAGAAGGTGTTGGTGGATCATTCCGCAGATAAGGAATTCGCGTCCATGACAGATGAGGAGATCCAAAAGGAGTTTCAGCGAGCATTTGAGCTCTATCCCGTGAATACTTCGCGCTTGCTTCGATATGCCGGGCGAAAAGGAAAGAAGGAAGAGGTTCAGGAGCGGGTTCGGCAGATTGACCAGGAACGCGTCAGGATTGTCCATACCATACAGGATTTCTTCCGGCAGGAGCCGGTGGAACGCGCATGGATCTTCGGCTCTTTTTCCAGAATGGAAGAAAGGCCTGATAGCGATATTGATATCCTGATTGATCTGTCTTCTTCTGCCAAGGTCGGGTTGCTCTATTTTGCAGGCATTATCAACCATTTGCAAGATTGTCTGGGCAGAAAGGTGGACTTGGTAGCGAATGGCTCCATAAAACCGTTCGCACAGGATAGCATTAATCGAGATAAGGTTTTGGTCTATGAGAGAGCCTGAAAGAGATCCCGGCCGTTTGCAGGATATCATCCAGGCGGCAAACAATATAGCCTCCTTTATCGAAGGAATTACCCAAGATGATTTGTCGCAGGACAAACTGCGCTACTATGCAGTCGTGAAGAACGTAGAAATCATAGGAGAGGCGGCCTACATGTTATCCGTTCAGTTCAAGGAACAACACAAAGAAATCCCTTGGAAAGACATTATCGGGATGCGTCATGTGCTGGTTCATGGTTATGCAACCGTCCTCATTGAGGTCTTGTGGCATACAGTAATGGAGGATGTTCCTCTGATTAAGAAGCAGATTGAGGAAATTTTGCAGGCTTAGATCACCCCGCTGCCGAGCATTTCACCGTCGGAGGCATACCAGACGGCAAACTGGCCGGGGGTGATGCTGCGCTGTGGATCGTCGAAGCGGATGAACAGACCGTTCTCCCGCATCAGCAACGTGGCGTCCTGGAGGGGCTGGCGGTAGCGGATACGCACGCGGTAGCGGCGGTTTTCGCCGATCTGCATGGCCTCGGACGGGCGAATCCAATGGATCTCGTCCGGTGCGATGCGGAGACACCCGCGCAGCAGACCGGGATGATTCTCGCCTTCACCCACATAGATGATATTGCGCTCGATGTCGGTCGCCAGCACGAAGACGGGGTTGGCGTGGCCGCCGATGCCCAGGCCCTTGCGCTGGCCGATGGTGTAGAACTGCGCGCCTTCGTGACGGCCGATGCGCTTCGCCCAGGGATTCTCCTTGTCGCGCGTCTTCTTGATATGCTTTTTCCCGGAACGGTAAGTTTCTGTTTCAAAATGAATATCGCTGTAGTCGATGGTCGTGGACAGCTCTTCCAATTCACTGTCCGTCAGATCTAAACCCTTGGCCAGCAGCTCCCGGTCGCGGGCGTATTTCACGCTGTCGGCGTAGTAGGGTGCAAAGACCTCGACCACGTCGCCCTCGACGCTTTTCAGTTTCTGCTGCAGGAAGACGGGAAGGTCCACCTTGCCCACGAAGCAGATGCCCTGCGAGTCCTTCTTGTCGGCGGACGGCAGGTCGGCCTCCTTCGCGAGGCGCCGCACTTCGGGTTTGCAGATATCCCCGATGGGGAACATCGCCTTGGCGAGCTGCTCCTGCGTGAGCTGGCAGAGGAAATAGCTCTGGTCCTTGTTGGGGTCGGTGCCTTCGAGGATGCGGCAGGTCCCGTCGGGAAGCGTCTCCTTGCGGCAATAGTGGCCCGTGGCCACGCAGTCCGCGCCCAGGCGCTCCGCCGCCTTGAGGAAGGCGTCGAACTTGATCTCGCGGTTGCAGAGGACATCGGGATTCGGAGTGCGGCCGTGGGCGTATTCGTCGAAGAGATAGTCCACCACACGCTGCCGGTACTCCTTGCTCAAGTCGATGAAATAGAACGGGATACCGATCTTTCGCGCGACCATTTCTGCCACGAACTTGTCTTCCTCCCACTCGCAGTCTCCGTGCAGCGTGCCCTCCGTGTCGTGCCAGTTCTGCATGAACATGGCGAACACGTCATAGCCCTGCTGCTTGAGCAACAAGGCTGCCACGCTGGAGTCCACGCCTCCGGATAGACCTACGCAAATCTTCATTTCAAGGGGCAAAATTACCGATTTTTCAAGATATTTACTAAATTTGAATGATTTAACCACGCAGATTCCATGACAAATCGAGAGATTCATATTGCATACGAAGAATACAAGTCCATCGACGAGCTGAATGCTGAGGATCGCGAGCTGGCGTCCGAAGCCATCAAGGCCATGGAAGGCGCCTATGCGCCCTATTCGCATTTCCACGTGGGCGCGGCCGTGCGGATGTCCAACGGACAGATTGTGCGGGGTGCGAATCAGGAGAATGCCGCCTTCCCGTCCGGGCTGTGCGCCGAGCGGACGGCGATGTTCGCTGCAGGAGCGCAGTATCCGGAGGAAAACATCCTCAGCATCGCCCTGGCAGGCGGCATGATGGGGCATCTGGGCAACCAACCTGCAACGCCCTGCGGGGCCTGCCGGCAGGTAATGGCACAGTATCAGCACAAGTCCGGCAAGCCGATGTCCGTCATCATGATTGCCGCAGACAAAGTCTGGAAGTTTGAGAAAGTGGACGATATTCTCCCGCTCATTTTTAACAGCATTTGATTTTTTATTATATTTGCAGCGGGAAAGTCGTACACGACCAGCTCCCTCTGAACTCCCCCAGGACCGGAAGGTAGCAAGGGCAGGAGGTTGTAGCGGTGCGATGTGCTAAGCTTTCCCTTTTTTGTATTCTGTCGTCATGAAATCAGAGATAGTCATCATCGGCGCAGGTGCGTCCGGCCTGATGGCGGCCTACCATGCCGCCCGGACGCTCGTGGATGCCGGTCAGGCGGCGCAGGTCACCGTGTTGGAGAAGATGCCGCGTCCGGCCCGCAAGGTGATGATCACCGGCAAGGGCCGCTGCAATTTCACGAATGTGAAGGATTGGAACGCCTTCTCCGGGCACATCCGCTCGAAGGCGAATTTCGTCAAGTCCGCCTTTTATAATCTACCCTCGCAGGCCGTCGTGGACTGGTTCGAGGGCTTTGGTATGGAGACTGTCGTCGAGCGCGGCGACCGCGCCTTCCCGGCCTCCCATCACGCCTCCGACGTGGTCGACACCCTTGTCAATGCCTGCCTCTCCCTCGGTGTCAAAATCGAAACCGAAGCCGAAGTGGCAGCAGTTACGGTAAATGAAGCCGGGGAGGCAGTCCCCGGCTTTACCGTAACGCTGACAGACGGACGCGAGTGGAAGTGCGCGCGGGTGATCGTGGCGACGGGCGGGCTGAGCTATCCGACGACGGGATCGACCGGCGACGGGCTGCGCTGGGCGGAAGAACTCGGACACCATATCGTGCCGACCTTCCCGTCCCTGACGGCGCTCGTCCCGAAAGGATATAAATTACAGGAAAACAAAGATTTGCACATTGACCGCAGCACGCCGCTCAGCGAGTTGGGACAGTCCCTCTGCGGCGTGCAGCTGAAGAATATACAGCTCGCCCTGCAGATTGAGGGAACGGAAGTGGACAGCGAATTCGGCGACATCGACTTCACCGACGGCGGCCTGGAGGGACCTGTCGGATTCCAACTCAGCCGCAAGGCCGTCAAGGCCCTCGTGAACGGCTCGCGTGTTAGTCTGCAGCTCGACCTCAAGCCGGGCGTGGACCTCACCGAACTGACCGCCCGCATCAAGGAACTCTGGGCGGAAATTGAAAAGGACCCGCGCTCCCGCGGCGTCCGCGAAAAGGAGCGCTGCCGCATCCTGCTCGGCAAACTCATGCCCCGAGAACTCATCCCGGGCTTCCAGGCGATGCACCCCGAAATCATCACGTTGGAGCGGCGCGGCCGCGCCGACACCAAGGTCTGGGTCAACCTGGTCAGTATCGCCAAGGCACTGAAAGCCTGGCAGTTAGATATTGCAGGATACGTCGGCTACGAGCGCGCGGTCGTCACGGCCGGCGGCGTCTCCACCGACGACTTCATCGCCAAAACGATGGAGTCCCGGCTGATACCGGGACTCTACCTCTGTGGCGAAGTACTGGACATCGACGCCGACACCGGCGGCTACAACCTCCAGCTCGCCTTCTCTACCGGCGCCCTCGCCGGAATCAATGCTGCAAAATCGCTTTAGAAAAGCGTTTCCGTGCAGTTTAATACCTTGCAATAAAATCACGTACCAGCTTGAATACCGGTTCATAGCTGTCGAAGACGGCGTGCTCCCAGTTATCGTAGATGGTATGGTACCAGGGGAAGGCGTCGCCGTCCTCGTTCTCCAGGAAGATGCAAGGCACCCCGCGCGTGGCGAAGGGATAGTGGTCGCTGTTCGCCGCCAGTTCGCCCCGGTTCAGGGCTTGGAAATAAAGCTGTTCGTCGTTAATCTCCTCAAACAAGGCGTATCCGCGCATGCCCGTATCGCTCACCTCGCAGTACTGCACGGGATTGTTGTCGCCGATCATGTCCAGGTTGAACAGGTACTTGATCTGCTCCAGCGGGAAGAGCGGGTTATTCGCGAAGAATTCCGAACCGCGCAGGTTGGCATCCTCGCCGGAAACGGAGAGGAAGTACATGTCGTACTGTGGCCGATTCTTCGCAAAATAGGCGGCCAGCGTCACCAGCGCCGCCGTGCCGGAGGCGTTGTCGTTCGCCCCGGCGTAATAGACCTTGCGGCCCAGATTGCCCAGGTGGTCGTAGTGCGCCGTGAACACGTAGCAACTGTCGTGGCGTGCGCCCGCGACTTTGGCGATCACGTTGAAGAGACCGTAGCCGGGCAGGAATTCGTTGTCGATATCCAGCCGGACGGATTGCACGCCCTCAATGGCCTCGGGCGTCACCCAGACGATGGGCTTGTCGACAACCTTTTCGCCATAGGCCTTGTAGAACTTGATGGGGGAGGTCCAGGTCTGGATAAGTCCTGCGTTGTTGCAGGCTCCCGCTTTCTGCAGGCGCCCGAAGGCCTCCTTGTGGCCGTAGGCGAACCAGAAGTCGCAGCAGACCAGTGCGTTCGCGTACTCCGGTTTCGCGAGGTCCGCGAACATCTTGTCCGCGTCAAAGTTCAGCGTGTCCACGTGGTACACCGGGAATTCGCCATGTACGCCGGGGGAGTATTCCCGCATGGAGAAATCTACGCCGGCCTTCAGTTTCTTCCCGTCGGCCCACATCGCCATCTTCCCCGGGAAGGTGTTGATGTCGATGGAGAAGGACTGCAGCATGACCTCGTCGGCCCCCGCTTTGCGGTATTCCTTTTCCAGATATTTCCCGGCCTTGTTGGCGCCGCCGCGGGCATAGCCGCGGCCCTGGTATTTGGCGGAACTCAGCTCCTTGACGATGCGTTTGTAATGCGGCAGATCCTGTGCGCCCAGCTGTACGGTGGCCAGCACTAGCAGGGAAGCGGTAAGCAGGAAGAGGATCTTTTTCATATCGGTTATGTTTTATTGTGTTGACGGTTTGAGGTAGGCCTGCCGCTCCGCTTCCGGGAATTTCTCGATGGCGTAGCGGAGCATGGTGCGGGGCATGGTCCGGTAGCGGGGCTGGAGGAAGGCCTTTAGGGCGGCCTTGTCGCGTTTACCGGCTTCGCGAAGGAGCCAGCCGACGGCCTTGTGGATGAGGTCGTGGGGGTGGTGCAGGAGGATGTCCGCGATGGCGAAGGTGTCGTCCAGCTGACCGTGCCGGATGAAGGTCATCGTGCTGACGATGCCGATGCGCTGCTCCCAGAGGGTCTTGCCGTTGCGTGCGAGCTCATAGAGGAGCGAGCGGTCCTTGTCGAGGAGCCATGCGCCCAGCAGGGGATAGCAGGACAGGTCCACGAGGTCCCAGTTGTTGATGTAGGCGGTATGGGACAGGTAGAAGTCGATACAGCGCTGACGGGGAGATTCGCCGGTCAAGCCGGCGAATGACGAACTGGAGCCGGCGAATGACGAACGTTTCGCGTGCGCGAAGATCTCCACGAGGGTGAGGAGAGCGGCGAGGCGCACTTCGTGGAATTCGCTCGCGATGCAGGCCTCGAGATCCTCGAAAGAAGTCTCCTTCCAGCAGGCTTTCACTACGGCGCGCGTCACGGGCACCTTGATGCCCAGGAACTTGTCGCCTTCCCCGTATTGCCCGGGACCCGTCTTGAAGAAACGGGACAGGCCCTCCACCTGCGACGGGTCGGCCTGGGCCAGCATGGCCCGGAGCAGGGGATTCCTGTCCAGGCGCATGACCTTGACCGGGCGGTCGCTGCCGAGCTGGAGGCGGCTGCAGTAGTTGATGCCGCCCGTGTCGCGGAAGCCGCATTTCTCCATGACGCGGCCGGAGGCCGGATTGTCCACGAAGAAATCGCTCCAGATCGTGTCGAAGCCCTTCTCGCCAAAGCAGTAATCCAGCATCAGGCGCAGCGCCTCGGTGGCGATGCCGCGGTTCCAGTAAGGGCGAGCCACCCAGTAGCCGGCCTCGGCGTCGTTCTCGCCGATGTCGATGTTGCTTTCGCCGTGCACGAAATAGCCGATGCAGCCGACGGGCTCGCCAGTTTCCTTGAGCTCGATGGCCCAGGTGCGGTCGTTGCTGAAGATCGTCCGGATGATCTCCCGGCTCTCTTCTACGCTCTGGTGCGGTGGCCAGCCGGCGCGGGGACCGACCTCAGGGTCGGAGGCGTATTTGAAAAGCGCCGGAGCGTCATCTTCGCGCCACGGGCGCAGCAGGATCCGTTCGCTCTCCATTCCGTTAAATCTCAAAGTCCAGGCAGGAACGCTGCACGGTATAGGGCCGCACTTTGCCGTTGGCCACGGCGACGTGCGCCGGGTGCTGGGCGTAGCCCTTCAGGGCCTCTTCGCTCTCCAGCGTGCTGTCCAGCATGACGTCGGCGTTCGACGAGGCCAGACGGCCGTCGATGTGCACCTTGACGTCGAGCAGTCCCGGCACCTGGCCGACCAGACCTTCCAGACCGGCCTTGATGCCGGCTTTCACGTTTTTCTTTTCTTCTTCCGAAAGCTCCGGATTCAGGGTCCAGAGAATGATATGCTTAACCATATGCGTCGTATTTATCTATACAAACATAGCAAATAAATGTTAATTTTGCATGCGGGTAACGTCATATCACGTATGTTCAAAGCCATCAGTGATTTCTTAAGCGGCAAGGCCAGCCTGTTCATCATCCTGACCGCGGTGGTCACCTTCTTCTTCCCGCAACTCTTCGCCTGGGTGAAGGGGGACACGCAGACCATCATTCTGGGTATCATCATGCTCACCATGGGGCTTACGCTCACGCCCCAGGATTTCAAGCTCCTGGCGCAGCGCCCGTTCGACATCCTCATCGGCGCGGCCGCCCAGTTCACCATCATGCCGCTGGTGGCGTTCTCGCTTTCCTGGCTGTTCAGCCAGGTGCCTGCATTCGCACCGTACAGCACGGCCATGGCCATCGGCATCATCCTCGTGGGCTGCTGCCCGGGCGGCGTGTCCAGCAACATCATGTCTTTCCTCTGCAAGGGGGACGTGGCTTATTCCGTGGGCATGACCTGCGCCTCGACGCTGCTGGCGCCCGTGCTCACGCCGCTGCTCGTGCTTGCGCTGGCGGGGGAGCGGGTGGATGTCGACGCCTGGGGCATGTTCCGCCAGATCCTCATCGTGACCATCATCCCCATCGCCATCGGTTTCGTGCTGAACCTGTGGCTGGGACATAAGGATGTTTTCAAGAAAATCCAGGGCTGCATGCCGGGCGTGTCGGTCATCTGCCTGGCCTGCATCGTCGGCGGCGTCATCACCACGGTCCACGACCCGCTGGTGGAGAACGGACTCGTGCTGTTCCTGCTGACCTTCGCGATGGTGTTCTGCCACAACACGATCGGCTATGTGCTGGGCTATACGGTCGGCCGGCTGTTCCATTTCAGCACCGCCAAGAAGCGCACCATCTCCATCGAAGTGGGTATGCAGAACGCTGGCCTGGGAACGAACCTCGCCATGACCTTCTTCGTAGCCACGAATCCGATGGCCGTGGTGCCCTGCGCCATCTCCTGCGCCTGGCACAGCATCAGCGGTACCATCCTGGCCAATATCTTCGCCCGTAGAGAGCAGTAAGTTTACAGCTGACTGTATGCCGGGCTGAAGGTGTCGCCTTCGGCCGGGTTGCCGGTGCGGAAGCCCTTCATCAGCCAGCGGGAGCGCTGGTCGGAGGTGCCGTGGTTGAAGGTTTCGGGCGTGGTGTAGCCGCGGGCTTTCTTCTGCAGGTAGTCATCGCCGATCTTGGAGGCGACGGCGAGGCCTTCCTCGATGTCACCCGGCTCCAGGGAGTTGTACATCCGGTTGTCGTGGCAGGCCCACACGCCGGCGTAGAAGTCCGCCTGCAGTTCGAGCCGCACGCTGATCTGGTTGCTCTCGGTCTGGCTGACGCGCTGCATCTGCTGGTGCGCTTTCTGGAGCGTGCCGAGCAGGTACTGCACGTGGTGCCCGACCTCGTGCGCGATGACGTAAGCGTAGGCGAAATCGCCGTCTGCGCCGATCTGCTGCTTCATGGTCGTGAAGAAGGACAGGTCAATGTAGACCGTCTGGTCCGCGCTGTTGTAGAAGGGACCCATCTGGGCGGAAGCGGTGCCGCTGGCGGTCTGCACGTAGTCGTTGTAGAGGACGAGCTTCGGCGGTACGTAAGTGCGGCCGTTCTGCTTGAAAATCTCGGTCCAGACATCTTCCGTGCCGGCCAGGATCTGCTTGGAGAAGACGGCGAGCTGCTCCTCTTCGGCGGTCGCCTGGCGTCCGGTCGGGCTGACGATCTCCGTGCCGCCCAGTCCGCCCATCTGCTCCAGGACATCAGCGGGGTTGCCGCCCATCAGGAGCGTGATGAGTCCGATGATGATCAGGCCTCCGAGGCCCACGCCGCCGGCCACTCTGCCGGTGGACATACCACGCCGGTCATCGACGTTGGTACTCAGTCTTCTACCGTCCAGTTTCATAGGTGTAATGGTTTACTGCAAATATACTATTTTTTCCGTTCGCCGAACACGGCCCAGCGCACGAAGGGGATGCGGTGCAGGATCTCGTAGAGGAGGGGGGAGAGCGTGAAGACGGCGACCGTCAGGATGAGATACATCGCGACCGGCGGCAGCTGGGTGTAGCTCTTCATCATATAGCCCAGGCTGGCGATCACCAGGTAGTGGACGATGTAGAGGCCGAAGCTGCTGCGCGTCAGGTAGCCCGCGAACTTGTCGGTGCGGTCGAAACGGGCGTTGAACCAGCCCATCAGGGCCAGGCAGGCCAGCCAGCCGTAGAGGCAGTTGAGCGGGGAACCCAGGTACTGCGGGGAGGTGTTGTCCTGCCCGAAGGTCGTGACGACCAGCGCGACCCCCGCGACCGCGGCGCAGCCCGCGAGCGGAATCCAGGCGTTCTTCACTTTCTCCTGCACGGCGTCGTTCGAGAAGACGAAATAGCCCATCAGGAAGGGAATCAGGTAGAAGAGCGGCTTGTACAGATTATACAGTCCGTCCAGTGACTCCGGACGCGGCTGTTTGACGAGCGTCTGCTCGCCCAGCCAGTAGAGCACGCCCAGCATGATGATCCAGACGATATTGGCCCGGGCGCACCAGTTCCGGAACCTGTCCTTCGCATCCAGCTTGCGGATCAGCAGAAGCAGCAGGGAGAACAGCCACAGGTCCTGGATGAACCAGAGCGGGCCGATGCCGCTGACAGCCATGATCCCATATTTCACGAAGCCGGGAATGCCCTCGAAGACGCCTGCCCGGTCAGCTACGACGGTGTTGAAATACCCCACCATCCAATGAAACACGAACAGACCGATGGTCGCCGGCACCAGCAGCTTACGCGTACGTGCCTTGAACCAGGCCTTGCCGTCGTATTTCTCGAGCGCGTAGCGGGCGCTGATGCCCGCCAGCAGGAAGAGCAGCGGCATGAACCAGGGGTAAAGGAGATACATCACGATGTCCTGGTACTGCGGGCATTCCGGATAGTCTCCGAAACCGCCGATGCCGCCGAAGACGCCTTTGTTGTTGAAGAAATAAATGACGTGGTAGAAGAGCACCAGGAGCACGGTCACCCAGCGCAAATTGTCAATCCAATGCTTTCTCATAGTGCGAAGATACGAAGAAAAAGTGTACCTTTGTTCAATATGACCAACGAACAGATAATCGCTCTCATCAAGCGGGAAGTGGTGCCGGCCATCGGCTGCACCGAGCCCGCGGCGGTGGCGCTCTGCACCGCCTATGCCACGGAGGCGCTGGGCAGCCGCCCGGACCGGATCGACGTCCGCCTCAGCGGAAACATGCTCAAGAACGCGATGGGCGTGGGCATTCCCGGCACGGGGATGACCGGCCTGCCGATCGCAGTAGCCCTCGGAGCCCTGATCGGAAAGAGCGAATACAGCCTGGAAGTGCTGAAGGACGTCTGCCCGCAGGCCGTTGCGGAGGCGAAAGCGTTCCTGGCGAAGAAGCAGATCGCCATCGGCCTGACGAAGGACAGCGACGAAACGCTATACATAGAGGTAACATGCGAGGCGGGGGAGAAGCGCTCCCGCGCCGTCATTGCCCGCGAGCATACGCGGTTGGTCTATCTGGAAGGCCCCTGCGTCCAGACGCTGGACCGTCGGTCGGAGCTGGGTAAAGAACTGGACGCCGCTGCGGAAAACGACCTCACGCTGCGCCGTGTCTTCGAGTTCGCCACGACGGCTTCGCTCGAGGACCTGGAATTCATCAACGAGTCCCGCCGCCTCAATGAAGCGGCCGCCGAAGAAGCCCTGAAGGGCAATTACGGCCACGAGTTGGGCAAGACCCTTTCGCGCCCGCTCGGGAAGGGCATCATGGGCGATTCCATCTTCAGCCACATCATCAGCGCCACCTCGTCCGCCTGCGACGCGCGTATGGCCGGGGCCAAGATCCCGGTGATGAGCAACTCCGGCAGCGGCAACCAGGGCATCGCCGCGACCCTGCCCGTCGTGGTCTTCGCCCGGGAGAACCATAATACGGAAGAGGAACTCACGCGCGCGCTCGTGCTGAGCCACCTGACGGCCATCTACATCAAGCAGAGCCTGGGCCGCCTGAGCTGCCTGTGCGGCTGCGTGGTCGCCTCGACCGGCAGCAGCTGCGGCATGACCTACCTGATGGGCGGCGGTTACGAGCAGGTGAGCAACAGCGTGAAGAATATGATCGCGAACCTGGCGGGCATGGTCTGCGACGGCGCCAAGCCCAGCTGCGCGCTGAAAGTGAGCAGCGGCGTGTCCACCGCCGTGCTGAGCGCCATGCTGGCCGTGCAGAACCATTCAGTCACCAGCGTGGAGGGATTGATCGAGGACGACGTGGACCGTTGCATCCGCAACCTCACGCGTCTGGGCTCCGTCGGCATGCAGGAGACCGACAGGATGGTCCTCGACATCATGACCCACAAGCAGAACGGATAATTCGTTTGATATTCTCTTTTAAAATGTTACCTTTGCGCCCGCAAAATGCAACGGTACATTTATACTATGAAATTAATCCCCATCTACACCTGGAACAAGGGAGTTTTCGAATTCAATAAGCGCAGCGGACGGCTGTCCAAGCAGCCCTGGTTTCAGGGCGTCCTGCTGATGGCCTGCGTGGTGATGGCCATGCTCCTCGCCAACCTCCCGTTCACGCGCGAACTTTATCACGAGATCCTGGAGACCCACATGCAGCTGCACCTCTACAGTGCGGATGGTAACGTGGATGTCCTCTTCCCGCGCGACCTGACGGTGGAGAAGTTCATCAACGACATCCTGATGGTCGTGTTCTTCTTCACGGTGGGCCTTGAAATCCGCCGGGAAGTGGCGCACGGCGAGCTTTCTTCTCCGAAGAAGGCGATGCTGCCGGTGATTGCCGCTTTCGGCGGCGTGATCGCGCCGGCGCTCATTTATACCCTGATCAACCATGGTTCCATGGCCGCCAGCGGCTGGGGCATCCCGACCGCCACGGACATCGCCTTCGCCGTTTGCATCCTCTCGATGCTCGGCGACAAGGTGCCTGTGTCGCTGAAGGTCTTCCTGACCGCCCTCGCCATTGCCGACGACCTGATCGCCATTCTGGTGGTGGCCCTCTTCTATGGCGGCTCGATCAACTTCCTGCTGCTCGGCATCGCCCTGGTCGTCATCCTCTTCACGCTCCTGCTGCGCCGCATCGGCGAGAAGCATATGTTCCCGTACCTGTTCTGCGCGATGATCGTGTGGGCGCTGTTCTTCTACAGCGGCATCCACGCCACGATGTCGGGCGTCGTGATGGCCTTCCTCATTCCGGCCACCTCGCGCTACAACAAGGCGCAGTACATCCACAAGCGCAACCGTTACCTCGTCCGGCTGGAGAAGATGGACGGCATTGACGACGAACCCTTCCCCAACGGGCCGCAGAAGCATGCCCTCCGCAAGCTGGAGAGCATCGCCCACGGCACGATGGACATGAGCTACCGCGTGGAGCACGCCCTCAATCCCTGGGTCAATTTCATGATTATGCCGATCTTCGCCCTGGCCAACGCCGGCGTGCAGATTACCGATCCTTCGTTCTTCAATGTGTTCAGCTACGACGCCGTGCTGGGCAGCGTGTCGATGGGTATCTTCCTCGGCCTCCTGCTGGGCAAGCCCGTGGGCATCACCCTGTTCAGCTGGCTCGCCATCAAGCTCAAGGTGGGCGCGATGCCGGAGAAGGCCACCTGGCCGATGTTCTTCGCCGTGGCCTGTCTGGGCGGTATCGGATTCACGATGTCCATCTTCGTGGACACGCTTTCCTTCGGGGAGCAGGCGCCGGATGTGATGATGCATTTGCGTGATGCAGGCAAGATTGCCGTCCTGATGGGCTCTGTCTGTGCAGGCCTGCTGGGCTCCGTGCTCATCAATGTCGTGTCGAAATTTGACAGGAAATAGCCGCAGAGGGTAGCATATTTCAAAATTATTGCTACCTTTGCATTCCCATTGCCACTTTAGCTCAGTCGGTAGAGCAGCGCATTCGTAACGCGCAGGTCAACAGTTCAAGTCTGTTAAGTGGCTCAAAAAAATACCCGGCCAGCCTGGCCGAGTATTTTTTTGTGCCTGTTTTAAAATAGCTTTCCGTTCCACTTGGCGGCCAGGCGTTCGCGCTTGAACTGCTCTTCGAGCTTGGCGAACTGGGCCTTGGTGTCCAGTGTGAACGTGCCCTGCTGGATCCAGGCGAAGTAGGACGGTTCGGTCTCCCAGACCTTGCGGGCGGTCTTGCCCTTGTGCTTGCCGAAGTTGATCAGCACCTCACCCTTGTCGTCCAGGATAAGATGTCCGGAGAAATCCACGTATTTCTTGCCGACGAAGGCGGCGAGGGCGTTCACGTCGTTCTTGAGCACCTGCTCGCGGTTCTTGTCGGGTTCCTTGTAGCGGTCCAGCTGGGCCTTGAGCACTTCGTAGGTGGCCAGGGTGTCGGCCTCGGCGCTGTGCGCGTTCTCGAAGTCTTCGCCGCCGCAGTAGAAGCGGTAGGCGGCGCGCAGGTTGCGCGGCTCCATGGTGTGGAAGATGTTCTGGACGTCCACCATCAGCGGAGCGTGCAGGTCCACGTGCAGGTCCTTGCCGGCCAGCTTGACGCGCTCGAACTCCTCGGCCAGCATGGGCAGGTCGAATTTGGCGGAATTGAAGCCCGCCAAGTCGCTGTCCGCCACCCAGGACGCCACTTCCTCGGCCAGTTCGAAGAAGGTGGGGCAGCCGGTGAGCATGTCGTCGGTGATGCCGTTGACCTTGGAGGCGTCCGGATTCATCGGGCGCTGGCAGTTGCGGATATAATCCCAGGGCTTGATGCGCCAGGTCTTGATGCGTTCCTCCCCGCCGGGGAAGACCTTGACGAAGCTCAGTTCGACGATGGAATCCTCGGGGATGTTGAGGCCGGTGCTCTCGATGTCGAAGAAGAGCAGCGGTCGGGTCAGGTTCAGCTGCATAGGCTTAGGAAACCATGATCGGCATCAGGATGCCGCAGATCTTCTCGCTCTCTTCCTCCTCTTCGGCCGGGACGATCAGCGCGGCGCGGCGCGGGTCGGCGAACTTCATTACCACCGTGCTGCAGCTCATGTTGGAGAGGATCTCAATGAGGAAGGAGGACTTGAATCCGATGCTCAGCTCGCCGCCGTTGTAGTCGCATTCGAGCTTCTCGTAGGCTGCCAGGGCGAAGCCCAGGTCCTGGGCCGTAATCTCGATCTGGCCGTTCTTGAGGTCGAACTTGATATGGTTGGAGGCCTTGTTGGCGCACACGGCCACGCGGCGGACCGTATTGAGCAGCTGGACGCGGTCGATCTTGAGGATGTTGGCGTTGTTCTGCGGGATGACCTTGCGGTACTCCGGGAACTTGCCGACGATCAGGCGGCAGACCATCATCGTGCTGCCGAAGGTGAAGACCACGGTGGAGGAGTCGAAGGCGATGCTCACGTCCTCGACGTCCTTGTCCAGGATGGACTTCAGCACGCTCGCGGGCTTCTTGTGCAGGATGAAGGAGGCCTTCTCCGGAGCCTTGAACTCGCGGGTGGTGTAACAGATAAGTTTATGGGAGTCGGAGGCCACGAGCGTGGTGCTCTCCGGGTCCATGTCGAAGAAAATACCGTTCATCGCGGGACGCATCTCGTCGTCCGCGGTGGCATAGATGGTGCTCCCGATGCCTTCCGCCAGCGTGGCGGCGGGGACGGTGGCGCTGACGGCGTCGCTGCTTGCGCCCTTGATTTCAGGGTAGTCCGCAGCCGGGAAATAGGGGAGAGAGGAATTACCGTTGCTCCAGATGCACTCAAAGGAGCCTTCGCCGGCGGTCTTGATCGTGATGGGCTGGTCAGGCAGGGCCTTCAGCAGGTCCATCATCTGACGGGCGGGCACGGCGATGCTGCCTTCTTCGGCGATGCCGTCCACTTCCACGAGGGTGCGGAGCGTGAGCTCCTGGTCGGAGGCGGTGACCTCCAGCTGTCCGTCCTTGAGGACGAAGAGGAAGTTTTCCAGGATGGGAAGGGCGGTCTTGGCGGGAATCGCCTTGGAAACATCGAGAATGCCCTTGAGCAGTCCGGCGCTAGAAACGTTGAATTCCATATCAGTCTTTTTAAATAATTCGTATAATCGTTCTCGCAAATTTACAAATTTATTCTCGGATTTTGGCATGTATTTTGACTTTTTACGAAACGGACAAAATTTTAAATGCTAGATATATGAAAAAAGGTTTTATCACTGTGCTTCTTTCGGTCCTGCTGAGTGGACTGACGGCGTATGCTATCGTGAAATCCGCATCCCCCGGACAGGGTTCCGAACAAGGTTCCACGCAGACGAAAACCGTTTATTCGTCTGACGGACAGGTCGTGCGGACTGTCAATTTGTCACTCTCCGACTATCCTGATTTCACCTACGCGGCCGAGAACGCCGTGGAGGCCGTCGTCTATGTGAAGGTGACCATCAAGCCGCAGCAGCAACAGCGGCAGCAGCAATACCGGGATCCGTTCCTGGATTTCTTCGGTGGTTTCGGCAACGGCTTCGGTTACGGCTACGGCGACCGTGAGCGCCAGGGCAGCGGCTCCGGCGTCATCATCCGTCCGGACGGCTACATCGTCACGAACAACCACGTCGTCTCCGGCGCCACCACCATCGAGGTGACCCTGAATAACAACAAGACCTACGAGGCCACCGTCATCGGTGCCGACCCCGTCACGGACGTCGCGCTGATCAAGATCGACGCCACCGACCTGCCGGTCCTGCAGTTCGCCGACTCCGACAAGCTGCGCCTCGGCGAGTGGGTGCTGGCTATCGGCAGCCCGCTGGGTGAGGAGCTCCGCTCCACCATCACCGCCGGTATCGTCAGCGCCAAGGGCCGCTCGATGCCGAAAGACCCCCAAGAATTCAAGATCGAATCCTTCATCCAGACGGATGCGGCCGTGAATCCCGGCAACTCCGGCGGCGCCCTGGTCAACAAGGAAGGCGAACTGGTGGGCATCAACACCGCCATCGTTTCCACGACCGGCTCCTACAGCGGCTATTCCTTCGCCATTCCTTCCAATATCGTGAAGAAGGTCGTCTCCGATCTCATTGACTTCGGTTCCGTCCAGCGCGCGATGCTCGGCATCACCGGCGGCACCATCGACGACAAGATAGCCAAGGATTACAAGCTCTCCGTGACCGAGGGTGCCTACGTGACCGAAATCGCGAAAGGCGGCGCCGCCGACAAGGCGGGCCTCAAAGCCGGCGACGTGATCACCGGGATCGACGATGTCAAGATCGCCTCGATGCCTGAGCTTCAGGCCAAGGTGAGCAGCTTCCACCCGGGCGAGAAGGCGACGGTCAAGATCCTGCGCGACGGCAAGGCCCAGTCCCTGCAGGTCACCTTCACGGACGGCACTGTCGAGAACGGCACGGTGACCAGCGAGGGTACGGTCATGTTCTACGGTGCCGAGCTCAAGGCGGTCGATAACGGCGTGCTCATCGTCTCCGCCGGCAACGGCAAGCTGGCGCGCGCCGGCGCCGTGGACGGCTTCGTGATCCGCTTCGTCAACGACCAGAAGGTCAGCAAGCCGCAGGACGTCATCGACATCGCCAAGAAGAGCAAGCGCTCCATCTTCATCGAGGGCGTCACGGCGAACGGCCGTCCCGGCTACTTCGGCTTCGGCAAGGACGAATAAGTCCTGTTGAAAACTATCGGAAAAAAATCCCGCGCAAGTGTGAAACTTACGCGGGATTGTTCCGTATAAATGGGCAGAGATTTAAAGAGATATGAGACAGTTAAAGATTACGAAATCCATCACCAACCGCGAGAGCGCGTCCCTGGACAAGTATCTCCAGGAAATCGGCCGCGAGGAACTGGTGTCCCCGGAAGAGGAAGTCGAACTCGCCCAGCGTATCCGCAAAGGCGACCAGGAAGCCCTGGAGAAGCTGACCCGTGCGAACCTCCGTTTCGTCGTGTCCGTGGCCAAGCAGTACCAGAACCAGGGTCTGAGCCTGCCCGACCTGATCAACGAGGGCAACCTCGGCCTGATCAAGGCCGCCGAGAAGTTCGATGAGACCCGCGGTTTCAAGTTCATCTCCTATGCCGTTTGGTGGATCCGTCAGTCCATCCTGCAGGCCCTTGCGGAGCAGAGCCGCATCGTGCGCCTGCCGCTGAACCAGGTGGGCTCCCTCAATAAGATCAACAAGGCCCTCGGCAAGTTCGAGCAGGAGAATGAGCGTCAGCCGTCCACCGACGAACTCGCCGACATGATCGATATTCCGAAGGACAAGATCGCCGACACCCTGCGCGTGTCCGGCCGTCACGTCAGCGTGGATGCCCCCTTCGTGGAGGGCGAGGACAACAGCCTGCTGGACGTGCTGCCCAACGACGACTCCCCGAGCGCCGACAAGGGCCTCACCAACGAGTCGCTGAGCACCGAAATCGAGCGTGCGCTGCAGATCCTCACGCCGCGCGAGCGCGAAATCATCAAGTCCTTCTTCGGCATCGGCTGCCAGGAGATGACCCTCGAAGAGATCGGCGAGCGCCTGGACCTCACCCGTGAGCGCGTCCGCCAGATCAAGGAAAAGGCTATCCGCAAGCTCAAGAAGCCGTCCGCCAGCAAACTTCTCAAGACCTACCTCGGCTGATGACTCCGGAGCAATTTCTTGCCTTGAAGGCCTCAGAGGCCGTCAAGGCGCTGTACGGCGCCGACATCGAGGCGTCCGCCATGCAGGTTGCGGTGACCCGCAAGGAGTTCGAAGGTGATTTCACGCTGGTCGTGTTCCCGCTGCTGCGCACCTCGCGCAAGAGCCCGGACGCCACGGGCGTGGAGATCGGCGACTGGCTAGTCGCCAACTGCCCGGAAGTCGCCGCCTACAATTCCGTCAAGGGCTTCCTGAACCTGAGCCTGTCCAATCTCTACTGGCGCGAGGCCCTCGCTGCCATCGTGGAGGATGAGAACTTCGGCCAGCTGCCCGCCACGGGCCGCCGCGTGATGGTCGAGTTCTCCTCGCCGAATACGAACAAGCCCCTGCACCTGGGCCACATCCGCAACAACCTCCTCGGCGCTTCCGTGTCCGACCTGCTGAAGGCGGCGGGCGACGAGGTCATCAAGGCTACGCTCGTCAACGACCGCGGCGTGCATATCTGCAAGTCGATGTATGCCTGGCAGCAGCGCTTCAACGGCGCCACACCGGAGAGCACCGGCAAGAAGGGCGACCACCTCGTGGGCGACTGCTACGTGGAGTTCGCCAAGATGGAGAAGGAGGACCCGTCCGTGATGGATAAGGTGCACGAGATGCTCGTGCAATGGGAGGAGGGCGATCCCGCCGTGCGCAAGCTCTGGGAGATGATGAACAGCTGGGTGTTCGCCGGCTTCGAGCAGACCTACAAGGCCCTCGGCATCACCTTCGACCGTACTTATTATGAGCATGATACCTATCTGCTGGGCAAGGAGCTCGTGCAGAAGGGACTCGATATGGGCGTGCTGGTGCGCGACCCGGACGGCTCCGTGTGGTGTGACCTCACCGCCGACGGCCTGGACCGCAAGCTTCTGCTCCGTTCCGACGGTACGTCCGTCTATATCACGCAGGATCTCGGCACCGCCGAGCGCCGTTTCAGCGAATTCAAGCTCGACTCGCACATCTACGTGGTGGGCGACGAGCAGAACTACCATTTTCAGGTCCTCAAGCTCATCCTGAAGAAGCTGGGCTTCGACTGGGCCGACCAGATCTTCCACCTGTCCTACGGGATGGTGGAGCTGCCGGAAGGCAAGATGAAGTCCCGCGAGGGTACGGTGGTGGACGCCGACGACCTCATCGAGAAGATGTACGAGGAGGCGAAGGCCACGTCCGAGGAGAGCGGCAAGCTCGACGGCATCGCCGACGAGGAGAAGGAGCGCCTGTACCATATGATCGGTCTGGGCGCGCTCAAGTACTTCATCCTCAAGGTGGATCCGAAGAAGAAGATGCTCTTCAATCCGAAGGAGTCCATCGATTTCAACGGCAACACCGGCCCCTTCATCCAGTACACGCATGCCCGCATCTGCTCGATCCTGCGCAAGGCCGCGGAGCAGAACCTGACGGCGGCGCTCAATCCTGCCGTGGAGCTGAGCCCGAAGGAGGTGCGTCTCGTCAAGATCCTGGGCGCCTATCCGCAGAAGGTGGCCGAGGCGGCCGCGGCGTTCTCGCCTGCGCTCATTGCCAATTTCTGCTATGATCTGGCCAAGGAGTTCAATCAGTACTACCACGATACGCCGATCCTCAAGGAGCCGGACCAGGAGGTCCTGAAGATGCGTCTGGAGCTGATCTCCACGCTCGCCGGCGTCCTGCGGCACGGTATGAAGATCCTGGGCATTGACTTACCGGACAGAATGTAATATTCCGACCTCCGTCAAGGAGGTGCAGCAGCTGGGCTGGGACTGGATCGACATCATCTTTTTCACCGGTGATGCGTTTGTGGACCATCCCAGTTTCGGCACGGCCTGCATCGCGCGGTACCTGGAGAAAGCCGGGTACCGCGTCGCGGTCGTGCCCCAGCCGAACTGGCGCGACGACCTGCGGGATTTCCGCAAGCTGGGCGCGCCGCGGCTGTATTTCGCGGTGAACGCGGGGGCCATGGATTCCATGGTCAACCATTATACCGCCGCGAAGCGCCTGCGCCACGACGACGCTTATACGCCGGAGGGCAGGGCGGGGCAGCGGCCGGACCGCGCCGTGACCGTTTATACGAAGATCCTCAAGCAGTTGTGGCCGGACGTGCCTGTCGTGATCGGCGGCGTGGAGGCTTCGTTGCGGCGCCTGACGCACTATGATTACTGGGACAACCGGCTGATGCCGTCCATCCTCGTGGACAGCGGCGCCGACTGGCTCTGCTACGGCATGGGCGAGCGTCCGATGCTGGAGCTGACCCGCGCGATCGAAGCCGGCCGCAACCGCCGCCAGATCGAACAGATCCCGCAACTCGCTTTTTACCGGACAGGAAAATATATGCGGAGCGGCAGCGACCCTTCCTCCGCTATTGCTTCGCAACCCTATCCGGGTGAACGGCTTCGGAAGGGTCCTGCCGACTCCGCTATTTCTGCACAATCCGATCCGGGAGAACGACTTCGGAAGGGCCCTGCCGACTCCGCTGATGGAACTATCTTATTACATTCGTATGAAGAGTGTTGCAGGAATAAGGTTGCGTTTGCGGAGAATTTCCATCATATTGAGATTCAGGCGAATGTGCTTCACGCACAGACGCTGATCGAGCCGGTGGGGAAGGGCTACGTGCAGGTGAACCCGCCCTATCCGCCCGCGACGACCGAAGAGATGGACGCCTGCTGGGATCTGCCGTTTACCAAATTGCCGCACCCTCGCTACAAGGGCAAACGCATCCCGGCCTACGACATGATCAAGGACTCGATCATCACCCACCGAGGCTGCTTCGGCGGCTGCAACTTCTGCACGATCGCCGCCCACCAGGGCAAATTCATCCAGTCGCGCAGCGAGCGCTCCATCCTCGAGGAAGTCCGCAAGCTCGCGGCGATGCCCGAATTCCACGGAAACATTTCCGACCTGGGCGCGCCGACGGCCAATATGTATGGCCTGCACGGCAAGAATACGGACCTGTGCGCGAAGTGCCGCCGCCAGTCCTGCCTCTTCCCGGGCCCCTGCCCGAACCTCGACCGCAACCACGAGCGCGTGCTGAAACTCTACCGGGCCGTGGATTCCGTCAAGGGCGTGCGCCACAGCTACATCGGCAGCGGCGTACGCTATGACCTCTTCCTCGACGAGAAAGGCTTCGTGGACGAGACCGGCAAGCCGTACCTGCGCGAACTGATGCTCAAGCATACGTCCGGCCGCCTCAAGGTGGCGCCCGAGCATACCGAGGACAAGGTGCTGAACTATATGGGCAAGCCGTCTTTCCGCCTCTTCGAGCGCCTGCGCACGGAGTTCGACAAGATCAACCGGGAGAACGGCACGCATACCGAACTGGTCCCTTATTTCATCTCATCGCACCCCGGCTGCCGGCTCGAGGACATGCGCCGCCTGGCGGCGAATCCCTACCTGAAAGGAATCTGGATGGAGCAGGTGCAGGACTTCATGCCTACGCCGATGACGACCTCCTCGGTGATGTATTGGTCGGGCCTGGACCCCCGTACGATGAAGCCTGTGTGGACCGAGAAGGATATGTTGAAAAAAAAGGAACAGAAAGCACTTTTTTTTAAGAAAAAGTAGCTATACTTGCAGCACAAAACTAAACCTACTTTATGGCACAAGATAATAAAAAGCGACACATCGTCAGCTACGAAAACATGTCCCCCGAACTGGCTGCAGCGTTCGCGGAGAAGTACCCGAAAGGCTTCAATGACTATCTTCCTGATCTCAACAAATATACGAAGCCGGACGGCACGCCGTTCTATGCGGTGATGATCGAAATCCCGGATGCGATCTATCTAGTGAAGATCAAGGTGCAGATTGACAATCCTGATGATATCGAGCGCTGGCTCGAGGGCGAAGAGGAGGCCGAGGTCGAGTCCGTGGCCGGTACCACTTCCGCGCCGGAAGGCGAGGGCGACACCCTGCCGGACGACAACATCTCGCAGTACGGCGCAGACGACGAAGGAGCCGACGCCTAGCGTGAAGTTTTCTCTGAAACATATTTCCGAACACAGCAAACTGCTGTTGCTGAGTCTGATGGTCGGCGTACTCTCCGGGTGCGCCGCCGTCGTTTTGGATTGGTTGATCCACACCATCAAGCACCTGCTCAGCGACGGTTTCCATTTCGCGTACGCGTGGCAGAACCTGGTGCTGCCGGGCATCGGCATGCTGCTCTCGCTGCTGCTGGTGCGCTATCTGGTCAAGGACAACATCGGCCACGGCGTCACGAAGGTGCTCCTGGCCGTGTCCCGCAACGAGTCGAAGATCAAACCGCACAATACCTGGTCTTCGATGCTGACCTCCAGCATCACCATCGGCTTCGGCGGTTCCGTGGGTGCCGAGGCGCCGATCGTCTATACGGGCGCCGCCATCGGCTCCAACCTGGGCCAGGCTTTCGGCCTGTCCTACCGCCATATCACCTTGCTGCTGGGCTGTGGCGCCGCCGGTGCCGTGGCCGGCATCTTCAAGGCGCCGCTGGCGGGCGTGCTGTTCACGCTGGAGATCCTGCTCTTCAACGTTTCGATGCAATCGCTGCTGCCGCTGCTGATCTCCACGATTTCCGCGACGGTGGTGTCCTATATTTTCCGGGGTCAGACCCCGGTGTTCGCCTGCACCCTGACGCCTTTCTCGATGGGGAACCTGCCGTTCTACCTCGTGCTGGGTGTGCTCGGCGGCCTGGGCTCCCTGTATTTCCTGCGGACGACCCTCTTCCTGGAGGACCGCATCGGCAAGTTCAGGAATCCCTATCTGCGCTGGATGGTCTGCGCCGGGGCGCTGGGCCTGCTCATTTTCCTGTTCCCTCCGCTCTACGGCGAGGGCTATGATTCGCTGGGCCTGCTGCTGAACGGGCAGTCGCTCGACCTGGAGGGACGCAGCGTGCTTTCGTTCCTGCTGGATTCGAAGTGGGGTGTGCCCGTGTTCTTCGCGCTGGTCTTCTTCCTGAAGGTGCTCGCGATGACGGCGACCAATGCGGGCGGCGGCGTCGGCGGTACCTTCGGTCCGACGCTGTTCGTGGGAGCCATTCTCGGCTTCGTGTTTGCCCGGGTTTTCAATAACCTGGGTTTCAGCGTACCGGAGCAGAATTTCGCACTCGTGGGCATGGCCGCCCTGATGGCCGGCGTGATGCAGGCGCCGATGACGGCCATCTTCCTCATCGCCGAGATCTCCGGCGGCTATGAGCTGCTGATTCCGCTGATCCTGACTTCGACCGTGGCGTTCGGTACCGTGCGCCTCTTCGAGAAATATTCCATTTATACCAAGCGTATTGCGCAGAGCGGTGACCTGCTCACGCACGACAACGACAAGGCCGTGCTGACGCTGATGCACATGGAGGACCTGATCCGTGACAAGTATCCACGGGTGCAGATCGACGCCACGCTGCGCGAGCTGGCGGCCGTCGTGGCCGGCACCGATGCCGCCGTGCTGGCGGTCATCGATTCGAAGGGCCGTTTCCAGGGAATGATCGACATCGCCCTGGCCCGCAAGCCGCTGCTGGATCCGTCCAAGTATGATTCCTGGCACGTGTACAACATCATGGAGCCGGTGCCGGACTATCTATACGTCGGCGAGAAAATGGAGTCCGTGATGGCCAAATTCGACCGCACCGATGCCTGGCGCCTCCCGGTCGTCGATGCCGACCGCAAGTACCTGGGCTTCATCTCCAAGTCCCGCCTCCTCATGGCCTACCGCGCCGAACTCAAAGAAATCGCCTCGGAGGACTAGTATGCGGGTAGTGATTCAACGGGTGTCTGAGGCGTCGGTGACGATCGGCGGGCAGGTTCGGTCGAAGATCGGACGGGGACTGCTGGTGCTGCTGGGGGTCGGGCCGGATGACGACAAGGAGGATCTCGAGTGGCTGGTGCGCAAGGTGGCCGGACTGCGTATCTTCGATGACGACGAGGGGGTGATGAACCGGAGTGTCGTGGAGGTCGGGGGAGAGGCACTGGTGGTGAGCCAGTTCACGCTGATGGCTTCGACGAAGAAGGGGAACCGGCCGTCCTATGTCGGTGCCGCCGGTCACGAACACGCTATTCCCATGTATGAGGCTTTCTGTGCGGCGCTGTCCGCCGCCATCGGCCGTCCCGTCGGTACGGGCGAATTCGGTGCCGACATGAAGGTCGCCCTGCTCAACGACGGCCCCGTGACGATCTGCATCGACTCCAAAAACCGGATCTAATAAGAGAAGGCCCCGATCTCCGGGGCCTTCTCCAGACAGGTTGAAAAGTATAGTTTATTGTTTCAGGTACAATTTGTTCCCTTTCAAATCCAGAATCAGGACAAAGTGTTCCCAAACCCGGTTGCCGACGAGGGTGGTGAAGACGTCGCTGGCGAGGGCGCCGGTGGTGTTGGTGCTGTAGCCGGCTTCTGTGACGGGCAGGGCCAGTCCGCCGATGCGGGCCCCGGCGATGCCGAAATCATATCCGGCGGAACTGCCGCCGACGCCTCCGATATCCATTTTGTAAGGCTTCCGGTCCTCCAGCTGGTCCAGGTGGTATTTCGCGGCCGCCTTGCTGGTAAACTCAAGGCCCTGTCCCGATCCGGTGTCTATCACGCCTTTCCCGGAAATGACGGTTCCGGAACGGAGCGTTACCTCCAGCGGGAAGATGGCCCGCCAGGGCTGTGACGGATCGTACTCGATAGGCACCTGTGTGTAGCCCTCGGTCATACCTGGCGTGAGTGCGTCCAGGAAGGCGATTGTCCGCTTCGGGAAATCGATGACAATCACCTTGTCCTTTACCTCCCCCATGCCGAAGAGGCCGTCGGCCGGATTCTTCAGGATGGCGCGCAGGTCGATGACCGGGACCGGAGACGGTTTGTAAGATTTACCATTCATGGAAACGGACACGCCGCCGAAGATGACGTCGGCGGTCTGCATGCCGTCCCCGGCGCCCTTCATCATGGCCTTGCCCCGCTGGGGGTAGTTGAGCCCGCTCCCGGCGAGGAAGGTGCTGTCCAGACAGACGTAGGATGATCCCGAGTCGAAGACCAGCCGGGCGGCTTTCCCGTTGACCGTCGCAGGCAAGTATATATGATGTTTCTCATATTGGAAATTAATGGACTGGCCGAAAGCGGCCTGCTGCATCAGGAGAAGCCCGACGATGCAGCGTCGGAGGATGGCGTGGTATTTCATGGATTATTCGTTCAAAAAGAAGAGTTCGGCTTCCATCCGCTGGATGCCGGTGTCGGCGATCTCGCGGCCGCGGGTGCCTTCGGAGAAGGCCGCCTGGGCTTTCTTGAACCAGGATAGGGCCGTCTTGTAGTCTTTCTTGTATTCGTAGCACTGCGCGATCATGTAGTAGGCGGCGTTGTGCTTTGGGTTATATTCCAGCACCTGGTTGTATTCCGCGATGCAGCGGTCGAACTTGCCATTTTTATAGGCGGAGATAGCACAGTTCTGATGCGCGTTGGCGAGGACCTTGGGATCCGGTTGGAGTCGCGCCAGCGCTTTGTCGAACCATTTCTCCCAGCCGGTCATGCGGCTGTCCGCGATCAGCTGGCCGATGGTCAGCGCCACGTTCACATCGGACGAATCCCGCTGCCAGGCCATTCCGAATTCCCGGACGGCGTCCCGCAGGATGCCGGTCTTCTGGGCACACAGGCCCATGTAATAGTGGACCGCGTATCCGTCGTCGCCGAGTTCATGCATGTGGAGGAAATCGGCCTCGGCCTCGTCGTATTGCTGCTTGCCGTAGCGGGCCACGCCGCGAACCGGCAGGATGGTCAGGTTGTCCGGCTCTTCCGCGAGGAAGGCGTCCGTCAGCGCGAGGACTTCCTCGTGCTGCTCCCGCCCCAGCAGGATGTTGCAGAGCTTGCTGAGCACGGCGTCGCTGTGCGGACGGCGGGCAAGCACCTGCCGATAGTAGCATTCCGCGGAATCGCGCTGCTCCAATTGATTGAAGGCGTCTCCGACCATTGACATCACCTGCGTGATGGAATCCCGCTGGAGGATGTCGCGTCCGAAGCCGATGGCCGGCTCGTACTGCTTGGCGCGGTACAGCAGGTTCATCAGGCGGAGCTTATAAAGCAGCTTGTTCGGCTGCATCTCGGCGAGCAGGCTGTACTGCGCCAGCGCTTCGGCGGCGTTGCCGCTCTGGTAGTGGCAGTCCGCCAGCTCCTCCAGCAATTCGGCCCGCGGCCCCTGTGCGGCCATCATCTGCGTCAGCGACGCGATGGCCTCGTCATATTTCCACAGCTGCTTGAGCTCCCGCACGGAAGCGAGATCCTGAGCGCACAGAACTGCCTGTACCGTCAGGAACAGCAAAAAAAGGAGACGTTTCATGAGGGGGTTACCGTTTGACGTATTTCAATCCGAAAACGTAGTACTGCGGAAGGTTCTTAAGTATCTCGCTGGACATATCGGGATCGATCTCCCGCTCGCCGCAGAAACGGATCGCGCCGATTTCTTCCTCCATCCAGCCGGATCCGTAGAGCAGCAGCGGAATAAAACCTTCCGTCGCGTTTCTATCCGGAGCGCTGGGCTTGAAAGGACGGGCCTGATACATATAGCGGGGCCTCGGATCCTGCGGGAAAACGAGCGGATAGAGCTTCAGATTCCGTGCGCCGTGCCCGACTCCAGGGACGGAGACGTAAAGCCTGGCCAGGCTGTCCGCCGGGCTGGGCAGCGTACTGATCAAGACTTTGCTGCTTGATTTCCTGGAGGTGAAGGAGGTGAGCGTCGTACCATCCACCTTCTTCCCATGCTCATAAATGCGGTAGACCACCGAGAGATCCCAGTCCTCACCTTCGAAGGCGGAGATGTCGAAGCTATAGGAATTATAGCCTGCAGCTACCAGCACAGACTGGATATCTTCAATGGTGACGGGCACCTGGCGGATCTCCTGCGCGGAAAGGGCGCAGGAGATCAGGAGGGCCGGAAGAAAGAGTTTCGCGTTCATTATTTCTTCTTCGAGGTAATGAGGACGACGCCGTTCTTGGCTTCTTCGCCGTATTTCTCGATCGCAGCCTGATCTTTCAGGATTTCCATGGACGCGATGGTGGACGGATCCAGGCTCTTGAGATCACCCGTGTACTTGACGCCATCGAGATAGATCAACGGCATCTCGAAGGGATTGCCATTCCCTCTCACCTGGATGCCACCGTTCACGGTGAAGGTGTTGACCACCTCTTCCTTTTTCTCGTCACCACCTCTCAACTGATAAATGACCGGGAACTGGTAGGTAACGTTGACGGGCTTTCCACTCACGCGGCCGGGCTCCCATTTCGGGGAGGCAGTGATGACGCGGATAGCCTCTGCATCAAGCAGTTCGTTGACACCGCGCAGGACCTTGACGTCCCGGACTTCACCGTCTTCGCAGACCGTGAACTGAACCAGTACGCGCCCCGTGATCCCCGCTTTAAAAGCATCTTCGGGGTACTTCAGATTCTCGCTGACCCACTTGGCAAATACATTGGCATCTCCGCCGTTGAATTTCGGCCTGTTCTCCACCTGGGCGAAGGGTATGGTCTCCCCGACAGGCGGATTCTGGTTGATGACGGTCGGTTCGGCGACAGGTTCGGCGACAGGCGCTTCGACGATCGGGGCGTTGTCGGAGGAGGCAGGGATGATCCGGGCGCGGGCGGGGTTGCAGACGAACATCGTCGCGGCGAGGATGGGAAGGAGTGCTGCGTACGCAAAGCGGACGCGGGCGGGAGTTTGTTTTTTGTGCATCATGGTAATTCTTTGTTTTAGCTTGGCGTGGTTGAAGCCGTTGGCCAGGGAGAAACGCTGCTCTCCCACGGCTTTCCTAACCAACAGTAATTGATATGAAGTTGCATCGATGCCTTTTTGGATGAGGCCTTCGTCGGCCTCGTATTCGTGCAGGAGCTTCAGCTCCGCACGGCCGATCCACACCAGCGGGTTGAACCAGTGGATGGCGCTCACGGCGGTCATCAGGAGCATATCCAGCGAATGATGTGCGTGGATGTGCTGCAGTTCGTGCCCGAGGATGGCGGGATATTTTTCGTAATCCGCGCGGCTCATCACCACGTTGCGGCCCCAGCTGAAAGAAGGCACGTCGCGGTCCACCAGCGTCAGGCGGCAGTCCTCGCAAGGCTGCAGGGTGCCGCTGCGGATGATCCGGCGCGTCCGCGCCAGGGAAATGAGCGTGAGAATGAGGATAGCGGCTACGCCGACGCCGTACAGGACCAGCAGCCAGGGGAAGGGTGCTGCGGAGGTTCCGACGGGCTCGCCGACCATTTCCAGCTCGCCCACCTGGATGTTAATGCTCTCCGGCAGGAAGACGGTGCGCAGGCGCCACAGCGGCAGCAGGTGGCAGACCACCGTGCCGAGCAGCAGCGCGATGCGGTTGAAGCGGAAGAAGGACGTGCGCCGCATCACCAGCAGGAAGAAGGCGTAGAAGATGGCCAGATACAGGCTGGCGCGCGCAATATATAAAAGTGTCGCTGTCATTTCTGTTTGTTTTCAATGGTTGCGATCAGCGCCTTCAGCTCTTCGAGGTCCATCTTGTCGTCTTCGACGAACTGGGACACGAGCATGGCGTAGGAATTATCATAGTAGCGCTCGACCAGGTCGCCGACCGTCGAGCCGCGGTACTCCTTCTCGGTGATGGCCGGGGAATAGCAGAAGCTGTTCGCCATCGGCTTACGCGTTAGGAAGCCCTTGTCCTCCAGGAACTTGACCTGCGTCGCCACGGTGTTATAAGAGGGTTTCGGATCGGGAATCCGGGCCACGATGTCCCGGATGAACAGGTCGCCGTATTGCCAGACGATCTGCATGATTTCTTCTTCTTTGGCAGTGAGTTTAGCTCGCATATGAAAACTGTTTTCATCGCAAAGATACAAACAATTTTCAAAACTCCTAATCTTTTTCGGAGTTTTACTAAAATATTTCGGAAAAAGATCCCCGATCGGGTCGGGGATGACAGGAGATTCGCCGGTCGGAGCCGGCGAATGACGGTTTGGCGACGGCCAAGCAGTTGCTGCCTGTCCGTCAAAACGGGACATTCCCGATTCCGAAATAAATGTGTATCTTTGCAGACTATCTTGAATGAGATGAAAGTTCTGTTTGTTTGCAATAACGCATATAACCTCGGAAACGGTCAGAGCGTGGCAGTGAAGGGGATGATTACGAAACTGCGGGAGCGTGGCGTGGACGCCCGCCTGATGGCGATCGGGAACCCCGACCCCAACGGCCCGCAGCCCGATTTCCCGCTGGAGCATTGGAAATTCCCCATATTTGAACCCATTGTGTACGCCAACGGCTTCGCTTACGCCAAGATCGACCGCGAGCGGATCCGGAAAGCTGTCGAATGGGCGGACATCGTCCATCTCCAGGAGGGCCTGCCCCTGCAGGGCGCGGTCCTGAACATGGCCCTCAAGATGGGAAAGCCCCTCACGGCGACCTACCACATCTTTGCCCAGAACCTCATGGCCAACATCGGCTTCTCCAAGAAGAGCTTCATGAACTGGCCGATCATGTACCTGTGGCGCCGTTTCGTATTCGATCCCTGCGCGGACATCCAGTGCCCGTCGCCGGTCGTCCGGGACCAGCTGCTGAAAGAAGGCTATAAATCGCGCCTGCACGTAATCTCTAATGGTATCGAGATTCCGGCGGAGCCCGTGAAGGCGGCGACCGTGTCGGCGGACGGCCCGATCGACCTGCTCTGCGTCGGCCGCCTTTCCAAGGAAAAGTCGCAGAACACGCTGCTGCAGGCCATGCGCTACAGCCGCTATGCCGACCGCATCCGGCTGATCTTTGCCGGTAAGGGCCCCAAAGCCAAACATTATCAGAAGATGGCCGACCGCCTCTACAAGGAGGGCATCCTGAAGACGCCGGCCAGCTTCGGTTTCTATACGCACGAGCAGCTGCGTGACCTGGCACGCAAGTCCTACCTCTATATCCACTGCGCGTGGGTCGAGGTCGAAGGCCTTTCCTGCCTGGAAGCCGTGCGCGAGGGTGCCGTGCCCGTGATCGCGGAAGGCGAAATGATCGGCACGTCCGTCTTCGCCCTCTGCCCGGAAAGCCGCTATCCCGTCTACGACAGCAAGGCGCTCGCGGAGCGGATCGACTGGTGGATCGAGCATCCGGAGAAGCGCAATGAGATGGCGCAGCGCTATGCCGATTCCGCCCGGAACTTCGACATCAACAAGTCCGCCGACGCCATGGTCGCGATGTTCAACCAGACGCTGGGCACGAAAGCCGAATGAAACGTTTCCTGCTTTTGCTGCTGCTCGTCGCCGGACTTTGCTCCTGCGGCACCACGGCCCGTTTCGGCCGCGGCCCGGAGAGCCGGGACATCGAGGCCCTGCCCGGGTATGAAGGCATCATCGAAGCGGTAGAGTATCCCAGCAGCGAGAAACAGCTGACGCGCCGGCGCATGATCGTCTATCTGCCGAAAGACTATTATCGGGACACGCTCCGCCGCTACCCGGTGATGTATCTCTTCCACGGCGCCCGCGGCAACGAGAAAACCTGGATCGACAGCGCGGACGTGTTCCACCGCCTGGATTCCCTGCGGGCCGGCGGCCTGGCGAAGGATTTCATCCTGGTCATGCCCAACATGAACCGCTACGCCAGCGACAGGGACTACAACAACGGCCGCTGTGTCCGCGCCCTGCCTTCTTTCTGGACGCAGAACGGCGAGCTGGAACGCTATTTCTGGCACGACGTGGTGGAGTTTGTGGATCACCGCTACCGCACTGTCGCGACCAAGTCCGGCCGCGCCATCGCGGGCATGTCCAACGGCGGCCTGCAGGCGGTCTATCTCTCGGCGAACAAACCACAAGCCTATGATTACGTGGCGCTTATGTCTCCGTATGCCCGGGCGACCATGGCGGCCAAATACCACCGGGACGTATACAAGGGCCTGGCGTGGAAGCTGGAGGAACAGTTCGCCAACCCGCCGAAGCAGTATATCATCTACATCGGCAAGACGGATGTCTTCCGTATCCACATGGAGTTCTACCACAGGCGCCTGACCCGGCGCGGCTACCCGCACGACTTCGTCCTGACCAAGGGCGGCCACGAGTGGTACAACTGGATCGCCTTCTACGACGATTTCGTTCAGCGGATTTTCTAGTTATTTCACCAGCCTCAGGGAGATGCGACCGCGGTCGAGATCGACGGCGGTGACGGCGACGCGCACCTGCTGGTGGAGCTTGACCACCTTGGTGGGATCGGTGCCGCGCGGGCCCATCTGGGAGACGTGCACGAGGCCGTTGTCGTGGATGCCGATGTCCACGAAGGCGCCGAAGTTGGTGATGTTCGTGACGATGCCGGGAAGTTCCATGCCGACCTGCAGGTCCTCGATGCCGTGGATGTCGTCGGCGAAGGCGAATTCGGCCGCCTGTTCGCGCGGATCGAGCCCCGGCTTCGCCAGCTCCTTCAGGATATCATTCACGGTCGGCAGACCGGCCGTCGGGGTCACAAAGTCTTTCGCCTGGATCTTCGCGCACAGTTCGGCGTTGCCGACCAGCTCCTTCGTGCTGACCCCCAGCGATTTGGCCATCTTGTCCACGATGCCGTAGGACTCGGGATGCACGGCGGAAGCGTCCAGCGGATTCTCCGCGCCGCGGATGCGCAGGAAGCCGGCGCACTGCTCGAAGGCCTTCGGCCCGAGACGCGGCACCTGCTTGAGCTCGGCGCGGCTGCGGAAGCCGCCGTTCTCCGTACGGTAGGCGATGATGTTGTCCGCCAGGGTGGGGCCGATGCCGGCCACGTAGGCGAGCAGGTAAGGGGAGGCCGTATTGAGGTTCACGCCCACGGCGTTCACGCAGCTCTCCACGGTATTGTCCAGCTGCTCCTTGAGGAGCGTCTGGTCCACGTCGTGCTGGTACTGCCCGATACCGAGATTCTTGGGATCGATTTTTACGAGCTCCGCGAGGGGATCCATCAGGCGGCGGCCGATGGAGACGGCGCCGCGCACGGTCACATCCTCGTCCGGGAACTCCTGGCGCGCGATTTCAGAGGCGCTGTAGATGGAGGCGCCGTCCTCGCTGACTGTCCAGACCTTACAGCCTGCCGGCAGCTGGATGCGGCGCATGAAATCCTCCGTCTCGCGGGAGGCGGTGCCGTTGCCGATGGCGACGGCCTGGATGCCGTATTTGTCGAGCATCTCCTGCACGGCCATGATGGCCTTGACCTTCTCGTTCTGCGGGGGATGGGGATAGATGATCGTATGGCAGAGCAGGCCGCCCTGCTCGTCCAGGCAGGCGATCTTGCAGCCGTTGCGGAAGCCCGGGTCGATGGCCATGGTGCGCTTCTGCCCCACGGGGGCGGAGAGCAGCAGCTGGCGCAGGTTCTCGCCGAAGACGCGGATGCTCTCGCGGTCCGCCTTCTCCTTGGCTTCGCGCAGGACCTCGCCGCTGATGGACGGCTCCAGCAGGCGCTTGAAGGAGTCTGAGACGGCCTCCTTGACCTGTTCGGCCGTCGGCCCGGCCGGGTAGCCGTGCGCCTGGCAGAAATCGTAATAGATCTTGGCGTCGCACTTCTCGGCGTCCGCGTCGATGCCGACGCTCAGGAAACCCTCGTTCTGCGCACGCAGGATGGCGAGCAGGTTGTGCGAGGGGATGCGGTCCAAGGGCATCTTGAAATCGAAATAGCTCCGGTATTTCGCCGCCTCGGCACTGTCGCGACCGGCTTTCGTGACCGCCGCGACCACCCGGCGACGCCGGAAGATGGCGCGCAGGTTCTCGCGGATCACGGCCGTCTCGCTGAGCCGCTCCGCCACGATGTCGCGTGCGCCCGCCAGGGCCGCGTCTACATCGGGCACCTTGTCGCCCACGAATTTGCGGGCGTCCGCTTCGGGATTGCGCGTCTTGCCGTTCCAGAGCAGGTCCGCGAGGGGCTCGAGGCCCAGTTCACGCGCCGCGGTGGCGCGGGTGCGGCGCTTGGGCCGCCAGGGGAGATAGAGGTCTTCCAACTCGGTGCCGGAGACGCAGGCCTCGATCCTGGCGCGCAGCTCGTCCGTGAGCGCGCCCGCCTCGCCGATGACCTTCAGGATGGTCTCCTTGCGCTTCTCCATTTCGGCGAAGACGTCCACCCAGTGGCGCACTTCGGCCACCTCGGCGTCGTCCATGCCGCCCGTTTTCTCTTTGCGGTAGCGGCTGATGAAGGGAATGGTGTCGCCGTCGGCGAAGAGCGAGGCGCAATTCTCGACCTGCCAGTCCTTGAGGTTCAGCAGGCCGGCGATATGCTGGATATAGATTTCTTTCATCGCTGTGCGGGGCGGAGTTTGCGGAAGCGAAGGCCCAGTACGCCCCAGAAGGCTTCGCCGAAAATGCTGCTGGACATCTTGGATGTGCCTTCCGCGCGGTTGACGAAGACGACGGAGACTTCCTTGATCTGGAAGCCGAGCTTCTTGGCGGTGTATTTGAGTTCGATCTGGAAGCCGTAGCCTTTCATCTTCACGGCATCGAGGTCGATGGTTTCCAGGACCTTGCGGGAGTAGCAGACGAAGCCGGCCGTGCTGTCGAAGATGCGCACGCCGAGCGCCGCGCGGACATAGAGCGAAGCGCAGTAGGACATCATGATGCGGCCCAGCGGCCAGTTGACGACATTGATGCCGTCGCAGTAGCGCGAGCCGATGGACATGTCGGCGCCGCCTTCCGTGCAGGCCGCCAGCAGGCGGGGGAGGTCCTGCGGATTGTGGGAGAAATCGGCATCCATCTCGAAAATATAATCGTAATCGCGCGCCAGGGCCCATTTGAAGCCGGTCACGTAGGCCGTGCCGAGGCCCAGCTTGCCGCTGCGCTCCACGAGGTGGAGGCGCTCCGGATAGACGGTCTGCAGGCTCTTGACCACGCCGGCCGTCCCGTCGGGGGAGCCGTCGTCGATGACGAGAATCTGATACTCTCCAGGCAGTTCGAAAACGGCCTGGATGATTTTGGAGATGTTTTCAATCTCGTTGTATGTCGGGATGATGACGAGTTTCTTTTCCATACTCCTACAAAGATAACAAAAAACGCCGCACAAATTGTGCAGCGTTGAAAAAACTTAGCGGAGAGACAGGGATTCGAACCCTGGAACCGCTTTGGACGGTCACACGCTTTCCAGACGTGCCTCTTCAGCCACTCGAGCATCTCTCCAAATGGGAATGCAAATATAGGAACTTTTTTTGAATTCCAACACGCGACCCTCGAAGATTTGACTATATTTGTAAGCGTTAAACCACAATCCGATGAAAACCGTTTTACTTTCCCTCCTGTCCCTGATGACGATGATTGCCTGTGCCAAGCCCTACACGGACCTGTCCGTCAATGATTTCGAGAAGACCGCCTACGAAGGCGCCGCCGCCATCGTGGACGTGCGTACCCCTGAAGAATATGCCGCCGGGCATCTGCGCGACGCGGCGCTTTGCGACTGGAAAGCCGAGGGATTCCTCTCTGCCATCCAGGCGAAATACCCCACCGAAGTGCCTCTGGCCATCTATTGCCGCACCGGACGGCGCAGCGCGGAAGCCGCTGCCGCCCTCGCGAATGCCGGGTATACCGTCTATAATCTGCAGGGCGGTATCGAGGGTTGGACCGCGGCCGGAAAGCCCACCCAGACCTATGAGGTGGAGACCTTCTTCACGGAGGACTTCAACCCGGTGACCGTCACGCTGCTCAAGCATGGCACCCTCGCCATCTCCTACCAGGGCGCGACCATCCAGATCGACCCGGTGAGCGGGCTGGGCAAGCCGACGGACTATGCGAAAGAATTCCCCAAGGCGGATGCCATCTTCATCACCCACGAGCACGGCGACCACCTCGACAAGGAGGCCGTCGCCGCCCTGTACGAGGAGGGCAAGACCACGCTGATTGCGAATCCCCGCAGCATCGAGCAGCTGGGCTTCGGCATCGCCCAGGTCAACGGGGATGAAGGTGAACTCCCTTGCGGCATTCAGTTCATGGCCGTTCCGGCCTATAATTACAGCGAGGGTCATACGAATTTCCATCCCAAGGGCCGCGACAACGGCTACGTCTTCGACATCGAAGACCTGCGCATCTATGTGGCAGGCGACACGGAAGACATTCCTGAACTCGCCGAGATTGAGGATGTGGATATTGCCTTCCTGCCTGTGAACCAGCCATATACGATGACCGTGGAGCAGTGCGTCAAGGCCGCGAAGGTCCTCAAGCCCCGCGTCCTGATCCCGTATCATTTCTCGAATACCGAACTCTCCGAGCTGCCGGAGCTGCTGCCCGGCATCGAGGTGCTCCTGCGTCAGATGCAGTAATTCCTAGCCCAGATCAGCGAAGATGATCCACGCGGGGGCGTGGTACGTCAGGTAGCCGGTGACGAAGATGCCGATCACGATTACGACGATCCAGAGCGGCCATTTCTCCCGCACGAAACGGCTCTCGCGCCAGCGCCGGGCCAGGAGCACCGCGCCGACCACGGAAGCGATGTAGATGACAATGTCCAGCGCCATGATCTCGTGACGGACGAACACCCAGTAGGCGAAGAAGGCGGCCACGATCATCGGCATGACGGCCAGGCCGCCCAGGACGGGCGCGCCGATTTCCTTGATGTCGCGCCGGCTGACGACCAGATAGAGCGCCAGCAGCAACATGGGGTAGAAGACCATCTTCATGTGCGCCATCACGCTTTCGACAACGGGGAAGATATAACCCCAGAAATGGTTGAAGAAGGGCGCGTGGTGCACGAAATGCATGCCGGTGCCGAAGATGATCAGCAGGGCGGTGGCGATGACGGTTTCTTTTCGGGACATGGTCGTTCAATTGATGACGCAAAGATCCCGATTAATCCGTGCAACCCGGTTGCAAATTACCGCTTGATGATATCTAATCGCCAGGTGATGCCGATGTCGAAATTGTCGACGCCGATCGAGCTGCTCTTGAAGTAGACTGCGTGCAGGCGCAGTTTGTCCCGGTCGGGCAGGGGGAAGAATTCCACGCCGCAGCCGGCGTAGATGTTGCGCGTGCCGGGCGCGACCGCCAGGTCGTAAGCCCGGCCGTCCGCGTCTACATTCTCCCAGGCGTTCTCCTCGTAGCCCGCCTTGGCGCAGAGGTTCCATTTCCCGACAGTCCAGATGATTTTGGAGATGACCATGAAGTCGGAGAAGAAGTTCCGCTGGCGGAAGCTGGCACGGTTCATCCACTCCACGTCGATGGCCAGCGGGCCGAAAATGAAGCGGTTGCCCAGGGCGATGTAGTTGATGAATCGCTTGTATTCGTCCTGCACCATGTTCACGCTCCAGATGGTGCTCCACCAGGAGGCGAAGCGGCCGAACCACGCGAGGTTGTAGGCGTACAGGTTCTGGAAGCCCAGCGAGAGGGGAGAATTGCAGAACTGGAAGGCGAGCTGCTGGCCCGGAAGGAATTCGTATTCGGCGCTGACGCCGAAGGAATAGCCCTGATAGAGGTTGTTGCAGAAGTTGCTGTAGTAGTAGACGTCGATCGGAACGGCGTCGAATTCGTAGCCGCCGATGAAGAGGGCGTTCTTGCCCGCGGTCAGCGCCAGCTTGGGCGTAGCCTGCCAGCGGAGATAGAGGAAGTCCGTGGCGTTGAACATGTTACGCTCGTCGAAAACTTTTTTGTTAAGGCGCTGGCGGATGCGGAAATCGATATTGTCCGTAAGTGTTCCGCGGACGTTCAGGTTGAAGTGGTCGCCGGTGAACTGGCTGTTGTGGTGCCCGCCGTTCCACTCCTGGTGGAAGGACGCGCGCGTGTCTAAATACAGCTGCGTAATCTTCGGCTGCGCCGCCGCGCTGAGGCTCAGCAGCAGGGCAAGCAGGACCGCCGTTCCCGTTCTCGTGATCATCTCGTGTTTTAGTGTCATTCGTGTTCAATGTTCATGCGAAAATAGTAAATATTTCCGTAAATTTGTCCGGATTACCTTAGCATATGAAGAAGAATATTGTTGTTGTAGAAGTCCTTTCGACCGGGTTCAATTATGTGGATGATGCGCTCGTGCGGGGCTATCAGCCTGTCGTTTTGGAGGCCCTGTATCCCGGTACGGAAGAGGAGCGCGCGCAGTTCCAGGCGCTGCAGGCGGATGTCCGCCGCCGCCTGCCGAAAGGCACGCCGGTCATCTCGCCGGACAAGGATTATGCGTCCATCCTGGCGCAGGTCCGCGCCTATGATCCCGTGGCCGTCGTCGCGGGGAGCGAGTTCGGCGTCGAACTCGCCACACATCTGGCTGATGACCTGGGGCTGCCCGGCAATCCCTGGTCCATCATCGGCAAGATGACCCGCAAGAACGAGATGCACCAGGCCCTGGCAGACCACGGCGTACGCGCCATCCGGGGCCGTCTGATCTGCAGCGAGGCCGAAGCGAAGGCGTTTTACGAGGAGCTCGGCACCACGCATACCGTGATCAAACGCGCCCGCAGCGCCGCCACGCTGGGCGTACACCTCTGCGAAGGCTACGACGAGATGATGGAGGCCGTGCGGCAGGAGCTGGCGCTTTCTGCCGCCGACGAGAACGTGGGCGCCATCCTGATGCAGGAGCGCATCATCGGAAAGGAATATATCGTCAACACGGTGTCCTGCGCCGGCAAGCACCGGCTGGTGTCCATGTGGGCCTACGACAAGATCCAGATGAACGGCACCAATGTATATAATTATGCGGAATCCATCAACCGCCTGGACATCGGCCATTCTGCACTGGTGCGCTATGCTTACGACGTGCTGGATGCCATCGGCCTGCAGTACGGGCCGGTGCACGGGGAATACATGGTCGATGAGAAAGGTCCCGTGCTGATCGAGGTGAACTGCCGGCCGATGGGCGCCGGTCTGGAGCGCCATTATGCGGAGATGGTCTTCGGCGAACACGAGACCGACTGCGCGCTGGACGCTTACGTGGATCCCGTCAAATTCGAACGGGACCGCCTGGCGCCGTACCGCCCGCTCCGCAAGGGCGTCATCAAGCTGTTCATCCTGCCGGACGACGTCACGCTGGAGTCGGCGCCGGTCCTTCAGTTGGTGCGGCAGCTGCCCAGCTTCTACAGCGGCTCCTTCGACCGCCTGGGGCGTGATCCTTTCCTGACGCGCACGCGCGATCTGGAAACGTCCGGCGGCACCGCCTATCTGGTGCACGACGACGAGCGTGTGGTGATGGAGGACTGCGCCTTCCTGCACCGCCTGGAGATGCAATATTCACAGATGCTCTTCAACCAGACTTCGCCGGAATCGGCGGTTCGGCCAGCTGCGCGGATTCCGCTCGAAGCCCTGATCCAGGAAGCCGGTTGCCACGGCGCCACCCTGGCCTTCAGCGACACGGAGACGGATGCGCCGAATGCGGTCGTGGTGTCCGGCGACGGACTGAATGCCGCCTACGACAGCTTCGACAATGCGATCCTGGACCTGAACCGGCCGGAGTCCTTCGCGGATGCGGAGAGCGTCACCGAGCAGATTTTCACGCTCTTCCGGAAAGTCCGCACAGGCGGCCGTATCCTGATTCCGGAGAGCACCTATTGCCATCTTCCTTACGGCGCCACCGGTATGGAAATCCTGCTGCACGCCAAGGGCCTGAGGATCGAAGCGCCGCTCGCCGGCAAAGGCCGTTTGATGATCGCTTCTGTTTAAACAAAAAATGCTGGCCAGTTGGCCAGCATTTTTTGTGGAGATGGGCGGAGTCGAACCGCCGTCCAAACAAAGCCCCAGGTAGCTTTCTACACGCTTATCCTTTCTTTAATTGTCGGCCCGAAGCTGCCGGAAGGCAGGCCACTGCGGGCTTATCCTCTGAATCTTAGCGTCCCTTAGAGGCGTCTGAGCCGCGCATCCGGTTTTGATGATACCCCTGGATCCTGACTGAACCGGCCTAAAGCAGGAGGGATATACGTCGTTCCGCAGCCTAGGCGGAAGCGATTGATGCTCAATCTCTTGGAGATTAGCAAGCGTATGAATAATTGTAGTTGCCAGTTATGGCTCGAAGACTGGGATTAACGGGCCAGCCCCCTACGCCCGACGTGCTTACCATCCGAAATCAGTGCTGTCAAAACCAGAACATCCCCGAATAGTAGATGGGTGGGAGATACTGGGTTCGAACCAGTGACCCCTTGCTTGTAAGGCAAGTGCTCTGAACCAACTGAGCTAATCTCCCGACTCTTTGCGCTGGTCATTAAGGAACGCAAAGATAGAACATTTTCGGCATCCCGCCAAAAAAGTTTTTCTGAACGGCGGGCGGAGTCTTCCAGACGGGCGGCCCGGAATTATTTTTCGTGCAGTTGCTCGAAAAACCAATTCCGGCTCCGCTTTTCCGCCGC
>JBGUOB010000003.1:0-2579 GCA_045117755.1 Candidatus Cryptobacteroides sp.
AAAGGGGTGCTCATGTATGGGCCATACCGACGACGCCTACGCCGCGATGCTGCTGACCCTGGCGCTCTCGCCGAACAAGGAGGAATACGCCCGGCCCTTCGGCGTGCAGGAATTCCGGCGCTTCGAGGCCGCGGCGCGCGCCTCGCGGTACCGCACGATCGGCGCGCTGCTGGATGTGGACATCAGCGGCCTGATGATGGAGCTGGGGCTGTCCGAGGAGGAGAGCTATCGGGCCTACACGCTGCTGCACCGGGGGGTACAGCTGTCCTACGCGCTGGACGGTTACGGCGCGGAGGGCATCGACATCATCACCCGGTATGACCAGGGCTATCCCGCCCGGCTGGAGACGAAGCTGAAGGACGCGGCCCCGCCCGCGCTGTATCGCTGTGGCGACATAGCGCTGCTGGATCGGCCCACCATCGCCATCGCCGGCATCAGCGGCGTGCGCACCACGCCCCAGGCGCGCCAGGCGGTGCAGACGCTGGTGTGCGCAGCGACCCGGCTGGGCTACGCGGTGGTCACCGGCGGCGAGCCGGGCGTGGCGCGGCTGTCGGCCACCCTGCTCTGCGAGGGCGGCGGCACGCTGATCGACGTGCTGGGCGGCGGCATGCACGAGCACCTGACCAACGACACGATCGCCCAAATGGTGGGCGGGGGCAGGGCGGCGGTGCTGTCGGCGGAGCATCCCGACGCGCTGTTCACCGTCAGCCATGCCATCGCCCGGAACAAGCTGTTGTTCGCCCTGGCGGACGCGGTGTTCATATTCAACACCGACGGCCGCCGCGGCGAGACCGACGCCCTGCAAAACCACACCTGCGACTGGGTGTACGCCTGGCAGGGCTACGAGGGCAACCGCCCCCTGATCGCCAAGGGCGCGCTGCCCTTCGACGGGCTCACCGACCAGGCCATCGACGAAATGAGCCGCCATTGGAGCAGCTCCCAGGCCCGGCAGGTGAGTATGTTTGATCTGTTGTAATTGAGGGAACAGCGTCACTAAAGGGCAAGGCAGAGAACGCGGCAGCCACTATTCCTGTTCCCTGCTTTGGACCTGCCGGCCCCACCGACGGGGTGGAGTGGTATCATAATCGTACAGTCGCAGAACTCACCAAGAAGTGATAGAATAAGAAGCACAGGAAGGTGAGGAAGATGACAGCATACGAGAAGAGTTTCAAGGAAGAAGCAGTACGACTGTCGGACGAGATCGGGGTGAAGCAGGCGGCGGCGCAGCTTGGGATACCTTACTGGACGCTGGCGGACTGGCGGGCAGCGCGGAAGGAGCGGGGCAGCCAGGCGTTTGTGGGCAGCGGGCACAAGCGACTACCCATAGATGAGAAGGAACGTCGTATACTGGAGCTGGAGAAGGAAGTCGGCGAGCTGAAGCGGGCGAACGAGATACTGAAGGACGCGCTGGGTTTTTTCGCCGAGAGCCGAAGGAAGTAGCGGCGAGACTGAGGTATGCCTACATCGAACGGCGAGCGCAGCGATGGAACATCCATGAGTTGTGCAAGGCAGTCAGTGTGAGCGAGTCGGGCTACTATCGGTATCTGCGAGGCAAGAACAGGCCGAGTCGGGACGCGCTTCTTTCGGCGATGATGCGGGAAATTCTGGATGAACACGAACAGAACGGGAACTACGGCGCGCCGCGGATGCAGCAGGCGCTTAATCAGCGGGGCATGAAGGCCGGGCTGCGGCGGGTGAAGCGGATCATGCGGGAGCGCGGCTGGCTTCACGAGCGCAGGCGCAGGCCGAAGGGACTGACGAAGGCAGACCCGGCGGCGATGATGTCAGAGAACCTGTTGAAGCAGGATTTCCACGCGGACAAGCCCTTTACAAAGCTGCTGACGGACATCACCCAGGTGCAGTGCAGGGACGGTAAGCTGTATATCTCCCCGATCATGGACTGTTTCAATGGCGAGATCCTCTCGCTGTGCATGCGGGACAACATGAAGAAAGAGTTGTGTGTCGATACCGTCAAGGCCATGGCCGACAGATTCCCCGTGCGGGACGCCATCCTGCACAGCGACCGCGGGAGCCAGTACACCAGCGAAGCGTTTCGCGCGGAGCTTGCCCGGCAGGGCCTGACGCAGAGCCTGAGCGGTGTGGCTCACTGCTACGACAACGCCCGGATGGAGAGCTTCTTCGCGACGCTGAAGAAGGAACTGATCTACAGGATTTCCGCCTACCGCCTGAGTATGGCGGAGGTCAGATCGCTGGTGTTCCGGTACGTGTTCGTCTACTACAACCGGATTCGGGTCTACACCGCCAATCCCGGCGGCTGGCCTCCGGAAACCTGTAGAAGGATGTTTTTCAGACAGGCGGCATGAACGATTGGTGATCCTGGAAGAGAACCGTCCGAATCCGGGGCAGACATTCCTGTTCCCGCCAGTCTTGACAGGACGTCGGAAAATGCTGCGGCAGAACCACCGACGGCGATGGGAATCAAGCAAGCTTCCACCGACCCCGTCGACCTCCCAGTTTAGCATTTCCCCGACAACCTGCCAAGACCAAGCCGCTGAAGCGGTGGCTGCCTCTGTCCTGTTCGCCTCAAAGTGACGACCTCTGGCTCCGGGAATCTCTAC
>JBGUOB010000004.1:0-1972 GCA_045117755.1 Candidatus Cryptobacteroides sp.
CGGAACTGGTCTTCGATCTGCGTGAGGCCGTGGTACTTCTCTATCACCTCGCGGTCGCCCATCTCAAGCTCCGAAGTGACTATCTGGTAGTAGCCCATGAGCTCGTTGAACTCGTTTAGCTTGGATTCGTCGATCATCGGCACCAGGTCCGCCGAATTGACCTTCTCGCCCGTGATCTTGTTGACGTACTCCTTTTTGAGAAAGCGCCGCAGCCCCTTGCTGTGCGCGGAGGAGATGCGGTAGCTGCCGGGATTCTCCCTGAGCTTCTGCAGAAACTCCATGAACGACCTGTTCTCGTTCCTCTCGCGCTCGTAGAACGCCTTGCTCCAGTACACTACGACCTTCTCCCGGATCTCGTGCTTCTTGCCGTTCTCGTCCTTCACGACGCGCTTCACGATGCGCGACTTGTGACGGAACTTCTCGCTGACGACGGTGTAGCCCTTGGGGTCAATGGCCCATGCGCGTTCTGCCTTGTCCGTCTTCCTCAGGCTCTTCGAGACGATATAGCCGTTTCCGGCCTCGCACACCGCATGCATGTTCGTCCCCGAGTACATCCCGCGGTCCGCGACGAGCACGAAGCGCTTGATGCCGAGGTCCCCAACCGTCTCGTCCATCGCGGGCCTGAGCGTGTGGTGGTCGAGCGTGTTGCCAGGGAAGGTCGCGAACGAGATCGGGATGCCGTTGTCATCGAGGAAGAGCCCGAGCTGGACGATGGGCTGTCTGCGGTTCTCCTTGCTGACGCCGAACTTCCGCAGCCCCGTCACGACATTCCCGTCCTCGTCCTCAAAGTCGGCGTCGGGCCTTGCGGTCTCGAAGAAGAAGTTCGTCACGTCGTAGAACACGGTGCTTGGACTTCTGCCGATACTGCGGGTGATGCAGGTGTTCATGCGCTGGACAATCTGCCTGCGGTTCGCGTAGATGACGTCGAGCGCGTCATAGACGTTGTCGGGGTTGGTGCTCTTGACGAGCGGAGTGTAGTACTGCCCGTTCTGCCCCATAGTCGACCACTTCGACTCCGGGTCGATGATCCGCCCGTAGGTCAGCAGCCGCACGATCCCCGTGAGGTCGTATTTGATGCGCGAGGCGCACTTGACGCTCGCGAAGAGCTCGTCGAGGCCGAGCGCGCGGAAGACCGGGTCGAGCACGCACGGGGCCAGCCGCTTCGGCTCGCCGATGCACTTCGCGTCGCCGCGCTCGAACGTGACCGTCCACCTGCGCACGGGCGCCTGGTCGACGTACGGCTCGAGCTCCTTGATGAGCGGCCTGCCTTCGGCGAAGGACTCGCGCAGCCGCCTCAGGTAGTCTGGCTTGCCGTCGTCGTGCTTCGCAAGCGCGCCGAGGCTGAGGACGATTCGCTTGCCGATTATTGGGCGGCCCAGCGAGTCCTTCATCCGCTTCCCGCTGACGAGACGCAGATAGGCGCGACTGTTTGACCTGTATTGTTCGATGTGCATAGGCGTAGCAATGTGATAATTTGATAACAACGAAGATATTATACAATAGATTGTGCACTTCGGTCAATAGGGGCCGCAACATTTTGAAGATTAGTCAGTCAGCAAAGTGGCAAACTCGGGCCGAGGAGTGGTATGCATGGCGAGCTGACGCACTCTTTCGGTACGCCGAAGAATCGCTGGAATACTACGGCATCGACTTCATGGATGGTAGAATTATCTGCACGAACAAGAAGAATGTTCATACGTACCTTTGCGAAGGGTTGGAATGATGGGAAGGTAGCAAGAAAAAGGAGGAACAAATGACGGCATTCAAGACTATTGGAACTTCCTGCCCCGACCAGCTGGCGCGCGCGCTGGAGCTGTCGGGAAGAGTCGCCGTCTAATTGGCGGATTGATGCCCTTATGACGACTCTTGCGGGAAGGGTGAATGCATTTAGGCGGCTCGCAAAGTCGAAGTTCCGCTCGCGCTTTCATCTCTCTGCCGACGACCGGCAATACATCGCCGAGAAGGGCATGGA
>JBGUOB010000005.1:0-1935 GCA_045117755.1 Candidatus Cryptobacteroides sp.
CTGCCGCTGCGCCATCTCCTCGCGCGTCATCGTGGCAGCGTCGTGGCAGATGGTCTCAGCCTCCTGACAGAGTCGCTCCACTGGCCGGGCCATCTGCGCCGTCATATCATGCATGAAGTTCGTCTTCTTCTCCTCATACGCCTGCACCTCGGCGTAGGCGGCCTTCAGGTCGGCGTTCTGCTTACTGAGCGTCACCTGCTTCTGCTGCATCTCCGTCATGTAGGCCTTCAGCGCCTGCTGCATCTTGGCCAGACTGTTCTGCAGGCGGCCCGCCTCGTGCTCGTGGTGTGCATCGGGTATCGGCGTGTCGAGGTTACCGTTGGCGATGCTTTGTGCGGAGTCGGCCAGCCAGTGCAGTGGACGCAGGTGCCGGCCAACAACGATGTAGAGAACAATCAACAGAATCACCACGCCGGCCACGCCCCTGAGCAGTAGGAACCACTGCATGCGTGAGTAGCGGCCATAGACATCCTCCGCCGGACAGACCGCCGTGAGCACAAACGGTCGGTCGCCCAGTGGCTGGGTGAAGATAAACATCTCGCGGTCCTCGTGCACTATCTTCCGGTAGCCGCTCTCCTGGCCGGCGATGAATATCCCGAGTTGAGTGCTGTCGCGGCGGGTGACGTAGAGCTCGGCGTTGGGCAGTGTCCGGTGCAGCTTTTCCAGGCAGCCGTTCTCATCTATCAGCCGGTCGATGGCCGCGCGGTTCACCCGCACCTGTCCGCCTTCCAATCGCGCCGACATCTCGTTCTGGCGCAGCGTGTTGTCTATCCTGAGAGCCGTCGTTTCCATAGCCTGCAAAGTCGCGTCCACCGTTTCGTCGAAGATGACGTCCTGCGAGAACATCGCCAGCAGTCCGACGGCTACCACGCTGATGACCATCACCAGACTCGCCACCCAGAGCGTCAGTTGGGTGGTGAACGACGTCCGTATCTTGTCGAATAACGTCATAGCTGGTTATTGAGGTGCGACGATGTTTCTGAACGATGAACCGAAGATGATGTACTGCGTGTTGCCGGCGATGGTACCCTCGTTCTGTCCCCACAGGAAGGGCCAGTCGTCGTAGTTCTCGAAGTGATCGGGCTTGCGGAACAGCAGGCCTGGGGCTACGTTGCCGGGAATGAACGAGAAATCGGCGCGGTTGTTGCCGTAGAACACCTGCTTCGGACGCGCGGCACCCACTACGGCCACGAACGAGTAGTTGTGGTAAGGATGGCAGCCGTAGAGCCAGTTGGCCACGCGATAGACTTCATCCTTGCTGACGATATCGGGGAAGTAGATGTGGGCATAGTTGACGGTAATACCGAAGTTCAGGACGGCATTCACGCCCGCCCAGTTGCCAAGGCCGATAGGCACACCGTAGGGATTCTCCTTGTCAAAGCTGTGTATGTATTCCAAGTACTGCTTGACGGCGGGACGTAGCTTCTCTTTGTAGGCGGCATCCTTCATAGGAATGCTGTCGAGCATGGTCTGCAAATTACGGGCCACGTTACGGTAGTTTCCGTCACCAGTTCCCGTCAGCCAGTCGTTGTCGCCATCGGCCTGGCGGTCGCGACGGTTGGGACGCTTACTGAGCAGTTCGTTGGCTTCTTTGCGCAGACGGTCTGCCTGCTTCTGGGCGCGGTCGGCCAGCTCGTCGTTATAGCCTCTGAGCACGCGGGCAGCGGAGGTGAAGACGCCAGCGGCCTGCAGGTCGAGACGTGGATTGCGGGTGGTGAAGGCCCACATATCGTCGGGCGTACCGCTGCGCTTGCCGTCGGCACTGACCTCGTAAGGCTTCAGCGACGGGTCGTAGTGTAGACCGTCGGTAATGCTGGCAGCATCGCCAAGGTGGTGATAGTTGTCGAGCACGGAGTTCGAGAGCGTCTGCGACATGTGGCCAATCTGTTCAGCCTGTGTCACGAGGTTCAGCACGCCATGTTCGATGAACTGCAG
>JBGUOB010000006.1:0-1984 GCA_045117755.1 Candidatus Cryptobacteroides sp.
GGCAATGCCCCACGGGCGCGTCGTATTCGTCTATGAGGATGACGACGCCCTTGCCGCCGTTTTCACGCGACAGCGTTTCTATCGCATTGCCGAAGTTTTCTTCGGGCGGAAGGGATCTGTCGCAAGCGAATCCCGCTTCTTCGAGCTTTCGCACCACATGGTGGTCGAGCGAACTTTTGAATTCCTCGATGCTCGTCGTAGTCAGATCGTTGAACTCGAAATGGATGACGGGGTATTTCTCCCATTTCCAGTCCGTCTTGTCGATGGCGAGACCCTCGAAAAGCTCGCGCCGGGCGGAGAAAAGCGCCTTCAAAGCGGATATCGTGAGCGACTTCCCGAACCTGCGCGGACGCGACACGAAAAAGAGTTTGGAGCCGACCGTCGAAACAAGGCGATGGATGAACATCGTCTTGTCGACATAAATGCACCCGTCCCGCCGCAATGACGGGAAATCGTGCGTATCTGTGGCAATCGGTCTCAGCATTTGCCAAAATTCTACCATAATACGCAGAAACTGGCAAGCGACGGAAAGCAATTACACCCTTATCCCGGGAAATCCGGGATAAATTATCCCAGATGTCTGTCAGAGTCCTATAAAATAGGGATGAAATAAATTTCCACGACAGAAAAAAAGGCGGGGAGACTTTTCCTGAATACGCTATAATAGCGTTGAAAAACCCAGAAAAGGAGTCTCCCCGTGGCAAGTAATATAGCAAAAAAGGCTGTGGAGCGCACGTCGAACGCGTTTCTCGGAAAGGTTTTCCCGGCGTTTGGCAAAGTGGCAGAAGGTGCGGCGCACACCTTGTTCTCCGCTGTCGTGCGTAATGGAAGCGCGCTCGTGACAGACATCGCCGCAGCCATGGACGGCGACGCGACGTCGAAGAAGGGGCGTCAGGAGAAGGTGTCGGGATGGCTCGCGCGATACGACTTTGCATCTCCAGTGCGCGACCATCTTTGGCGAGAAGGTTTGGAGATGGTCGGACGAGACACAACCATCGCAGTGGACTCCGGAGACATCTCAAAAGAGTTCGGAGGTGCTGGCATGGAGGGCATGGAGATGGGCTATGACGCGTCCCGCGGCGTAGTCGCCATGGGACACTCCTTGCTGTGCGCCGCAGTCGTACTGCGCAAGAGGGCGGCACCGCTGCGTCTCGCGCTCCTGAAGGGACGCAAAGGCCTTCTTGATGCCGAGACGGCTTTGTTCGACGCTATCGTCGGCGCCGTCGGCGACAACGGCATCCCTGTCCACGACAGAGGCTTCGACAGCGAGGGGTTTATTGCCCACGCCATAAGATCCGGGCACCGCAGCGTCGTGCGGATCAAGACTATGACGCGCGATCTCTTCGGCTCTGGGCGGGGCTTCGAGCAAGACATGTCGGACATCCCGCACGTCCGCACCGTGCTAAGCTCCCCGACGCGGCGCGTCGATGCCGTGGTCGGGTGGAAGATGGGAAGTTTCCCGGTCGGAGACTCGCACCAGCCAGTCCTCGTCGTGTCGAGTTCGTTCGGCGGCAGCACTCTCTATCTCTACGCACTGAATTTCGTTCCGCAGGACGCAACGCCGGATGCCATGCAAAAGGCCGCGATTCTTGCGGCAAACGCCTACTTCCGCCGCTGGAGCGTCGAAGTGCTGTTCCAGGATGTCAAACAATGCTTCTCCATAGAGGACGCGCGCGTAAGGACTTTCAAGCGGCTGGAAAACCTTCTTGCATTGTGTACACTCGCCTATTCCTATTTTGCGCATGTCTTGCCTAACTGCGGCGAAGAGACAAAACGCCTGCTCAAAACAATGAAAGACAGCCTCGGCGAGATTGTCGAGAGCTTCCGGCCATTCGTCGCAAACGTCCGCGAACTATTGCGACTGGAGCGCACGAGATTCATATCCGGCAGACCAAGAAAGCGCAAGCCTCCCAACATGACAGCCATCCTCCCTGGATTCGCCTTTTGACGGGAAACAGCATCCTTCGGCTCCTCCACGCGACCT
>JBGUOB010000007.1:0-2242 GCA_045117755.1 Candidatus Cryptobacteroides sp.
ACGTCGTAGGTGTTGCCGTTCTGCTGGCTGCGCTGGCTCCAGGAGCCGGAGCCGCCTTCGGCATATTCCTCGTCGCCTTCCTGGACGCGGCGGGTCGGCTTCTCGGGATCGTACTTCGGGTTGACCTCGAAGTCGGTACGGACGTCGCCCTCGGAGAAGCTGACCTCGTCGGCGACCTTCAGGCCTTCCTCGATCTGGTAGCGGAGCAGCTCCGTGTCGGGATAGGCGGTGGACAGACGGGCCTGCATGCCGTAGCCGTCGATGTTGCCGGCCTCATAGATGGGCTTGAGCATCTTGAGGGTGTTGGTCATCTTGGGCTCATAGAGCATGCTGGAGTTCATGTAGTCATTGTAGTACAGCTTCCAGTGGACGCCCAGCTCCTTCTGCCACTTGCGGGCGGAGGCGAAGGCCACGCGGATCCACTCGGATTCGTACTGCAGGCGCTCCTCGGACAGATCCGTCACGGGATTGCCCTCGGCGTCCTTCATGCGGTAGATGGTGCCCCAGGCGCTGGACTGGTTGGATGCGTCGTCCAGCTGGGTCTCGCCCCAGCTCGAGCCGTTCCAGCCGTTGCGGACCATGCCGTTGTAATCGTCCAGGGCCTCGTTGACGATATCCCAGGAAATGATGATGTCGTCCCAGGGCTGGTAGCGCTTGAACATGGCCTCGATGTAGCTGTCGAGACGGGCATTCATGACCTCCTTGGAGGCCAGCGGCTTGCTGGTGTCGAAGCCCTCGTGGTAGAAGGCGGGGGCCTGCTCGGAGCCGTGCCAGGCGATGACGTGCTGGCGGTAGTACTTCTTCGGGCCCTCGGGATGCTGCTCGTTCCACTGCTGGATGCGGTTCAGGTCACCCTCCAGCGGGTTGTTGGCGCCGAGGGATACCTTGCCGTCGGCTTCCTTGATCTTGGCGGCCTTCTCTTCTTCGGTGAGGGAATCGTCGGCCTCGATGGCGGCCACCGCCGCGTCATAGGCGCTCTTGGATTCGTTGGCGCCGAAGTTGTAGGTCATCTTGCCGGAGTTGCCGGAGTAGGTGTTGTACTCGCGGGTAACCTGATCGCCGTTGGGGCTCTGGGTACCGAAGTTGCCGAAGGGGAAGAAGTCGGCGTATTCCTCGGCCAGGGAGTACATCTGATTCCAATCCTTGGTCCAGCTGGCCTTCAGGGTCAGCTCGCCGGTGATCAGGGTGTTGAAGTCATAGCGGCTGATCTGCGTGCCCCACCAGGAGCTGGTTTCGGTGCCCCAGTAGGAGAAGGTGTAGCCGCTGCGCTCGGGCGCCTCGATGGGCTCCACCGTCTTGCCCTCCTCCACCTGGACCACAACGGGCTCCGGCGCGCCGGGATAGTTGAAGTCGAAGGTGACGTTGTACTTGGGCAGGTTCGGGTTGCGCTCCAGGGCGGCAATGGCCGCGTTCAGAGCCTCGGCCGCCGCATCCAGCTCTTCCTGGGTGGTGGCGTTGGCCAGGGCGTCCTCCGCCGCCGCGAGGGCTTCGTCCATCTTGGCAAGGGATTCCTCAAGGTAGTATCTTCTGGGCACTGCCTTGGCCTCGCGGATGGCCGCGCGGATCGCCTTCTTGTCGAGCTGGATCGCGGGCGTGCCGCCGCCCTCGAGCTCGAGGTTCTTCAGGGTGAACAGCCAGCTGGCGTCGCCGCCGAAGCTGAAGGTGCTGGTCTTGTAGGCGTCGATGACGATGTATTCAGCCTCGATGCCGGTGCCCTCGAGCCTGAACAGCTCGGTGAAGGTCTCGCCGTCGGCGGACCAGGAGGCGAAGTAGGTGTCGCCTTCCTTCTCCAGCTTCAGCCAGTAGGTGCCGGCCTCGGTGAAGCCGTTGGTGGGCGTGGCGCCCCAGCCGGGGGTCTCCACGGTGGGCTGGGCAATGACGCCGCCCTGCCGCAGGTAATCCTGGAAGACGTTGTTCGTGCCGCGGATACCGACCATATCCTGATAATCGTCGCCGGCCATGGCCAGGAAGGAGAAGTAGCTGCTCATGGCGAAGGTGACTCCGTTCGGGTCATATTCGACCTGCAGGACGCCGGTCCAGTCGCCGTTCACGGGCACCAGGATGAGATCCTTGGGCTCAGACGGGGTGGCCTCGCCGCCGCCGAAGCCGCCGCCGATGGGCTCAAAGGCGTCGGCCGTCGGAGTCAGGGTGACGCCCACGCCCTCGACGCACTCAGCGGTGTCCTTGTTGACCACGTCGTACTTGCTGACGTCGGCGGGATCGGTAAAGTCGATGCCGCTCA
>JBGUOB010000008.1:0-64349 GCA_045117755.1 Candidatus Cryptobacteroides sp.
AATCGAACTCCTGACCTTTTGAATGCCATTCAAACGCTCTACCAACTGAGCTAATACCCCGTTTCCCGTTTGGGATTACAAAGGTACTGCTTTTTTTGAAACTTGCAAACGTTTTTCAACAAAATTGGGTGTATCTTTGCGCCATGAAAAACAAACTGGTGATTTTTGACCTGGACGGTACCCTGGTGAACACGATTGCGGATCTGGGGGCGGCCGCCAATGCCGCCTTGGCCGCGAAGGGCCTGCCGCAGCATGCGCCGGAGGCGTTCCGGGGGATGGTGGGGCACGGCGTGCGCAATCTGATGAAGCAGGCGATGCCGGAAGCGATGCGCGAGGACGAGCAGGCGCTGGATGCGCTGCTGGAGGTTTTCCTGACCTATTATATCAAACATATCGACGAGCAGTCCCGTCCCTATCCGGGCGTCCCGGAGCTGCTCGCGGAGCTGCAGGCGAAAGGCGTGCTGTTGGGCGTGGCTTCCAATAAATTCCAGGCCGGTGCGGAGAAGCTGGTCGGCCGGATGTTTCCGGACATCCGTTTCACCACCGTGCTCGGCAGCCGGCCGGGCGCGCCGCTGAAGCCGGATCCGGCCGTCGTGGAGGAGATCCGCACGCAGGCGGGCGTGTCCGTGCAGGAAACGGTGATGGTGGGCGATTCCGCGACCGATGTCGCGACGGCGGCGAATGCCGGAGTCTCCTGCGTGGCGGTGAGCTGGGGCTTCCGCACCCGCACGGAGCTGGGTGACGCCCCGCAGATCGTGGACACGGCGTCGGAGCTGCGCGCGCTGCTCCTGGCAGAATAATCATTTGTGGGGATTGCCGGAGGCGAAAATACAAGCTATCTTTGTCGTATGAAACGTGTAATAGTACTTCTCTCCTGCGTACTCGTCAGTCTGAGTGTCGCTGCGGCCTGCAAAGGACCGAAAGAAAACTCTTTCGTCATCAATACCGAAACCCTGGGCAAGGACGTCCTCGGCTATGCCGGTCCGACCCCTGTCGAAATCACCGTCAAGAACGGCAAGATCGAGAAAATCGAGGCCCTGCCGAACGTCGAGAGCCCCGGTTTCTTCCAGCGGGTGAAGGAGAGCTCCATCTTCACGGCGCTCATCGGCAAGAGCATCAAAGAAGCCTCCGAAGTGAAGCTGGACGCCGTGAGCGGTGCCACTTACTCTTCGAAGGCTGTCATTGAGAATATCCGCCTGGGGCTGAAGGAAGCCGCCAAGAAAAGTAAATAAAAAATCCCGGGTCAAGCCCGGGATTCATTTTTTAATGTGCTGCCTTGGATGAATCGTTCCGCGTGAACAGGAATACCGTCAGGGGCAGCGCGATGATGGCCATCGTGGCGCTGACCGGCAGGTAGATGCCGAAGTTCACGTATTCCACCACCACATAGGTGATCAGCAGCAGCCCGACTCCCATCGCGCTGGAGAGCAGGTAGTGCTTGCGGATGTCCGTGCTCTTGCACATGATGCGGCTGAGGTTCGGTACGCCCAGGGAAATGAATCCGATGGTACCGCAGATGCTCACGGCCGAAGTCACGAGGAACATGATCATCGTCAGGGCCACGGCCTTGCGCCACGCGGGCAGTTCGATCTCCCCGTTGAAATGGCGCGTCAGGTCGCGGTGCGAATACAGCGCCGCGCTGAAGCCCAGCGCGAACAGCACCAGCGAGAAGATGATGTCACCGGTCGTGACGCCTTCCAGGTGGAAGTTGGCCGCGCCCCAGAGGTAGTACTGCTTGAGCAGGTCGCCCGTGGGGGCGTTCGTGACGACGATGGTGCCGAGCGAGCCGATGAAGGTGCCGAAAATGATGCCGAAGGTGATCAGGTTCTGCGTGGAGACCCGCAGGGTCACGAAGAAACAGATGATCGTGCAGATCAGCGTGCAGACGAAGGACCCGACGGTCAGCGAGCACCAGCCCGACATCGTGGCGGCGGCTGCGCCCAGACAGGCGGCGCTGCCCAGCCCGAGGGAATAGACATCCCCGAGCTGGTTGCGCCACAAATATTGCATCTGGATGCCTCCGACGGGGAGCGCGATCCCCGACAGCAGGACATAGAGCAGACTCAGCAGCATGGCTGCTAGAACTTAAAGGTGAATCCGCCGAGGAAGGAGCTGCCCGGCATCGGGTAGTCGCGTACCAGTTCGTAGCGGCAGTTCAGCAGGTTGCGGGCGGACACGTTGAGGCTCAGTACGCCGAGATTGCCCAGGGTGATATCCTTGGCCAGCGTGAGGTCGAGCGTGTTCCAGTTCGGCATTTCGCCGGTGCTGTCGACGCGACCGCCGCGCCAGTTCCAGACGGCGTCGAGGCGCCAGCCGGCCAGGGCGACGTCGCCCGTCAGGACGACCGTATTCTTGGCGACGTAGGGGATCTGCGTGTCGAAGGTGTAGCTGTCCGGCGTCTTGTCCACCGCATTCTGATAGGAATAGCGGGCGGAGAAGCCTCCGCTGAGCCGACCGTTGTCATAGCGCAGGGAAAGGGCGGCGTCGAGGCCCGAGGCCTGCACCTTGCCGACGTTGTACGGCAGCCAGACATAGGGATCGTCGGCAGACGGCGCGGAGATAATCTTGTTCGTCAGATAGTTATAGAAACCGTCCAGCTTGAGGCCGAGGGCCCAGCTGCTGTTCAGCGCCCGGTGGAAGTCGATGCCCAGGTCCGTGAGCCAGGCGTCTTCCGGTTTGAGGTTCGGGTTGCCATAGCCCGGATAATAGAGCTCGTTGAAGGTCGGGGCGCGGAAAGCGCGGCGGCCGAAGGCGACGATGTCGAAGCCTTCGAAGAGGGTGAAGCGCAGATCCACGGAAGGGGAGAGGCTGTTCAGGGCCTGCTGGCCCTTGTCGAAGGTGCCGCGGTACTCGAGCGCGAGGTCGGCGCTGAACCAGCCCAGGCGGAAAGCCGTGGCCAGGGCAGCGATGGCGGCCGTACGGGTGGCGTCATACAGACCGGGGGACTTCAGAGCACCCCGCTCCAGGTCGGCAGCCAGCGACACACCCCACCAGTCGGTCAGACGGAAGGTGTGGGAGCTGTTCAGCTGGAAGTCCGTGAAGTTATATTCGCTGTCGCCCCAGGAGCTCTTGTAGAAGAGCTTGTCGTAGGCGCCTTTGGCGCTGAGGTTCAAGGTGTACAGGCCGGAGAAGGCCTTGCGCAGGGAGCCCTGTACGACGACATTCTTGTCCTGCTGGCGATCGTCGGAGGGCCAGGAGATCGAACCCGGCGTGCCGCGGTCGGAGCCGTTGAAGTAGGCCTTGGCCTGCCATTCGCCGCCTTCCAGGCTGCCGAACAGGTCGATGCCCGTGCGGATCTGCTTGAGGTCGTTGCCGGTGCGGCGCTCGCCGTTATTCCCATACGGGAAATCGCCCTTCGTGATGATGCCGGCCACATGGGCGCTGATGGCCAGGCGCTCGGAGAGCTTCACGGCCACGCGGCCGGAGGGCATCCAGGTGCCGAAGGAGCCGCCCTGGGCACCGATCTGACCGGTGACGGTGCGGCTGCCGAAGACCGGCTTCGCCGTCTTGAAGGAGATGCTGTTCTGCGCATAGTCCACCACGGCGCTGCCGAGGGTCTCCATCGGCAGCATGCCGAGGTCGTTCTGACCGCTCTGGAAATTGCTGACGCGCACGCCGTCGAGGTAGATGTCGGTATGGGCGGTGCCGAGGCCGCGGAGGCTGACGCTCTTCAGGCCGGCGAGTCCGCCGTAGTCACTGATGGAAAGTCCGGGAAAACGAAGGAGCGCCTGGGCGGCCGTCCCGTCGGCTCGCAGCGCGAGGGTGTCCGTCCTGGACACCACGACACCTTTGTCGGCCACGATGGTGACGGCCTGGAGGGTGTCCGGCGTTTCTGCTACCAGCAGACCCGCCGCAATCAAAAGGGTAGATAAGAACATAATTTTGCGTCGCTAGGGCAGCCTGACCCCGGGCCACCGGTATCAACTTTGTTCGTGGAAGGTGTTCGGACTCTTTTGGAAATTACCGTTGCGGGCACAGCTCCGGGTTTGCACCGGATTCCCCTTTACAGTTGCATAGCAACACACCACAAACTCGGGTGCAAAGATAGTACATCCCAGTTTTCTTTGCAAGCATACCGCGGCGGCAGCAGAGTTGCCCCTGACGGGCAAATAAAATAGCTTTCGCAAAATGCCCGTCAGGTGCAACCTGCTGCTCGCCGCAAGGGTAGTTTCTACAATTTGAAACTGACGCTTCGGAGGGTGGCGCCCAGTTCTTCGGACCGCGCGGTGGGCGCGGCCGTGCCTGCCGTGATCGTGTACGATCCTTTCAGCTGTCTGGCGCTGCCGTCCTGCTGGAATTCCTTCATCTGCTCCGGCGTAACGGTAAAGTGCAGCGTGCGGCTCTCTCCCGGGTGCAGTGTGACCCGTTCGAAGGCGACGAGCTGGCTGATGGGTGCACCCGCGCCGGCGTTGGGCGTCGACACGTAGAGTTGGACCGTCTCCGTGCGCTTCACGGACCCGGTATTGGAGACCGGGATTTCCAGCTCGACGGCTTGGCCCAGCTTGGGCTTCCGGCTGAGGAGCGACAGCTCGCCATACTGGCAGCTGCCGTAGGAGAGGCCATATCCGAATGGGTACATCGTATTGTCTGTCATGTACTTGTAGGTGCGTCCCTCCATCGTGTAATCGTCGAAGGCGGGGAGCAGGTCGGAGGAAATCGGGAAGGTGATCGGCAGTCTGCCGCTGAAATTCTTCTCCCCGAAAAGCAGCTCGGCCAGCGCGTCGCCGCCCTCTTGCCCGGGGTACCAGGCCATGATCACGGCATCGGCACCGGCTGCAATCTCCTGCAGGTTCACGGGGCTGCCGCCGGTCAGGACCACGATGAGGTGGTTGTTGCTGGTGCGCATCCGCACCACGTTCCGGAAGAACTCCAACTGATTTTCAGGAAGGTCTATGCTCAGGCGGTCACCGATGCTGGGGGAGCTGATTGCGTCGCTCTCCTCGCCTTCGGTGGTGCCGTTGTTGCCCATGAACATGATGGTGTAGTCGGCCTGTGCAGCTTGCGCAGTGGCGAAGTTTCCCGGATTCACGTCCCGGGTGGGGACGATGGTGTAGGCGGGCTTGTAGTTGATATTGGTCCCGTCACTCACCTTGCTCACAATCCCTTGCAGGTAGGTACTGTAGTGGTCGGAGATGCCATAATAGTTGCCCATCATGGAGTAGGTGTCGGTGGCGGCCGTGCCGGTCACATACACGTTCTGGATATCCTTGCGGAGCGGCAGGAGCTCGCGGTCGTTCTTGAGCAGAACCATGGATTCCACGGCGGCCTGGCGCGCTACTGCAAAATGCTCGGGACTCCCGACGACGGAGCTGGAAATCCCGTAATAGGGGCAGTCGGGGTCGTCATAGAGGATGCCCAGCCGGAGCTGGGTCATCAGCAGCGGCTCGAGCGCTTTGTCGATATCGTCTTCCGTGAGGAGGCCGCGGTCGATGGCGGTCTTAAGGCTGTGGAAGGAGTTGCCGCATTCCAGGTTCAGGCCGGCCTTGATCGCGATGGCGCTGGCCTCGGCCGCATCCAGAGCAATCCGGTGGCCGCCGTATATGTCATCAATCGCGCCGCAGTCCGAGACCACGTGGCCGTCGAATCCCCACTCGTTGCGGAGCAGGTCCGTCAGCAGGAACTTGCTGCCGGAGGCGCTCTCGCCGAAGACGCGGTTGTATGCGCCCATCACGACTTCTACGTCCGCGTCTTTTACCAGCCGCTCGAAAGCGGGAAGATAGGTTTCGTACAAATCTTTCTGGGAGGGAACGGCGTTATAACTGTGGCGGGTGGATTCCGGACCGGAGTGGACGGCGAAATGCTTCGCACAGGCGGCTGCCTTCAGGTAGAAGGGATCCTCTCCTTGGATGCCTTTCACGTAAGCCGATCCCAAAGTGCCCGTAAGGTAGGGATCCTCCCCGTAGGTCTCCATGCCGCGGCCCCATCGGGGATCCCGGAAGATGTTCACGTTGGGCGCCCAGAAGGTGAGGCCGGTATAACGGCTGTAGTTGCCGGCCTCCCGGGCTTTCTCAAATTTGGCGCGGCCTTCGTCCGAAACGATGTCCCCGATCTGACGGACCAGCTCAGGGTCGAAGGTGGCACCCAGGCCGATGGGCTCGGGGAAAACGGTGGCGCGGCCGTTGCGGGCGACTCCGTGCAGAGCTTCGTTCCACCAGTCGTAGGGTTTGATGTTCAGCCGTTTCACGCCGGGCGTACTGTTCATCATCATGCTGATCTTCTCGCCTAGGGTCATCTGACTGATGATCTCGGCCGCCTTGTTGTGCATGGCGGCTTCCTTCGATTCCTGCGCGAAGGCGCCTGCGGTCAGGGTGAGTCCTGCCATCAGCGAGATGCTTAATAATTTAATATTCATATTATTTGCGGCGTTTGACCGTTACGTTGGCGAGTTTCTCCCAATACTGGATGACGCCGCAGTGGTCGTCACCCACGTGCCCGTCGCACTTGCAGGCCTTGAAAGCCTCCAGGACCTGGGTGGTCAGCGGGATGGGCGCATCGATGGCGAGGGCCGCGTCGCGGACGTTCAGCAGGTCCTTGGTGTGCATCCAGATGGGACCGCCGGGTTTGAAATTGCGGTCGAGAATCCTGTCCATCTTGGCATCCAGCACCGTGCTTCCGGCCAGACCGCCCCGGATGGCCTTGTACACCTTCTCCGGATCGACGCCGGCCTTCTCGGCGAAGACCATCGCCTCTGCGACGGCCGAGAGGTGAAGGGCTACCATAATTTGGTTGGCCAGCTTGCAGGTGTTGCCGCTGCCGATCTCGCCGACGAGCGTGATGGCCTCGCCCATTGCCTGGAAGACGTCCATGACGGAGTCGAAGACCTCCTGCTTGCCGCCGACCATGATCGACATCGTGCCGTCGATGGCCTTGGGCTCTCCGCCGCTGACGGGCGCGTCAAGCATCTCGACGCCCTTCTCGGCCATGATGCCGTACAGTTTCTTGGAGACGACCGGGGAGACCGAGCTCATGTCGATATAGACAGATCCCGGCCGGATCGTCTCGAGGATGCCGTTCGGGCCGCAGACGACGCTCTCCACGTGGGGAGAGTTCGGGAGCATCGTGATGATGATATCGCACGAGGCGGCCAGCGCCGCGGGCGTCTCCGCCGCCTTGGCGCCGAGCGCTACCAGTTCCAGGACCGGTTCGGGCTTGATGTCGAATACGGTCAGGGAGAATCCGTTCTTGAGGATGTTCTTGGCCATCGGCTTGCCCATGACGCCAAGTCCGACGAGACCTATCTGTTTCGTTTTATTGTCCATAATGATTAATAATAGAGTGCAACTTCATTCTTGAGCTGGTTGGCGCTGAGAATATAATCCCGGCCGTCAGCCGTAAATACCTGGGTCTGGGTGGGACCGGCCTGCTCCTCGAGGATTTCGCGGGCGAAGGATCCGTCTGCCTGCCGGCGGTACAGATTCAGCGTGAGCGGTCCGCGGCGGTTGCCCACCACGATGACCGGCTCGCCCCGGAACATGCCGCAGCTCAGGCCGTGGCCGAACCAGAGTTCGTCGGTGTAGCGTTTCTGCCAGGCGCCGCCGACCTGCTTGTAGACGTTGAGGCTGTTGCCGTGGAAAGGCTCGATGGTCACGAGCTCGTCTTGTCCGTCACCGTCCAGGTCGATCAGGCCGAATTCGCTGACCTCCTGGTCGAACAGGCGCCGGACGGCCCACTGACCGCCTTCGCGGACCATGTAGAAGATGCCCTCCGCGCCGGAGAACAGGAGCGTGTCGTCTCTGTCCACGCGGGCCTTGAGCATGCCATGGTGGCGCCAGATCCGATCATAGACCAGTTCCGGCTCGCCGGGGAGGCCGGTGATGCTGTCGAGCGGGATGACGTACAGCTCGCCGCTCTTGGACCAGTCGGCGGGATCCTTCTTGAATTTGCTGCAGGAGGCGGCGAACAGCCAGCTCCGACTCTCCTTCTCGAGGATGTCGCAGCGGTGGGCAAAGGGCAGGTCCATGGCCTTGGTCGTCACCCAGGTCAGGCCCGTGCGACGGTGCATGAAGATGCCCGCCTCCTTCCCGACGAAGGGCGGGAAGAGACCCATGACGGAGTAGAACAGTTCGGGGTGTCCGGGGGCGGGGACGAAACTCATCACCCCGCCGGGGCATCCGTCCACCAGGCTGGACATGCCAGTCTGCAGGTTCTTGAGATAGACCGTCGGCGTGGTCTCCGAGCCGGCGCCGACGTAGGCTACACCGTCGATGATGAAGGCATTGGCGGTATAGACCGAAGGGATTTCGAGTATAGATTTCTTTTCCATGATATCAACAGAAAACAGCGTGCATGAAGCACATGGTCAACATGGCGGACAGGCCGCAGAGGAAGGTGCCGAGGGAGTGAAGCTTGTAGCCGGTCTTGATGCTCATGCCGGACATCTGGGTCTCCACCCAGAAGAAACTGTCGTTCACGTGGGAGACCACCATCGCGCCGGCGCAGAGCGCCGTGACGAGGATCGCTTTCTCCAGCGGCGCGTCGAAGCCCATCACGCCCATCAGCGGCGCCACGATGGAGGCCGAGGTGATGATGGCGACGGTGGAGGAGCCCTGGGCGGTTTTGAGCGCCGCCGTGATCAGGAAGGGCAGCCAGATGCCGAGGTGGAAGCGGGAAATGACGGCGCCGAGCACGTCGGCGATGCCGGAGTCACGCAGGATCATGCCGAAGGAGCCGCCTGCCGCGGTGATCATGATGATGATGGCCGCGGAGGAAAGGGCCTTTCCCACCCATCCGCTCGCGGACAGCATGGAGCGCTCGAACTTTCGGGGAAGCGTGAACGCCAGCACCATGCCGATCAGCAGCGCCATGACCGGCTCTCCGACGAATCCGACGATCCGGGCGAAGGCGCCGTTGCCGAACGGGGCGGACGGGAAGGTGGAAACGGAGCGTAAAACGATCAGGATCAGGGGAATCATGATCGGGAGGAAAGACTTGAGGGCCGAGGGGGCCTGGGCGACTTTCTTCTCGATGTCGGCCTCGGTCTCGTTGGGTTCCGGATCGATGTAGATGCGGGTGGCCCAGCGGGAGACGAACAGCCACGCAACCAGCAGCGGAAGGATACTGGAGGCGATGCCCGTGAGGATGACCAGCCCGAGGTCCGCCTCCAGGATGCCCGCCGCCGCGATGGGACCCGGGGTGGGCGGAATGAGGCAGTGGGTGATGGTCAGGCCGAGCCCGAGGGCGCAGGCCGTGCAGGCCAGCGTGATCCCGGCCTTCTTGGACAGGGCGCGGTTGAGGGGCGTGAGGATGACGAAGCCGGAATCGGCGAAAACCGGGATGGAGATGATGTACCCGAGGAGGAGCATGGCCAGCGGCACATGTTTCTCGCCGACCACGCGCAGGGCGCTCCGCGCCATCATGTAGGCGCCGCCCGACTCCTCGAGGAAGGTCCCGATGATGCAGCCGACCACGATCACGATGCCGATGGAACTGACCGTGCTGCCGAATCCGTTGTTGACCGAAGCGATGATCTTGTCCAGGGGCACGCCGGCGCTCAACCCGTATCCGATGGCGGCGATGATCAGCGCCAGGAAGGGATGCAAGTTGAACTTCGTCGTCGAGACGACGATGAAGGCGATGGCCAGGACGAGCAGGAGGATGAGCATGACCTAGGCTGCCAGCAGCGCTTTGACGGTGTCCGCCATCGTGTGGAGAATCAGGTAGCAGGAGGCCGATCCGGCGTCCATCACGCCGCGGGAACGCTCGCCCAGGCGGCTCGAACGGCCCAGCTTGGCGACCATGTCCACGGTGCTGTCGCGCCCCTGGAGGGCGGCGGCGTCCATGGCGTCGAGCGCGGCCTCGAAGGAGAGGCCCGCGGCGACGGCGTCGTTGTAAGCCCGCTCCGCGGGGACGAGCACGTCGATCAGGGTCTTGTCGCCGACCTGTGCCGGAGAGATGGCATGGATGGCGTCCAGCGCGGCGCGGAGCGCCTGGCCGAACTCGTCGCGGCCGATTTCGGCCACGCCTTCGAGCTCTTTGGCGATGGACAGGAAGAATTTTCCGTAGAGCGGACCCATGGAGCCTCCGATCTTCATCATGAGGATCTTGCCGAGGGTCTTCAGCCCGTAGGTGAGGTCGCCGGACTGCTCGTCCAGGGCCTCCCGGCAGAGGGTGAACCCCTTGTTCATGTTGATGCCGTGGTCTCCGTCGCCGATGGCGCCGTCGATATCGCTCAGGTATTGTTTGTTCTCCTGGATGGCCAGGATGAGTCTGTCGACTATGAGGCTTCCCGCCTCCTGTGAGAATCGTTCCATTGTATTAGTCTTTAGGATATTGGGTGAGGCCCATGGAGTGGCATTCGTAGTCGAAGCACGCCTTGAGTTCGTCGTCGAGTTTCATCAGCGTCAGCGTGATGCCCGCCATTTCGAGCGAGGTGAAATAGTTGCCGACAAGGGCCTGGTGCACGCGGATGCCTTTCTCCGTCAGGATTTTCTCGACTTCGTCGTAGAAGATGTACTGTTCGAGCAGCGGCGTGGAGCCCAGGCCGGACACCAGCACGACGACTTCGTCGCCGGCGGTGAAAGGCAGGTCGGGCAGAATGACGTCGCAGGTGCGTTTGGCGATCTGTGCCGCCGTCTCGAGCTTCGCCACTTCGATGCCGGGCTCGCCGTGGTGGCCGATGCCGACCTCCATGCAGCCGGGCTCGATGGTGAAGTTGGGATGACCGACTTCCGGGATGGTGCAGGGGCTGAGGCCCACGCCCATGCTGCGGGTGTTGTCGATGGCCTTCTGGGCGGCGGCGAGCACTTCCTCGAGGCTTCCGCCCATGGCGGCCTTGGCGCCGCCGACTTTCCACATCAGGATCTCGCCGGCCACGCCGCGACGCTTCTCGCGGGTTTCCTTCGGAGAGGAGGGCACGTCGTCGTTGGCGACTACCTTGCCGACGCGGATACCTTCATCCTGGGCCAGTTCCATGGCCATGGCGACGTTCATGTTGTCTCCGGCATAGTTGCCGTACAGGATAGCCACGCCCTGGCCGGCGTCGGCCTCGTGGATGGCGTCGTAGAACATCTGGGCGGGCGGCGAAGAGAAGAGCTCGCCGATGGCGACGGCGTCGCACATATTCTTGCCGAGGTAGCCGATGAAGGCCGGCTTGTGGCCGGAACCGCCGCCGGTGACGATGCCGACCTTGCCGGCGACCGGCGCGTTCTTGTATTTCAGAACGCGTTCATTCTCCGTGGTCGAGACCAGATTCCGGTGGGCTTTGACGTAGCCTTGGACCATCTCGTCGACGACACGAGACGGATCATTGATTATTTTTTGCATTGTTTAGGGGAGTTATTTAGACTCAAATGATTGTCTTTCAAGCGCATGCATCTGCGCAACCTTGGGTTGCGATCCGCCACCCTGGAACTCAGACGCGAGCCAGGCCGTTACGATGGTCTTGGCCAGTTCAGGGCCGATGACACGGGCGCCCATGGTGATGATTTGGGCGTCGTTGCTTTTGCGAAGCCGTTCGGCGGAAAAGACATCATGGCATACGCCGGCGTACACGCCCTGGACCTTGTTGGCGATCATCGCCATGCCCAGGCCTGTGCCGCAGATGAGGATACCCCGTTCGAAGGTACCGTCCTGGATCTTCAGGGCCAGGTTGTATCCGATTTCGGGGTAGTACGCCCCGGGATGGGAGCCGAGATAGTCGAGATCCACGGCTTCGATCCCGCTTTTTTCCAGATGCGCCACGAGGGTCTTTTTCAGATCGACGGCGGCATCGTCACAGTCAATAACAACTTTCATGTGTAGTTCAATGTTCAATATTTATTGTGATTTGTCCTTGATGAACTCGGACGGTAGTTTGCCGAACTGTTTCTGGAAGCTGAGGGTGAAGTAGGAAGGGGAGGAGTAACCGACGAGATACGCCACCTCGTTGATGCGGTAGTTGTTCTCGGCCAGCAGCTCGACGGCCTTCTTGAGACGGTTGATCCTGACGTATTCGTTCACGGTGAGTCCGGTATTGGTCTTGACTTTCCTCGTGAGCGTGGCGCGCGAAACGGCCATGGCGTCGGCCAGCCTGTCTATGGTGAGCTCCGTCTCGGAAATGTGGTCCAGGATGAAGCTGTGAAGGGTGTTCATGAAGTCCTGCTCGACCTTGCTGACGCTGGAGAAGCTGTAGTGCGAGAGGGGAGAGGAGGAGAACTGCTCGTTGCGGATGTCCCTGTTCCTGAAGAGGTTGCTGATGTTGGCCTTGAGAATGTCCATCTTGAAGGGCTTCTCGATGTAGGCGTCGGCGCCGGATTTGAGCGAACGGATGTGCGTCTCGATGCCCACGGCGGCTGTCAGGAGCAGGACCGGGATATGGCTGAAGTTGATGTCTTCCTTGATGGCGTTGCAGAGTTCGCAACCGTCCATGCCGGGCATCATGATGTCGCTGACGACGAGATCCACGCGGGTGCTGCGGACGATGGACAGGGCCTCTTCGCCGTCGGTGGCCGTGAGGATGTCGTACTCCTTCGCCAGCTCGTTGCGGATGAGGTCGCGCATCGTCTCGTTGTCCTCGACGACGAGCACCACCGCCTTCTGGCCCGGCTTCTCCGGCACATCTTCTTCCTGCAGGGTCAGCTGCCCGGCGGCCGGCTTCTCGACGGCGGTCTCAGGCACGGCCGGCTTCTCGGGGATTTCCAGCACGAAGGAGTTGAGGTCCTTGACCGATGTGTCGAGGTAGAGGCGTCCCTGGTGGAGGGATGCAATCTTCCGGGAATAGGTGAGCCCGAGCCCGGTGCCGTTCTTCTCGAGGGATTTGCTCTGGTAGAAGGCTTCGAAGATGAGTTCGCTCTCCTCCTCCGGCACCCGCGTGCCGTCGTTCTCGACGCGGATGACGATTTTGCCGTCCTGCTCGCTGACGTTGACGTCGATCTTCGAGGCGGAATATTTGATGGAGTTGGAGAGGAGGTTGCAGACGACGCTTTCGATCGCGTCCGCGTCGCAGACCGCCATGATGGCGTCGCTGGACAGGGAAGAAGTCAGTTCGAGATTACGTGCGCGGGCGGCCGTCTCGAAGGAGTCGATGGATTTGCGGACGATGGCACAGATGTCCTCCGTGGTGAATACCAGGCGCGTCTGTCCCTTGTCCATCTTGCGGAAGTCGAGCAGGTCGTCGCAGAGCTTCTTGAGCCGCTCGACGTTCAGGCGCATTGCGTTCATGTCGTCCGTGGCGATCTCGGCCCCCTTGCGCTCGGACACCGTCTTGTCCAGCAGGATCTGGAGCACGGAGACCGGCGTGCGGATCTCGTGGGCGATGTTGGTGAAAAAATCCATCTTCTCGTGGGCGAGATCCTTCTCTTTCTGCGCTTCCAGCAGCTCCAGGCGCCGGTTGGCTTCGGTCACTTCCTTGATGCTCTTTTGCCGGAAGTAGGCGAACACGAGACCGGCCAGGAGCAGCAGATACAGGCACCAGGCGACGTTGGAGCGGTACCAGGGCGCTAGAATCACGATGTCCAGCCCCGCCTCGGTGGACGGGTCGGGATCTTCCGAGAAATTGACGGTGAACCGGTAAGATCCCGGCGTCAGGCCCGTATAAGTGATATGGTTCTCGTCCGTGACGATTTCATTTTCAAACCCGCGCCGGACCAGTCTGCACTGATAGGTCTCGATGTTCGGGCTCGCATAAGTCATGGCGGAGAAGGTCAGCAGGATGAGCGAGGCGTCCTTCTGCTTGATCCGGATGGATTCAGAGGTGATAGCCGAACGGCCTTTCTCGGAGATGTTGGCATAGCCCGACGCCGAACCGAGCGTGATGTCCGTGATGTGGATGACCGAGTGGCCGAAGCGCTCCCGCATATATCCGGGTTCGAACATCAGCATGCCTTCGTTGGTGCCGAGGAAAATCATCCCGTCCGCGGACATGAAATTGCTGCCGTAGGTGAAATGCCTTCCGATGACATTGTCTGCCTGCATGTAGATCTCGCGTACGCGTTCCTGCTTGGGATCGAACTCGGCCAGGCCTATCGTGGTGGCGATCCAGAAGCGTCCGTCGCGGTCTTCCGTGATGCTGCCGGAGCAGTTGGACGGGAGCCCCGCGGATTTATCGAAAAACTTGACGTCGACGTCTTTACCGTTAGCGGAAATGTCGATCCGGCAGATGCCGGAGGCATCGGTCGTGCCCCAGATGGTCCCGCGTGAATCCAGCATGAAGCTCGTGATGGCCAGACCCGGGGCGGACGGCAGTTTCCTGTAGGAGCCCGTGGAAAGGTCATAGATGCCGAGGCCCTGGAAGAACGTGCTGATGACCAGGTGGCCGTTTCCGTCTTCGATGATGCTGTGCACGAACGGCGTGCCGACGATGTCGACGAAGTCGAAGCTGTCGGAGGCAGGGTTGTAGCGGTACATGCCCTGCCGGGTGCCGGCGTAGATGCTGCCGTCTCCGGCCTGCATGATGGTCAGGCAGTCGTTGTGGGGCAGGTGGTACTTCTTTCCCGGCCGGCCGGCCGCCGGATCGAAGGCGGTGATGCCGTCTCCGTAGGAGGCGATCCAGAGGGTCTGCCCGATGTGGGTGATATCGGTGATGGCCGTCCCGAGCGCGACGTTCGCGAAACGGGTATAATCCTGGAATGTCTGGTCTTCCGGATCGAAGCGGCAGAGATAGCCCTCTTCGCTGCCGATCCAGATCTTCCCGTCGGGGCCGTCGCAGATGGCCCGGACGGTATTGCCGACGAGCGAATTCGACTTGTCGTCGGAGACGAAACGGCTGAAGCCGGCCTCATAGGTCATCCAGCCCCGGAGGCCACCGTTCCAGGTGCCCGCCCAGACATCGCCGTTGCGGTCGCTGAACAGGCAGCGGACACTCTCGCCGCCGAGGGTGGCGGGGTTCAGCTCGTCCGGGAACTGCTTCTCGACCGTCTGGGTCGCGGGGTCGTAGATGAGCAGGCCGTAGGTGGTGCCGATCCAGTACAGTCCGTCCTCATACAGCAGGCACTGGACTTCCGCCTTGTTCAGGATCACCTTCCTGTCTATCAGGGTGTTCGTGGCTCCGGAATCCATGTCTGCCTCGCAGACTTCGTGAATGCCGTTGCTCAGAAGCAGCCGGCCCCCACCTATATATTCTATCTGCTCGAAGGCGGCGTCGGGACGGTCGGTCCGGATGCAGCGGACATTTCCGCTCGCGGTGTCAAGCAGATAGATATTGTTGTTGCGCGCCGTGAAGACGAGGTTCCCGTCGGCTGTCACGCAGGTCATATAGGGGGAGAATGACGTGGATTCGGTCATGTTGGTCAGTTCGCCGGAGGGCTTGTCGTACTTCCAGATTCCGCTGAAAGACGTGAGCCACACGGTGCCGTCGGCCGTGATGTCGACATCGGAGATGACGGTTCCCTGCAGGTTCTCGAGCGGGGTGAAACGGTCGGTGCTGACGTCGTAATAGCCTGATCCCTGCGCGGTGACAATCCAGACGCAGCCGTCGGCGTCGAGCCGGACGGCCTGTGTGATCGACGCGCAATGCGCGAGATAATCGGCATTGGTGAAGGGAACGAATTCTTCGCCGGTATAATAGAACACGCCGTCCTTCGACCCGACCCAGAGGCGTCCGAACGCGTCCTGGCAGACGGAGGACAGGTAGGCCTCCGGCAGGCCGTTCCAGCTGTTGAAGCGGGCGTGGAAATGATGCGGCTGTGCGCCGTTTGTTACAGTGCAGCCGAGCAGAATCGCAAATACCGTCAGAAATAATCTCTTCATATCGAATCGTGCGTTACAAAGGTATGGTTACTAGATATAACGGGGTATAACATTAGCATGGAGAAATATCAAAAGTGAATCATCTTGAATTTCTTACATTTTATTATCCAAAAATGGGAGTTTTGGATAAAGATAGTAAATAAATGGCCAAAATCATTGAATAATGGTAATACTGGCTCATTTCATCCCAGAGGCGGGGCTTCCCGGGCGCTTTGACATGATTTGATTCGGAATTAACATAGGCTTGTTGTTCATAAAGGTAATTTTGGCCCGAGCAATACACTCAGTTTTTAACCAATATTTTTAATTATCTTTATGAAACACCTAATTCAGCGCAAGTTTCGCATTCTCGCTATCCTTTTGATAGTGGCGATCTTTGGTCAGGTGAGCGCTTCCGCACAGTCGAAGGCGATTACCGGCACTGTGCTTGACGGAACGGGCCAGCCGGTCATCGGCGCCTCCGTCATGCTGGTGGGCAACAGTACAACGGGAACCGTCACGAATCTCGACGGTACGTTCTCGCTCAATGTCCCGGCCGGCTCCACGCTCACCGTATCCTGTATCGGTTACGCTTCCCAGGACTTTGTCGTCGGCAGTCAGTCCGACTACAAGATCATCCTGGAGGAAGATGCCGAGTTCCTGGAAGAAACGGTCGTTATCGGCTACGGCGTCCAGAAGAAGAGCGATCTCACCGGCTCTGTCTCCTCCATCCGCGAAGAAGAGTTCCAGAACAGATCGACTTCCGACGCTGCCGCCGCCCTGCAGGGCAAGGCTGCCGGTATCCACATTATTAATAGCTCCGGCGCTCCGGGTGCTTCCGCATCCATCCGCGTCCGCGGTTATTCCTCCAACTCCGGCAACATCGGCCCGCTCCTCATCGTGGACGGTCTCAAAGTGGACAATATCAGCTATCTCGATCCTTCGATGATTGCCAGTATGGAGGTGCTGAAGGATGCCGCTTCCGCTGCCATCTACGGTGCGCAGGCCGGTAACGGCGTCGTACTCATCACGACGAAGAGCGGCTCTGCCAACAACGGCCGTTCCAGCATCACCTATGATTTCAAAATGACGCACCAGTCCCTGGGCAAAAAAGCGGAAATTTTCCGTGCGCAGGAGTGGATCGCCTATAAGCAGGCCTCCGGTATCGACATGGAGGGCGCCCTCGCCGCCAATAAGTACGACGGCACCGACACCGACTGGTTCGATGTCGTTTTCGAACCCACGTTCTCCCCGCAGCATGCCATCTCTTTCCAGGGCGGTAACAACAAGGGACATTTCTTCGTGTCTCTCAACTACCTCCGGAACAACGGTATCATCGTCGGAGACAAAGACGAATATACCCGTCTCAGCGCCCAGATCAATGCTGACTACCAGCTCTACGACTGGATCCAAGTCGGTGTCAACACGTCCATGGAAAGCCGTACGTCCAAAGGCGTCTCCCAGCAGGGTCGTTACGGTTCCATGCTCGGTTCCGTCCTCACCATCGACCCGCTGACGCCGGTGTACTATACCGATCCCAGCCAGTTCGCCCCCGGTATGCTGGAGGCCTACGAGAAGGGCCAGAACATCATGAAGGACCCCGTGACCGGTTACTGGTACGCCACGTCCAAGTATGTGGACGACGATAACGGCAGCCCGTTCATCCAGCGGGATAAGACCGAATCCACCAACGAGGGTCTCAACTTCCGCGGCACCCTCTTTGCCAACTTCACGCCGTTCAAGGGCTTCACGTTTACTTCCCGTTTCGGTTATCGTGCGTCGATGTCTTCTTCCCACAGCTTTAGCAAGCCGTACTACGCGACGAAGCTGGCCTACACCGACAATTACAGTATTTCGGCCAGTGCCAATACCGGCAAGTACTATCAGTGGGAGAACTTCGCCAACTATGTCCTCAATGTCCGCAAGCACGCGCTGACCGTCATGGCCGGTATGTCCTACACCGAGAACAAGACCGATAACGTCAGTGCTTCCGCCTCCGGTCCGGATATCCTCATCGGCTACGAGCCGAACTTCTGGTATCTCAACTACGTGAATACCAACGACGATACCACCCGCACCATCAGCAACGCGCCCAGCCGTTCGGCCAGCCTTGCTTATTTCGGCCGTCTGACCTACAGCTACGACAACCGTTACAGCTTTCAGGTCAACTTCCGCGCCGACGCGTTCGATTCCTCCAAGCTCTCCAAGCAGGCCCGCTGGGGCTATTTCCCTTCCTTCTCCGCCGGCTGGACCATCAGCAACGAGAAATGGTTCCGCGACAACGTCAACCGCAATGCCGTCTCCTTCCTCAAGCTTCGCGCTTCCTGGGGCCGCAACGGTAATGTCAACGTGCTGAGCGGCTACCAGTATGCCACCAGCATCGGCTACAACTCCAAGATGTACCAGTATCACTACGACGATCCTACGTTCTCCTATGGCTCCGCCCCGAATGGACTGGCGAACCCGAACCTGAAATGGGAGACCTCCGATCAGCTCGACCTGGGTTTCGACGCCCGTTTCTTCAACAACCGCCTCACGTTCGGCTTCGACTACTTCGACAAGCGGACGAAGGACCTGCTCGTGAGCATCGCTCCGATTCCTGAAATCGGCGTGAACGACACCTTCGTGAACGCGGGCTCCGTGCTCAACACCGGTCTCGAGTTCGAACTGAGCTGGAAGGACAATATCGGCGATCTGTCTTACTCCATCAACGCCAACCTCTCCAAGCTCCACAACGAGGTGACCTATCTTGATCCGGCCATCTACCGCCTCGAGAACGGTGCCCTTTCTTACAACAACCCGTTTACGACGGCCTTCGAGGTCGGCTATCCGATTTGGTATTTCCGTGGCTACAAGTATCTCGGCGTCGATGCTGAGAGCGGTCAGCCGATGTTTGAAACCGCCGCAGGCGAGACCGTCGTCGGCAATAAGGTGACCGACGGTGACCGCCAGTACATCGGCAAGGGTATTCCCGACTATACCTACGGCCTGACCTTGAACTTCGAGTATAAGGGCTTCGACCTGAGCATCTACGGCACCGGTACCATCGGCAACAACATCATGAACATGTTCTACCAGGCCGATTCCAATATGCGCAACTCCCTCCGTTACTTCTATGAGAACGCGTGGACGGAGACCAACAGGAACGCCAAGGTCCCAAGCTGCCTCTCCGTCGCGAACTCCTGGCCGTTCTGGGCTTCTTCCGGTGCCATGTTCGATGGCAGCTATTTCAAGATCAAGCAGATCCAGTTCGGTTATTCGCTGCCTTCCAAGTTGACCCAGAAGATCTTTATCAAGCACGCGCGCGTCTTCGTCTCCATTGACGATTACTTCACCATCACGTCGTATCCTGGTTTCGATCCCGAAACCGCCACTTCCGGCAACTCGACGAACATGGGTATGGACCTCGGTTCCTATCCGACCTCCAGGAAGATCGTCGGCGGTGTCTCCATAACCTTCTAAATCAATGAACACCATGAAAAGAACCATACTTTCGATTTTGGTCTGCCTTGCCGGGCTCGTCGCCACTTCGTGCAACCAGGACCTGCTTGATATCCCGCAGAAAGGCGTGATCCCCTCGGAGTCGTTCTATCAGACCGATGAGGACGCCATCTCCGCCTTGACTTCCGTGTATCATGGATTCGCGACCAATATGTGCTCCGTCAAGTCGCTCGGACAGAACATCTTCACGGCCTATATGTTCGCGCTGAACCTCCCCGGTGACGATGTCTATGCCGCCTGCAAGGAATATGGCAACAACGACTGGCAGGCCGAAATGAACGAGTTCCGTTACGATCCCAGCAACTACATCATCTCCACGCTGTACAGGAATTCGTATCTCGCGATCTATTATACCAATCTCGTGACCGACAACTTCCAGTATGGCGACAGCCCGGTCAAGGACCGCGTCCTTTCCGAGGCGAGGGTCATGCGCGCATTCATGTATATGACGCTGGCCATTTACTGGGGCAACCCGCCGCTGGTAGATCATGTCCTGGAAGGCTCGGCCAAACCCAGCAACTATGAGGGTGGCCAGGCAGGTCTTCTCGCCTGGTGCGCCAAGGAGTGCGAAGAAGCTGCACCCTATCTGGACGAACGGCAGAGCACGGCGGACAAGGACGGCACCTTCCATGCCACCAAAGGCCTGGCCTGGACCGTCCAGGGCAAGTGCCTTCTGTTCCTCAAGGACTATGACAATGCGAAGAAAGTCCTCAAGAAGGTCATCGACTCCGGCAAGTACGCCCTCGTGCCCGGCGAGCGCTGGTCCGAGCTGTTCCATGTCGAAGGTGACGGCAATGAGGAGAAGATCTTCGAGAGCAACGTCGCATTCAACGCCAACGTATCCGCTTTCACGATCATGTACAACTATTCCACCTGGCAGCAGGCCAACATGTGGTGCTGGCGCGGCGACCGCTTCGCCCGCGTTCCCTCAGAAGTCGGCATGAACAAGAACGGCTGGGGCGGTCTCGGCGTGAACGTCGATTTCGCGGAGGATTTCATCGAGAACGACGGTGATTCCTACAGACGCAAGGGCTCCATCCTGTCCTACGACGAGGTTCTCTATGAACTCCACTACACCCAGGACGTCGATGCGGACAACGCCAAGTGGACGGTCGGCGGCCAGGAAGTGGTGGGCCCGAAGACCCAGGATCCGCTTCGCGGTGTCAGCGACCTTCGCGGTGTGTACGGCAACGGCGAGTACCTGCAGTACAAGCGTATCGTGAGCCCCAACGATGTCAAGGGCCACTCCAGCTGGAGCGAAGCGAACTACGTCTTCTTCCGCTATGCCGAGGTGCTGCTCATGTATGCGGAGTGCTGCGCCCAGACCGGCGACAGCGACGGCAGCGGCCTGAAGGCGCTCAACGATATACAGAAGCGCGCCGGTGCCAAGCACATCAGCACGGCCCTGACGCTCGACGAGGTCAAGAATGAGAAGAAATTCGAACTCTGGACCGAGGGTTGCCGCTATGCCGACTGCCTCCGCTGGGGCGATCTCGACGGCATGAAGAAGGCCGGTTCCGACATCCCGACCCTCAAGGACAGCTTCTTCTACGCGGAGAATCCCACGCCCGAGCATCATGCCGTGGTGACCATGCACAACTTCAACGACGATCCCGTGTATGGCAACGGAAAAGAGCACGGTTTCAAGACCGGCAAGCACGAACTCTTCCCGTTCCCGGACCTCGAGACGTCGATCAATCCAAACATAGTTCAGAACCCGGGTTGGTAATAATTTGGTTAGATTAAGGGTTAATATGTATCACTGGGTAAAAACTATCTTTTGCCTCGTTTCGGCTTCTCTTCTTCCCCTGCAGGCTTTTGCTGCAGGGGAAGAAGGGAGGGCGGAACTCGGCGATTACTACACTCCTGCCACCGCGGAAGCCGCGTCTCCGGACGCCGAAGGATTCATCCGCAGGTGGACCCTCTTGGAACCGATTGCCAGGAACTTCAGCAGCAACAGCATGCTCACGGACCAGTATCTGTCCGAGGCTATGTCCGAAGAATATTTCAAGGACCAGTTCACGGTCATTCCCGTGGACGGGGCCCGGGTCAAGTACGGCAAGGCTGCCCTCCGGTGGCATGCGCTCGACTCGAAGAAGTTCTTCGTGAACCTGCTGCGCTTCGCGGAAGGGTACGGCAAGGAGTACTTTCAGCAGATGTACTGGGCCGTGACCGTTATCGACTGTGAGGAAGATATCGAGAATGTCCGGCTGGCGGGCGGCGTGAACTCCGGCGCCGTCTGGTATCTGAACGGAGAAGAGGTCCTGACGCTGACCAACGACCGCGACCTGATCGTGGACGACTGCATGTCGCGGCGACTGACGCTCAAGAAGGGCAGAAACATCCTTCGCGGAGCGGTGTTCAACGGCCAGGGAATGGCCACTTTCTGCCTGCGTTTCGTGGATGAAAGCGGGCGCCCCGTGACGGGCTATACGCTCCCGTCCGTCCTTCCCAACAAGAAGAAATGATATGAAGAAGAATGCATTAACCGCCTTGGCGGCCTTACTGCTTTCCGTCACGGCTTTCGCCCAGACGGGGAGTCCATATATCCATGACCCCTCTTCGATCGTCGAATGCGATGGCAAGTACTATACGTTCGGCACCGGCAGCGGCGGTCTCATCTCCGAGGATGGTTGGAATTGGCATGACGGTGCGGTCCGCCCCGGCGGCGGTGTCGCTCCCGATGCGATCAAGATCGGAGACCGCTACCTGGTGGTGTATGCCGCCAGCGACCGCTCCAACAACCTCCGCTACCATTCCCGTGTCTATGCCATGTGGAACCAAACGCTCGATCCCGCTTCTCCGGACTTCGCCTACAGCGAGCCGGTGGACATCGGCGGGTCGAATGGCTATGAGGACTGCGACGGCATCGATCCCGGCCTGATGCTGGGCCCCGACGGCCGGCTCTGGTTGGTCTATGGTACGTATTTCGGCTATCTGCGCGTCGTGGAACTCAGCCCCGAGACCGCGCTGCCCGTCGGCGAGCCCGTCGATGTTGCGCTGTCCTGCGAAGCGGGGGAGATGATGTATCACGACGGGTGGTACTATCTGCTCGCGACGCACGGCACCTGCTGCAGCGGTGTCAATTCGACCTATGAGATCATTGTCGGACGCTCCAAGAGCCCGACCGGCCCGTACGTGGACAACGTCGGTCGCGATATGATCCACGGCGGCGGCCGGCTCCTGCTCGCCTCGGAGCCCCGCCGTATCGGTGCCGGCCATTTCGGCCGTTTCATCGTCTCCGAAGGCGTCGAGAAAATGTCGTTCCATTTTGAGGGCGATCTGGACCGCAGCGGCAGAAGTGTGCTCGCGATCCGCCCGCTGATGTGGAAGAACGGCTGGCCCGTGGCTGGCGAGCCATGGGAGAACGGCACCTTCAGCCTCGTCTCCGAGCGAAGGGGATATGCCCTGGAACTTGCCGTGAACAATGTCCCCATGGCGGGTGGCATGCGCGGCTTTTTCCGCAGCGGCGGCGACACCGTCGTGGCGCTGGATGACCAGAAACTGGAAGATGTCATCGGTACCTGGCCTGCCGGCGAAATCCGCCTGCGGATCGGCCCGGAACTGTTCCGTCCCCACCAGGCGTGGGAAATAACGGAAGTGCTCGAAGCCGGCGGATATCTGGGCGGCGCTTACTGCAAGATTACCATTGCCGGAACCGGCCGCGCCCTGGCTGCTACGGCCGATCGGGAGGTTACGACCGTGCCCGAATTCACCGGTGCGCCGGAACAGTTATGGAGAATTGAGCGCCTGACGGATGGAACCTATCGGATAATGCCTAAATTTGTGCCTGGCACCCAGGAAGAACTCGTGCTTGTTTCTGTGGCCGACAGCACGCCGTCCCTCGGCGTATTCGACCCGGACAGCGACAACTCCAAGTGGAACCTCGTAAGACACTGAAATGATGAGAAGAAGCTTTAAACTCCTCTTGCTCACGCTTTTGTTGAGCATGGCTGCCATCCCGGCTCCGGCGCAGAAGAAAAGTGCCAGGATCGATGTGGCAGAGGCCCTGAAGGGGTACTTCAAACCCGTCTCCACACCTTCGGCCGAGCCGGATGCGGAGGGTTTCATCCGCCGTTGGATGATGCTGGAGCCGATCAGCAAACCCAATCCTACGAACCGGGTGTTCACGGATTCCTATACCCGCGAGCATCTGAGCAAGGAGTATTTCCCCGGCCAGCTGTCCATCCTTCCCAAGGATGGCGACAAGATCAAACTTACGATGGAATACCAGCCTCCGGTGAATCTGAGTTCGAACCGGCCCGTCATGCAGCCGTCGCAGGAACAGCCCAAGTTCGTGAAAGCGACGCTGACCTGGCACGCGCTGGACAGCGATCATTTCTTCGTCAAACTCTTCCGCTTCGCCACGGGCCTAGACAAAGACCGCTACGGCGTCATCTTCTGGACCGTGACGGTGATCAATTGTGAGGAAGATATTGAGAACGTGCGGTTGGCGGTCGGCTCGAACAAGGCCGCGCGCTGGTGGGTCAACGGCGAGGAAGTCCTGCTGCTGGCCGGCGACCGTCACATGGGCGTTGACAGCGCCGTGTCCAACCGGATCACCTTGAAGAAGGGGAAGAACATCCTGCGCGGTGTCACCATGAACGGCCCGGGCATGAGCGAATTCTGCGCCCGCTTCATCGATGACATGGGGCAGCCTGTCCGGAACTTTACCATTACGTGCAACTGATTATCAAAGACTTGAAAAAATGAAAAGGACAACTATCATATCCCTCTTGCTTCTTGCCGGCGTATCGTTGCACGCCCAGACGGGCGCTCCCTATATCCACGATCCTTCTTCCGTCGTCTTGAGCGACGGCAAATACTTCACGTTCGGAACCGGCGGTGGAGGCCTGATCTCCGAGGACGGTTGGAACTGGCACGGCGGAGCCGTCAGGCCCGGCGGGGGAGCCGCCCCGGATGCCATCAAAATCGGCGACCGTTACCTTGTCGTCTATGGTACGACGGGTGGCGGCATGGGCGGCGGACACGCCAGCAAGATCATGACGATGTGGAACAAGACGCTTGATCCGGATTCTCCGGACTTCGCTTACTCCGAACCCGTGATGGTCTATGAGTCGCTGGTGGACGAGGATTTCAACGCCATCGACCCGGGAGTCCTGCTGGATCCGACGACGGGCCGGCTGTGGCTCACCTGCGGCACCTATTTCGGCCATATCCGCCAGATCGAACTCGATCCGAAAACCGGACTCCGCGTTGCCGGCAATGAGGCTATCGACGTCGGCCGGAATATGGAAGCTTCGACCATGATGTACCGCGACGGCTGGTATTACCTGCTTGGGACACACGGCACGTGCTGTGACGGCGTGAACTCGACCTATAACATCGTGGTCGGACGCTCGCGTAACGTGAATGGACCGTTTCTGGACAATGTCGGACGTTCCATGATCCAGGGTGGCGGCAAGTCCGTCATCACGACGGAAGACCGACTGGTCGGCCCGGGCCATTTCGGCCGTTACATCGAGGAGGAAGGTGTTGAGAAGATGACTTTCCACTGGGAGGCCGACATGGACCGGAGCGGCAGAAGCGTGCTGGGCATCCGCCCGCTGCTGTGGAAAGACGGCTGGCCGGTGGCCGGTGAGGCTTTCCGCGAAGGCACCTACGAGATCCAGTCTGTCCGCAGCGGGTATGCGCTCGAGCTCGAAGTGGATTTCGCCCGCGCGCAGAGCCCTATGCGCGGCTTTGGTCGCGGCAGTGACGCCCAGCCCGAGGTCGCCCTGGAGGAGCAGAAGCTCGAAGAGGTGGCCGGCGCCTGGCCGAAAGGCGTCATCGGCGCCCGGAACGGTTACTACATGGGCAGGCCCTGGCAGCGCTGGAGCATTATCCCCGTTCCCGAGGCCGGAGGTTACCTGGGCGGTCCTTATTATAAGATCGTCATTGCCGGCACCGACCGGGCCCTGGCTGCCAACGACAAGGCCGAGGTCGAGACCGTGCCGGCCTTTACCGGCGCTCCCGAGCAGCTCTGGCGTATCGACCAGCTGACCGACGGTACCTACCGCATCATGCCGAAGTCCATTCCGGGGCACGACGAAGCCTATGCGCTTGTCTCTCTCGGAGACTGCTCGCCGACGCTCGCTCCGTTCGACTTTAAGAACGATAACAGCAAATGGGATTTCAAGTGCTACGCCCCGACGATGGCTGTTACGCCCATCATCGACCGGAGCAAGATGCCGGCGTTGAAGGACGTCTATCAGGATGCCTTCAAGATCGGCGTTGCCGTGAACTCCTTCGAGCTGAACGGCCGTAATCCCAAGTACGAAGAGTTGATTCTCAAGAACTTCAACGCGCTTACGCCGGACAACGAACTCAAGCCGGAATCCCTGCATCCCAGACCGGATGTCTGGAATTTCGAGCGGGCCGACCGCTATGTCAGTTTCGCCAAGGAGCATGGTATGTTCACGATGGGACACACGCTGTGCTGGCATAATCAGACCCCGGATTTCTTCTGGAATGATGAGAACGGCCAGCCCAAGAGCCACGACGAGCTCGTCGAGACGCTCCGGAGCTATATCGAGACGGTCTGTACGCACTTCAAGGGCCGGGTCGATGCGTGGGACGTTATCAATGAGATCGTCTCTGAGCAGGGCGGCTATCGCGACAAGGGCTGGGTCCATGCCTTCGGCGGCGAGGAATATGGCGACGAGATTGTGAAGACTGTCTTCCGCTTCGCCGAGCAGTACGCTCCTGATACGGAACTCTATTACAATGAGTTCAATGTCTGGCGTCCCTCCAAGCTTGAAGGTGTCCTGCACATCGTGAAGATGCTGAAGGAAGAAGGGATCCGTATTGACGGCGTGGGCATCCAGGCACACTGGGGGCTCAACTATCCGGACAACCAATATGTCGTGGATGCTATCGAGAAGATCGCCGCGCTGGGCGTCAAGGTGATGATTACCGAGATCGATATCGACGTGCTTCCGCTTACGCGGGAGGGTCAGGTTATCGGCCAGGTCATGTCGGATCCGCAGTTCCAGCTCGAAGAGTTTAAATCCTATCTTGATCCGTATCGGAACGGCCTTCCTGCGGATGTGGAGAAACAGCTCGCCGACCGGTATGAAGAGCTCTTCAAGATCTTCTACGACCATCGTGACGTGATTGACCGTGTGACCTTCTGGGGTCTGCAGGACGGCGCTTCTTGGAAGAACGGCTATCCTGTTCCCGGACGTACGAATTATCCGCTGCTCTTCCGCCGCGATCTTTCCCCGCACGACGCCTACTACCGCGTCGTCGCCATCCCCGAATAATTACAATTGTCCCCCAAAAGTCAGATGCTTTTGGGGGACAGTTTCTTTAGCGGGGCAGGGGGCTATCTGCCGGAATGACCGTTCTTGGTTTCTGCTTCGTAGATGTTGACCGGAACGGCGCTGAGGACAGCGGCCCGTTCTTCATCGGACAATGCGTCAAGGGACTTGTTGAACGTCTCCATGGCGTATTCCTCCCGGACCACGTTGTATGCCGAGACCAAGGCGTCCTGATACGCCACATACGCTTCGTAGCTGGTGCCGCGGTCGCACTGGAAGGAGAAGATCCCGTTCCGTCCCAGCTGCCGGATGGCCGCCGCCACATCCGCAATAAACTGGTCCAGCCCGGCCTGGTCATCCGTCGCGACAACGACCTGCCCGTCCGCCGTGCTGTACAGGGCCTTGTCCGCGGAGTTGATCCTCACCACACAGATGTTGTCCCGGGAAACCGTCGCCAGGGGATCTTCGTTGAGGGGCATTCCGGCCGCCTCGGCGGCTTCCCTGGAGGGCGGCAGCCTTCTGCTTACGGGTGCCGCTTTCCGGCTGGTATACATGATCTTAAGCGCCTTGATTCCGCGGAGTACATTCTTGATATCATCGACGTAGCCGTAGTCGATGTCAGGCTCCGAGTAGATGGATACAAGATCGCTGCCGTCTCCGCTCCAGGTCGCCAGGACGGCATCTCCGATGCCATCGAAGGCGGTTTCACTTCCGTTGACGTAGTAGTGGACGTTGCCGTCAGCATCTTTTTTCAGCTCCAGGTGGACGACATTGTCGTGCTTGTCCACTTTGGTTTCCTGAGGATTTTCGCTAACTTTGTAGTCAGTGACGGTCTGCGCGTTGCAGGCCAGGACCGCTGCGATGAGCGGGAGGACATAGAGGGCTCTGAGCCCCCGCCATGTCACACTTTTTGGTTTGGACATCATAGTAATACGATTTTTAAGGATACTGTGATTAAAGCTGTTGGTGATAGAGTAGCCGCTCGCACTGACAGCTTTTCTTATTAAGGAGTATTGATATTCTTTGATGTTCGCTCCCTCGCGCAGCACCGCGTCATCCGCTTCGTATTCATAGACCGCGCGCAGGTCGTCCTTGAGCATGCGCATGACCGGGTTGAACCACTGCATCGCGGAGAGGAGGTTGACGACGAGCAGATCCCGCGCGTGTCCGAGTCGGATGTGTGCACGCTCGTGCTGGAGGATATGCCGGTTGCCGCAGTCCTGCCGCGAGACGACGATCCATTTCATCCAGCTGAACGGGGCGATGTCGCGGTCGACGATGACCAGGACCATGCCGTCCTCCTGCGGATGCTGCTCGCCCGAGCGGATGATCCGGGAAATCTTGAACAGGTCCACGGTCAGGCGGACCAGGAAAGCCGCGATGCCGGCGACATACAGCAGCGCCAGCGCGACCGGCCACCAGTTGACCGTTGAGGCGGCAGCCTGCGCCGTCATCGGAGACGCGGCGAGGGCCGCCGGCTCCAAAGGAAGGGACGGCAGTTCGGACAACGTCGGTGCAGCGGCGCCCGCGGCCAGCTCCACCGTGCGGTGGAAGGTCAGCACGCAGAACGGCAGCAGGAAGGAGACCAGCACGCTGCCGGTGAGCACGACGCGGTTGAGCCGGTGGAGGGTCTCGCGGCTCAGCAGGACGCGGTAGCAGATGTAGAATACAGCCAGCAGCAGCGCCACCTTGGCTTCGTAGAGGAGCAGATTCAGCATGGCTTATTGGTCTTTGCGTTCAATGAGGTCGATGATTTCCTTCAGCTCGTCCAGGTCCATCTTCTTGTCCTCGACGAAATGCATGACAAGGCTCGAGTAGGATTTGCCGTAGTACTTGTCCACGACGTCGCCGATGGTGATGCCGTGGTAGTCGCGCTCGCTGATGGCGGGCTTATATAAGAAGGTATTGGCGATCGGGCGCCGCTGCAGGAAGCCCTTCTCCTCGAGGAATCCGACCTGCCGGGACACTGTGGTGTAGGCCGGCTGCGGTTCCGGAAGCAGGTCCACGAGCTCCCGGATGCAGAGCTCTCCCTTCTCCCAGAAGATGTTCATGATCTCTTCTTCCTTGGCCGTTAGTTTCTGTTTCATAAGGACATTGCGGTTGGTCTTCACCGCAAATATAAACATTATTCTTAAACTACGAAACTTTTTCGTAGATTTTATTATGTTTTTTCGTTGACGCGGTTCCTGATGGATAAAACCTTGCCTGGTGTGCTCTGCGTCCCATTTTCTGGACCACAGCGCACGGTCCCCTTCGGAATAATATACGCAGCAGCCTTTGCCGGCAGGCAGCTACCGCTGCCTCGGCTTCCATCCTCGCTTCCCGCTGCACGGGAACCGGATTCGGCGCCACGAATCCTGCTGCGGCTGAGCCTTCGGCTGCGGTACTGCCTGCCGGCTGCAGGACAATGCCCGCGAAGGACTTTCAATTTTTCGAGAAAAATATATTGTTTTTCAATAATTATTTATATCTTTGCAGAAACAAACCAAGAATTTTGCCTTATGATTGACTGGTGGAACTCCCTTGAACCTGCGATGAAAGTCCTCTGGGCTGTGACCCTCTCGGCTTCGCTGGTATTCGTCATCCAGACCGTGATGACCTTCCTCGGCGCCGCCGGGGACAGTGATTTCGACATCAACTCCGACTTCGACACCGACAGTCCGGGTGACATCGCGGACGGTTCGACCGACGTGGGCGGCGGTCCCGACGCCTCCGAGGCGGCCCACCCCAGCACCGGCATGAACCTGCTGACCTTCCGCAATTTCATCAACTTCCTCATCGGCTTCGGCTGGACGGCCATCCTGCTCAAGGACAGCGTCCCCGCCATCGCCCCGCGCATGCTGATTGCCATCGTCGTCGGCGTGGCGCTCGTGGCCATCGTGATGCTGCTCTTCAAGTGGCTGACCGACATGCAGCAGTCGGGCAACATCAATGTCTTCAAGTCCGCCGTGGACTGCGAAGGCACGGTCTACCTGACCATCCCCGGCGAGCGCGCCGGCGAAGGCAAGGTGCAGATCACCATCAACAACGCCGTGCGCGAATACGCGGCCGTGACCGACGGTCCGACCCTGAAGACCGGCCAGCGCATCCGCGTCGTGGAAGTCGTCAGCGCCAACACGCTGCTCGTCGAAGAAATCAATTCCGTTATCATATAAAACCCTATAAGTATTATGGAACTCTATCTCATCCTCATCATCGTGGGCGTGCTCTTCGTGACCTTCACGGCCATTCTCGCCCGCTACAAGCGCTGCCCCTCGGACAAGGTGCTCGTCATCTACGGTAAGACCGGCCGGGATGCATCCGCCAAGTGTATTCACGGCGGTGCCGCCTTCATCTGGCCCGTCTTCCAGAGCTACCAGTTCCTGGATCTCACCCCGATCTCCATCGAGTGCAACCTGACCAACGCCCTGTCCAAGCAGAACATCCGCGTGGACGTGCCCTGCCGCTTCACCGTCGGTATCTCCACTGAGCCGGAAAGCATGACGAACGCCGCCGAGCGTCTGCTCGGTCTGCACATCGACGACATCCGCAACATCGCCACCGATATCCTCTTCGGCCAGCTGCGTCTGGTCATCGCGACGATGGACATCGAGGAAATCAACGCCGACCGCGACAAGTTCCTCGCCAACGTCTCCACGAACGTGGAGGCCGAGCTCCGCAAGATCGGTCTGAAGCTCATCAACGTGAACGTCACCGATATCCGCGACGAGTCCGGCTACATCGAGGCCCTCGGTAAGGAAGCCGCCGCCAAGGCCATCAACGACGCGAAGAAGAGCGTCGCCGAGCAGAACCGTTACGGTGAGACCGGTAAGGCCGTGGCCGACAAGGATACCCGTATCAACGTGGCCGCTGCCGACGCCGACGCCGTCAAGGGCGAGAACAGCGCCAAGATCGAAATCGCCAACTCCGACGCCCTCCGCCGCGAGAAGCAGGCCGAGGCCGAGCGCCTCGCCGTCGCAGCCGAGAAGGTCCAGGCCGCCAAGGCCCTCGAGGAGGCCTACAAGAGCGAGCGTGACGCCGAATTGGCCCGCGCCGAGCGCGAAAAGGCCACCCAGCAGGCCAACGTGGTCGTGTCCGCCCAGATCGAGAAGGAGAAGGCCATCATCGAGGCTGAGGCCGTGGCCGAGCAGCTCCGCCGCAAGGCGAAGGGTGAGGCCGACGCCATCTACGCCAAGATGGACGCCCAGGCCCGTGGTACCCTCGAAATCCTGTCCAAACAGGCTGAAGGTTTCGGTCAGCTCGTGTCTGCCGCCGGCGGCGACGCCCAGCAGGCTATTACGATGCTCATCACCGACAAGCTGCCCGAACTCGTGAAGACGCAGGTCGAGGCCGTCAAGGGCATCAACATTGACAAGGTCACTGTGTGGGACAGCGGCAAGGGCGAGAACGGCAAGACCGCCACGGCCAACTTCGTGTCCGGCCTGATGGGGTCCGTCCCGCCGCTCGAGGAGCTGTTCAAGATGGCCGGCATGAGCCTTCCGGGCTACCTGAAGGGCGAAGCCAAAGAGGCCCCCGCTCCGGCGGAGGAAGTGAAACCAGCGGAATAGCCGTATGATCGTCGTCAATGTAGATGTGATGCTTGCCCGGAGAAAAATGTCCTCCGGGGAACTCGCCGAACGCGTGGGGATCACAGCTGCAAACCTCTCGATCCTCAAGACCGGCAAAGCCAAAGCGATCCGCTTCTCCACGCTAGAATCCCTGTGTGCAGCGCTGGACTGCCAGCCCGGCGACCTGCTCGAATACCGACCGGAACCGTAAACACACGGCGGCAGCAGGCTTGCCCCTGGCAGGCAAATAAAAAAGCTTTCGCAAAATGCCCGCCAGGGGCAACCTGCTGACCGCCGCCAACGATTCTGAATCAACTGAAAAACGCCCCCGGCTTCGGGGGCGTTTTTGTATATTGCTGAATGTAAAGTAATTGCTATTTTGCTTTGGGGCATTTGCCCGCAAGCAAAATAGCAATTAATTCAGCTGCAATCCTTTGCGAAAACAGCCTAGATCCGCGGTTTCTGGATGATCCGGATGACCAGGGAGATGAAGTAGACGATCAGGCCGTACAACACGGAGATCAGACAGACTTTGAGGCCGCCGGCAATCACAGGCGTGCTTACATCTCCGTAATACTGGATGGTGTCAAACGCCTGGGCCACGCCGAGCAGGGTCCAGAAGACGGACACGACCAGGGCGGCGATTCCAATCTCCTTCACCCAACGGGGGGCCTTCCAGGCTGCCAGCAGGAGACAGATCAGCAGGATGGTGATGACAATCATCCCCGCCATACCTCCCTCGACAAATAATTGCGGAAGCAATTGCGGGAGAGGAGTGGACGGGACCTCGATGATTTCCGGTTGTGTGACACCCAGGGAATCCACGACTTGCATAATTTCTTCGTTCATAGGTGGTATAGTTTTATTGTTCGTTGCAAAGGTACAACCATCGTCTCCACATCTGCAAGGTTGAAACCCTCTCCGGCCCCGTCAAAACCCACTGCAGGGCACTTTTGCTTGCAGACGACGCTCGTTTTACCTATATTTGTCCTGCGATGAGACTCCTCTGCAGAATTGCCTACTGGTTGGTGGCGCTGGTCCTTCTGGCGTTCATCCTGGTCAGCCTGGACTATACCATGGACCAGGCCGTTCTCATCAGCCTCGCCTTCTGCCCCTGCGCCCTGGCCCTGGAATTCCTGATGCCCAAAGCCCGGAAAACAATGGACAAGGTGTACCTGGCGCTGGCGATGATGGTGACGGTGCTCCTTCTGATTCTGATCCTCCACAGTTTTGTCTGGATAAAATTCACGCCGGAAGGGTATCGGATACTCGGTAAAACCGTGCCTCCCATGCTCATCAACCCGGCATTCCTGGCGCTTATCCTCATGGTTCTGTCCATCGGCGACTATTTCTGGGCCCAGTGGCTGGACACGCGTTTCCAACCGCAGGACCGCACCGTCACCTTCTTCTCCGAGCGGAAGAGCGTGACCCTGCGGCATGCGGACATCGCCTACGTGGAATCGAATGACACCGAGGTGCGCGTCGTCACCGCCTCCGGCGAGGCGCATCGCAACAAGACCGGCATCGGCCAGTGGGAGAACCTGCTGGGGCAGGGGTTCCTCCGCATCCACCGCTCCTATCTCGTCAACACCGCTATGGCGACCCTCTCCGCGCCGGATACCGTCACCGTCGGCGGGGTGGAACTCCCCGTCTCCCGCAAATACAAGGAACGCGTTCTGGAAGCCCTCGGCTGACCAATATTATTTCTTCGAGCCGATCCAGGTGAGTTTGCGCCAGAGGCCTTCGAGCGGGCCGCGGGGATGGCTCTTGAACCACCAGCGGACGAAGAGATACTGCACGACGACCATGCACGCGCCGACGAGCACGGCGTAGGTGATGCCGAGCTTGCGGTAGCAGGCGAGGCCGTAGCCGCAGAAGATGGCGCAGCCGATGATGGACTGCAGCATATAATTGGTCAGGCTCGCGCGCCCGAAGATGCAGAGGTGGCTGAGCGCCTTGCGGAAGCCCGCGAAAGCGTACCAGGCCGACACGACGGCCGACACGATCAGCAGCAGGATGGAGAGATTGTAGATGGGCTTGAGCCAACCCTCTACGGCGCTGAAGTCCACGATGCTCAGCATCAGGGTGGCGACGGCCGAGACGCCGAGCAGGATGTGCCAGATGCGCAGGTTGTTGCCTTCGTTGTAGAAGAGCCGCTCGCGTCCCAGCTGCATGCCCAGGATGAAGAGGCAGAGCAGCTGCGTCAGGCGGCCGCTATAGACATTGAAGAGGAAATTCACCGGGAGACCGTAGCGCAGGTTGGTCAGCGTATTCTGCCAGAACGTGCCGTGCTCGTGCGCGGCGTTGATCTGCCCGTACATCTCCCAGAGACGCGTATGGTCGATTGTCGTCCCTGTCAGCAGGCAGAACAGTTCCACGGGCTGGATGGCCAGCAGGATGATCAAGCACCAGACCACCCGCGAGGGCAGGTAGCTGATGGGAATGAGCAGCAGGCCGTAGCAGGCGTAGAGCATCAGGATGTCGCCGTCGTAGAAGGCGACGTTGACCACGCCGAACAGGAACAGCAGGCACATGCGCCAGGCGAAGCGGCCGGAGAAGCACTTGCCCTTCTGCTGCTGGTTGTCGTTCATAATGAAGAAACTCAGGCCGAAGAGCATCGCGAAGATGCCGTACATCTTGCCGCTGAGCAGCCAGGCCAGGACATTGGCCACCAGGTCGTCGCAAGGCAGCGTATGTGCAATGGGCTCCTGCGTGAAAATGTTGAAATGCTCCACCGAGTGGTAGAGAATGATGCCGGCCACGGCGATGCCGCGCAGGGCGTCTGCCACCTCGATGCGGGTGTTGGGCAGATTCTTGGTTTTGTAAAGCATATGGGGTTATTAGCCTTTGATGTCGATCTGGAAGCCCTCGTCGAGGAGGGGCTGCACGAGGGCGCGCATCTGCTCGACGCTGAATTTCTCCAGGCCGGAAGCCGGCGTGGGCCGGTCGATGGTATAGACCATGATCTTGCGGGGCCGCAGCTCGCGGACGATGTCCATCCAGCCGTTCAGCACTTCGGGACTGGACGAATCGAAATCCGGGCTGCGCAGGAACATCGTCTGCAGGACGAAGTCCCCCTCGAAGCCGCGCAGGGCCTCCACGACGCGCTGCAGGCTGTAGCCCGGCGCGGGGTGGTTGATCCGGGCGACGAGTTCGTCCGTCGGGGCGTCGATTTTCAGGATGGGATTGTCCACCTTCTTCAGCGCGGCGGCGACCGCCGGGATGTGGGCGCGCGTGGCGTTGGAGAGCACCGAAACCTTCGCGTCGGGGTAGTACGCGTCGCGCAGCGTCAGGGTGTCGTCGATGATGCGGGGGAATTCGGGATTGAGCGTCGGCTCGCCGTCGCCGGAGAAGGTGATGGAGTCGATCCGCGTGCCCTCGAGCATGCAGGCGCAGAGCTTGTCCTCCAGGGCGGCGCGCACCTGCGCGGCCGTCGGCAGGACCTGGTCGTCCCGGCCGTCCCTGTTCCAGCCGCACTCGCAGTAAATGCAGTCAAAATTGCATATTTTGCCCTGGCGCGGCAGCAGATTGATGCCGAGCGAAGATCCCAGCCGGCGGCTGTGGATGGGGCCGAATACCGTTTCTTCCCGTAGCATATCACAAATGTAATATTTTTTTCGCGGAGTGGGAAAAAACAAGTAACTTCGTGGCACAATTTCAAACAACATCATGAAAGCTATCCTCAGCACTGATTTTCATTTCCCCGGACAGGTTGCCAAGTACACCGGCAAAGTCCGTGACGTGTACAGCATCGGATCCGATTACCTCGTGATGGTCGCCACCGACCGCATCTCCGCCTTCGACGTCGTCCTGCCGAAGGGCATTCCCTACAAGGGCCAGGTTCTCAACCAGATCGCATCCAAATTCCTGGACGCGACCGCGGACATCCTCCCGAACTGGAAGATCGCGGAGGTGGACCCGATGGCCACGATCGGCTGGCGCTGCGAGCCCTTCAAAGTTGAAATGGTGATCCGCGGCTACCTCACGGGCCACGCCTGGCGCGAGTACAAGGCCGGCAAGCGCACCCTCTGCGGCGTCGCCCTGCCGGACGGCATGGTCGAGAACCAGAAGTTCGCCGAGCCCATCATCACCCCGACCACCAAGGCCGCCGAGGGACACGACGAGGATATCAGCAAAGAGGAAATCATCGCGCAGGGCATCGTCTCCCGCGAGGATTACGAGCAGCTCGAGAAATACACCCGCGCCCTCTATGCGCGCGGCACTGAGATCGCGGCCGGCAAGGGCCTGATTCTCGTGGACACGAAATATGAATTCGGCAAGCGTGGTGGCCAGATCATCCTGATGGATGAAATCCACACGCCCGACTCCTCCCGCTACTTCTACGCCGAGGGCTACGAAGAGCGCCTCGCGAAGGGCGAGCGCCAGAAGCAGCTCTCCAAGGAGTTCGTGCGCGAGTGGCTCATGGCCGGCGGCTTCCAGGGCCAGGCCGGCCAGCAGGTTCCGGAAATGACCGACGAGGTCGTCGCCGGCATCACCGACCGCTACGTCGAGCTCTACGAGCACATCACCGGCGAAAAGTTCCAGCCCGCCGCCGACGCTGACGCCGCCGCCCGCATCGAATCCAACATCCGCAATTTCCTGAATAAGTAATCTGCCTGGCGGAAAAGCGGAGCGCAAATTGGTTTTTCGAGCTACTGCACGAAAAATAATTTGCGGCCGCCCGTCTGGAAGACTCCGCCAGGCAGCAAGATAAGAAGTTATGATCGAAAGATATTCCCGCAAAGTGATGAGGGACGTGTGGACTGAAGAGAACAAGTTCAACGCCTACCTCGAAGTCGAAACCCTCTCCTGCGAAGCCTGGAGCAAGCTGGGTGTCATCCCGGCCGAGGACGTGGACAAGATCCGCGCGAACGCGAAATTCGAAGTCTCCCGCATCCGCGAAATCGAAGAGCAGACCCGCCACGACGTCGTCGCCTTCACCCGCGCCGTCAGCGAGAGCCTCGGCGAAGAGCGCAAGTGGGTCCACTACGGCCTCACCTCCACCGACGTCGTCGACACCGCCAACGGCTACCTTCTCCAGCAGGCCGACAAGATCCTCCTGCAGGACCTCGAGGACTTCCTGGCCGTCCTGAAGAAGCGCGCCCTGGAATTCAAGGACACCCCCTGCATCGGCCGCACCCACGGCATCCACGCCGACATCACCAGCTTCGGCCTGAAATGGGCCCTCTGGTACGAGGAGATGAAGCGCAATATCGAGCGCTTCCAGTACGCCCGCAAGGGTGTCGAGGCCGGTAAGATGAGCGGCGCCGTCGGCAACTTCGCCAACATTCCGCCCTTCATCCAGGACTACGTCTGCGAGAAGCTGGGCATCGCCTCCGCCGACATCTCAACGCAGGTGCTGCAGCGCGACCGCCACGCCTACTATATCGCCACCCTGGCCGTCATCGCCTCCACCCTGGAGCAGATGGCCTTCGAGGTGCGCAACCTCCAGCGGACCGAGGTCCGCGAGGCCGAGGAGGCGTTCCGCAAGGGCCAGAAGGGCTCGAGCGCGATGCCGCACAAGCGCAACCCGATCAGCAGCGAGAACATCTGCGGCTGCGCACGCGTGATGCGCGGCTATATGTCCGCCTCTTGCGAGAATGTGGCGCTGTGGCACGAGCGGGACATTTCCCACTCTTCCACGGAGCGCATCATCCTGCCGGACGCGACGGAACTGCTCGACTACATGCTGACCCGATTCAAGGGCATCCTGGAGAACCTGACGGTGTATCCGGAGAATATGATCAAGAATATCTGGCGCACGAACGGCGTCATCTTCGCCCAGCGGGTGATGAATGCGCTGATCGGCAAGGGCCTCGCCCGCGAGACGGCGTACGATACCGTGCAGCCGATTGCCATGAAGGCCTGGTCCGAGGGGCTCGACTATAAGACGCTGCTGCTGGCCGATGCCGGCGTGATGGCGCAGCTGACCCCCGAGGAGCTGGAGTCCTGCTTCACCCTGGAGTACTACTTCAAGAACGTCGACTACATCTTCAAGCGCGTCGGCATCCTGTAATACCCGTACGCTGCGTCAGCAGACTTGCCCCGCTCGGGCATGGAAAAAAGCTGGCGCAAAATGCCCGCTCGGGGCAAGCTGCTGCCCGCAGCTCCCGTGCAGACAAGCGCAGGCGGCAAAACGGAACTGCCCCGCAAAAGCTTTTACCGAAAGGTGATTTTTTAGCTTTTGCGGGGCTGTTGCCGTTTGCGCCGGAGCCTACCTTAGCGGAGGACGATCTCTTTGCGGTCGGGGCCGACGGAGATGATCTTTACCGGGCAGCCGGTCTCCTTCTCGATGAAGGCGACATAATCCTTGAAGGCCTGCGGGAAATCCTCGTACTTACGCACGCCGGTGATATCGGATTTCCAGCCCTTGAACTCCTTGTAGACAGGCTTGACTTCCTCGCCGCTCTCGAAGGGGAAGTAATCCACCTGCTTGCCGCCGATCTCGTAGGCCACGGCCACCTTGACGGTGTCGAAGTCGTTGAGGACGTCGGACTTCATCATGATCAGCTCGCTCACGCCGTTCATCATCACGGCGTACTTCAGCGCGACGAGGTCCAGCCAGCCGCAGCGGCGGGGACGGCCCGTCGTGGCGCCGAACTCGTGGCCGATCTGGCGGAGCTGCTCGCCCGTCTCGTCGAAGAGCTCGGTCGGGAAGGGACCGCTGCCCACGCGGGTGCAGTAGGCCTTGAAGATGCCCATCACCTTGCCCACGCGGTTCGGGGCGACGCCGAGGCCCGTGCAGACGCCGGCGGTCATGGTGTTGGAGGAGGTGACGAACGGATAGGTGCCGAAGTCGATGTCCAGCATCGCGCCCTGGGCGCCCTCGGCGAGTACCGGGACGTCCTTGGCGAGGTAGTCGTTGACCACCAGCTCGCTCTCGATGAAGGGGAAGCGCTTCAGCTCTTCGACGGCCTGCATCCACTGCTTCTCGTAGTCGGTGATGTCATATTGGAAATCGTACTGCGCGAGCAGTCCGAAATGCTTCTGCTTCAGGGCTTCGTAGCGGTTCTTGAACTCGGGGGAGAGGACGTCGCCGATGCGGAGGCCGTTGCGGCCGGTCTTGTCCATATAGGTCGGACCGATGCCCTTGAGGGTGGAACCGATCTTGCCCTTGCCCTTGGCGGCTTCGGAGGCCGCGTCGAGCATGCGGTGCGTCGGGAGGATGAGGTGGGCGCGCTTGGAGATGAGCAGCTTGCCGGTGATGTCGCCGGCCTTCTGCTCGATGGCGCGGATCTCGTCCATCAGGATGACAGGGTCGATGACGACGCCGTTGCCGATGACGTTGACGGAGTCCTTGCGGAAAATGCCGGAAGGAACGGTGTGGAGCACGAAGTGGTCGCCGTCGAACACCAGGGAATGTCCGGCGTTCGGACCGCCCTGGAAGCGGGCAATCACCTTGTAATCAGGGGTCAGGACATCGACCACCTTACCTTTTCCCTCGTCGCCCCATTGGAGCCCGAGCACGACATCGATTTTCTTCATATCAACAATAATTAGTTATTTCAATCCAAACCTTAAAGGTACTAACTTTTTCCCAGATTCCCAAAAGCGGACCGTCTGATATTGAGAAATTAATCCTATCTTTGTGGAACACTAAGAATAATATATGAGAAAAGCCTTTACCGTTCTGGCCGCCGCGGCCGTGCTGCTGGCCGGCTGCCGTCAGGCTTCCCTTCCGACCGTGGAGGGACGCGTCGTCGATGCCACCATCCATTCCGTCACCGTAGAGACGCCGGCGGGTGAGTCCGTCAGCGTGAGCACCCTGGGTGCCGATCCTATGTTGGTGCCGGGCGTGCTGTCCGGCGACGTGGTGCGCATTGCCTACGAAGTGCTGCCCGACGGGGAGACGCTCCGTGCCGTGCAGCTCGACGTCACCGAGCCGTCCGCCTATCGGCTGTTGCCGGGCATCTGGCGTGACTGCACCGGGGCGGCGGAGGTCGGCCTCGTGCTCGCGGAGGACGGTTCCGCCCGGGCCGTGGGGCTGGGCAATCTGAGTCTGCAGGACTGGTCGCTGGACGGGGAGAATCTGGTGCTCACCGCCGTGGGGCAGGAGAATCCCCGCGCCACGGAAACGCTGCTCTACACCATCGAGCGCCTGGATCTCGATTCGCTGATCGTGGTCCCGGCCGAAGGGGAGGGACGGCTGACGCTTTCCCGCGCTGAATGACGAAAGACGAACTGCTGGGACGCCTCCGCGGAGGCGCGACCATGAGCGGGGGTGAGCAGTTCAAGCTCACCCTCCTGCTTGCGTGGCCGTCCATCATGGCCCAGTTGGCGATGTGCCTGATGAGCTATATCGACGCGGCCATGGTCGGGCGCCTCGGCTCCGGGCAGGCCGCCGCCATCGGCCTGGTCAGCTCCACCACCTGGATCTTCGGCAGTTTCTGTTATGCTACCTCGTCCGGCTTCAGCGTGCAGATCGCGCATCGCTGCGGGGCGAAGGATTTCGTGGGTGCGAAGCGCATTTTCCGGCACGGCGTCCTGGCGGCCCTCGGTATCAGCGTGCTGCTCGCCCTGCTGGCCGTTTCCCTGCACCGGGCCCTCCCGCACTGGCTCGGCGGCAGCCCGGAAATCCTCGCGGACGCATCTTCTTACTTCTTGATATACGCGCTTTTCCTGCCGACGCTGCAGCTCGCCGTCTACTGCGAAGCCACGCTCATCGCGAGCGGCAATGCGAAGGTGCCTGGCATCCTCAGCGTGGCGATGTGCGTGCTGGACGTGCTGTTCAATTATCTGTTCATCTTCGTGCTCGGCATGGGAGTGCGGGGCGCGGCGCTCGGCACGGGCCTCTCGACCGCCAGCGCGGGCGCTTTCCTTCTCTGGTACGCCGTCCGGCGCAGCCGGGAACTGCGGCAGGACGGCTATGAGCGCCCGACCGTGCCGGAGCGGAAACAGGTGTCCCGACAGGCCTTCGGCATCAGCTGGCCGCTGTGGGTCCAGAATCTCATCTCGCGCGGCGCCTACATCGCGGCGACGGTGCTCGTGGCCCCGCTCGGCACCATCGCCATCGCCGCCAATTCCTTCGCCATCATCGCCGAAGGCTTCTGCTATCTGCCGGGCTACGGCCTGGAGGACGCGGCCACCACGCTGGTGGGCCAGAGCCTGGGTGCGAAGCGGCCGGACATGGCGAAGCGTTTTGCCTGGATCACCATCGGAACGGGCTCCTCGATGATGACCTTCCTGGCCGTCCTGATGTGGCTCTTCGCCCCGCAGATCATGGGCCTGCTGAGCCCGGATCCGGAGGTCATTGCGCTGGGCGTGAAATGCCTGCGCATCGAGGCCTGGGCGGAGCTGCTCTTCGGGGTCAGCATCGTGGCTTACGGCTGCTGTGTGGGGGCGGGGGACACCCTGGTTCCGTCATTAATCAACCTGCTGAGTATGTGGGTGATCCGTCTGGGCCTGGCCCTCTTCCTCATCCCGCGCTACGGACTGGTCGGCTATTGGATCGCAATGGCCACGGAACTGTGCGTCAAAGGACTCATCTTCGGGGTGCGCATCGCCCGGGGGCGCTGGCTGAAAACACGCCTTACCGCCGCCTGAGTGCGCCTGTGCAGGAATGTTAATAAGTGTGTTGAAAAATTCACTTTCTCTCCCGGATTTTTGCTCTGGAGATAGACTAAATTTGTACTCCGAGCGCCCTTCCTGAGGGGGTGCGCAGTAGTGCTGACCACAACAGACAATCAAATATCGCAATATGGACGTACGTAAAACCAACGGCTCTTTTGAAGAGTTCGACAAAGCCAAACTTGCCCGTGGTATCCACGAGGCCTACAAAACTGCGGGAGAGTACTGTGACGATTCGATCGTCGTCTCCATCATCAACAACCTCTATGTGTATGAGGGCATCACCAGCCGGGAGATCCGCCGCCAGGTCGAGGACTCCCTGATGTCCGTCAACAAGAAGGTGGCGCACGCCTATATCGACAAATTCGACGCGGACCTGGACCTGCGCAAGAAGCGCGACTTCATCAAGGACTATATCAAGGCCTCCAACGCCGCGACGGGCTCCAAGTTCGACGCCAACGCCAACGTCACCCGCAAGAACATCGTGACGCTGGGCAACGAGCTCTACAAGGAGAACAACATCAAGCAGAACCGCTATATCATGCAGGACAAGATCAAGGCCCTGTACGGCCGCGCGATGGCGGACCAGTACATCCAGGACCTCGAGTCGCATGTCCTCTACAAGCACGACGAGTCCGGCACCCCGGGCTTCCCGTACTGCGTCGCCATCACGATGTATCCCTTCCTCGTGAGCGGCCTGAAGGAACTGGGCGGCGTGTCCATAGCCCCCACCGACCTCAAGAGCTTCTGCGGCGAGTTCATCAACCTGGTGTATTCCGTCTCCTCCCAGTTCATGGGTGCCGTGGCTACGCCGGAATTCCTGATGTACCTGGATTACTTCATCCGCAAGGACTACGGTGACGACTATCTCGAGCACCTGAACGACGTCGTGGAGAACAACGTCAAGCAGCGCACCCTGGTGAAGGTCATCGACAACTACTTCCAGCAGGTCGTCCACTCCATGAACATGCCCGCCGGCAACCGCGGCTACCAGACCGTGTTCTGGAACATCGGCTACTTCGACAAGCCCTACTTCGAGGGCGTGTTTGGCGACTTCTACTTCCCGGACGGCACCAAGCCGAAGTGGGAGACCCTCGACTGGCTCCAGCGCCACTTCATGAACTGGTTCAACGAGGAGCGCAATAACTACATCCTCACCTTCCCGGTGGAGACGATGGCCCTGCTGACCGACGGCGGCGACGACTTCGCCGACAAGGAGTACGCCGACTTCACCGCCGAGATGTGGAGCAAGGGCCACAGCTTCTTCTGCTACCTCTCCAACAGCCCGGACTCCCTGTCCAGCTGCTGCCGCCTGCGCAACGAGATCCAGAAGGAGGACGGCCACAACCACACCACGCACCAGTACTCCATGGGTACGGCCTCCGTGGCCACGGGTTCCAAGTCCGTGATGACCATCAACCTGAACCGCCTGATCCAGGACGCCGTCCGCCGCTACTTCCTGGAGCGCCGCGGCGTCAACCTCGAGGCCGGCAAGCCCCTCAGCCCCGTGTCGCATTTCTACGACAAGGAGGACCTCTACAACAACTATATCGACAAGGACATCCGCGAGATGACCGAGCGGGTGCACAAATACCAGATCGCCTTCAACGAGATCATCAAGGACTTCCTGAAGGCCGACATGCTGGATGTCTACAAGGCCGGCTTCATCGACATGAAGAAGCAGTACCTGACCGTGGGCGTGAACGGCCTGACCGAGGCCGCCGAGTTCCTGGGCCTGACCGTTTCCCCGAATCCGGAGTACGGCGAGTTCGTGAACACGATCCTCGAGACCATCAACATCGCCAACCGCAAGGACCGCACCCCGGACGCCATGTTCAACACCGAGTTCGTCCCGGCCGAGAACCTCGCCGCCAAGAACTACAAGTGGGACAAGAAGGACGGCTACTTCGTCTCCGACAAGCATAACCTCTACAGCTCCTACTTCTACAACCCCGAGGATGTCAACGTGTCCATGATCGACAAGTTCAAGCTCCACGGCGAGGACTTCGTGAAGTACCTCGACGGCGGCTCCGCCCTGCACATGAACATCGCCGAGCACCTCACGAAGGAGCAGTACCGCAGCCTGCTGAAGACGGCCGCCCACTACGGCACCAACTACTTTACCTTCAACTGCCGGAATACGGTCTGCAACGACTGCGGCCACATCAGCAAGGACACGCTGACCAAGTGCCCGAAGTGCGGCAGCGAGAATCTCGACTACCTCACGCGTGTGATCGGTTACCTCAAGCGTGTGTCCTCCTTCGCGGAGCCGCGCCAGATCGAGGCCCAGCACCGCTTCTACAATCCGAAGGACGTACCGACCGCATGATCAAGTACATCCCGGAGCTCACGGACATCGTCCTCGAGGAGATTCCGGACAAAGTGACCCTGGCAGTTGAAATCAGCAACTGCCGGGGTTCTTGTCCCGGGTGCCACTCGCCCTTCCTGAAGCAGGACCTGGGCGAGGAGCTGACGCCGGCCGTGGTGGACAAGCTCATCGCGGACAACTTCGGGATCAACTGTTTCCTGCTGCTGGGGGAGGGGAAGGACAAGGACGCCCTGCTGGGCATCGCGGAGCACCTGCGCGCGAACTACCCGGCGCTGGAACGCGCCGTCTATTCCGGCCGCGCCGAGGTAGAGCCGGAGATCTACGCCGCGTTCGACTACGTGAAGGTCGGTCCCTATGTGGAAGCGGCCGGTCCGCTGAACAGCCCGACGACCAACCAGCGGCTCTATCATCACGGAGAGGACATCACTTTCCGTTTCTGGCACAAAGGATTGGAAGAAAAGCATTAGCCTTTCTTCCTTTTTTTATTTATATTCGCCCAAAATCTACCACAAACATGAATTTATTAACCGTTCTCCTGTCGCTGCTGCCGGTCCTGTCCGGCCCCGACGCCCGGCTCCAGGTCTCCTTCGAGGAGACCGCCGGCCAGCTCCGCTACACCGTCGCCTATGACAGCAAAACCCTCGTGGCCCCGTCCCTGCTGGGCCTCCAGACCAACGAAATCGATTACACCCGCCTGGAATGCGTGTCCGTGGACACGCAGGACGTGCGCGACACCTATGTGCTCGACCGGATCAAGGCCTCGCACATCGATCACGCCGCGCTGAGCGCCGTGCTGCACTGCCAGAATCCCGACGGCCGCAAGCTCGACATCGAATGGCACCTGACGGACAACGACGCGGCCTTCCGCTATGTCATTCCGCGTGAGGGCGAGACGGGCAGCGTGCGCGTGCTCCGCGAGACGAGCGCGTTCCGCTTCCCCGAAGGGACGACGGGCTTCCTGACGCCGCAGAGCGATGCGATGATCGGCTGGAAGCGCAGCAAGCCCAGCTATGAAGAGAACTATACGCTCGACGCGCCGCTCGACCGCCGCTCGCAGTACGGCCACGGCTACACCTTCCCGTGCCTGTTCCGCGTGGGCGAGGACGGCTGGGTGCTGGTCAGCGAGACCGGCGTGGACAGCCGCTACTGCGCCTCCCACCTGTCCGATTACGATGCGGCCGAGGGCTACACGATCGCCTTCCCGATGCCGGAGGAGAACAATGGCAACGGCACCGTGGATCCGGCCTTCAGCCTGCCCGGCGCCACGCCCTGGCGCACGATTACCGTGGGCGCCGACCTGGCTCCGATCGTGGAGACGACCATCGCCTTCGACGTCGTGGAGCCGCGCTACGAAACGACGCGCAGCTACCGCTACGGCAAGAGCAGCTGGAGCTGGATCGTCTGGCAGGATGCCAGCATGAACCACGACGACCAGGTGGCCTATATTGACCTTGCGGCCGCGATGGAGTGGCCTTACATCCTCATCGACGCCGGCTGGGACCAGGAATTCGGCCACGCCGGAATGGAGGAACTGGTCTCGTACGCCCGCAGCAAGGGTGTGGACGTATTCCTGTGGTATTCCTCCAGCGGCTGGTGGAATGACATCGTCCAGAGCCCGGTGAACGTGATGTGCGATCCGATCGCCCGCAAGCCGGAGATGCGCTGGATGGAGAGCATCGGCGTCAAGGGCATCAAGGTGGACTTCTTCGGCGGCGACAAGCAGGAGACGATGCGGCTTTATGAGCACATCCTCAGCGACGCCGACGATCACGGCCTGATGTGCATCTTCCACGGTGCCACCCTCCCGCGCGGCTGGGAACGCATGTATCCGAATTATGTCGGCTCCGAGGCGGTCCTCGCCTCCGAGAATATGATCTTCGGCCAGTATCAGTGCGATATCGAGGCGCAGAACGTCGCCCTGCATCCCTTCCTGCGTAATACGGTGGGCTGCATGGAGTTCGGCGGCGTGTTCCTGAACAAGCGGCTCAACCGCGCCAACGGGGCGCCGGGGCCCGGCGGCCGCGTGTTCGGCACGCAGCGTCGGACCACGGACGCGGCCGAGCTGGCCGTGGCGGTGCTCTACCAGAATCCGATCCAGAATTTCGCGCTGACGCCGAATAATCTGACGGACGCGCCGGCGCTCGCCATCGATTTCATGAAGCAGGTTCCGACGACCTGGGACGAGACGCGCCTGATCGACGGCTATCCAGGCCGCTACATCGTGCTGGCACGCCGCCAGGGTGCGACCTGGTATGTCGCCGCGATCAACGCGGGCGAGGAGCCCGTCAAGTTGGACGTCAAGGCCGTTGAGGCGCGCCTGGGCGGTTCCGCCCGTGTGCTGAGCACCGGCAAGGACGGTCTGCAGAGCGGCACGGCGGCGAAAAAACCGCTCCTCATCCCGAAGAATGACGGAGCGGTTTTAGTCGTTCGGTAGTCTGATAGTCGCTAAGGAAAGTCCAGTTTCTCCGCTATCGGGCTTCGCCCGACCCTCTCCGGGTGAACGGCTGCGAAACGGGAAGGTCCCGGAGCCTTAATCTAATCTTTGAGATTTTTGACGAAGGCCGAAGGCGAAATGTTGAACTGCTTCTGGAAACTCGTCGCGAAATACGACGGTGACGAGAAGCCGACCATGTAGGCCACTTCGTTGACCCGGTATTTCTGGGAGGACAGCATCTCTGCCGCCTGCTTCAGGCGGCAGAGTCGTATATACTCGTTGATGTTGAGGCCGGTGTTGGCCTTGACCTTGCGGTAGAGCGTGGATTTGCTCGTGCCGATCAGGGACGTGAGCGTCTCGATGCTGAGGTCCTGCTCCGCCATATGCTTCATCACGATGCCATGCAGCTTCTCCATGAACTCCTCGTCCATCTTACTGGTATTCACGCTGTTGAAGTGCGTGAGCGGGGAGTCGGTGAACTGCTTGTACGCGATGTCCCGGTTCTTGAACAGGCTGGAGATGTTGGCGCGCAGCAGGGCGATCGGGAACGGCTTCTCGATATAGCCGTCCGCGCCCACCTCGAGGGTCTGGAGACGGGTCTCCATGCCCACGGCGGCGGTCAGCAGCAGCACGGGCAGGTGGCTGAACTCCATATTGGTCTTGATGTAGTTGCAGAGTTGGCAACCGTCCATCAGCGGCATCATGATGTCGCTGACCACGAGGTCGATGCGCTCTTCCTGCAGTTTCTCCACGGCATCCTGGCCGTTGGCGGCCGTGATGACGTTGTATTCGTCGGACAGTTCGCCGGCCAGGTAGCCGCGCATTTCGGCGGAGTCTTCGACGAGCAGGATCGTGTGGCGGCTGCTGTCGAAATCCAGGTTGCGGGTGTCGTCTTCAGCCTGGTTGCGGTCCTCGATGCGGATCGGCTGCTGTTGCTCCACCGGCAGCTCGAGCACGAAGGAGTTGATGTTCTCGGTGCTGGTGTCGAGGTAGAGCTTGCCGTTGTGCAGGGCGGCCAGGGTACGGGCGTAGGCGAGGCCGAGGCCGGTACCCTTGCTCTTGCGCTCTTCGCCGACCTGGTAGAACACTTCGAAGATCTTCTCGCTCTCTCTCGCCGGAATCTTGTCGCCGTTGCTGTCCACCCGCAGGATGGCGGTCTTGCCGTCGGCGGACGGCTTGAGGGACAGGTCGATACGGTCGGTCGTGTATTTGACGGCGTTGGAGAGCAGGTTGCTGATAATCTTCTCCACGGAGTCGCGGGCACACATGATCTCGAAGGACTGGTCGGGGATGTCTTCGCGGAGGGTGATCTTCTGCTCTTCCGCCATCTGCTCGAAGTAGCGGCAGGATTTGCGGACGATGGCGCAGAGGTCCTCCTTGAGGAAGACGGGCTTGATCTCGTTCTGCTCCATGCGGCGCAGGTCCAGCAGCTGGTTGGTCAGGCTGAGCAGGCGGTCGGTGTTGGCCTGGATGGTCAGCAGGTCCTTCTCCGACTCCGGCGTATAATTCTTCTCCTCGATCAGCTTGTCGAGCGGCATCTTGATCAGCGTCAGCGGCGTGCGGATCTCGTGCGTGATGTTGGTGAAGAAGTTGATTTTGGCGTCGTAGATCTCTTTCTGCTTCTGGTTCTCCATGCGGGAGAGGTGGCGGGCCCGGTCGCGGCGGCGCTTCATCTCCAGTTCGCGGAAGAACAGCCCGATGAGAGCCAGCAACAGGATGAAATAGAGGATCTTGGCCGTCCTGCTCCAGAGGGCCGGTGCTTCGATGCTGAAGTCCAGGGTCTGCCGGGCGTTCTCGTTGTCGGAGCCGACGATGGCGACGTCGAAGATATAGTGCCCGGGCCGCAGGCCGGTGAAGTTGACTTTGTTCTCCGTGGTGCTCGGCGCGGAGAGGAACACCCGGTTGTTGCGCTTGAGCGTCCAGGCAAAGGTCGTCTGCCGGATGACGGAGAAGTCGGGCGTCGCGAAGCTGATGGTCAGCAGGGAAGCGTCGCGGGACTTGACGCTGAGGCGTTTGGTGCGGATGGTGGAGCGGCCGTCTTCGTGCAGGCGTATGGTGCGCTCGGCGTTGGACGCTTCGATGTCCGTGATGTAGAGGGCGTTGTTCATGGCGGCCTTCTTGATCTTGCTGGGCGAGAAGCCTGCCAGGCCCTGGGTGTTGCCCATGAAGATATAGCCGCTACGGGTCATCAGGGACGCGCCGTAGGAGAACTGGGCGCCCAGGATCTGCTGCCGGTCCTCGATGTAACCCTGGATGTTGAGCGTCTCCCCGTCGATGCGTACGATTCCGCGGGTGGTGGAGACCCAGAGGACGCCGTCCTCATCTTCCGCCACAGCGCAGGTCACGTTGTTGTCGAAGCCTTCGGAACGCGGGAAGGCGTGCACCCGGAGGTTGGACAGGTTGGGATTGGGATCCGTATAGCAGAGGCCGCCGCCTTCGGTGGTGATCCAGACGCGGTGCCGGCTGTCTTCGAAGAAGGAAGTGATGCGGTCGGCGGTCAGACCGCGGTCGGACTGAACGGTCAGGTGGGACAGGCCGTTGCCGCTGCTGTCCCGGCAGAGGAAACCGTCGCCGTAGGTGCCGATCCAGAGGTTTCCGCGGCTGTCCTCGAAGAGGCAGTGGACGAATTCCTTGCACGGCGGCTCGACCGGCACGAACTGGTCCAGCTCCGGATCCAGGACGTACAGGTTGCGCTGTCCGCCGGTGAAGATGCGCCCGTCGGCGGTCTTCAGGCCGCAGCCGTTGGCGCCGGACACCGTATAATGCTTCTTGACGACATGGCGCTTGCGGTCGTAGCGGTACACGCCGCTGCCGAAGGTGTGGATCCAGAGATCGTCTCCGCTGGCCGTAATCTGCTGCATGTTCAGCGAGGGTGTGATTACATAACTCTCGTTGATGCCGCGGCTGGCGGAGATGAAATTCAGGCCGCCGTCCTCGGTGCAGAACCAGATATTGCCGTCGTCGTCCGTGACGATGGAACGGACGATGGATCCGATCATCGACCGGGGGGTCGGGTTGGGGTAGAACAGCATGAAGGTGTCCTGCTTGTCCTCCCAGACGTTGATGCCGGTATAATAAGTGCCGAGCCAGACATTGCCCTGGCGGTCTTTCTTCAGGCTCGTGACCAGGTTGGCGGACAGCGAATGCGGGTCGGCTTCCTGGGGATGCATCTCGATGAGTTCGCCCGTGTTCAGGTTCTGGACGAAGAGGCCGTGGGTGGTGCCGATCCAGTACTCGCCAGGCTTGCGTTCGAGAATCTCCCGGACTTCCAGTCCCCGGCTTTTTGTGGAGAATACTTCCGTGACGGTCAGGTTGAGGTTGGCCGTGCCGATGAGCAGGACCTGATCCGTTGTGGAGGCCAGCAGGTTGCCGTTCTCTGCGGACTCAATGTTGGTTAGGCGAAGCGACAGGCTGGTCTCTTCGAATGCGTCGCTGCGCTTGTTGTAGTTATACAGTTTCCCGTTGATCGAGATGGCCCAGACCGCTTCGTTGGTGTCGACGGCGATCTTGCGGGGATAGCTGCTGCCTGCGGCGTAGGCTTTGACTTCGCCGGTGGCTTTGATGTAGCGGTAAATCTTGTCCCCTGTGAACCAGATGCTTCCTTTCCCGTCCGGCTGGAGGTCGTAGCTGTTGCCGGTGCCCAGCTGGCCGAGACGTTCCGTCTTCCCGGTATAGGGATTATAGGAGCCCACGCCTTCCGACGTGCTGAACCAGATCAGTCCGTCCTCGTCCTCAGCGATGTCCACGGTGGCCAGGGAGGTGATGTCGTTGCCCCCTTCCGCCGGGTCGGGGCTGCGGAAGTCGTAGCCGTCGAAACGGGTCAGGCCGTCGCGCGTGCCGATCCAGACGAAGCCGAAGTGGTCCTGGTAGGTGCAGTGGATGGTGTTGGAGGGGAGTCCCTCCCGGGTGGTGAAGTGGCCGAAATAGTAGTACGGTGCAGCCTGGACGGGCCTGGCGAGCAGGCCGACAAGCAGCAGGAAGGGAAGAAATGCGTGTCTCATCGGGACGGTTTATCTTATCGGCTGCAAGTTAACGATTATTCCTTTAAATATGGACTCAATCGCTTTTAAAATGGATTCGATATTCATAAATTTTAAGATATACTGCGCGCTTTTATAAAATAACTGCATCTTTATTGAACAAATATGCAAAGTTTAATGTATATTTGTGTGTATTTAACCGCAACACTAAAGAATGGGTTCGCAACCCTATTATAACCAAATATTATTAATTCTATGACCAAACAACTGTTTGCGAAAGCGGCAACGATCGTCATGATCTTTGCTGCGAGTCTCCTGGGAATGAGCTCAGCTCTTGCCCAGAACGCTCCCATCCGCGGTACTGTCGTCGATTCCGGCAATCAGCCGGTGATAGGCGCAGCCGTGATGGTTCCCGGCACCACCAACGGTGCCACGACCAACATCGACGGCAAGTTTGAATTGCGCGTCGCCCCCGGCACCACGCTGGAGGTTTCCTGCATTGGCTACCAGACCAAGCGTGTGGCTGCCGCCAATGGCATGACCGTCGTCCTCGAGGATGATACCGAATTGCTCGAGGAAACCGTGGTGATCGGTTACGGTGTCCAGAGGAAGAGCGACCTCACCGGCTCCGTGGCGTCTGTCCGCCAGGCCGAACTCATGGACCGCTCGACGACTGACGCCGCCGCCGCCCTCCAGGGCAAGGCTGCCGGTGTGCAGATCTTCAACGCCTCCGGTGCTCCTGGTGAAGGCGCCTCCATCCGCGTCCGTGGTGTCTCCTCAAACGGCAACTCCGGCCTCGGCCCGCTCCTCATCGTGGACGGTCTGAAGGTGGACAACATCCAGTATCTCGATCCTTCCATGATCGAATCCATGGAGGTCCTGAAGGACGCTGCCTCCGCCGCCATCTACGGCGCGCAGGCCGGTAACGGTGTCGTGCTCATCACGACCAAGAGCGGCGCCGCCTCCAAGGGTAAGGATGGCAACATCTTCTACAACTATAAGATGAACCTCAGCATTCTGGGCAAGAAGGCTGAAGTGATGAATGCCGATCAGTATATCGATTGGAACGAGCAGGCCGGTAACTTCACCCGCCAATCCGCCATTGATAATGGCTGGTGGGACGGTAAGACCGTTACCGACTGGGCCAGCGTACTTTTTGGCCCCAGCGTCTCTCACAATCATACCCTTGGCGCCCAGGGCGGAAACGACCGTGGCAACTACTTCGTTTCTCTTTCCTATGCCGATCAGGACGGTATGGTCGTCGGTAACAAGGACTACTACAAGCGTTTCACCGCACAGGTGAATGCCGACTATAAGATCAAGTCCTGGTTCCAGGTCGGCACCAACACTTCCATCGAGCGCTATACCCGCGGTTCCGTCTCCGAGCATTCGGAGTATTCCAATGGTGATAACGGTACTTCCTTGTTGGGTGCTCTTATCATCGATCCGCTCACTCCGGTTTACTATACCTCCATGGACCAGATGGCCTATGACCTTCGTGCCGCTGCAGAAGGAACCAAGCGCCCCAGCGAGACCACTTATTATAAGGTCTATAAGAATGAGGACGGCTACTACTATGCTACTTCCCGTTTCCAGGAAGGTGACGGTGGTAACCCGCTTGTCTTCCGTGACCGCGCCAACAGCAAGAGCGAGGGCTGGAACATCCGCGGAACCGTGTTCGCAAACCTCACCCCGATCAAGGGTCTGGTGATCACTTCCCGCCTCGGTTATCGTATCGCGCAGAGCTACTCCAGCAATTTTGTGGAGCCTTATTTCCTGAATCCGAAGCTCTACGCCGATAATTACAAGGTGTCTGCCACCTCTTCTCAGAACTATTACTATCAGTGGGAAAACTTTGCGAACTACAACGTGACCCTGGGCCGCAAACACGCTATCGGCGCCATGGTGGGTATGTCCTACACCTACCAGGACCGCCGCGCCGTCGGTGTGCAGCTCGAAGGTAAGGACCCGCTCAAGGGCTATGCCGAGAACTTCCGCTACATCAGCCAGGACAACGGCTCCGGTACGAAGACCTTCACCGGCACCTCCGATCCGAACCAGAACACGCAGATTTCTTACTTCGGTCGTCTTTCCTACACCTACGACAATCGATACAGCATCCAGACGAACTTCCGTGCAGATGCGTTCGACTCCTCCAAGCTCTCCCTTAAGAACCGCTGGGGCTTCTTCCCTTCCGTGTCCGCCGGTTGGACCATCAGCAATGAGAACTTCATCAAGGACAACGTCAGCAAGGACGTCCTGAGTTTCCTGAAACTCCGCGCTTCCTGGGGTCAGAACGGTAACATTGCCGTGCTGTCCGGTTATCCGTATTCAACCACGATCGATTACAACAGCAAGCAATACCAGTGGGATATTGCGGATCCTTCCATCACGAACGGTTCCGCTCCCTCCGGCCTGGCCAATCCTGACCTGAAGTGGGAAACCTCCGAACAGCTTGACCTCGGTATCGACGCCCGCTTCCTCAATAACCGCCTCACCTTCGGTATGGACTGGTACAACAAGGACACCAAGGACCTGCTGATGAGCGTGAACCCGGTTTACGAAGTGGGTATTTCCTCCACGACCATCAACGCGGGCTCTATCAACAACCGTGGTCTCGAGTTCGAACTTGGTTGGCAGGATACCGTCGGTGATTTCCACTACAGCATCAACGCCAACTTCTCCACCCTGTCCAACAAGGTGACGTACATGAACAAGTCCGGCGGCGAGCGTCTCAAGGGTGCCGAATTCTCCAACCTCAAGATGAAGACTTATTTCGAGGAAGGTTACCCGGTGTGGTACATCCGTGGCTTCGAGTATGCTGGCGTCGGCGATGCAGGACAGCCTCTGTACTACGACAAGAATGGCGAAATAACGGATTCTGTATCCGATGACGACCTCAAGTTTGTCGGTAGCGGTATCCCTACCTATAACTATGGTATCACCCTCCGTGCTGACTGGAAGGGTCTTGATCTCACTATTTTCGGCACCGGCGCCGGCGGCAACGTGATCATGCCTTGCGTCTATCGTACCGAGCATCCGAAGATCAACTCTCTCGCTTACTTCTATGAGAATGCCGGCAAGACGCTCCCGACCATCAAGAACATGTATGACAACGTGTCCTTCTGGAGTTCTTCCGCCAATCTGTTCAAGGGTGACTACTTCAAGATCAAGCAGATCCAGCTCGGCTATTCCCTGCCGAAGAACATTGCCAAGAAGATCTTGCTCAGCAATCTCCGTGTATATGTCTCCCTGGATGACTTCTTTACTTTCACCAAGTATCCTGGTTTCGATCCCGAAACGGCTTCCACCGGCAGCTACAACGGTATGGGTCTGGACAAGGGCTCCTATCCTAACTCCCGGAAACTCCTCCTTGGTGTCAACATCACGTTCTAACCTTAATCCTGCACTATCATGAAAAAGATTATCATACTCGGTATTTCTTTTGGAGCAGCTCTCTTCACGCTTGCTTCCTGCAGCCAGAGCTTGCTCGAGATCCCGCAGAAAGGTGTCGTTGCGTACGAGGCTTTTTATGATGGCTCTGAGGCGAGCGCTGAATCTGCTACCCTCTCGGCTTATGCGGCCGGCATCAAGGCCCATAACCTGGGTGCCGCCTTCTCTCCCCATACCATCGCACCTTCCTACTATGTGCTGACGAATGCCCCTTCCGATGATATCTATTACGGCTCCGGCAGCCCCGGTGACCATGTCTTCGGTCTGGAGATCAATGAGTATCGCCCGTCTTTCGGCAGCAACAGCGACATCATCGCCAACGACTACAAGGGTTTTTATCAGTTTATCTATGCCTGTAACCTGGTGATTGACAACTTTGAGTACGGAAAGAGCGCCCAGATTGACAAGAACATCTCCGAGGCCCGTGTCCTCCGTGCCCTGGCGCACCTGCACCTGGCTACGTACTGGGGAACCCCGCCTCTCGTGGACCATATCCTCGGCGGTGATGCCCGTCCGGCCAACTCGGACCATGCCGAACTGATGAAATGGATCGTCAAGGAATTCGATGAATCTGCCGCGTACCTTCCTTCCCGCGGAAGCAAGGACAACAAGAACGGCGCCATCCGCCTAACCAAGGAGGCTGCCTATGCTCTCGAGGGTAAGGCACAGGTCCAGGCCGGTGATTATGCCGGTGCCAAAACCACCCTCAAGAAGGTCATCGATTCTAAGATGTTCGATCTGGTTCCCGGATCGGAAATGAGAAACATTTTCCATCGCGCCGGCGACGGCAGCCCGGAGAAGGTGTTTGAGTTCAACTATGTGAACAACGTAAACCTGAGCGCATTCGGTGGCTTCCGTCACTTCCAGCGTAATGCTTCTTGTTGGTGGCGTGACCTCAAGGCCCTGCCGGATCAGGTGATCTCCGTTATCGGTTGGGGTGGCGGCGGCAATCCGTCCGAGTCCTTCGTCAAGGCCATTACGGAGAACGAACAGGATTCCGATCGCCGCAAGGCATGGATCATCTCCTATGAGGAACTGCTCGGCGATTTCAGCTATGGTGGAGACACCAAGTCCAAAGAAGAGCGTCTGATGGATCCCGACCGCGGCCTGTCTGCGAAATCCTATTATGGCAACTGCGGATGGTTCACGTATAAGTTCGCGCCGTACAAGTCCGACCTGATCACCAACAGCAGTACCGATACCGACAATAACACCGTCGTTATGCGTTATGCCGAAGTCCTGTTGCTCTATGCCGAGGCTTGTGCCCAGACGGGAGAGACCAGCGGTGCCGGTCTTGAGGCCCTCAATAAGGTGGCCACGCGTGCCGGCGCTCCGACCTATGCGGCGCTGTCCCTGGCCAACGTCAAGCAGGAGAAGCGCTTCGAGCTTTACATGGAGGGGTATCGTTTCCCGGATCTTGTCCGTTGGAACGATGCCGCCACGGTCCTCAAGGAGCAGGGCAAATGTGTTCCTTCCTTCACGGATCCGTTCGATGCTGCAAAGGGTATCCCGCACAGCGCTGTAATTGACTACTCTTCCGCTTACTACAACTCCACTTACGGCTTCAAGGTCGGAAAGAATGAGTTGATGCCTTTCCCGTTCGGCGAGCTCCAGCTCAACGCGTACAACGAGGAAACTGGCGAAGGTCTCCAGCAGAATCCGGGTTGGGAATAATCCCGGATTTCCTCAAGCCTATTCGTTTTACATACGAATAATTTGTTAGTGGTTGGGAGGCACCCCGGGATGGGATGCCTCCCTTTTTCTTTAATAATTAGACCGAGCAGGTGAACTATTTTTAAATATAACTGCGAAATTTTTGAACAAATCTGCAAATTTTTGTTATATTTGCGTGTTCGAATACGTTCGAGCACATGGGCCCCGCAACCCTTTTTAACCAAAATATTATTAATTCTATGACCAAACAATTGTTTGCGAAGGCAGCAACGATCGTCATGATTATTGCTGCGAGTCTTTTGGGAACGAGCTCAGCTCTCGCCCAGAATCCTGCCATTCGCGGTACTGTTGTCGATTCCGGTAACCAGCCGGTGATCGGCGCTGCCGTCATGGTGCCCGGCACCACCAATGGCGCTACTACGGATCTCGACGGTAACTTCGAAATCCGTGTCGCCCCCGGCACTACGCTGGAGGTTTCCTGCATCGGCTACGTCGCCAAGCGCGTCTCCGCCGCCAACGGTATGACCATCGTCCTCCAGGATGATGCTGAAATGCTCGAGGAGACGGTCGTGATCGGTTACGGCGTACAGAAGAAGAGTGACCTGACCGGTTCCGTGGCTTCCGTCCGCGAGGATGACCTCAAGAACCGCTCCACGTCCGACGCCGCCGCCGCCCTCCAGGGCAAGGCCGCCGGTGTGCAGGTCATCCAGGCTTCCGGTGCTCCGGGCAAGGCCGCTTCCATCCGCGTCCGTGGTTACTCCTCCAACTCCGGTTCCATCGGACCGCTCCTCATCGTCGACGGTCTGAAGGTGGACAACATCCAGTACCTGGATCCGGAAATGATCGAGTCCATGGAGGTCCTGAAGGACGCTGCCTCCGCCGCCATCTACGGTGCCGAGGCTGGTAACGGTGTTGTGCTCATCACCACCAAGTCCGGTAAGAAGGGCCAGGGCAAGGTCTTCTACAACAATCAGTTCCAGCTTTCCCAGCTGTCCAAGAGACTGGACATCATGAACGCCGCTCAGTACATCGAGTTCGGTATGGCTCAGGGCTACCTCAAGCAGACTGACCTCGATACCTATTATGACGGTGTCACCGATGTGGACTGGAGCAGCGAGATCTTCGTTCCGACGTGGAGCAACCGCCACACGGTGGGCTTCCAGGGCGGCAACGACCGTGGCAACTTCTTCGTGTCCATCAACAACGTCCACAACAACGGTATCTTCCGTGGCGACAAGGATGTGTACGACCGTCTGACCTTCCAGGTCAACGCTGACTATAAGATCAAGGATTGGCTGACCGTCGGTGTCAACAACTCCATCGAGAAGTGGGGCACCCAGAGCGTCTCCGAAGCCAACGACAACGGCTCTGCGCTCCTGTCCGCCATTACCTCTTCTCCTCTGTTCCCGGCCCGTGGCGATGAAAGCCGCCTGAGCGCCGGCCTGAAGAACGCCCTCGCCGCCGGCAAGAAGATCCTCACGGATCCCGAAACCGGCCTTTACTGGACCGTTCCTCTCATCGGTGAGACCCAGTCCGGTCACCCGTTCGTGCAGCGCGATGCTACCGACAGCCAGAGCGGCGGTATCAGCGTCCGTGGCGTTGCCTACCTCAACTTCATGCCGTTCAAGGGCTTCACCTTCACGTCCCGCTTCGGCTACCGCATCGCCCAGAGCACGTCTCACAACTACACCGAGCCGTACTTCTCTACCGCGACCATCAAGGCTGACAACTACACCCTGAATGCCACCGCGAGCACGAGCTACTACTATCAGTGGGAGAACTTCGCGAACTACAACCGCACCTTCGGCAAGCACGAAGTTTCCGCCATGGCCGGTATGTCCTACATCGAGAACAATTCCGACAGCGTCTACGGCCAGGCCACCGGTCCGGACATCCTGAAGGGTTACGAGAAGAACTTCCAGTACCTCAGCTACCTGAAGGACAGCGATTCGACCTCCAAGACCATCACCAACTCCCCGGGCCGCAGCGCCAGCCTGTCTTACTTCGCCCGTCTGGGTTACACCTTTGACAACCGCTACAGCATCCAGGCCAACTTCCGTGCCGATGCGTTCGACTCCTCCAAGCTCCCGCTGGACAAGAAGTGGGGTTACTTCCCGTCCGTGTCCGCCGGCTGGACCATCAGCAACGAGCCGTTCTTCAAGGACAACGTGGACCGCAACCTGGTCAGCTTCCTGAAGCTCCGCGCCAGCTGGGGTGTCAACGGTAACATCAACGTTCTGAACAACTATCCGTACTCCACGGATATCCTCCTGAACCGCGTGTGGTATCAGTACGATGTCGACTCTTCCAAGCAGAGCTACGGTTCCCTGCCTTCCGGTCTTGCTAACCCTGACCTCCGCTGGGAGACCTCCCGTCAGCTTGACCTCGGTCTCGATATCCGCATGTTCAACAACCGTTTGAACATCGGTATCGACTGGTACAACAAGGATACCGACGGCCTGCTCGTCAACGTGAACCCCGCTATGGAGGTTGGTGTTCCTTCCTTCTTCGAGGGTGGCCCGAAGGCCCAGTCCACCGTCAATGCCGGTGCCGTGAACAACCGCGGTCTCGAGCTTGAGATCGGCTGGCGCGACCAGATCGGCGACTTCAGCTACTCCATCAACGCCAATGCCGCTTTCCTGAAGAACAAGATGACCTACCTCGATCCGCTCGTGGGCCGTCTGTCCGGCCGCACCGTGCAGGGTACCGCCCTCACCACCTACTGTGAGGAAGGCATGCCGCTGTGGTACATGAACGGTTATCACGCTGAAGGCATCAACAACGAAGGCCGTGTTATCTACACCGACTATGACGGTGAGGGTAACCGCGTCGGAACGACCATCTCCCCGGACGAGACCGACCGCGTCTACCTGGGCAAGGGTATTCCTGACATGACCTACGGTCTGACCATCAACCTCAATTGGAAGAACTTCGACCTCTCCATCTTCGGAAACGGTGTCGCCGGTGCGAACATCTACCCGACCGCCTTCCGTGTGGACCGTCCTTCCTGTAACACCTACGCCTACTACTGGAATAACTCCTGGAAGAAGGCCGGCGACGAGGCTACCGCCAAGTTCCCTGCTGCCAACTACTGGTCTTCCGAGGCGTACAGCTCCTCGCTCAACGTGTTCGATGGTTCCTACTTCAAGATCAAGACCATCCAGCTGGGTTACACCCTGCCGCAGAGCCTGACCAAGAAGATCGCCATCAGCAACCTCCGTATCTTCGCCATGCTGGACAACTTCTTCACCTTCTCCAGCTACTTCGGCCTGGATCCTGAGACTGCCACCTCCGGTAGCAACGCCCTCGGTTTCGATATGGGTAACTTCCCGACCGCCAAGAGCGTCATCTTCGGTGTCAACCTTGAGTTCTAATCCTAACAGACAAGACGAATATGAAAAAGATATTTTTAGCTTTGATCGCCATCAGCGCTACGCTCTTCCTTACCGGGTGCGAGGGTATGCTTGACATCCCGAAGAAAGGCGTTATCTCGATGGAGAACTTCTACCAGACCGACGAGGATGCCGAGTCTGCTCTGGTGAGCGCATACTACGTCGCCGCCCGTTTCCTGTCCAATACGATGGGTACCGAGGCCGGTTGGAACGAGTGCCCGCTGCTCAACCCGTTTGAGTATGCTTCCGACGACATGACCGCTGCCGGTGAGAACAAGGCCGACGGTGTGGAAGGTAACCAGATCAATGCCTTCTGGTACAACGATACGAACTCCGTCATCACGGGTTCCTACCACTGCTACTATATGATTATCAATGCGGCCAACCAGGTGATTGACCACTTCGCCGAGACTGCTGATACGCAGGTGAAGAAGCGCTGCGTGGCCGAGGCCCGCGTGCTCCGCGCCTACATGCACCTGATGCTGGCCATGGGTTGGTGCAATCCTCCCATCGTGGACCATGTCCTCGACGGTAACGACCGTCCGGACAACGCCCCGAGCCAGAAGGCCGTCCTCGACTTCGTGATCGCCGACTGCCAGGCTGCTCTGCCGAACCTCGACGAGCGTGCCTCCAAGTCCGACAAGAACGGCGCCGTGAAGGTGACCAAGGGCTTCGCCAACGCCATCATGGGTAAGGCTTACATGTTCGAGAACGACTACGCCAACGCCAAGACCGCCCTCAAGGCCGTCATCACCTCCGGCAAGTACGACCTCGTGCCGTCCGACAAGATGACCTCCCTGTATCACTACAGCGGCCGTGGCAACGAGGAGTCCGTCTTCGAGTTCAACCTGAAGTATGACTCCAACATCGGTGATTACTACCAGCGTGCCCAACCGAACTTCAAGATGCTCTGGGGCTGGCGTTCTTCCCGTATGCACTTCCCTGACGGAACGGGTACCGAGCTTCCTCCCGAGGGACCTTGGGGCTGGTGCCAGCCGTCCGCCAAGTTCGTGAAGACCATCCTTGCCAACGACGGTGAGAACTCCGCCCGCCGCAAGGCCTGGATCAAGAGCTACGACGAGATCCTCTACGAAATGCCGTACTTGACCGATGAGTACGAGTACGATTTCGTGAAGGGCGAGTTCAAGACCGACGCCGCAGGCAACCGCATCAAGCGTACGACTGCGATTACGAAGGGCGAGAAGGAAATCGATAAGACCCGTGGTATCTTCGATGCCGCCGGTATCTACGGCAGCGTGGGCTACTTCATGTGGAAGCGCCTCTATCGTTCCGAGGACCGCACCCCGACCGCTGAGATCCAGTGGAACCTGGTGGCCATGCGTTACGCTGAGGTTCTCCTCATGTACGCCGAGTGCTGTGCCCAGACCAACGACGCCGACGGTCTCCAGTACCTGAACAAGGTTCAGGAGCGTGCCCAGTCCGCACACATCTCCACGGCCTGCACCCTCGCTGAGGTCCAGAAGGAGAAGTACATCGAGTGCTGGCTGGAAGGCAGCCGCTTCCCGGATGTGGTCCGCTGGGGCATCGCCGACAAGGAGCTTGCCGACAACAGCAAGTACATCCCGAACTACTGCGACGCTCTCTTCGTGACCGAGGCCATGGCTGCGAATCCGAAGGATGAGACCCTGAAGCCGGAGTCCAAGCACCGCGGTTGGATCAACGAGAGCGATGCCACCTGGTGTACGACCGCTCACCCGGAGATGGGCTTCAAGAAGGGCAAGCATGACTACTTCCCGATCCCGTTCGACGAGAAGAAGGTCAACCCGAACATCCACGACTGGTTTGACATGGTCAACTAATCGTTGAATCTGATAATGTTAAGGCGGGCTGCGCATCACGCGCGGCCCGCCTTTTTATAATTAAAACGGGTTACGCTCACGCGGAACCCGTTTCCCACAATACAATTAACCAAAATCTACCACCCGGATTGTTGCGAAGAAGCGGACTCGGGTGAATGTCCGCTGTCGGAGAGTTTTCTTTTTCGACATTACAAAGGTAAATCCTTTTTCGGGACTGAAATTTCACGAAAAGACCAATAACAAGCAATTATGTATCAAAATGTAAATAATTTGCATTCCGCGCATTCCGTTCAGAACGGGCGAATTTTCCGTCAAATTGTAATTTTTTCTCACGCGCTTTAAGAATCGAATCATTCCGGACGTGTCCGTGAGGAGCGGACGGCTCCGAGGTGGACTTTCTGCCAGAATAGTTACACTATTTGGTGTACTTTTGGTGTGGAATTTTCGTTTTATTTCGATAACTTTGTGATGATGACCCATAGGAACACGATTAAAAACCCAATAACCGTATTATGTCCAAGCATTTTTTGATTATTCTCGCGGCGCTGCTCCTGGGAGGAGTCGCGTCCGCGCAGGGACTTCGTCTCAACGAGTACGAGGTTTTCGAAGAGAACGGCATTTCGGTACTGGTGTACAGCAACCAGTACAACGGCATGTTCTGCGACGAGAAGACCGCCGGCGTGGAGCTGATCCAGCACGGCGAGCGCATCGTTACGGGCGGCGGCATCCGCCTGATGGACACGCCCGAGCAGTGGGACATCTATCCTGACATCCTGCGCCGTGACGTCGACCGCTCGCGCCAGTCCGTGGACATGACCTTCGAGTATCCGGACTACGCCTTCCGGCCGCGCATCGTCGTGGCCGCGAAGGGGACCGCTTTCACGCTGAGCGTGTATCTCGATGAGCCTGTTCCCGCGAAGCTGGAAGGCAAGGCGGGCCTGAATCTCGAGTTCTTCCCGGCCAGCTACCACGGCAAGACCGTGTACGTGGACGGCAAATCGCTGATCCTGCCGAACTATCCGGCGGGCGACACGCAGATGAAGCCGGTCAGCGAGAAGATTCCGCAGTTCTTCGGTCTCTCGACCTTCGACGACCGTGGCCGCGGGGAGTTCATCGACCCGGATCCATTTGCCGAAGGCAAGCGTCTGGTGCTCGCGCCGGAAGACGACGACCTGCGCGTGGCCGTGAGCTCGGAGCAGGGGATCTGCCTCTTCGACGGACGCAACCTGGCGCAGAACGGCACCTTCGTGCTCCGCACCCTGCTGCCGGCCGGCAAGACCGGCAAGGTTGTGGAGTGGACGGTCCAGCCTGCGTATGACCCGGCCTGGGTCCGCCAGCCGAACATCGGCTTCTCGCAGGTGGGCTATACGCCCTTCCAGAAGAAGGTGGCGGTGCTGGAGCTTGACCGCAACGACCCGGTCGCCGCGACCGCCCGCATCTGGCGCATCGCCGAAGACGGCTTCCGCCAGCTGGCGAAGGAGGCTCCCGTGACGGAGTGGGGCGTCTATAATCATCGCTACAATTATGCCCGCGTGGACTTCTCCGACGTACGTGAGCCGGGCCTCTACTGCATCGAGTACAAGGGAACCCGCACCAATCCGTTCCCGATCGACAAGGATGTCTATGCCGGCACCTGGTATCCCACGATGGATGTGTGGCTGCCGGTCCAGATGGACCATATGGAGGTCAACGAGGGCTACCGCATCTGGCATGGCCGCTCCCACATGGACGACGCCCTGCAGGCGCCTCCGGGCTATGAGCAGATGGACGGCTATCGCCAGGGTCCCGAGACCAATACGAAATACAAGGCTTACGAGCATATCCCCAACCTGGCGGTCGGCGCCTGGTACGACGCGGGCGACTTCGACATCCAGTCCGGCACCGTGATCGGCCTGACGCAGCAGTTCGCCACCCTCTGGGAGGAATTCCGCCCGGAGCGTGACCAGACCTTCATCGACCAGAAGACGCAGTTCGTGGATATCCACCGTCCGGACGGTGTGCCCGACGTGATTCAGCAGTGCGAGCACGGTGTGCTGAACATCAATGCGCAGGTGGAGAACATCGGCTTCGTGGCCCAGGGTATCGTTCAGGGCACGATGCACCAGTATCATCACCTCGGCGACGCCTCCACGATCACGGACAATTTCGTCTATGACGCCTCGCTGGCGCCTTACGAGCAGCGCGGGCTGTTCACCGGCACGCGCGACGACCGTTTCGCCTTCACCACGAACGGCGCCAACCCTGCCGGGCAGATGTCCACCATTGCGGCCCTCGCGGCCGCGGCCCGCGTGCTGAAGCCGTACAATCCCGAGCTCGCCGAGCGCTCGCTGCGCAACGCGCTGAAGCTCTGGGAGGAGAACTTCGAGGCGGCCGATCCCGCCCGCAATGCGGCGGGTATGGGCTTCGGTGGCTTCGGCGGTGGCGACGGCCGCATTGCGGCGGCCATCCAGCTGTGGCGCACGACGGGGGAGAAGAAGTATCGTGACTTCTTCGAGCCCCTGGTGCTCGCGCAGCTGAAGCCGGTCGAGCTTCCGGCCCGCAACCGTGCCTGGACCGGCGCCGGCCGCCAGGGCGTGGCCCGCGGCGTCGAGGTCCCGCAGGGACCGCTCATCGGCGGCACCGGCGGCTGGGGCATGATGGGTGGCGGTGGCGTCAATCTGGCCACGGCCCTGACCATCTATAAGGATATGGACGCTTCCTTCCAGGCCCAGGTGCGCGCTGCGCTGCCGGCTTATGTCGAAAGCCTGAAGGCCCAGGGGGAGAGCTCACCCTACGGCGTGCCCATCTCTGGACGCAGCTGGGGCGGCAACGAGCAGATCCTGGGCTGGGCCCTGAACTGCTACAACGTCTGGCGCCTCTTCCCGGATGCCATCGATCCCGAACTGGTGCTCTCCGGCCTGAACTATCTCTATGGTTGCCACCCGTACAGCAACGTGTCCTTCATCACGGCGGTGGGCGCCAAGACCAAGAAGGTGGCCTACGGCAACAACCGGGCGGACTACACCGTCATTCCGGGCGGCCTCGCTCCGGGTCTGCTGCTGATGGCACCGGACTACATGGAGAACAAGGACGACTATCCTTTCCACTGGGGTGAGAACGAGTGCTGCACGCGCAACGTGGTCCAGCTCGTCACCATCGCCCTCGCGGCCGAGGAAATCACCGCCGCCCTCGCGAAATAAACGTCATTCGCCGGCTTGACCGGCGAATCTCTAAAAACTCCCGTACGCAATACGGGAGTTTTTTATATATTTGCGATATGGAAATATCCCAACGCGCGCAGAACATGCCGTCTTCCCCGATCCGGAAGCTGGCTCCGTACGCCGACGCCGCGAAGCGCAACGGCATTCATGTCTATCACCTCAATATCGGCCAGCCGGACATCAAGACCCCGCAGTGCGGACTCGACGCCCTCAAGGCCGTGGACCGCAGCATCCTGGAGTACAGCCCTTCCGACGGCTACCTGTCGCTGCGCACCAAGATGGTGCAGTACTATGCCGAGTACGGAATCTACCTTTCTCCGGAGGAGATCATCGTCACGACCGGCGGCTCCGAGGCGGTGCTGTTCGCGTTCCTGGCGTGCCTGGGGCCGGGTGACGAGGTGATCGTTACGGACCCGTTCTACGCCAACTACATGGCCTTCGCCATTTCCGTGGGCGCGGTGATCAAGAGCGTCAAGACGAACATCGAGGACGGCTTCCGCCTGCCCTCCGTGGAGGCGTTCGAGGAGCAGATTACGCCCCGCACCAAGGCCATCCTTATCTGCAACCCCAACAACCCGACGGGCTACCTCTATACCCGCAAGGAGATGCAGCGCCTGCGCGACATCGTCAAGAAGCACCATCTCTTCCTGTTCAGCGACGAGGTGTACCGCGAGTTCATCTATACGGGCATGCCTTATATCTCCGCCTTCCATATGGAGGGAATCGAGGAGAACGTGGTCCTGTTCGATTCCGTGTCCAAGCGCTATTCGGAGTGCGGCATCCGCATCGGCTGCCTCTGCACGAAGAACAAGGCGGTGCGCGACGCGGTGATGAAGTTCTGCCAGGCGCGCCTGTCCCCGCCGCTGCTGGGCCAGGTCGTGGCCGAAGCATCGCTGGGGGTGCAGAAGGAGTATCTGCACAATGTTTACGAAGAATATCTCGAGCGCCGTAACTTCCTGATCGACGGGCTGAACAAGATCCCCGGCGTGTATTCGCCCATCCCGATGGGCGCGTTCTATACGATGGCGAAACTGCCTGTCGACGATGCCGAGAAGTTCTGCATCTGGTGCCTGCGTGACTTCCAGTACGAAGGCGCCACGGTGATGATGGCGCCCGGCGCCGGCTTCTACACCGAGCCCGGCGAAGGCCGCCAGGAAGTCCGCATCGCCTACGTCCTTTGCAAAGAAGACCTCGCCCAGGCCTTGATTGTCCTCCAAAAAGCCCTCGAGGCCTATCCCGGCCGGGTCTAACCTCCTCGCCGCCGTCCCTTCCAGCCCCGTCCCCGCTGGCCCTGCCCCTGCTGGTCCTGCCCCTGCTGGCCCCCGTCCTCGGATCTGCCCCATTTTGAGGACAGCGGCTCGTTTTTCCGCCTCCCATCCTCGCCAGGGCCCGATTTTGAGGATGGCAGCTCGTTTTTTCGCTCGCCATCCTCGCCAGCGGCCTGTTTTGAGGACGAAGGCGGGGCGGCTACCGCTCCTGCCGGCAACGAGCACTCCGCGTCGAACCCTCAAAGTTCGAACGCGGAGATCGCTCGTAACCGCCGGGCGC
>JBGUOB010000009.1:0-40961 GCA_045117755.1 Candidatus Cryptobacteroides sp.
GACGTCGAGTACCGCGGCAAGGACGTCGCCACGTGGACCGACACCAACGGAGTGGTGCGCGTCCTCTGCGACGACCTCGGCAAGCCCGTCCTCGTCGACAAGGGCTGGGAGGTCGGCTACTTCCAGCATTGGATGTGGACCAAGCTCGACACGCTCAATGCGACCGCCGGCACCGGCGTCACGCTCTCGCTCAATGGCTACGAGTCCGGCGTCGACTCCAACCTTGTCGCGCTCGTCAGGACCAGCTTCGACGGCGCCACCCAGCTCGCGGCCAAGATCGCCGCGGCGATCGCCACCTCCGGAGGCTCGGCCGCGGCGGATGGCGTCGCCGCGCTCGTCAAGAAGTTCGTGGCGAGCGGAGGCGACGTCTCGAAGGCGACGGTGAGCTGCGCCAACGGCGCGTGTACCGTCACCGACGGCACCGTGTGCGAATCCTGCACTGACTGCTTCGCCCAATAGCGACCATCTTATGCCGCGCGCCAGTCAGAAACGACCAGGGGAGCCTTCTGGACATTCGGGGGACAACCACCCGCCCATCAAACAGCTGATCTTCAGCTCCCCGGGGCGGCGGCATTCTTCTTCAGACGACGTTGCGCCGAAGCGCGGGCGTCCGTTCCGCAAGGTGGCGGACGGCTTCGCGCAGATGCCGGAGCGGACGAACGCTAGGCGGTGCGGCGAGTGTCCGAAGCTCGACCGCAACTCGTTCTGCCCCATCCGCGCGGAGCGCCGCCGCGCCGACGCGGTCGCCTGCCGCTACGGCTACGTGCTGATCGGCGCGAGCAGGATGAGCGCACGGCGCGCCGCCGATATGGTATAATACGGAATTGTCGCGCGGTTGACCTTTCGTTATCCGCGCCGCCCCGCCGGAGGCTTTGCCCAAAGCCGATGATGGCGGGGCTTTTTTCTACCCCAGCGCCTCGACCGCCGCCGACGCCTTGGCGATGATCTCGTCCTCGATCGCCTCGTAGCTGTAGCGGTCGGTCACCGCGGCGCCCATCGAGTGGCCGAGGACGGCGCGGCACGCCTCCAGGCCGAACTTGCGGCGCACCTCGGTGGCGAAGGAGTGGCGGAGCTGGTTCGCGCTCCACTTCTCGACGCCGGCGCGCTCGCACGCCGCCTGGATGGTCGCCGTGTAGCTGCACGTGTCCCAGTGGTCGCGCGGCTTGCGCGTGGCGTGCGGGTCGGCGCGGGAGTAGCTTTCGTCGCGCGAGGGGTAGAAGGGGCAGGTGCGGCGCTTGCGCAGCTCGACGATGCGCTCGTAGGTGGCGGCGAGGGGCGAGAAGGGGTGCTCGGTGTCGCGGTGGCGTTCGAGGATCGCACGGGCGCGCGGGCCGATGCACACGACGCGGGCCTGGCCGCGCCACTCGTTCTTGTGGTGCTGCGGGCGGTAGACCCACGGCGTGGCGCTCGTGTCGATGTCGCACCAGCGGAGGGCGCAGATCTCGGCCGGGCGCATTCCGGTGAGGCGGTGCACCTCGACCATGTCGGCCGTGTTCGGCATCATGCACTTCCGGGCGGCCTCGACCGCGGAGTCGGCCACGGGGCGGACTGGCGCCGTCTCGCGCGCGGCGGAGCGGTTGCGCTTGAGGGGAGTGACCTGCGAGAGCTCGGCCTTGACGGCGGCGCGGATCAGCCCCTCGTCGAGCGCCCATGGCATCATGCGGTTCGTGATGACGCCGACGTAGCGGTTGACGGTGACGCGGGCGAGGCCGGAGCGCACCATCGCGTCGCGCACGGCCAGCATGTCGGTGTGGACGAGCTCGCCGACGGCGCGCCGGCCGAACATCTCGCGGAGGGGGCGGAGGGCGCAGGCGCAGCTCCTCGCCTCGCCGCCGCCGCGGTAGTACGTCTCGGCGTGGCGGAGGAAGGCGTCGCAGAGGTCGTCGACGGTGCGGGAGTCGGTCGGGGCGTCGCGGCGCTGGCGCGTCGCCTCCTCCCAGAGCCGGTGGGCCGCCGCGACGGCCATCTCGCGGGGGCGGTCGGTGCGCATGGCGTGATCGCTTCCTGGGGCGCAGAGCGGGTGCTTGCGCCGCCTGGTCTCGCCGGGGAGGCGGCCCTCCCAGCACCAGTAGCCGTTGTTGCCGTATACCGAGCCGCGCATCCGGCGGCAGTCGTTGTTGTTCCTGTTCATGGCATTGTGCCCTAAAGTGCCCTAAAAGCCGGAACAGAGCTTCGGGCTGGATTTCGCTGGCGGCACGGCAATGCCGCGTTTTTATTGGCTTTCCCTCTGGTCGGACCGACGAGATTTGAACTCGTGACCTTTTGCACCCCAAGGGGCTGGGATGGGGTGGCGGGGGGTGGCGGTCAGCGGCGGACGGCTGCTTTTACAGGCGTTCGGCGCGGTGCGCGAGAAGAGGAAAAACCGGCGAGATCCATTTTGCCCTACACTTTGCCCTAACGACTTCCGGGCGGGTGGATGTTAGTAGCGGCCGACGCCTTGCCGGGACGCCGGGGACTTCTGAGACTTCTGCATCTCGCGCAGGATGTCGCGGATCTGCGCGAGGTAGTGTGCCGAGAGTATCACCGACGCCAGAACCAGCGCGGAGAGAAAGTATACCAGTGCGGTTGTCACCATGTCGTGTCTTCCTTTCTTGTCGTGTTGCGCGTAGTATACCAAAACCGCCGCGGGAATGGCGTAGAAAAAAAATATAAATTCCCTATTGACGCGCGGGTGGGACTTATGCTAAAATACGCACCATCAAAGCCACACAAGGGCAAGTGGCGGGGCAAAAACGAAAAACGAAAGGCAAAAGCGATGGGAAAGAAAATGAGCATGGTCGCGCTCGACAAGTACGAGAAACGGCTATCCGTCGACGTACGCGTCTTCGTGAAATACGAGAACCGCGCAGCAGACGCCGGAATCAGCGTCGCCGCCGTAATGAACGCGGTGCTCGATGATGCGGTGGCACAGGATCCGTGGACACGGGAAGATGAAGCAAGGGCGCGAGCCCTGATCGACCAGAACTTCGAGAAGCGCGAAGCGAAGAAAGCCAAGAAAGGAATCCGCTAACATGAAAAACACCAAGTCCTTCAAGCATCTCTTCACTCCCCAGACATGGGTAAAGATCGAGAACCGCGCCAAGCGAGAGGGGAAGACCCCCGAAGCAGTCGCGGCTTTTATTTTATCCGAGCGGGTGGGACTTATACCGTCGGCGAGCAAGTAATGGTGAACTGAGGCCCGCCCGGTTGCCCTTCATTTTTTTGCGGCCGTCGGGTGGGACTTATACCACGAAAGGACTACACGCATGAAGAATCTGGAACTAGTCGACGCGCTTGAACGCCTCGCGGAACGCCTCTGGGGAGACGGCTACGTGGAAGCCGCACCCCTCTCTGCGGCATTTGAGGTGTATGCGCTCGCTGCGTCCGTCTGCCGAGTCCCGGCCATGGCGCGTGACGGGGAACACAAGGCTGAGCTCGCCGCGTACGTAGCAGGAGGGGCAGGCGATTGCCGCCGCCGCGTCGTCTGCATCGGCGACGCGTTCGACGCAGACGAACACGCCCGGGGCGAGATGGACGCGGCGGAAGCGCTGGCGGACGTCGAGCCGGGCCGCCTGGTCGGCGAGGCGGCGCTTGTCTGCGTCGCGTTCCGCGCGGAGTTCGTCCGCCTCGCGCTGGACGTCTGCCAGCCGCGCGTTGACGGAGACGAGGTCGTCTTCGAGTGCCGCGATCCTCTCGCGGCAAAGGAACGCGCCAAGGCGCTGAAGCGGCTTGCGGCGCGGGTCGACGAGTTTGAGGATGTCAATGATGTCTCTAATGCCCATGCGCTAATTATAGCATATTTCGGCGAGCGCAGGGCGTTTTCCGATTGCGCGGCCGCGCTGCCTCACGCGGTTAGTCGTGTCTCCACGTCGAGGCTGGCAGCCGGGAAAGACCGGCACTAACCAAAACGAAAGGGAAGTCTATGAAGAAGAAGACGGACAAGGCGAAGAAGCCGGCGAAGGGCGCGCCGCAGAAGGCGGCGAAGAAAGCCCCGGAACCCAGGAAGGATGAACGGCGGATGCTGACGGCGGCGGAGTACCGCGCGCTGGAAAGGGCCGCGCACGCGCTGGAGACCGCGCTGAAGATCCGGCGCAAGTACCAGTTCGCGGTGAAGAACGCCACCGAGTGCGTGGAGAAGAACCTCGACAAGCTTATGCGCATCGCACGGGGCGAGGCGCTGGACTGAAAGGAGGGAACGCGGAAATGGGCAGGAACGACGAGAAGGTGCTGAACGTGCCGCTGAAGCCGAACGTGCGGAGGCGGCTCGACGACCGCGCCGACGCGAACGGACGCGCGGCGAGCCGCGAGGCGGCCAACATCATCGAGCGGGCGGTAATGCCGGCGAAGGGCGCGAGCAATGGCAAGGCCTGACGCCGACTACCTGCGGCACGTGCCGGCGAAGCTGCGCGACAAGTTCGTCGGGGCGTACAAGGGCGAATACGGCTACTGGTTCGAGTTCGACGGTACCGTGACGTTCGAGGACAGGCAGTGGGGCGGGCGGCGCCTCCCCTTCGCCTACGGCCAGACGATCGCCGAGTGCCGCGAGATGATGAAGCTCCACTACACTGTGAAAAGAACCGGTGCCGCCCGCGCACCGTACGGCAAACGCGGGCAACTCTTGAAGAAGGGAGGCAGAAGGTGATAACCCCGAAGGACATCATGAGCGACGAGGAGGTGGCCAGGCTGGTCAACCTCTCGACCGACCGCTTCCAGCGGCGGATGCGCGAGGGGTTCAGGCGCGGCGAGTACGACTTCCGGCGCGCGAACCCCACGGTGATGGGCGGCCGGCGTGTGTGGCTGCGCGCCGACGTCGAGAGGGTGATACGAAACAGGGAGGTGGTGGCATGATGATAACCGACAGGCAAGTCCGCGCGGTGTGCGCGGCAATCAAGGAGCGGGCGCCGTACATCAGCGGCTACCGCAAGTGGTCGGACGGGAAGATCCGCCGGTACATAGAATGGCTCCGCGCGTCAGAGCGCCGGAGGTAATGGGCAAAACGAAAGGTACAAACATGAAGAAGAAAGCAAAGGCCAAGGCTGCGGCCAAGAAGCAGCCAGTCAAGGCCGACGAAGCCGTGTCCGCGCCAAAGGTCGCGGACTACGAGCGGAAGCGGACGGAGCTGGAGGTCGCGAAGCTGAAGGTCGCGCCCTGGAACCCGCGCCCGAAGATAACGCCCGAGAGCGTGGCGGATCTCGCGGAGAGCATCAAGTCGCTGGGGGTGATCGAGCCCCTTGTGGCGATGATGGACGCGGACGGATGCGCGGTGCTTCTCTCCGGTCACAGGCGGCTCGCGGCCGCGAAGCTGGCGGGGCTCGAAAAGGTGCCGTGCGACATCCTCCTGGGTATCGACGAGCCGACGGCGAAGCGCATGACGTTCATCGCGAACTTGCAGCGCAAGGACGCCGACCCCCTTCTGGAGTCGGAGCTGGTGGGCAGTCTGGTGAAGTCCGGCATGACGCAGGACGAGATCGCCGCGGAGACCGGGCGTGGCCGCGAATGGGTGGCGCGGAGGCTGAACCTCTCGCGGCTCTCGAAGTCGTGGCGCAAGCGCGTGAAGGACGGCGAGCAGATCACGACCGACTGCCTGGAGCACGTCGCGGCCTACCCCGAGGCGGTGCAGGAGAAGCTGAAGGGCGCGAGGAACTACAACTACTCCGGCGCGGCGACCCGCTGGTGCGACATCGAGGGCCAGTTCAGCCGCGAGACGCAGGACCTGAAGACGGCCGTGTTCGACCGGACGCCGTGCAAGGCGTGCCCGAACAACACGGGATGCACGCCCGACCTGTTCGACTGGGACGGCAAGCCGACGGTGTTCGGCAAGTGCATGGACGCGAAGTGCTACAGGCGGAAGGTGGCCGAGGCGATCAAGGCGACGATCGCCGACGCGAAGGCGAACGGGGTAGAGGTGCGCGAGGGCAAGCAGCACCCGGACTACTCGATCAGCCTCCAGGCCAAGCCCGACAAGCGGCACAGCACGCTGTACGTCTGGGAGGACTACAACGGCGAGACGGTGATGAAGTGGGGCGAGAAGCCGCGTGGCGCGGGGACGTCCGGCGGAGGCCTGACCGAGGAGGAGAAGGAGCTGCGAAGGATCAAGATCGCCGCGAACAAGGCAAGGCGGAAGCTGGCCGAGTGGTGCAGGGACAACCTCGCGGGGCTGATCGCGAAGTACTTCCCGATGGGGTATGCCGTCGCGAGGGCGTTCCAGGACGCGTTCTCGATCGGGAGCTCGTGGAGGGTGATAGGCAGCAAGACCGACACCGCGAAGGCGGCGTGGTCGTACCTGCTTACGCCCGAGACGAACAACGCGCTCGACCCGGCGAAGTGGGCGAAGTCGATCGCGGACGAGATCGTCGCCAAGCTGACGGGCGCGATGGGCGTCTCGACCGGCGAGAAGGTGTGCGCGATGTTCGCGGAGACGCATGCGGCGCTGACCGAGGAGGAGCTGGGCCTTGTGGTCGGTGTCGCGACGCTGGAGTCGCTGCGGAAGCCGCCGGCGATAGAGTGGGTCATGGACGGCGGCGACGCCGAGGCCGAAGACGACGAGGAGGTGTAAGCCATGACGCGTCAGGACTACATCTACCACCTCGACGCCCTGCGCAAGGGCGTGTTGAAGATCATCGCGTTCGACCGCGAGGAGAAGGACAAGAACGGCGGGCTGTCGAAGCCGACTTCGCTTGAGCAGGAGCGCGCGAAGAAGACGCAGAAGATGTTCGACGATCTTGTGGTTCGCCTGTACGAGGACGCGGCCGTGTCCGAGAAGGTCAAGGACGAGAAGCTGCTCGCCGGAGACATCGAGCAGGCCGAGCTGACCTTCCCCACCGAGGCCATGGCAAAGGACGAGGAGTCGGAGGAGTCGGAGCCCGAGAAAGCGGAAGGCGGCGCGAAGTGAGCAAGCGCGTGATGAGCCGTTCCGAGGCCGCCGCCCTTCTCCTGGACATGTCCAGGGGGGGGGTATCGCGGGAACAGGTCGAGGCGTTGCAGCTGGGCGTCCGCGCCCTCGTCAAGCGGCACTTTGACTGCATGAAGAACAGGGCAAGCAGAAAGGCAAAAAAAGATGGCGAAGATAATACTGACGGCAAGTAGCATGGCGTGCGCGCTTCGGTGTCCGCGCCGCTACTGGTACGACAACATCCTAGGGCTGAAGGAGGCGAACCCTTCCGAGGCGCTGAGGATAGGCACGGCGGTGCACAACGGCGGCGAGGCGAGGGCAAAGGGCCAGGACTTCGGCGCGCAGTACGCGGCGGCGCTCACGGGCGGGACGCTCGACGAGTGGATGGCGGCCAAGGTGTTCGGCATCCTCGGCGCGTACGACCGCACGTATGGCGAGGTCGAGGACAGGGACTGCCAGGCGATGGAGCCGGAGGTCGAGTTCACCGACCCGATCGACGGATCGCGGACGTTCGAGCAGCGCGGCAAGGTGGACGGCCTCGCCGTGCTGAAGGATGGGCGCAGGGTGGTATGGGAGCGCAAGACCACGAGCGACGACGTGGGCGAGACTTCCGACTACTGGAACCGCCTGAAGTTCAACATCCAGCTCCTGGCGTATGCGGGATGGGTGTACCACGCCACGGGCGAGCTGCCCGTGTGCGTGTACGACGTCATCCGCAAGCCGGCGCTCCAGCCGAGGGCGAACGTCGCAGACCTCGACGCGGACGGTCTGCCGATCGTGCTCGACGCGGCCGGCAACCGCTGCGTGAAGCGCGACGGGACGCCGAAGAAGACGGCGGACTCCGCCAAGGGCGAGAGGATGGCCGGGCACCCCGAGACGCCGGACGAGTACGGATCCCGCATCCTCGACGCGATGAGCGCGGAGGCGGAGCGGTACTTCGCGCGGCGCGAGGTGGCGATCACGCTCGACATGCTGGACGAGTTCAGGCGCGAGCGGCTGGGCGTGTGCCGGATGCTCCTGCACTTCGCGGCCGAGGCGCGGAAGAGCGAGCGGCCGGAGTACGCATATCCGCGCGCGTGCAACCCCGACAACTGCCGGAGCTGCCCGTTCGCGGGGATGTGCCTCAACCGCATACACGTGGACGAGGCGAACATTCCGGAGGGTTTCCGGATTGCGAAGCACGAGGAGTTGACGCATGGGCAGACCATGTAGCGACGATTCGCTTTACAGCGACTACTACTATGACAACCTGTCACCAGACGATTTCGAGGAATGTCCTCGGATAAACAAAAACGAAAGGCAAAAGACAATGGCAATACCAATGAGGCCGAGCGCGGCGGCATTTCCCGCGCCGAAGAAGACCGCGGCGCCCGCCCCGAAGGCGGAGCAGACCGTGGACGGATGGGGCGACTGCAAGCGCGGCCACTTCATCGGGCTGCACGGCACGGGAGGCGCGGGCAAGTCCACCCTCGCCGCGATGCTGCCGGGGCGGACGCTGTTCATCGACCTGGAGGGGTCGCTGAAGATCATCCGGCCGAAGCTGGAGGCGATGGGACTGACGGAGCGGATCGCGCCGAAGTTCCTGAAGTACGACCCGAAGGCGCCGGCGGCGGCGTGGAACGACCTCATGGCGTTCCTCGCGTCCGACGCGGTGAAGGGCTACGACAACATCGTGATCGACAGCTTCACGCGCGCCCAGGAGTGGGCGGCGCAGAACTGCATCGAGTCCATCCCGGGCGACAGCGCGACGATCCGCAAGTCGCTGGAGCAGTGGATGTACGGCAAGGGGTCGCAGCTTGTGTTCGACAAGTTCGCGCCCATCTATCCGCTCATCGACGAGCTGGTGGACGGAGGGGCGAACGTGCTCGCGATCGCGCACTCCGAGCCGACGAGGTTCACGAACGCGGACGGCGCCGACTACTGGCAGAACCAGCCGCGCCTCGTGCAGGGCGAGAAAGGCAAGGCGCCGGGGCGCTCGACGTTCCTCGAAAAGACCGACCACCTCCTGTTCCTCTCGGCCGACGTGACCGTGGAGAAGGGCAAGGCGAAGGGCGGGATGACGCGGACGCTCTACACGGGCGGCATCGCCACGATGATGGCGAAGAGCCGCACGGTGCAGGGGTGCGCGTTCGAGGTTCCGAACTGGGACGAGGCGGACGGCGCGCTGTTCGACTGGTCGCAGATCATCAAGTAAAGGGAAAGGAAAATGGAAATGGAATACGACAGGACGAAGCCGTTCAGCTACGGCATACCCAACGGCACGTACACCGGCAAGCCGGTGACGGCGAGCTGCTACGAGAAGGACGGGAGGCTGATCCTCGACGTGAACTTCGCGGTGCTCGACCCGGAGACGGACACGTGGTTCAAGAAGGAGAACGGCTACGACTGGGAGGTGAAGAAGCGCCACTGGCTGACGAGCGCGGACGGCGCCTTCAACGAGAAGACCATCGAGGGCCTGAAGGAGTGGGCGAAGGGGTGGAACCCCCGGAGCTTCGACGACTTCTACTGGTTCCAGGAGGCGGACGCGAACGGTCTGCCGTTCGGGAACCTCAAGGCGATCGGCGAGGTCGAGCTGAACTTCTCGACGGACTCGAACGGCAACCAGCAGGTATGGGTTCACGACCCGAACCGCCCGAAGGCGGGAGGGCGCAAGGCGTTCGTGCCTGACGGGGCGAGCACCGACCGCGCGGCGATGGTGGCGAAGTGGGGGACGAGGGCGAAGGCGCTGTTCGCCGCGACGCCGAAGAAGGTGGGCGCGGGCGCGGCACCGGCCGCGGCGCCCACGCGTCCCGCGGCGGCTCCCGCGGCGCCCACGCGCCCGGCGACGCCGAAGGGGACGCCGGCCCACCCGTGGGCGGAGTTTCCGCAGACGGCCGACGGCGCGTTCCAGTACTTCTGCTCGCTGCTTGGCGAGCCGTACCAGGGGGCGAAGCACGACGAGAGGTGGTTTGCGCTGTTCGACGAGGCGGCGCAGGGGAAAGACCCCGACCAGTTCACGCCGGAGGACGTGCTGAGGCTGTTCCAGGCGATCCGGGACGGCATGGCGAAGTGATTCACCGCCCCCTGCGTCCGTGCCGGTGGCAGGGCGGGCGCAGGGGGCATTTTGCGAAAGGCGGAAAAGATGAAGATCAAGATAGCGGACCTCGACCTGAGCCTGCAGACGCGGGCGGGGACGGACGCGGACACGATAAACAACTACGCCGAGGCGATGGCCGACGGCGCGCAGTTCCCCGACGTGACGGTGTTCACGGACGGGTCGCACTACTGGCTGGCCGACGGCTTCCACCGCGTGATGGCCGCGAAGGTAAACGGCAAGGCGACGATCGCGGCGGACGTGCGCAAGGGCACGGAGGACGACGCGGTGGTGTTCGGCGGGACGGCGAACAACAAGCAGGGGAAGCGGCCGACGATGGCCGACGTGCAGCACTTCCTCTCGATGGTTTGGGAGCGGCGCGAGGCGATTTTCGGGGGGACGCCGACCGGGGGGAACCTGGCGGAGAAGTGCGGCGTGTCGAGGGCGACGGGCGAGAGGTTCGTGCAGCGGAAGCTGGCCGAAATGCCAAAGGCGCCGAGGCGGCCTACTGCGTCAAAGACGCAGTTGCCGACCCGCCCGACTGTATCAAAGACGCAGTTGCCTACTGTATCAAAGACGCAGTTGACGGCGCCGGTCAGGCCGACGCAGCTGGTCGGCGCGAACGGCAGGATGTACCCGGTCAGGCCGACGAGGGGGGCGCCGGACGGGGCCGGCGCGGCAAGACGGCAGCACCCGGTCGTGCCGGTGGACAGATACGGCACCGAGATCCCGGTCGAGATGCAGGAGGCGTTCGAATCGAGCCCGCTTGCGGACATCCTCTCGTGCATCAGCAAGGCACGGGTGACGTTGCGCAAGGGGTTCGAGGAGAAGGATCCGGCGTTCGCGGCGGTGCGCCAGGACGCGCTGGTGAACCTCAACAACGCGTACAACTTCGTGAACGCGGCCGAGCCGCACTGCGTGTGCCGGATGTGCCAGGGGACGGGGTGCAAGGCATGCCACGAGCGCGGGTGGCAGACCGAGGAGGAGTACAAGCGCAACCCGAAGGAGTTTCAGGCGAAAGGAGGTGCGCGATGACGCTCGAAATCGACGAGGTAGACTTTGAGTTCGTCACGCAGATATTGTGTCGGGCAGAAGTCTGCCACAAGTCGCTGATGACCGACCTGAACCTCTGCCAGACAGTCCGCGACGGGCACCGCGAAAGCGCAAAGATGGCGCGTCAGGCGAGGTGGATGATGTATGCCGCGAAGAAGAAAGGCGATGAGAAATGAGTACCGGCATCGTAATGGGTTTATCGGTGGTTATGTTGTATTGGTTGATTAGAGCCAATTCACGACTGGATCAAATCATCGAGAAACTATACAACGAAGGAGGCGACGATGGCGAGTGAGACGATAGCGGACATCGCGGACATCGTGGCGGAGATGCGCTACGGCGCAATTCCCAAGCATCAGACAGATCACGAATTATTGGCGATATATGCCGACCGCATCGAGGCGGCGGCAAAACGGGATGCGGCAATTCACGCGATGACTTGCGAGGCTAATGAACGGTTGCGCGAACATCTTGAAATTGCCCTTGAGGACGACAAGCGGACAGTTGGCAACGCGGCGGCGATGCGCGAGGCGCTGATTGCGATGCTTGACGAAAAGTGCAAGCAATGCTACATCAACGACCAGATTTGCACACAAGGGCTTGAGTGCCATTGGAACGGTAAACGTGGCAAGATTTGCCAAGACGAAGCGATGGACAAGTCGATAGCCACACTTGCCGCTCCGCCGCGCGAGTGTGACAGGTTCGCGGACGATAAACAGGCGGACGCGCTTCACGCGGCGTTCATCGAACACTGCAACAGTTGCGACTGCCCTATGGGGTGCGACCACCGCAAGAACCCACGTTTCCTTCTCGACGGGAACTGCGCTTCTATCATGAAGTGCTTTGCGCGTTTCGCGCTGTCGCAGGCGACTCCAAAGGAAGGAGGCGCGAAGTGAAGGTCGTCAACAAGTTCTTCGAGCTCTTTGGCGAGTTCATGATGGTCGCGCTGACGGGGTTGTCCATCGCGACCGTAGTTGTCGCCGGCTGCCTCAAGGCGCTTGACGACTTGGACAGATCCACGGAAATCGAGCGGCTGGAGCGGCGGGTTTCCGAGCTGGAGGCGCGGCAATGAGGCTGCGGGACTACCAGGCGGAGGCGGAGGCGGGCATCTTCCGCGAGTTCGAGGATCACGCCTCGACGCTGACCGTGCTGCCGACCGGCCTCGGAAAGACGGTGCTGTTCGCTGACGTCATCCGGCGGATGCACGAACGCGGGGCGCGGGCGATGGTGCTTGCGCACCGCGAGGAGCTGATAACCCAGGCCGCCGACAAGATACGGCGCGTCACCGGGCTGGAGGCGCAGATCGAGATGGGCGAGTACCACGTCTCGTCCATGTTCGGCGAGATGCCGCCCGTGGTGGTGTCGACCGTGCAGACGCACTGCGCGGGAGGCGACGGCGCCGGCCGCATGAGCAAGTTCGACCCGCAGGACTTCGGGCTGGTGGTGATAGACGAGGCGCACCACGCCACGGCCGGGACATACCGCAGGTGCATAGACTGGTACCGGCAGAACAAGGACTGCAAGATACTCGGCGTGACGGCCACGCCCGACCGGGCGGACGAGGCCGCGCTGGGGCAGGTATTCGAGTCCGTGGCCTACGAGTACGGCGTCCTCGACGCAATCAACAACGGGTGGCTCGTCCCGATCGAGCAGCAGATGGTGACGGTCGGGTCGCTGGACTTCAGCGGCGTGCGCACCACGGCGGGAGACCTCAACCAGGGAGACTTGGCGGAGGTGATGGAGGACGAGCGGAACCTTCAGGGCGTTGCCGTGCCGACGGTGGAGATATGCGGGGAGCGGCGCGCGATCGTGTTCGCGGCCACGGTGGAGCAGGCGGAGCGGCTGGCCGAGATCCTGAACCGCTACCGGCCCGACCGCGCGGCGTGGCTGTGCGGCAAGACCGACAAGGAGGACCGGCGCAGGATGCTGGCCGACTTCAAGGCGGGGCGGCTCCAATTCGTGGTGAACGTGGGCGTGCTGACGGAGGGGTTCGACGACGCGGGCGTCGAGGTGGTGGTGATGGCGAGGCCGACCAAGAGCCGCGCGCTCTACGCGCAGATGGCGGGGCGGGGGACGAGGCCGGCCGAGGAGGTGGCGGGGGCGCTGGGCGACGTCGCCACGGCCGCGGAGCGGTGCGAGATGATACGCGGGAGCCGCAAGCCGTCGTGCCTGATCGTGGACTTCGCGGGAAACGCGGGGCGGCACAAGCTGTGCTGCTCGGCGGACATCCTCGGGGGGAACATCGACGACGAGGTGGTGGCCGAGGTGTCGCGGAGGGTGCGCGAGAACGGCAAGCCGGTGGACATGGCGGCAGAGCTGGAGAAGGTCAAGGCCGAGGTGGCGGAGCGCAAGAGGCGCGAGGCGGCGACGAGGGCGCGGCTTCAGGCGCGGGCGAACTTTCTCGTCACGAAGATCGACCCGTTCGACCAATGGGATCTCACGCCCGTGCAGGAGCGCGGATGGGACAGGCACCGGCACTTCTCGCCGAAGCAGTCGCAGGTGCTGCTGGAGCGGATAGGGGTAGACCCGCAGAAGATCCCCTACGGACAGGGCAAGCAGCTCCTCGACGAATACTTCCGGCGCCTGCAGGGCGGCATGGCGTCGCTGAAGCAGGCGGCGCTGCTGAAGCGGAGCGGGTTTCGGATGCCGCTCAGGCACGACATGGCTGGGCGGATGATCGGGCGTATGCGCGAAAGGCAGGGCTGGTAAATGAAGCGGAAGTGTGAAGTATGTCCGGCGGAGGTCAAGGCCGTTTGCCGCCATGCGTTCGGGAAGTTCTGGAGCGTCAGGTCGAAGGGCGGCGAGGGGTGCGACCACCCGCTTGACGCGGTGGCGGAGGCGTGGGCTGCGGCGGGGTGGAAGCCGGAGGCGAAAGCGAGAGGGGACATGGTGATTATAGACGACAGGCCGGAGCGTCCTACTGCGTCAATGACGCAGTTGAAGATGCCGCGGCGACCGACGCGGCCGAAGGTGTCGGCGGAGATTATGCGTCAGGCGGACCTCTTTTTCGGGAGGGCGAAGAAATGAGGGCGGAGTACATTTTCCCCACGGTGCTGATCGCGCTCGACGTGTGCGCGTCCGTGCCGTATGCGGTGCGCGGCAACTTGCGCATGATGATCTACTGGCTGGCGGCCGCGACGCTGACCGCCTGCGTGACTTACACAGGAGGCAAGGCATGAGATATCTGATTGTCGCTGCGGCGCTCGCCGTAGCTGGATGCGACGAGCCGCAAGGCGTCGAAGATCACATACAGGCCGTGGGCTACGTCGTGCGCACGGTGGAGGTAAAGGGGCACGAGTATATCATCTTCGACGGAAGCTACAAGGGCAACATCATCCACAGCGAGAGCTGCCCGTGCAAGGGAGGTATTGCGAAATGACATGGAGAGAATTTCAGAAGGCGTACAACTTTCGGGCAGCCGAGAAGTGCTGTGCGAACTGCAAGCATGGCGAGGAGGGCTATGAAGGCGAGTGCGGCTGCTTTCATCCGCTTATCGACACCGACGATCATCTGTGGTCCGGCAACATGGTAAACGATGTGTGCGACCTATGGGAACGGAAAGACGGTGCGAAATGAGTAAACGCCCGATAGTTTTCCTCGACCTGTACTGCGGCGCGGGAGGGTTCTCGACGGGGTTTGCCGAGGCGATGAAAGACCTCGGCAGGACGTTCCGCGAGATCGCGATAAACCACTGGAATCGCGCGGTCGAGACGATGAGGGCGAACCATCCGGGCGTGTACGCGATGCAGATGGACATAGACGCGGCCACGCCGGACGACATCGAGACGGACGTGATCGACCATCTCCACGCGTCGCCAAGCTGCACGCACCACTCCAGGGCGAAGGGTGGCAAGCCGAGGTCGAACCAGCTCCGGTCGCAGCCAAACGAGATATGGAAGTTCGTGGACAACAAGTTCGTGCGGTGGATAACCATCGAGAACGTCCCAGAGTTCACGAAGTGGGGGCCGCTTACGAAAAAAGGCAAGCCGATAAAGCGCAAGGAGGGTGCCTGCTTCCGGGCGTGGCTGGAGCAGTTCACGGCGAGGGGCTACGACTACGAATGGCGGATCCTCAACTGCGCGGACTACGGCGACGCCACGAGCCGGAAGCGGTTCTTCCTGATCGCGGTCAAGCGCGGATGCGGGAAGATCCGCTGGCCGAAGCCGACGCACGCCGAGGTTCCAGGGCGCGGGCTGAAGCGGTGGCGCGGCGTGGACGAGTGCCTGGACTACGCGGACATGGGACACTCGATCTTCGACCCGAAGTACCCGCTCGTGAAGAACACCTTGCGCCGCGTCGCCGTCGGGCTTCGGAAATACTGCGGCATAGACTTCCAGATCGACATGCTGGGCGCCGGCGAGGACGACGAGTCGCGGGTGCTGCCGCTCACGAAGCCGCTGCGGACGCAGCACACGGCGAACCGCACCATGATCGTGCGCCCGTTCCTCGTGAAGCTGAACAACCACGCCACGGTCGAGGACGTGGCCGATCCGCTGACGACCGTCACCACGTCCGGCAACCACCACGAACTGTGCCAGCCGATAATCGTGAAAATCTCCAACAACGGCAAGGCGCGAAGGATCAAGAAGCCGCTCGGAACGCAGACGACGAAAGACCATTTCGCGCTCGTGAGGTCTTTCGTCCTCGGCCAGCAGGGAGGCGCGGCGCTCCGTCCAGACGGCGACCCGTGCCCGACCGTGGCGACCGGCGGAGCCATCCGCAAGGTGGATGCGGTCATACTCGACATGAGCCGTCCGGCTGGGCCTGACTCCGGGCACGTCCGCTCGTCGAAGGATCCGATGCGGACGATCACGACCTACGACAACGTGCAGGGTGTGTTTGCCCTTCTGGAGGACGGGCGGCTGCTGGACGTGCGGATAAGGATGCTCAAGCCGAGCGAGCTGGCCGCGGCGCATTCGTTCCCGAAGAACTACAGGCTTTCGGGAAGCAGGGCCGACCAGGTGAAGCAGATCGGAAACTCGGTGCCCGTGAGGACGGCGAAGGCCATCGTGAAGGCGATATTCGGGAAGGCGGCGAAATGAACGGATGGCGGAGAGTGTCAAGGCGCGAGCCGTGCCCGATATGCGAGCACGCGGACTGGTGCGGCGTGTCGGAAGACGGCGAGGTGTGCCACTGCATGAGGGTCGAGAGCGCGAACCCCTGCCCGTCCGGCGGATGGTTCCACTTCCTGGTAGAGCGGCCGGCGAGGATGCCGGCGAGACGCGGGCCGAAGCCGCCCGTCCGGCCGAGGATGTTCAACGCCGAGCTGACGATGGCGGGCTTCCGCGCCGAGTTTGAGGCGCCCGGGGACGGCAGGGACATCTTCGACTCGCTGATCGAGGTCGGGCAGGACCTGAACCTGCGCCCGGCTGACATCGACCGGCTGCTCGTCGGCCGGAGCGCGTTCCACGGCGCGTGGGCGTTCCCGATGCTGGACGGGGAGGGGCGGTGCGTCGGGATCCGTCTGCGGGAGTACGGAGGCAGCGGCAAGTGGTCGGTGGGCGGATCGCGGGACGGCCTTTTCTACGACCCGGAGCTGAAGCCGAGGGAGGCGGAGTACAACGGGCTGAAGGGGCGGGAGCTTGTCGTCGTGGAGGGCGCCACGGACTGCATAGCGGGCTATGCGCTCGGGCTGCCGTGCGTGGGGAGGTCGGCTTGCGCAACGGGGGTCGACGCGCTGCGCGGGCTCTGCGCGAGGCTGGGCGTCCAGCGCGTCACGATCGTGAGCGACAACGACGACTACAAGTTCCGGCCGGACGGGACGCCGTGGAAGCCGGGCGCGGAGGGAGCGCAGGCGCTGGCGCGGAGGCTGGGGCGGACGTACAGGATCGTGACCCCGCCGAAGAAGGACCTGCGCGAGTGGCTGTATGCGGGGCTGACCGCCGAGACCTTCTGGATGGTGGCCGACCTCCAGCCGTGGCGCAGGGCGTCCGGAAGGGGGCCGGTGCACCCTTCCCCCTTCCGCCCCCAAGACCCCCACCATCCCCTATTGAGTCCCAGGATCAGTAAGTAAACAACTTTACCAAGGAGACCATAATCATGATACCCCGTAAGTATGATAATAAGTATAATAATACTAATACGCGTACGTGCGCGTGCGAGGCGGTGGCGTTCCACCTCGACTGCATACCGCCGACGGCCACGGCCCAGCAGAAGGGGGCGTTCGTCTGCGGAGGACGGGTGCGCTTCTACACGAAGCGGAAGGTGCGCCAGAGCGAGAACTTCCTGGCCGCCCTCCTCTCGATGCACAAGCCGGACGTTCCGTTCTCCGGGCCGGTGGCGGTGGAGGTGCGGTGGACGTTCCCCTGGCGCAAGTCGGAGCGCAGGGGGATTGTGGCCGCCGGCGTGCCGGTGCCGCACACGAGCCGGCCGGACCTCGACAACCTGGAGAAGAACCTGCTGGACGTGCTGACCCGCCTCAACTTCTGGACGGACGACTCGCTCGTGGCCGAGAAGTCCACCTCGAAGTTCTGGGGGCCGAAGCCGGGCATCGACGTCGAGATCCGCCCGACGGGGATTTGACGGGGGGTCTGAATACGATGAACTGCACACCCGAGAGATGCCCGCACAGGGAACTGATGGAAAAGGCGAGGGCCGTCTGCCTCGCCTGCGGCACCGTGCCGTCCGGGCACGGGGGCACGTGCAGCTACGAGGCGATGGGCGAGCGGCTGGTCGAGCGCGAGCGCAAGGTCTTCGCCAACGAGCCGAGGGGACAGGTCACCGCCCTGCCGCCGGAGGTCGAGGAGCGGACGGCCGAGCTCTACCGCAGGTGGTGCGGGCTCGGCACCATAGACGCCCTGCTCGTGCTGCACGTCGCGAACGGAGGGACATGCGCCACCTTCGGCGCATACCTCGGGAGGGTGGCGAGGGACATCGAGAGGGCCGAGCCGGCGAGGGACGCGTTCCGCGCCACGGCGTGGGCGAAGTTCCAGCGGATCGTCAGGACGTTCGCCCCGTTCCTGAAGGGGAGGCTGCACGCATGGGACGACGGACACGGGGGAGCGGTCCGCAGGGAGCGCGAGGAGGCCGAGCGGGAGGCGATGCAGCCGGACCTGTTCGACTGGAACGGGGGTGGCTCGTGAGCGGCGAGAATAATATATACCAGCCGGGGCCGCTTGTCAAGCTATTTGGCGCGCCAGAGGCGCAAAGGGCCGTCCAGGACGCGTCCGCGCGTTTTCCGCGAGTGTGGATTCGCAGACAAATGGAAGCGCGCAGACGGCGGATTTCGGCCCTTCCGCGCGGAGGGGGTAGGTACTCCCGGAGGGGGTTGGCCCCGGATGTGTCCATGGCGCGAGGTCTCGAAAATTTTTCTAGTGACGTTTTTGGCCAAAAGCCAAGGGAGGTGAAATGCTGAAACAAAGGAAGACGGCGCCGGCGCTGCCGGCGGTGGATGCGGCAGACAACGGCGGCATCGCCATTGCGGAGGGGGCCGCGCGGGTGGATCTGTCCACCCTGCGCGAGAACCCGAACAACCCGCAGAAGGTCGTGGAGTCGGAGTTCGAGTGTCTGCGCGACTCGATGCGGAGGCTGCATCGGTTCCTGCGCGACCGGCCGCTGCTGGTCGAGGCCGACGGCATGGTGAAGTGCGGGAACAAGCGGCTGAGGGCGCTGAAGGCGAACGGGGTGCGGTTTGTCCCCGCCGAGTACGTGAGGATGTTTGCGGACTACACCCCGGAGGAGGTCAGCGAGTTCATCCTCCAGGACAACCTCCAGCGCGGCGTGTGGGACGCCGAGAAGCTGCTGGCGCAGTACGACGCTGACACGCTGAGGGCGCTCGGCTCCGAGTTCGACGACCTGATCGCGGAGTTCGAGAGCAAGCGAGGGGACGAGGGCTTTGAGTATTCGTCGAAGATCGAGGCGCCGCACTACAACATCACGGGCGAGAACCCGGCCGTCGGGGAGCTGTACGACACGGAGAAGGCGGACGAGCTGGCGCGGGAGGTCGACGCGGCGGACGTTCCGAAGGAGGTCAAGGCGTTCCTGAAGGTTGCGGCCATGCGGCACGTGGTGTTCAACTTCAGGAACATCGCGGAGTACTACGCGCACGCCGACGCGAAGGTGCAGAGGCTGATGGAGAAGTCGGCGCTGGTGATCATCGACTTCGAGGACGCGATACGGAACGGCTTCGTGATCGTGTCCGAGAAGATGGACGCTCTGCGGGCGAAGGAAAGCGAGGGCGAGGATGCGTGACGACTTCTGCGTGTTCATCCTGACGCACGGCAGGGCCGACAACGTGATAACCGCGCGGACGCTGAAAAGGCAGGGCTACACCGGCAAGACCTTCTTCGTGGTGGACGACCAGGACGAACAGGTGGATCGGTACCGGGAGAACTTCGGCGCGGAGAACGTGCTGGTGTTCGACAAGGAGGACGCGTGGCGGAGGTGCGACCCGATGGACAACGCGCACCGGATGGGCGTCATCCTGTACGCGAGGAACGCTTGCTTCGACCTCGCGCGGAAGGTGGGGGTCAAGTACTTCCTGGAGCTGGACGACGACTACAAGCAGTTCTGCTTCAGGTGGCGGAACGGCGAGAAGCTGGACTGGCGGGACATGGACGACCTCGACTCCGTGTTCTCCGCGATGGTCGATTTCCTGATCGCGACGAACGCCGACACCGTGGCGATGGCGCAGGCCGGCGACTTCGTGGGCGGGATAGGCTCGACCGCCGCCGGGCATCCGCTTCTGCGCAAGGCCATGAACACGTTTTTCTGCCGGACGGACAGGCCGGTGAGGTTCCAGGGCTCGATAAACGAGGACGTGAGCATGTACGCGCTGGCCGGACTCCGCGGCCGTCTCGTCCTCACGCTGACGTCCGTGATGATCGTGCAGATGGTGACGCAGACGAACGAGGGCGGGATGACCGGCACGTACCTCGACGGCGGCACGTACCTCAAGAGCTTCTATTCCGTGATGGCCGCCCCGTCGTGCGTGAAGATCTCCATGCTGCACGGCGGGACGAGGGACAGGGCGCAGCACTGGCGGATCCACCACCACGTGAAGTGGGAGAACTGCGCGGCGAAGGTTCTCAGCGCCAGGTGGCGAAAGGGGAAATAGCGCGGGATGGCGGTCGCGGAGACAGCGAAGGTCGAGGCGTTGGCGGCGCAGGGGTTGTCGAGGGTCGAGATCCGCGGGCTGCTGAGGCGCGACCTCCTGCCCGAGGAGGTGCGGGCCGTGGCCGCGGGTCGGGGCGTGTGGAAGCTGAAGGAGGCGCGGCGAAGGGAGGAGCGGGGCGAGGCGAAGTCCGGCGCCGAGAGGATGCGCAAGCTGCGCGCGAACGAGGGCATGCTGGAGCGGCGCGAGCCCGAAGACCCCAGGCGGCGCCGGCGGCTGGAGAAGAACCCGGAGAGGTGGCTGCAGTGGTATTTCCCGAACGTCTTCACCCTTCCCTTCTCCGACGGCCACCGCGAGATAATCCGCGCCATCGTCTCGAACGACGCCAAGGGCAGGGACACCGTGGTGGCGGCGCCCCGCGGCGAGGGCAAGACGAACCTTATGCGGTACATGACGATATACCTCATCGTCACCAAGCGCGCGAAGTTCCCGGCCATGGGTGGATGGCAGAGCCGGTCGGCGACGGAGGCGTTCTCCACCTGGGTGATCGCGATCACCTCCGAGCGGCTTGTCGCGGACTACCCGGAATACTTCGCGCCCTTCGCCGTCTCGACCCACGCGAACCGGCTGCCGCGCCTCCGCTGGCAGGGCGAGGACAGGCCGACCGGCGCGGCGATCAGGGCCGACCTGAAGCAGATCGTCTTCCCGGACGGGCTCGGTGCGATCGCGGCCGGATCACTCCAGGGCGACGTCAAGGGTCTGAACATCACTACGGCCGATGGCCTGTCGCTTCGCCCCGACAAGCTGCTCCTCGACGACCCGCAGGACGTCAAGCGCGCGGCGGACCCGAAGTTCGTCGCCGACACGCTGGAGCAGATAGATACCCAGTGGCGGTGCCTGGCCGGCCCGGACAAGCGCATCTCGATGATGGTGGCCTGCACCATCTACGCGCCCGACGACGTGGGCGAGTCCCTGGGCAAGAGGCGCAACACGGTCTTCGTGCGGATCCCGCGCGTGACCTCGTGGCCGGTCGGCTTCGAGAAGGAGTCGTCGTTGACGCGCCAGCTCTGGGACAGGTGGTTCGACCTGTACGACGACGAGAAGACGCGCGAGATGGCGTTCAGGTTCTACCGGCAGAACCGCGCCGCAATGACGAACGGCTTCACGGTCTCGTGGAAGTACCGCTTCGACAGGTCGAAAGGAGACCCGGACGCACTTTTCGGCGCGATGGTGGACTACTACACCAAAGGTCGCGATGCGTTCTTCTCGGAGTACCAGAACCAGCCCGTGGCGCACGAGACGAAATACTACGAGCTGACGCCGCAGTGCATCCTCAAGCACCAGATCGAGCTGCACGAGAACGAGGTGCCGGATGATACCGTCTTCGCCTCGCTGTCCACGGACATCAACTACTCCTACGGGCTGACCTACGAAGCGGCGGCAGTTAGGCGGGACGGCTCCATGCACGTCTTCGCCAAGGGCGTGTGGTGCCAGGAGCCGCTTCCGATCTCGGCCAAGAACACGAACATAGAGCAGAGGCAAAGGCTCGTCAAGAAGGCGCTGGAGATCATGGCGGCGTGGGTGGACGTGCAGCCGTGGAAGCTGGACGTCTGGTACATCGACGCCGGCGGCGAGCAGTTCGACACTGTGACCAGCTTCTGCCGGAAGGCTAAGAAGAACGGCAAGCTGGGCCGCGCCATGATAGGCCGCGCCGGAAAGACCTACGACCCCTCGGTGAAGACGTGCGTCGGGCGGGTGCGCGGCAGGGTGTACGCCTGCTTTACGCGCGAGAGCGGCAAGTGGTACTGCATGGACGCAGACTACTACAAGGAATTGGCGCAGACCTCGTGGATCACCCCCGAGGGCGAGCCGGGCAGCTCGACGATATACAAAGGCTCGCACCGCGACTATGCCGACCAGATGTGCCGCGAGGTGCTGGAGACCAAGGGCGTCATCATGGGGCGCGGAGGCCGGACGATGGTGGTGTACAAGTGGAACACGCTGCCGGGCAAGCACGACCACCTCGACACCCACGCGATGAACTACGCCGCGGCGGGGTACGAGGGGGTGCTGTCGATGTCGGCCGAGGCGGCGTCTGGTCCGCAGGGCGGCGCGGGCGGCAACGCCCCGAGGAAGAACAGGAGGAAGGTCTACCATGGGTAAGAACAGGCGGAAGGTCTACGGCGAGGAGGCGGACGCGCGGGAGCCGTCCGAGGGCATCCCCTGCGCGGAGTGCGGGTGCCGCCACTCCTACGTGGTGCGGACGGAGCGGCTGGGCGAGGTGATCCGCCGGACGAGGCAGTGCCGGTACTGCGGCAGCAGGTACTACACGACCGAGGCCAGCTAGGGCATTGTCGGGCTTTTCCGGCGGCAGGGCGGCCGATTTTACTGTATCTTTGACGCAGTTGGCGGGGCAATCCGCTACATCTAGCGGCAAGTGTGTTCTTTTTCGCTTGACCGCGTGCTAATATGTACGCGCAATGGCAGACGAGAATACACAGACGCAGGGGGCGCCGAGCGCCCCGGGAATATCCGACCGCGACTTCGCAGACGCGGCGGCGAACCCGTCCTCGTTCAGCGTGGACGGACTCTCGCAGTCGAACCGCCCGCTCACCGAGCTGATCGCGGCCGACAAGTACCTCAGGAAGCGCGCGCTCGTCTCGCGCCGCCGCCACCCGCTCGCCGGGATGGTCTCGCACATGGTTCCCCCGGGGACATGCGACAGATAGGAGGCTGACCGAAGATGGCGAAACACCGCAGGGCAACGTTCGAGGGCGCGCAGGTGCGCGCGGCATTCGACAACGCGCGCAACACGCCGGACACCGACTCGCTCTTCCGCAACGCCGACGCGCTGGCGATGACGGCCGCGCTCAGCCCGTCCGTCCGCCGCACGGTGCGCAACCGCGCCCGCTACGTAGTCCTCAACTGCCCGTATGCCTGGGGCATGCTCGACACCTACGCCACGCACGTGGTCGGCCCGTGGGTCACCGTGTCGTTCCCGCAGGGCGACGTCCCCGAGTCGACGCGCAAGCAGGTCGCCGAGGCGTTCGACGCCTGGGCGCTCAAGTCCGGGTTCTGGATCAAGCTGAAGACGATGGTGCGCGCCAAGACCACCGACGGCGAGTCGTTCGCGACCCTCTTCACCGACCCCACGATCGTCGACGGCGCCAACCGCGTCTCGCTCAACCTCTCGGTGCTGGAGTGCGACCGCGTCGAGTCGTGGACCGAGAACCTGAAGCGCGAGAACGAGGTCGACGGCATCCGCTTCGACCAGTACGGCCACCCGGAGTCGTACCGCATCCTCAAGTACCACCCGGGCGACTACCGCGCCATCAAGAACATCAGGTACAGGGCCGGCAGCTGGGAGAAGGCGGAGAACGTCATCCACTACTTCGAGGAGATCCGGCCGGAGCAGGTGCGCGGCGTATCGGACTTCGTCTCGGCGCTGGACATCCCCGCCGACCAGAAGTCGTACCGCTCCTCGGTCGTGGACGCGGCGACCACCGCGGCGTCGCTCTCGGGCGTCCTCTCGACCGACATGGTGCCCGAGTGCGTCGACGACGAGGACGCGCCCATCGGCAAGTGCGCGATGGACATCAAGCCGAACACGACCTTCAGGGTGCTGCGCAACTCGCTCGTGACCCTGCCGGAGGGCTGGAAGCTCCAGCAGTTCCAGGCGCAGCAGCCGACCACGATGTACCCCGACTTCGTCCGCGCGCTGGTCGCGGAGCTCGCGCGGTGCCTCTCGATGCCGGTCAACATCGCGATGTGCGACTCGTCGCAGCACAACTTCGCCTCGGCCAAGCTCGACCACACGACCTACGGCGACAAGATCGACTCCGTGCGCTCCGTCCTCGTCACCAAGGTGCTCGACCGCGTCTTCTACGCGTGGCTCGACGAGTACGCGCTCGTGGAGATGCTGCCGCCGGAGCAGGTCGCCGCGCTCCGCTGCACCGAGTGGCTGTTCACCGAGCGGGCGAACGCCGACGTCCTCAAGGACGCCTCGGCCGACAACACGCGCCTCGGCAACGCCACGACTTCGTACGCCACCCTCTATGCCAAGGACGGCAAGGACTGGAAGCGCGAGGTCGACCAGGCGATCGAGGAGCGCGTGCACATCCTCGCGAAGTGGCGCGAGGAGTGCGCGAAGAACGGCCTCCCGGAGAACACTCCCTGCCCGTTCTTCGCGGCGAAGGGCGCGGCGAAGCCGGCCCCGACCGAGGACGAGCTGGAGCACGAATCGCAGAAGAACTTGAACCCGAACAACAAGGCCAAGGCGAATTGACCGCCGGTCGAAATGCAAGGAGGACACACGATGCCGACTGAAAAGATAGCAGAGCTCATGAAGAAGGGTCTCGTCGCGACCGGCGAGGTCTCGCTCGTCGCCGAGAAGGGCGAGGACGGCAAGCCCGTCGAGGGCGGCAACAAGAAGATGACCATCGCCGCGTACAACGGCGGGCTGATGAATGTCGGCTGGGGCTGCCCGGTCGGCATCGAGCTGAAGGGCCTGAAGTGGCGCGACGACAACGCCGTGCCGGTCCTCTGCCAGCACAAGACGTACTCGATCGACGCGATCTGCGGACAGGCCACCAAGGTGAAGGTCGACGGCCGCTCGCTGGTGATCGAGGCGGACTTCATGCCCGTCTCGCAGGACGCGAAGAAGGTGCACGACCTCGCCAAGGCTGGCTTCAAGTTCCAGGCGTCCGTCGGCGTCTCGCCGAGCGACGTCATCTTCATCGAGGCGAACCAGTCCTGCAAGCTGAACGGCGAGGAGGTCAAGGGCGAGTGCTACATCGTCCGCGCCGGAACGCTCAACGAAGTTTCCATCGTCCCGCTGGGGGCTGATGGGTCAACCCAGACGGCTATTGCGGCCGCCGCTAACACAAACAAGGAGGGCATCATGCCTGAAGACAAGAACAAGAAGCCGGTGGAGGCCGCAAAGCCGACCGACACCGCATCCGTGGAGGCGGCCCAGACCGCAGAGCGCGACCGCGCCGCTTCCCTCATCGCCGCGTGCAAGGGGCACGAGGACATCATGGCCAAGGCCGTGAAGGAAGGCTGGACCGCCGAGAAGGCGGAGCTGGAGTGCCTGCGCGCCGAGAAGGCCGAGGCCGAGAAGGCGAAGATCCAGGCCGCCCGCCCGGGCGCCCCCGCGATCGTCGACCTCAGCGCCAGCGCGCCGAAGGACGCCAAGACCGTAGCCGCCGCCGCCTGCATGGGCGCCGCGATGCGCGACAGCCTCGTCGAGGCCGCGTTCAAGGGCGTTGACCTCGATGCCGCGCACGACCTGAAGGTGACGCGCCTCTCGGACGTGTTCGCCGCGTTCGGGTTCGCGTATCGCCCGGGCGACGACGCCTCGATGACGAAGGCGATCAAGGCCGCGTTCTCGTCGGCCGACATCCCGAACGTCCTCTCGAACGTCGCGCACAAGTTTGTGCTCGCGGGCTTCGGCGCGGTGGGCGAGGCGTGGCGCCTCATCTCGCGCGCCGTCCCCGTGACCGACTTCAAGGCGGTCAAGGGCGTGCGTCTCGTCATGGGCGGACTGCTCAAGTCTCTCGCCAAGGGCGGCGAGCTCCAGCACGTCGACCTCAGCGACGAGACGCGCAGCGTCCAGGCGGCGACGAAGGGGTCCATCGTGGGGATCACCCGCGAAGACCTCATCAACGACGACCTCGGCGTCCTCGCCCTCGTTCCCGAGCGCTTCGGCCAGATGGCCGGCCGCACGATCAACAAGGACGTGTTCGGCGCGCTCTCGACGACCGGCAGCGACTACGGCGCGAACACCTCGGGCGCGCTCTCGCTCGCCAACCTGTCCGCCGCCTACGCGCTTGCGCTGGGCATCAAGGACAAGAACGGCAACCCGCTCGGCGCGATGCCCGACAAGATCCTGTGCTCGCCCTCGAACTTCCTCACGGCGAAGAACATCTACCAGTCCGAGTTCATCACCGGCGCCTCGTCCGAGAAGGGCAAGACGAACGTGATGCGCGGGGTGCTGGAGCCGATTACGTCTCCGTACCTCTCGGGCACGGCGTACCGCCTGTTCAGCTCGGCGTTCCCGCTCGTGGACGTCGCGTTCCTGAACGGCGTGCAGACGCCCGTCGTCGAGACGGCGGCCGCGGACTTCAGCCAGCTCGGCATCCAGATGCGCTGCTACTTCGACTACGGCCCGTCGGCCGGTGAGCTCAAGGCGGCGGTGTACTCGACCGGCGCGTAAGGTCGAAACGGGCGCGGTGGCATCCCGTCGCCGCGCCCATCGTGAAACTCTGACAGAAAGGAAAACTGAAAATGGCTATCTCTTCCAATCTCGCCAAGTTCCGTAAGACTGGCGACACCATCGACTACAAGCCTGGCAGCGCTACGCCCGCCGGGACCATCGTCAAGGTCGGCGGGGTGTTCGGCCTCGCCCTCTGGGACATCGCCGCGAACGAGGCATCCACGTTGAAGGTGCTTCATCGTGGCGAGGTGATCGAGGTTACGACCGACGACGCCCTCGGCTCGACGAATGCCGGCGTTGCGATCTACATCGTGGACGCGACGGGGCTTGTCTCGAAGACCAGCACGAACGCGACGCTCCTCGGCTACACCCGCGCGGCGGTCGGCTCGACCGATCTCACGTTCGAGGTCGTCTGCGCCTAAGCGCGCAAGGGGAAACGGGCCGATGCGCACTCCCAGCGAGTACCTGCCCGCCGCGGTGGCGGGGCTTCGGAGACGGCTGATGCCGGAATCGTCCGAGGTCCTCCGCCACGCCGGGCGGTCCGCCGTGGTGACGCGCGTCGGCTCGCTTTCGCGGGGAGAGGACGCGCTGGACGGATCGGATGTCGCCGAAGGCGTCCGCGTCCTCGCGTCCGCCGCCGACTTCCCGGAGCTGTCGAAAGGCAGTCTCGTCTCGCTTGCCGGCAAGTGGCGCATCGTGACGAGCGCGCGCACGGATCCCGCCGAGGCCACGCTTTCCATCGGGATGTCCGCGGAGCTCGATGCCGTCCGGGCGGCGTATAGGCGCCCCGGCACCGCCATCCGCCAGCCGGTGGACGTGCTGGCCGTCGAGAGCGACATCATCGAGCCGAACGGCGACGCGTTCGCGCCCACCGCCTGCAGGCAGTGGTATGTCGCGTTCGCGGAGGACGGCTGGTTCGAGCCGACCGAGCCGCAGGTGGGCGACGAGCTCACTCTCGACGCCGCCGTGATGCGCGTCGCTGCCGTGGCGAAGCGCGACGGGTTCTGGATTCTCACCTGCAGGGCGAGGAGGTGACGGAAATGCCGGCAGCGATCGCTTTCGAGTGCGAGGTTTCGGAGCGCGGGATCGCCGACTTCGTGAAGGCGCTTTCCCGCTACCAGAAGGAGACGCAGCGGGACATGCGCTCCGCGCTCCGCTCCACCACCATCGACCTCGTCAAGTCGCTCCGTGCGCAGACGCGCAAGGCGCCGAAGGTCGTGCCGCGCGCGGACGTGCGCTGGGGCGAATCTGATCCGAAGTACATCACGGGGCGGGACGGCCGGCAGTTTCGCCGCGTGGTGGTGTCGCGGTGGTCTTCTGGCAGTAGGAAGCAGTGCGTCCACTGGCAGCTCGTGCAGAAGAAGTACCGCACGAGGATGGGGATGCGCAACGGCAACTACCAGGGCATCGTCACCGCGTCGGAGGCCACGCCGGCGATGCTGCGCGAGGCGCGGAATAGGTTCGGCGGCATCCGCCAGTGGGGGCTTGCCAAGAAGTCGTGGGGCTGGTTCATGAAGTCGCTTTTCCATCAGTCCATGCAGGACGAGAACCCGAAGGCGCTCGTCAAGCCGAGCATGGTGTCCGGCGGCATCCAGGAGTTCCGCGAGGCGCTTCCCGACGGGACCGTGGACAACTCCGCGCCGATCCGCTGCGACATCGACATCGTCAACCGGCTCGACTACATCAGAAGGGCGATGCCGCCCGGGGCGGTTGCGATCGCCGTGCAGAGGGCGACGAACAGCATCAACCACAAGATAGGCGAGGGTCTGCGTAGCCGGAGGTTCGGATCGTGAGCAGAATGTCGGTGAGCGCGTCGATCGAGGAGAAGGTGCTGCGCATCCTGCGCGGACTCTGCCCGGACATCCCCGGCGTCGGGCTTCTCGAAGCCGCCGCGGCGGGCGAGCAGAAGCAGGAGGATCCAACCGCGTTCCAGGTCCGCGTGTACAACCTCAGGCAGACGAAGGAGGCGTCGCCCTTCTTCATGGTCTCGGTCGAGATCCGGCTGAACGTGGAGCAGGCCGACTCCGCCGACGGCAGCCTGTTCCGCACCGCGCACGAGGCGGTGGCGATGTGGCTGGAGCGGGTGATGGTGCAGGTGGACGGCGAGGAGCTCGACACCGACATGGCGTATGTCGACGGCGTGCAGCGCACGGGCGACGAGAAGGATTTCGACACGGCCGGACTGGAATGGTTCGCCGCGTGGGCTCTGACCCTTTCGGGTCGGGTGAAACAACCAGAGGAACAAGAACAGGAGGCCGCAAATGGCTAACAACGGATTCAACGCCGCGACCGATATTTTCGGTATGGGCAACAAGTGGGGGGTCGACGACTCCCAGGACAACGCCAGCGGCTCGGTGGCCCAGTGCCCTGACAGCAATGGCGACGTCACGCACCGCGACCCGCACTCCCAGCGGATCGCGCCGACGGCGAAGTACACGCTCAAGAGCGCCGTGACCTCGCTTCCGGCGCTCGGCACGGTCGTGACCTACGCGACCAAAAAGGTGATGCTGACCAAGATCGTCATCAACACCCAGCAGGGCGTGGCGCCTACGGCGCAGGTCTCCGGCGTGGAGGTCGAGGCGTCCGCGACCACGCGGCGCACCTACTCTTGCGGTACGCTCGCGATCTCGGCGCGGCACAAGGCGCAGGACATCATCGGCGTCCACGGCCAGTCGACCCCGGCCACCATCACCGCGGCGACCTTCACCTTCGAGATCGATCCGTCGTTCGCGGACCCGAAGGGCGTCATCGAGGCGAGCGACTGCCACAACGGACGCGTCACCGCGCAGTTCACGCACACGAGCGGAACCGGCGCGGCGATCACCCCGCCTGCCGTCACCGGCAACGCCAAGGTCGTGTCGGAGCCGGCGAGCAAGACGAGCCCGGAGAACGACTACGTGACCACGACCTACGCCATCCTCGATAGTCTGACCGGCTCGGACTCGGCACCGGCGGCTGCATAGCGCGGGGGGATGCGGCATGGTGGCGAAGCTGGCGAAGGACGACTTCGAGGACTTGAAGGCGGAGGGGCTGAACCCGACGCTCGAGGACTTCGATCGCCTGAACCAGCTCGCCATCCGCCTGGAGGACGGCCCCGAGACCACGCCCGCCAACCATCCGCGCATCGGCTGGGCGGCCGACGTCCCGTTCTACGAGCCGACCGCCGCGGCGATCATGTGGCTGCAGGACTATGCCGACCGGGTGAAGTGCGACCGTGAAACGCACGAGTCGTTCTTCTTCTTCGCCTGCGCCCATGCGCTCGACCCCGTGGCGTTCAGGGGGCTGGACACCCCGCGCGCGATCGGCCGCGCCGTCCGCGAGTGGCTGCGCGAGACTCCCTGCACGGTGCGCGAGATGGCGCGCGCGTGCCACTACGCGGCCTGGGGCTTCGACGACGCCGTGGCGGCTCCCTCGCCGATGAAGCTGGAGCACCTGCGCCGCTCCGGCAAGTCGGCGGCCGCGGCGAACGTGGACCGGCTGGAGCGGCTGCTGGCCGAGGCGATGGCGTCCTCGGGGCTTTCCTATCTCGACCTCCTCGCGCAGACCCCATCGCGGCTGAACGCAATGGTCGTCGCCGCACAGATCGAGGCCGGGGCCACGGTGAGCCGCGACATGGCGAAGGCGCAGGTGGACTATTCGTGCACGCTTGCCGAGATCCGTGCGCGGCTGGAGAAGGAGCGGGCGAATGGCTGACGAGGTGAAGATCCACCTGTCGACGTACCTGAAGGACGCCGGCATCAAGGCCACCAAGTCGCAGGTGGAGAAGCTGTCGCGCGACGTCGCGAAGATGAACCGCGAGGTGCAGAGCGAGACGGAGCGGACGGAACGCGCGCTCGGGAAGCTGCCCGGCGCGTTCGGCAAGGTCCAGAGTGCGGCGACCGGCGCGTTCGGCAAGGCGCTTGCGGTGGTGGGCGCGTTCAAGCTCGGCTGCGACATCGGCAACTGGATCTTCGACAAGGTCATCACCCCGCTGTTCAAGATCAAAGACCCGATCGAGGAGCTGAAGAAGGAGAACCGGGAGATCGAACAGCAGTGGAAGGCGGCGACCGACCGCTTCCAGGAGTCGATGGCGAAGTGGGCGGCCGGCTGGGACAAGGTCGTCGGCGCCGCGGACAAGACGCGGCAGAAGATCGAGGACGTCGCCGCGGCGTACCTGAAGATGCAGGCGGCGCGGGAGCGGAGCGAGGCGGCCGCGGGCGACGCGCGCAACCTCGCGATGGAGCGCGACAAGTTCGACGCGATGGCCGGTGCCTCCACCCCGGAGGAGGCCGCCGCGCTCGGCAAGTACCACGACGTGCTGATCGCCGAGGAGAAGTCGAAGCAGCAGCTCGCCAAGTTCGACCGCGACGCGGAGGCGAGCGCCAAGCGGCAGGCCGCGGCGGCCGAGGGGATGCGCGCGGCGACCGAGAAGCTGACCGCGCTCCGGCGCGAGATGGCCGAGCTGGACGCGAAGATCGCGAATATGGACTCCAACGCGGCGATGCGGAAGTTCGGGTTCAACAACACGGCAGAGCTTGAAAAGAGACTGAACGACAGGAAGGAGGCGCTCCAGGCGAAAATCGACGCCGCCGACCGCGACGTGGAGCGCCGCCGCTCCGACGTGGCCGCGATCAAGGCCGGCCGCGCGTCCGAGGCGCAGGAGCGCGAGAACCTGGCGGCGCGCGCCCGGCTGGAGGTGGACGAGCGCAAGAAGGCGTACGACGACTACGTCGCCCACGTCGAGGCGGAGGAGGCGGCCAGGGCGCAGGACGAGTGGAACCGCCGCCAGGAGGAGGCCCGCCGCGAGGCGGAGATCGAGCTGCGGGAGCGCCAGCGCGTCGAGCGCGAGCTGGCGGCGCAGCGCATCGACGACCTCCGGCGCGAGCTGTCGGAGCGCCAGCGGGCCGAGAGCGCCGCGCAGGGGCGCCAGAGCGCCGCGCAGGGCGCGCTTTCCCAGGCATGGGGATGGTACCGCAACCAGTCGCAGATGCAGGCCGTCATCGACGAGCAGAAGGCCCAGGCCGCCGCCGAGGTGCAGTGGCAGAAGGACTTCGACCGCCTGAAGTCGTTCCGCCGCGACTGGAGGACCGCCGACTTCGGGTCGCTGTCCGCCGCGGACGAGGCGGTGCGCCAGGTGGCGTTCGCCAAGGAGGAGAAGGCGGCGGCAGACCGCGCCGTGATCGAGACGGCCGAGAACACCCGCGACCTCGCGGAGAAGATCGACACCCTGCTGCAGATGAAGTAGAGGAGGAGCGTATGGCACTTTCACCCACCGGCATACAGGCATTTCAGGGCTCGACCAGCGAGCGCAACCTGATCGCGTCCTACTGGCTTCTCGGGCTCAACGTGAAGGTCTACGACGACGTGGCCACCGAGGTCGTCGAGTACCACGGCATGCCCGAGACCGAGGCCAAGGCGCTGGCCGCGTCGCTGAAGTCCAACAACATGTCGGACTACTACATCTCCAACGGCACCGCGTGGATCCGCTGCCCGGACGCCAAGGGCGTGCGCGTGACCGCCAACTGCCGGCGCAACGGCATCTCCCGGATGTTCACCGTGACCAAGATAACCGAGACGCACACCTGCTCGAACAGCGCAAGCTGGCCGGAGGTGACATGAGCATCAACTGGGACTCCATCACCCACATCTTCCAGCTGCCGCTCCGCTGGTTCAGGGAGATTGACCGCCGCTCGTGGCTGATAACCGACGGCGTGACGCTGGAGGTCGACCGGAACAACCCCGAGGGCACAGAGCTCAAGATCAACAAGAGCGGGCTGGGCATCCCCGACAAGGACGTCGGCACGCCGGTTGACCACAGCGACACCAACGCCGACGACGACCAGGACGGCAGCACCTGGACCTGGACGCCCGGCGCCAACGGGCTCGTCATCACTCCCTACTGCGAGGTCGAGGAGGAGAGCGGTTGGCACTACTTCGGCAGGGCCAAGTTCACCTTTTCCAAAGACGGCCTGCTTGTCGGGGCCGAGAAGCTTGCCGGCCGCAAGGAGATCAGGAGATGATGTACGCCTACCAGATCCAGTACACGTCGCTGCGGGAATGCATCTGCGCCTCGTTCGCCTCCCATATCTGGTACGGCATCGTGCGCCACGTGAGGTATGCGCACCACAGCGCCAGAATGGCTATCGCGTATGTCTTCCAGTCTTTCATGGCCGGTATTATACCACATCACGGCACTGCCTTTCAACTCGACTTGACCGGCAGTCTACATGCGGAGGAGTAAAATGGACCAGGTAAACGCCATAGTGGATTGCGACGTCGAGCGGCTCAACTTCCCGCGGCGTCCTCTTTTTGCCAAAGCAGGGCACAACTTCGTCGTGCTTTTCAAGCGCGTCCCGGCGGACGTCACCGCGCTCTTCGTGCGGCTCTTCCGCGAGAACGGCGCTTACTTCGACGTGACGGCGCACGAACACCCGAACGGCGACTGGACGGCGCGCATCCCGGCCTCGTGCTTCCCCACGCCGGGCGAATACGAATACGAAGTGCACGCCACCGCGGCGGACGACGAGCCCGCGGCGATCGGCGAAGGGCGGCTCTCCGTCGGCAGCTTCTCGACCACCACCACGCCGATCCAGCCGGGCACGGTGCAGACCGTGGCGCAGCTCCCCTGCGAGGGCGGTGGCTTCGTGCAGGTGGTCATGAAGTGGGACGGCTTCGAGTGGATGCCCGAGGCGGTAGTCAACAATTCCAACGGAGGGAACTGAAATGCGCAAACTTCTGATTCTGGCGGCAGTCGCCGCGGCACTTTTGCCGCGCCATGCCTTCCCCATCGCCGCGTCCCAGGCGTGGGTAGCAAACTACGTCTCCAACTACGTCGCCCAGACCGAGGCGGCGGTCAAGGCCGGCGTCACCACCGCCGCCTCGAACAACTGCACCTACATCACCGCGAACGCCGGCACCACCAACGAGGTGCGGCTGGTGATCGAGGACGCAACCGACGCGGCGCTCTGCGCCACCAACTGCACCGGCGCGGCGGTTGCGCAGGGCATCACCAACGGGCTGTACTTCGTATGGAACGGCGCGGGCTCATACGTCAACCCCGCCGGCACCGTCGCCGCCACCCGCACCAACTTCGTCTTCCGCGGCGTCTCGTCGGTGCGCACCAACGGCGTCGACCGCTTCGCCGGCTGGTTCGACGCCTACGGCGCCATGATCCAGCCATCCGTCAGCCTCTCCATCACCAACGCCACCCAGGAGGTCAACCAATGAGAACCGCGGCACTTTTCTTCTTTGCGGCGCTTTTCGCGTTCGGCGCTTTCGCAGCCGCGCCCAAGCCCGAGGACTGGTACACGCCCGAGAGCTATGAGGACGCGGGGAATACAGCTAACCTATATTATGGCTACGATAAGAAGACCGGGTGGCTGAAGGAACCGGTCAAGCTCAATAAAAAGGGAGAAATCGTGGTCGACGGCGACCTTGAGGATTTGATTAGCCGCGACTGGGCCATGAAGACGGCCGTTGAAGCCATTCAGGTGTCGCTCAAGAACTCCGCCCAGATCAAGACCCTCGGCCAGACCCTCAACGACCTGCTGGTGATCAACGGCTTCAAGATTAGCCGCCCTGACGGCGGCGTGTACACCGTGCGCTTCGGCAACGGCAGCCAGTCCATCAAAGACGTGATCCGCGCCGCGAAGGACGGCGAGGCAAACGCCACCTCCGACCAGCGGCTCCCTGACGACCGCACAATTGAGTGGCACGACTTCAACGAACCAATCGGCGGGCAGACGGTGTTGACAAAAGAGCTCGCCATCAAGAACTCCCAGAACCCCGTCCAGGACAGGATCGACTGGAACGGCAACTGCGGATTCTTCGTCCCCTACGTCAAGAAGGGCCAAAACGATACGGAATATCGGCTGCACTGGGCTGAATATGGTGGATGGGATGCTACCGTTTTCGAGAATGAAATGAGACCGGAAGAATCTGGCGGTGACAACTTCATGAGTTGGCTTACCCTGAAAGACTGGGCCAATGCTGCCGGTTCGAAGTGCGACTATAAGATGTCGGAGCTGTTGACCAGCACAAAGGCCGGCATGGACGACGAGCGCGCCACCCACTACGTGCTGACGCGGAAGCTGACGGATGACAGCGTTGCTCTTCACTACGTCCCCATCGGCGACGTCATCGGCGGTCTCGGGAACCCGCCGGACGGGGTGAGCATCGAGGACCACATCGAGGGCAACGCAACCAACCTCGCCATCAAGGGCTGGTACGTCAACGCGGCGGACGAGGGCGTGGTCCTGGCCGACCTCATGACCTCGGAGAAGGCAGAGGGGGCGCAGTCCGAGCCGACATACCACGTGCTGCTGCGCAAGCTCGGCGGCGGCGGCGAGACCAACTCCATCGCCTACGCCTCGCTCGGCGACCTCCACAAGATGTCCTGGTCGACGAACTGGTACGACAGCGTCAAGGACATCGCAGAGGACCGGGCAAAGGCCATCGTCAACTGGAACACCAACTGGGTGTACCTCGCCGGCGAGATCGCCAAGTCGAAGGAGGCGACCGAGCGGTACGTCGACAACGCCCTCAACTGGTCCACCAACTGGTTCGCGTCCACCACGGCCATGAACGCGAGCCAGGCGGAGATCAAGAAGTACATCGACGGCCAGCTCGACATCATCACCAACGCGCTCAACGCCATCGAATCCGCCAAGGCTTCCGTCTCGTCCATCAACAACGTCAAGCAGTACATCGACTCCGTTATGGACTACCAGACGAACGTAATCATCGCCACCGAGCGCGCCAAGACCTCCGGCGCCATCGAGTCCACCCAGAAGCTGGTGAACGACACCTTCGACATACTCACCAACGAACTCGCCGCCATCGACAAGGTGGTGAAGGACACCGGCATTGAGACCATCAACACGGTGAAGCAGTACGTAGACACCAAGTTCGACTTCGAGACCAATGTAATCGTCAATACCGAGCTCGCCAAGCTCAACGGCACGGTCAAGTCCGTCAGTGATTTCGTCAACGAGACCTATGACATTTTGACGAACAAGCTCGACGCCATCCACGACGTCGTGAGGGGCAGCCAAGCGGAGGCCATCACGACCGCGGTTGACTACGTCAACGCCGAGCTTGACTTCATGACCAACTTGCTGATCGCCGTGGAGTACACAAAGATGGCGAAGGAGTATGCCAAGGTGAAAGACGTCAACAAGGTCAACTACTTCGTCCTGGACACCCTCGACATGCTCACCAACGAGCTCTTCAAGGTCAAGGCTTACATCAAGGAGTCCACTGACGACTACACCGATAATATCCGGAAGTACTTCTCTGCCAAGATGGACGACGAAATCGCCCGCATCCGCGAAATCGAGAAGGTGGTGTACGCCAAGGACACCAACGACGTCTGGCAGAGCTCGATTCCGAACGTCACCAACGTTGCGCAGTACACGCAGTCGGCGATGGAATACGAGACGAGCCTGGTGGCCGCCCTCGAACAGGCGAAGACCAACGGCTCCATCCGCAGCACCCAGGAGTTCGTCGGGGAGACCTTCGAGCTCATCACCAACAAGCTCAACTGCATCCACGGCTTCGCCACGAACGACGTCGCCGTGGCGCTCGGGCTCACCAACGTGGCGAACTACGTCAAGACCGCGTTCGAGCTGGAGTCCGCCGCGACGGTCGCGGCCAAGTCGGCCGAGACCAACGGATCCATCGTCAGCATCCACGACTTCGTCGACGAGGCATTCGAGCTCATAACCAACAAGCTGCACGGCATCCACAGCATCACCGGCAACGTGGAGCTCGCCGGCCTCACCGGCATCACCAACACCGCGGCATACGTCTCCGCCGCGCTGGAGGTCGAGACCAACGTTGTGGTGGCGGCCAAGCTCGCGGAGACTAACGGCTCCATCAGGAGCATCAGCGAGCTCGTGGACGACACCTTCGTGCTCGTCACCAACAGGCTGAATGGCATCCACGGGATCGTGGCCAGCGGGGAGATCCTGGACATCACCAACACGGCTGGCTACGTCGACGCGCTGATGGCCATCGAGACCAACGTGGTCGTCGCCACCAAGCTGGCCGAGTCGAACGGCTCAATCCGCACCATCCACGAGTTCGTCGGCGAGACCTACGACATCCTCACCAACAAGCTCTATGCCATCCACGACGCCATAGACGGATGGCCGGAGCCGGGGGAAGACGAGATCGACCTCGAGATTACCAACGTGGCCAAGTACGTCCAGCGCGAGATGGACTTCAGCACCAACCTGGTGATAATGACGGACAAGTACGTGCCGGTCGAGATGTCGATCTGGGTCACCAACATGTACGAGAACCTCCAGGCCATCAACAACTGGAACGTCGTCAGCAACTTCTTCTTCGCCTACTTCGGCGGCCTCGCCTCCAGCACCGAGGGCGGCGAGGGCGACGTCCCGAAGATCGACCCGAAGGACGACCCGTACAGCGGCGACTACGAGTCGACCGAGACGAAGGACGCCATGCTGCCGGTCAAGAACGCCAGGAACATCGTCGCCATCACCAACACGCCGCTGGAGATGATCAAGGCAGAGCGCATCTTCGACTTCGACGTCATCGACACCAACTGCATCAACTGCGCCGAACTCGGCACCAGCTCCAACGTCTACTTCCTCGCGCAGCTGCGCGGCTTCCGCAACGCGAACGCCTCGACCGGCTCGAAGATTCCGGTAAAGCGCAAGAAGGAGCTCATCCAGCGGCCGGACGCGGCGGACTACGACCTGGAGACGACCTCCGGCTACGGCATCGACTGGATGGACTACCCGGACGCGCTGCTGGCGCTCTCCTCCAACGACGTCGAGCGAGTCCTCAAGTGGCTCAACGACAACAACATCTCCAACATCTTCAACGTCGTCGTCTCCAACGCGGACATCCTGGCGGCGATGTCGACCAACCTGTTCGGCCATGTCAGGGCCGAGACGCTGCTCGACCACGAGACCATCTGGACCAACGGCGCGCGGCAGATCGAGATCAAGGGCTACGAGCACGCCGACCCCTTCACCGTCCCCTACATCGACTGGGGCGAGGTCACCAATATCGTCGACAGGGGCTACTGGGACTACGACATCCAGCCCGAGGAGATCATCGACCCCGTGACCGGCGAGACCAACACGGTATGGCGCACCAACAAGACCTGGATCGCCGACTGGCAGACAGAAGTCACCGAGGACAAGATCTTCAAGTGGCTGCGGATGCCGATCCCCGACGTCGACGGGATGTTGCAATACGGAACGCCGTACAACTACTCCATCGAGGGGCATACCATCTACGAACCCGACGACAACACCAAGGCGCACCGGCTGGCGTCCATCTACGGCTTCAATGCCGCCGGCGACTGTGCGATTCCATACAAGCACGACCCTACGGAGGAAGAGGAATACTTCTATTCCAACCAAATCTCGCGGGTGATGTGGACGACCAAGCCCGAGGACGCGTCGCCTACGAAGAACTACGAGTTGACTATGAACGGCTCGCGGGTGGCGTGGACGCCGTCGGCGAGCGCGATAAGGTTCGTCGGGAATGTAGCCTCGGATGGAGGTGTCAACGAGGCTGTGGTGGGCGAAGGAGCGAACACGAACACAGTCACCTTCGCTTCTGCGGCTGACTCCAATGTCAAGGTGGACGTCCAAGGCGACGGCAACGGCAACGTCACCATCACCATCGGCGTGTACTATGTGACCGAAAGCAACCTCAATCCCTCCAGCGGGAGTAGCGGACTATGAGGAAGTTCGGGATAGCGGCGGCGGCAGTTCTCGCGGCGTGTGCGATTTCAGCGCACGCTACGGGGTGGTACTGCCCAGTCCTCGGCAGGGAGTTCGACTTTCCGTGGGGGTGGAGCGGGGATAGCGTATACGACCCCAACCTCACGATGGACTCGAAGTACGCGATAATGGCTACGGACGCGGGGCTGGACTTCTACAACCACTGGATGAAGTGGCAGACAAACTACACGCCAGCGAACCAACAGCAACTCGTCGCTGGGACTGTAGACGACAAGATGCTGTCCCGAAACTTCATGGCGGGGATTTACACAAAGTTCGCAACCCTGATAAACGACAACTACCACTACACCTATGCAGGTAGCGGCGGGATGACGAACGAGGTGCTTGCGCTTGCCTACAATGTGGAAATGGGCTACGACCAGCCAAGCATCGGGACTTACTTTGTCGTGGACGACCTGCGGCACGTGCCTACATACGAGGCGTTGCCGAACATAGGAGGGAGCCAGAGTCCAGAGTACGCTGTGCTTGCCGTTTCCAACGCAATCCACGACATACTTGAAATAGACGCGACGCGTATGCCGTCGTTCACGAGCGCGTATGGCGACACCTACGACATAGGCGACATAGTATACGCGAAGAACTACCCGATTACTTGGGGGCTTGCGCTTGACAACAGGGCGTTGAACCCTCCCGAGTGCCTACAGGCTGGCTCGTTCTACCCTGTCGTCCACGACCCATTCAAGTCGTACCTTCGGCACGCGCACTACCTCGGGAACGACATTCCGCAGATGTTCATGCACTGCAAGGGGAAGACGCCGTTTACCTACACGGAGCGCAGGGACGTCTACACCTCGACCACTACATACCTCTGCCAACTTACAACCAACGCCGACAACTCCGCGACGCTGAAACTCACCTATGTGCTTTTCGGCACTTCCACTTCCAACGACTATGTCCACACCCGCCAACTCTGCTACGGCGACAAGGTGAGCGGTCGGTCGAAGGCGCAGGGCTTCGCCTACGGAATCGGCATCGGGAACCTGAAGACGCGTAAGGTTATTATCGGCGAGGTGATTCACAGGGAAGTCTACATCCCCTCGATTGGACAGACGAAGTATTGTCTGCTCGGTCCGTGTGGATATGCCATAGACGAGGAGCGGACTTGGGGCGCACAACTCGACTACGACTATGTGGTTACGTCGCACTACATCACGAAGCAGAACAGCCCCGTAGGTGGCTTTCCAGCCGCTACCTCTGGTATGGACTGGGGGCAGTCTTGGACGCTCTACAACTACAACAGCGAAGGTAGCGACTACTACGGCAACCCAGCGTCGTATGACGGCAAGGGCATAGCGGGAGGTGGCGGAAGCGGCGGAACCAACGACCCATACTACGCCGACTTCTGGTTCAACTCGAGGGAGTTCGACAGCGACATATACAATATGTCGGAGGCTCTTCACACAATGCCGTCCATAGAGGTGTACTACGACCAAGGCAACCCCGAGTTCACATTCCCCCCGATTTCGCACCCCACCACGCCTGATATGTGCCTCGTGTTGGCGGTTGACAACAACAACAACTCCTACTATCCTGCAGTGGGGTGGATGTACACGAATACTTGGAACTTTGTGGAAGACAGTGGCGCAAGTTGGCATGGGGCTGGCCCCCCTTTGACTGAAATCGCCTACCCCGCCTACTACGAGAAGGACGGCGACTGGATTTACGAACTGTTCCCGTGGGAACTGCCGTTCCACTTCTATGTCGACATGTTCGCCTCGTGGATCAGCAACAAATGGGGCATGTGGGAATAAGTTTGACATCCCTACTACTAACGGAGAAACGACATGGCAATACCAACCATACTGAAGGGCAACACCGCGCAGCCGATCACGCTGTCGCTGGCGGAAGGCTACGAGTACGGCGGCTGCACCCTCGCCGTCTGCTACTGCGGCGTCGTCAAGGAGTTCGGGGACCTGACCCCGGGCGGGACGATCACGCTGGAGTACTCGGCGGACGAGACGGCCGGCTTCCCGCTCGGCACCTCGAAGGCGTTCCTCACCATGACCAACGCCGCCGGCGAGGTACGGAAGCTGCCGTGGTCCAAGATCAAGGTGACGGACTGCCCGGACGAGGTATACCAGGCGTCCATCACCATCGACCCCGCCATGCTGAATGTCGACGACGCCGTGCCGGCTGACTCGCTGGGCGCCGTCAAGTCGAAGCTCAACGCGATCCTCGCGTTCCTGCGCGCCGCCGCGCCTGCGCTGGCGGTCGCCGCCCTGCTGCCGTGCTATGCCGCGGCGGTCAACCCCGCCTACATCCAGCTCGACGACCTCCCCGGCACCGCGCCGGTGATGACGAACGCGGCGGAATACGCGGCAGACCAGGCCGCCGCGCAAAGTGCCGCGGCCCTCGCCGCCTCAAAGGAGTACACCGACGCCGAGATCGCAGCTATCGACATTCCCGAGGTTGATATGTCGGCAGTCACCAACATCGCGCAGGAGGCGGCTACGGCGGCCCAGGAGAGCGCCGTCGCTTCCGCCAAGGCCAACACCGCCGCCGCTACGAACGCGCTCTCCGCGGCGCTTTCCGCGGCAGATACGGCCATTTCCCGCGCGGCGACCAACTACACCGACGGCGTCGCCGGCCAGATCCGCGCCGAGATACCGACGGACAACGCCCAGCTCGCCAACGGAGCAGGGTATGTGACCGCATCAGTCACCAACGGACTGCTCAAGACCGAGAGCGACCCGACGGTGCCGGCATGGGCGAAAGCCGCCTCGGCGCCCCTGCCGCCTGACTACGCCACGGTATCGAACAAGGCGATGACCGCGCTGCAATCCTACACCGAGACCGACCCCCACTTCTCCGCCTGGGCGGACGCCCATGTGGTTGCCGGCGGCTCTATGGTCGATTGGTCGCTCGACTCGATGTATGCGCAGTATCTCGGCGACGCCTTTGCGCATCCGAATTATACCGCCCAAGACATCACC
>JBGUOB010000010.1:0-2357 GCA_045117755.1 Candidatus Cryptobacteroides sp.
TCCAGGGTATCGAAGAAGTACTTCTCGTCCACGCCGTACTCGCGGATGGAATCCTTGATGCCGATCGCGTGCTTCAGGTCGCGCAGCTTCTCGATGAAGAGGTCCAGGGTCTCGTTGTCATCCTTGCCCTTGATTCCGTTGTACTCTGCGATCTCGCAGTAGCGGCGCAGCGTGTGCGGATACTGGTACTGCGGGAAGGTGCCCATCCTTGTCGGGACTTCCTTCGCGTTGTAGCGGATGACGTATGTGAGCAGGAGGGCATTGGCCACGCCGTGCGCGATGTGGTGGAACGCGCCGAGCTTGTGGGCGAGGGAGTGGTTGATGCCGAGGAAGGCATTTGCAAATGCCATACCTGCCAGGCAGGAAGCATTGGCCATATGGTCGCGTGCCGTGACGTTCGTGCCGTCAGCGTAAGCGGTCGGCAGGTAGTCAAATACGAGCTTGGTCGCCTTGAGCGATGTGCCCTCCGTGAAGTCGGAAGCCAGCATGGAGACATAGGACTCGATCGCGTGTGTCATGACGTCGATACCGGAGGCGGATGTCAGGCCCTTCGGCTGTGTCATCATGTTGTCCGTGTCGACGATGGCCATATTCGGAAGGAGCTCATAGTCTGCCAGCGGATACTTGATGCCCGCGTCGCTGTCCGTGATGATCGCGAACGGTGTGACTTCGGAGCCTGTACCGGAGGAGGTCGGGATCGCTACGAAGTAGGCCTTCTTGCCCATCTCCGGATACATGTAGATACGCTTCCTGATGTCCATGAAGTCCATGGCCATGTCGGAGAAGTCAGCGTCCGGGTTCTCATAGAGCACCCACATGATCTTGGCCGCGTCCATCGCGGAGCCGCCGCCGAACGCGATGATGACGTCCGGCTCGAACGCGCGCATCTGTGCCGTGCCTTCCAGCGCGTTCTTCAGTGTCGGGTCAGGCTGTACGTTGGAGAAGCAGGTGTGGACGATGCCCATGGCGTCGAGCTTCTCCTCGATCGGCTTCGTGTTGCCGTTCTTGTAAAGGAATGTATCCGTTACGATGAACGCGCGTTTCTTGTGCATGATCGTGCCGAGCTCGTCGAGGGCGACAGGCATGCAGCCTTTCTTGAAATAGACCTTTTCCGGTGTGCGGAACCAAAGCATATTCTCTCTCCTCTCTGCGACGGTCTTGATATTGATGAGGTCCAGGGCGCCTACGTTGTGGGAGATGGAATTTCCGCCGTAGGAGCCGCAGCCCAGCGTCAGGGACGGGAGGAGGGCGAAGTTGTAGATGTCGCCGATGCCGCCCTGTGCGGATGGTGTGTTGACAAGGATACGGCATGCCTTCATGCGGTCAGCGTGGGCAGCCATCTTCTCCTTCTCATGTGTGTCGATATAGAGGGAAGCCGTGTGGCCGAAGCCGCCGTCGCGGACGAGCTGGTCCGCCTTGTCGAGGGCTTCTTCAAAGCTGTCAGCCCTGTACATGGCGAGGACCGGTGAGAGCTTCTCGTGGGCGAACTCCTCGGAAATGTCGACGGACGTGACCTCGCCGATGAGGACCTTTGTCGTCTCCGGGACTTCGACGCCCGCCATGGCAGCGATCTTAAATGCGCTCTGGCCGACGATCTTGGCGTTCAGCGCGCCGTTGACCAGGATGGTCTTCCTGACCTTCTCGATCTCGTCGCCCTTAAGGAAGTAGCATCCGCGATACTCGAACTCATCCCTGACCTCATCGTAGATGTCGGAGAGGACCGTGACGGACTGCTCGGAAGCGCAGATCATGCCGTTGTCGAACGTCTTGGAATGGATGATGGAGTTGACTGCCAGCTTGATATCAGCTGAGCTGTCGATGATGACCGGTGTATTGCCCGCGCCGACGCCGAGGGCCGGCTTGCCGGATGAGTATGCCGCGCGCACCATGCCCGGGCCGCCGGTTGCGAGGATGCAGTCGGAATCCTTCATGACGGTCTGTGTGAGGGCGAGTGACGGGACGTCGATCCAGCTGATGATGCCTTCCGGAGCGCCTGCCGCTACCGCCGCGTCAAGGACGATCTTCGCTGCGGCGATCGTGCTGTTCTTTGCGCGCGGATGCGGGGAAATGATGATGGCGTTGCGGGTCTTTAAGCAAATGAGGGTCTTAAAGATCGCTGTTGATGTCGGATTGGTTGTAGGAATGACAGCCGCGATAAGGCCGATCGGCTCGGCAATCTTCTTGATGCCGTAGACCGGGTCCTCCTCGATCACGCCGCATGTCTTTGTGTTGCGGAAAGCATTGTAGATATACTCAGCCGCGTAGTGGTTCTTGATGACCTTGTCCTCGACGAGACCCATGCCGGTCTCCTCCGCGGCCATCTTGGCAAGCGGGATCCTTGCCTTGTCAGCTGCTGT
>JBGUOB010000011.1:0-4549 GCA_045117755.1 Candidatus Cryptobacteroides sp.
TCCTTCCTGCTGCTGGGCCTGCTGGACGCCCACGTCAGCCTGCCCTTCCTCAAGGCGCTCAACATCAACAACGCCTACCGCATCCTGTCCGTCGGCGGCTTCCAGGTGCACGTCTTCGAGGTGGTCAAGGTGGCCATGGTCCTCTACCTCGCCTGGGCGATGGACGCCCTCAAGCGGGGCGAGCTGCGCGGCCCGGAGAGCCTTTTCTGGAAGAAGGCCATCTACCTCTACGCCCCGTTCCTGATCATCTTCGCGATGATCATCCCGGGCTCCAACTCCAGCGCCCTGATCATCGGCCTGCTGATGTTCGTGATGATCCTGCTGGGCGGCGGCAACCTGCCCGACATGGCTGCGCTGGCCGCGCTGGCCATGCTGGTGCTCGGCATCTGCTTCGGCCTGTACAGCGCCACCAAGCACAACGAGCATCCGCTCTTCGACCGCATCGGCACGGGCATCGCGCGCGTGTTCGAGAACGACGACTGGGAGCAGCAGGTCATCGACAACCCCAAGGGCACCATCGCGTACCAGGAAGCCCTGGACGCCATCCGCCAGCCCTACAGCGCCAAGATCGCCGTCAAGCAGGGCGGCCTGATCGGCAAGGGCCCCGGCCAGAGCACCCAGCGCTACGTGGTTCCGGATATGTCCGAGGACTATATGTACAGCTTCATCATCGAAGAATACGGCCTGCTGGGCGGTATCTTCGTCATCTTCCTCTACGTGTCGCTGCTCGCGCGCGGCTCCATCATCGTGCGCAACTGCGGCAGCGACCACTACGCCAAGCTCACCGTGGCGGGGCTGTGCCTGCTCATCGCGGGCCAGGCCTTCCTGCACATGTTCGTGAACGCGGACATCGGCCCGATGACCGGCCAGACCCTGCCGCTCATCAGCCACGGCAACAGCGCCTTCCTCTGCTTCAGCATCGCCTTCGGCATCATCCTCTCGTTCAGCCGCATCGCCGCGCGCCGCATCGACAAGGAGACACGCATGGCGGCGCCGCTGGTGGAGATGCACGAGGCCACGGCCGTCCGGGAACGCCTGGACGACCTGGACGCCTACGAATCCGGACAATTGACAGAAGACAGCTATGAAATATAAGAAATTGCGCGTAATCATCAGTGGCGGCGGCACGGGCGGCCACATCTTCCCGGCGATCTCGATCGCGGGCAAGCTCAAGGAAGCGAATCCCGACACGGAGATCCTCTTCGTCGGCGCCGAAGGGCGCATGGAGATGGAGAAGGTCCCGGCCGCGGGCTACAGGATCGTGGGCCTGCCGATGGCCGGCCTCCAGCGCCAGCTCAACTGGGAAGGCCTCCGGCACAACCTCCGGGTGCCCGGCAAGCTGCTGCGCAGCGTCCGCCTCGCGGGCAAGGTGCTCGACGAGTTCCGCCCCGACATCGCCATCGGCGTGGGCGGTTACGCCAGCGCCCCCCTGCTCTGGCAGGCCGAGCGCAAGCAGATCCCGACCCTGATCCAGGAGCAGAACGGCTTCGCCGGCCTGACCAACAAGATCCTGGGCAAGCGCGCAGGCTGCATCTGCGTGGCCTATGAGGGGATGGAGAAATTCTTCCCCGCCGACAAGATCGTCTTCAGCGGCAACCCCATCCGCCCGGAGATCCACGCCTACACGGAGCAGGACCGCGCGGAAGGGCTCCAGTTCTACGGCCTGAGCGAAGGGAAGCGCCACCTCTTCATCGTGGGCGGCAGCCTCGGCGCCGGCACGCTGAACCGCGCCATGCGCGCCTGGATCGAAGCCGGCTGCCCCGGCGGCGAGGATGTCGAGGTGCTGTGGCAGTGCGGGAAATATTATAAGAAAGGCATCGACGAATTCATGGCGGGACGCGAGCTCCCGCAGATCCACTATACGGATTTCATCGGACGCATGGACCTGGCCTACGCCTGCGCGGACGTGCTGATCAGCCGCGCCGGGGCCTCCTCGGTGTCCGAAATCTGCGCGGCCGGCAAAGCCGTCGTGTTCGTGCCCTCGCCCAACGTGGCGGAGGACCACCAGACCCACAACGCGATGGCGCTGGTCCGCAAGGACGCCGGCCTGATCGTGCGCGACGCCGAGGCGGCGGAGCAGCTCCTGCCCACGGCCCTCGGCCTGCTGCACGACGAGGAGCGCATCCGGCAGATCGAACGCAACGTCGCACCGCTCGCCCGCCTCGACGCAGCCCAGACCATCGTTGACGAAGTGTATAAACTGATATGAACAACAACTACAATAACGTCTATTTCATCGGGATCGGCGGCATCGGCATGAGCGCCATTGCCCGGTATTACCATTTCAAGGGCTGCGCCGTGTCCGGCTACGACCGCACCCCCTCCGACCTCACGCATGCCCTGGAGGCGGAGGGCATTGCCGTCCACTATGAAGACGACCCCTCCCGGATTCCCGCCGACCCCGAGGACACCCTCGTGGTGTACACGCCCGCCATTCCCGAAGACCTTCGGGAGCTCTGCTACGTGCGGGAGCACGGCTATCGCGTGATCAAGCGCTCCAAGATGCTGGGCGAGATTACCGCCGGCCAGCGCTGCCTCGCCGTCGCAGGCACGCACGGCAAAACCACCACGTCCACCCTCGTCGCCCACATCCTCACGGAGAGCGGCACCGGCTGCTCCGCCTTCCTGGGCGGCATCTCGAAGAACTACGGCACCAACCTGCTCGTCAGCCACACCCCGACCGTGGTCGCGGAAGCCGACGAGTTCGACCGTTCCTTCCACCAGCTGCACCCGGCGATCGCCGCCATCACGGCGATGGACGCCGACCACCTCGACATCTACGGCGACCTGGCGCACGTGCAGGAGTCCTTCCGCATCTTCGCCTCGCAGGTCACCGAGACCCTCATCCTCAAATACGGTCTGCCCATCCAGCCGCGGGACGTGTCCGCGAAGATCTTCACCTACCATTTCAACGACCCCCGGGCCGACTTCCACAGCACGAACCTGCGCCTGGACGACACGGGGCACTATACCTACGACCTGGTCTATCCGAACGGCGTCCTGAGCGACATCCGCGTGGGCGCCCTGGGCTGGGTGAACGTGGAGAACAGCATCGCCGCCGCGGCCATCTGCCTCTGCTACGGGCAGGACGCGCAGAAGGTCCGCCAGGCCATCGGCACGTTCGAGGGCGCACAGCGCCGCCTCGACGTGCACCTCAACACCCCGACGCTGACCTACATCGACGACTACGCGCACCATCCGGCCGAGCTGGAGAGCGCGATTTCCTCTGTCCGGCAGATCTTCCCCGGCCGCAAGATCACGGGCGTCTTCCAGCCGCACCTCTTCACCCGCACGCGCGACTTCGCCCCTGAATTCGCCCGCGCCCTGAGCGGGCTGGACAAGCTGATCCTGCTGGACATCTACCCGGCCCGCGAGGAGCCCATCCCGGGCGTCACCTCGGAGATCATCTTCCGCGACGTGACCGCCCCCGAGAAGGTGCTCATCACGCGCGACGAGCTCATGCCCCTGCTGGAGCAGGAGCCGCTCGACGTGCTCATGACCCTGGGCGCCGGCAACATCGACCGTTTCATCGAACCCATTACCGAATTGCTCCGCAAGCGCCAGTAAATGAAAGCCGCCATCCGATATTCCCTTGCCGCCGTGCTCGCCGTCGCCCTCTGCGTCGGAGTCGCCTTCCTGTACCGCCGCGTGCGGCAGGAGAGCGTCCTCGTCGTCTGCGGACGGCTGGACGTGCACTTCGCCGACAGCCTCCGCTTCGTCAGCGAGCAGGACATCCGGGACTATCTGGACAAGCGCTACGGTCCCTACATCGGCGAGCGCATGGACAGCGTGCAGCTCGCGCGCATTGAGGACATGCTGGAGAGCCGCAGCGCCGTGAGCCGCTGCGAGGCGTGGGCCACCGACGACGGCGTCCTGCACCTCGACATCACCCAGCGCGCCCCCGTGCTGCGCTTCATGCGCAGCGAGCAGGAAGGTTTCTACGTGGACGAGGGCGGCTACATCTTCCCGCTGCACCCGTCCTACACCGCCCCCGTGCCCGTGGTCGAGGGGGCCATCCCCGTGGACATTCCCGCAGGTTACAAGGGCGAAGCCCAGGACGAGCGGGCGCGCGCCTGGATTGCCGGCGTGCTGGCGATGAACCGCCACATCGCCGCCAACCGCAGCTGGCAGCGCCGCATCGAGCACATCCGCGTCCGTCCGGGCGGAGAGCTGCTCCTGAGCCTGACCGGCCGCAGCGAAGAGTTCTTCGTCGGCCAGCCGCAGAACATCCCGGACAAGCTGCAGCGCATCGACCGCTACCTCGGCACCATCGCGCCTTCCAAGCCGGAAGGCTACTACCATACCGTCAACGTGAAATATAAACAACAAATCATATGCAGGCAGAAAGATACATAGCAGCAGCCGACCTTGGCTCCTCCAAGATCGCCCTGAGCGTTGCCAAGATCGAGGGAGATGACATCCAGGTCATCTACTACAAGGAGACGCCGTCCGACGGCATCCGCAACAGCTACGTCTTCAACCCGAAGCGCGCAGCCGGCCCCTTACGTGCCGCCATCAACGAGGCGGAAGAAGAACTGAACATCAAGAT
>JBGUOB010000012.1:0-2440 GCA_045117755.1 Candidatus Cryptobacteroides sp.
ACAGCCGGCTTTAGGTCTCGCGTCACGAGCCGCATTTCCTTGTCGTATTTCTCTGCGAGTTCAAGAAGTGACCACGGACGCGCAGGGTATCCCCCGGCCAAAGGCCGTCCGCGAAGCGGATGCCCTAGATATAATGGGAACAATTCTTTTTCAAGCCGTACCAGGCTTGCGGAGAGGGATTGTTCTTTGACAACCGAGAGTGTAAGACAGACGACTTGCAAACATGCCAACACGCGCGCTTGCGTTTTGAGGCGCATCGCGCGCGTTGACATGTTCACAAGTCTCAGCACGATGCAAGGCACGACTTGCAAACAGCCGCATTCGCGGCCGTTCACAAGTCTTCTCGCCAAAGGCAAAGCCAGCCCCGCCGAATTCTGCTATAATTGACTTTACCACGCACTCTTCCACGGTGGAAGGTGCAGAAACAAGAACAACAAAACCCAAGGAGGGGCTGACATGGAGTATTATACCACAATCGGGGCCGACGTGAGCGACCGCACGACGAAAGTCTGCGTGATGACGAAGGCCGAAGGAGGCGAGAGGCGCATCGTCGTCGAGACGACCTGCGCGACGACGAAGGCCGGCTTCGAGGAGGCGTTCTCGAAGTTCGACCGATCATGGCCCGTAGTGTTCGAGACCGGCACGCACTGCCGGTGGATGGACAGGCTGTTCCGGAAGATGGGGTTCAGGACGATCGTCGGCAACCCGGGCAAGATACCGTCGATCACGAAGTCCAACACAAAGAACGACCGCAACGACGCGAGGGAGCTTGCGCGGCTGGCGCTGGCCGACCCCGCGATGCTGCATCCGGTGTTTCTGCGCGACGAGGTCTACCAGCAGATGCTGAGGTTCCACCACGCCCGCAACATGCTGATCTCGCAGCGGACGCAGACGATCAACCAGATCCGGGGGTTCGCCAAGTCGATGGGGCATCGCATTGAATGCTCTTCGACAGAGAAGTTCCACGAGCAGGGCAAGGCGGACTGGCCGAGGGAGCTGGAGGAGTGCGCATGGCCGCTGATGGGGTCGCTCAAGACGATCAACCTCAAGATCAAGGCGTACGACAGGCTCATCGAAAGGCTCGCCGAGAGGCCGGAGTTCAAGCAGATGGTCGAGCGCGTCCGCGTCGTGTACGGCGTCGGCATCGTCGGGTCGACCGTGTTCGTCGCTGCGATAGGCGGACGGCCGGACAGGTTCGACCACGCGCGGGACATCGGCGCCTACCTCGGGATGATCCCGAAGCAGGACCAGTCGGGGGACGACGACAAGCAGCTGCACATCACCCATGCGGGGTCGGACATCGTCCGCACGGCGCTCGTGGAGTGCGCGGGCGTGGCGATGATGTCGAGCGCGAAGGACACGGACCTCAAGCTCAAGGGGCTTCGCATCGCGATGCGCGGCGGGAAAATCGCAAGGAAGAAGGCGAGAGTCGCCGTGGCGAGGGGACTTGCCGTGACGATGCTCGCCATGCTGCAGCACCCAGAGCGGGAGTACGTCCCGCTGTCGGAGGAAGGCAAGAAGGGATTTGAGCGCTACCGAGCCGAGATGGAGTACCTGGCAATGCAGAAGGCTTCAAGGAAAGGGACGAAAGTTGCGTAGCCGATCGAAAAGATTTCGGGCATAGCGAGGATAAACGAGGTCATTCGCAGATGCGCCCGGCTTCACGAAGTCACGATGTCCCGTCCCAGGTGAGTGCGAGCACCCCTCTGCACAGAAGTGCGTGCCCTAGATTGCACCCCTGAAGACGGACTATACAGTGCAAGCGCGGCGAAGGCTGTGGATTGCGGATAAGACTGAGACACAACTGGCTTGTTTGAGGCGGAGCGTCATCGGCGGAAAGGCGTCAATGAGCTGAAGATGCACGGCAACGCGGAAAGCGGATGGGCAAAATCGCACGCGATTGGCCCTTGACAATTGTTCCCATAAGAGCGTGGTGCTCTCCCAGTTAGAGCTACCACTCTCCAACTCACTAACCTCTGCCGCAGGCAGCCCTAAAAAACTCTGCGTACTCTGCGCCCCTGCGTCTCTGCGTTAAAAACCACGCAGGGACAGGCCCCACGGAAGTAGCGATTTTATTGGTTTTCACGCCTTCCCGTAGGGTTTAGACAGGGTGTCGCCATCGTTGCCGAAGCCGATGCGGCGACGAGGTAGATCTGGTGGAGCAGAGAGCTGCTGGACGAGGTAGGACATGCCGCCCTTGATCTGCTTGATGTCTCCCTCAGCGGAATCCATGCGGCGCTCGAGCTTGGCAATCCGCTTAATCTCGTCGAGTCGGTTCAGCAGCATCTCGCGAAGCACGCGCGTAGCCCATTGACGGAAGCGTGTGCCTTGGAATGATTTTACACGGTAGCCAACGGAGATTATAACATCAAGGTTATACATGGCGATTGGCCGCCCTCCAGTCACAGAGGTTTTATGCAAAATTTGCATAAAACCTTCT
>JBGUOB010000013.1:0-1502 GCA_045117755.1 Candidatus Cryptobacteroides sp.
GGTCCGGCTATCGACAAGGGTTTCTACTACGATTTGATGACACCGACCCCGATCCAGCAGTCGGATTTCGAGCGCATCGAAAAGCGCATGAAGGAAATCATCAAGGAAGACCGTCCGTTCGTGCGTTGCGAAGTTAGCGCCGAAGATGGTCTGAAGCGCACCGAAGGCGACAAGTACAAGACGGATAACGCCCAGCGCGCTCTCGCCCGCGAAGGCAGCGACGGCACCCTCAGCTTCTACGTGACTGGCGAACCGGGCAAGAACTTTGAAGACCTCTGTGCTGGTCCTCATGTGCCTTCTACTGGCAAGCTCAAGAATTTCAAGGTGCTCTCCATGTCCGGTGCATACTGGCATGGCGACCAGAACAGCGACCAGCTGACTCGCGTGTACGGTACTTGCTTTGCTGACAAGGAAGGTCTCGAAACTTACTTGAAGTTCCTCGAAGAAGCCGAAAAGCGCGACCACCGCAGAATCGGTAAGGAAATGGACCTCTACCATATCGAAGACCATTCTCCGGGCATGGTGTTCTGGCACCCGAAGGGCACCAAGATGGTGAACGCCCTCAAGGACTACATCCGCGGCAAGATCGACCGTCGTGGCTACCTCGAAGTGATCACTCCGGAAATCGTGAACAAGACTTTGTGGATCAAGTCCGGCCACGCCGACAAGTACAACGAGAACATGTTCAAGACTCTCGCTGGCGACGTGGAAATGGCCGTGAAGCCGATGAACTGCCCCTGCCACATCCAGATTTTCAACACGGGTCTGCGCAGCTGGCGTGACCTTCCGATGCGCCTTGCCGAATTCGGTAAGTGCCACCGTTACGAACCTGCCGGTACGATGCACGGCCTTATGCGCGTGCGCGGCTTTGTGCAGGACGACGCTCACATCTTCTGTACCGAAGACCAGATTGCAAGCGAAGTGGCTGACTTCTGCGCCCTCGTCAAGGAAATCTACCACGATTTCGGATTCGACGAAATCGTCGTGAAGTTCTCTACCCGTCCGGAAAAGCGCGTGGGTTCCGACGAAATCTGGGACAAGGCTGAAGCCGCCCTCGCCGAAGCAACGAAGCTCGCTGGCCTCGACTACATCCTGAACCCGGGTGAAGGTGCCTTCTATGGTCCGAAGCTCGAATTCACGCTGAAGGACAGCCTCGGTCGTGACTGGCAGTGCGGTACCATCCAGGTGGACTTCAACTTGCCGCAGCGCCTCGGTGCTGAATATGTCGGTAAGGACAACCAGAAGCACATTCCGGTGATGTTGCACCGTGCAGCCGTTGGTTCCATCGAACGCTTCCTCGGTATTCTTATCGAAGAATTCATGGGCGATTTCCCGCTGTGGCTCGCTCCGGTTCAGGCCCGCGTGCTCCCGATTTCCGAGAAGTTCGTTGACTACGCGAAGCAGGTCGAGAAGGAACTCGTGAACGCCGGCGTCCGCGTGGAAGTCGACGAAAGCAACGAGAAGCTCGGCTACAAGATCCGCCAGTGCGAACTCCAGAAGAT
>JBGUOB010000014.1:0-39838 GCA_045117755.1 Candidatus Cryptobacteroides sp.
AAGATTAAATATGGAAATAACTATTTCCCACATTTTCCATTATCTTTGTAAGAGATGTTCCATAGAGACATCCTTTATAAACGCCATGGCCTGGAGACACCCTTGAAATGTGCCTCCAGGCTTTTTTAAGGCACACGGATAAATATAGGCACATTATAGGCACATTTTGGAAAGCAAAACCCCCTACAGGTGCCTGTAAGGGGGTTTTCGGAGGTGCGTAGCGGAATCGAACCACTGTGACAGGTTTTGCAGACCTGCGCCTAGCCACTCGGCCAACGCACCAATGGGAATGCAAAGATAGGGATTTTTCCCGGACTTCCAACACTGGCCCGTGCATTTTGGACTGGAATTTGTATTATCCAGGGAAATGAATATTTTTGTAGCACTAATAACCACGCTTATGAGAACGATTTTTATCCTCTTTTTATTGGCCGTCATGGCATGCTCCTGCGGCACTTCCGCTTCCTACACGGCAGCTAACAGCAACGAACCGGATGATGTAAATATGGGCTACCACCGCGTAAACCGCAGAGACAACACCCACGCCACGAGCACCGTGAAGGTGGAATACGGCAGCGCCTATTCCGACATCTATTCCTATCTGGAAGGACGCGTCGCCGGCGTGACCGTCGAAGGCAACCACATCTACGTCCGCAACAAACCGGGCAGCAACAAGGAGGCCCTGATCCTCGTGGACGGCATCGAGATGAGCGACATCAGCGGGCTTTCCCCGAATGATATCGAGCGCGTCGACATCCTCAAGGACGCCTCCGCCACATCCACCTATGGCATGAAGGGTGCCAACGGCGTCGTGCTGATCACCACACGCAAGTCGATCGAATAATCGGGGATAAGAAAAAAAGCTTATCTTTACCCTTGATTATTGTTGGTAACATTTATGAAACTTACTCCTATTCTTCTGCTGGCCGGCCTGCTCGCTACGTCCTGCGGCGTCAGCAATCAGGCCAGCCAGGAACGCAGCCAAGCAAACAGCGAAGACCGCCGGACCTATTCCGCCAGTAAAGTCAAGCTTGAGAACGCCGGCACCTACAAGGATATCTATGAATATCTGCAAGGCAAGGTACCGGGCGTGCAGATCGTCGGTACGTCGATCCGCATCCGCGGCATCAACACCGCCACCGGCAACACCGACGCGCTGGTCATCCTTGACGGCATGGAGGTGTCCGACGTCAGCGACGTCAATCCGGCCGACGTGGCCTCCGTGGAGGTCCTGAAGGATTCGGAGTCCACCCTCTATGGAATGCGGGGCGCCAACGGCGTGGTCATCATCACGACGAAGAAAGCCGGGGATGATTAATAATATCATCTTCGATTTCGGCGCCGTCCTCGTCGACTGGAATCCCCGCTACCTGTTTGTCCCCTACTTCGGCGACGCCGACAAGGCGGAATGGTTCCTGACCGAGATCTGCCCCTACGAGTGGAACGCCCAGTGCGACGCCGGACGTCCGATCAAGGACATCACGGAGGAGCGCGTGGCGGAATTCCCCGCCTGGGAGAAGGAAATCCGGATGTATTTCGACCGCTGGGTCGACATGATGGGCGGCCCGATCCCGGGCATGGAAGCGCTGGTGCGTGAGTACAAGCAGCGCGGCTACGGCGTCTGGGGCCTGACCAACTGGTCCGCGGAGACCTTCCCGCTGGTGCGGGACGACTACCCGGTTTTCAAACTACTGGACGGCTACGTCGTTTCGGGCGAAGAGAAGCTGCTGAAGCCCGATGCGCGGCTGTATCGCGTGCTGCTGAACCGCTACGGCCTGAAGGCCGAAGAATGCGTGTTCATCGATGATAATCCGAACAACACCGCCGGCGCGGAAGCGGTCGGCATCAAAGGGATCGTTTTTCGGGGAGTGGAACAGCTGCGCAAGCAGCTGGACGCATTGCTTTAAACTTCGGCGAGGACGGTTTCGCTGGCGCGGACGAGATCGCCGATCTTCACACGGATCTTGGCGTCGAGCGGCAGGTACATGTCGATGCGCGAGCCGAACTTGATGATGCCGCACTGCGTGCCGCCCTGCACCGCCGTCCCCTCCTGGGCATAACAGACAATGCGACGGGCAAATCCGCCCGCAAGCTGCTTGAACAGGATTTCCTGCCCGTCCGGCAGGCGCAGTCCCACGCAGGTGTGCTCATTCTCCTCCGACGCCTTGGGCTTGAACGCCAGGAAGTGCTCGCCTTCATAATAGCGATAGTACTTCACTTCCCCGTCGGCCGGCCAGAAATTGGCGTGCACGTCGAAGAAATTCATATACACGGACAGCTGGATGCAATCTTTCTTCAGGAACTCCGGCTCGAACACCTTCTCCAGAATCACCACCTTGCCGTCCGCCACGGACGTAACTTCCTTCGGTCCGGCCGTATGCTGGCGCACGGGCACGCGGAAAAAGGCGGTCTGCCAGATGCAGACCCAGGCCATCGCCGCGATCACGGCGCCGCGGATCCAGTGCTGCGGCACAAATAGAACCACCGCGACGGCGATCGCCGCGCAAATCAGGTAAACAAGGGCCAGGGTGCCGTAAGAGTTGCGATCTATTTTCATAAGAGGCCGAATAGGGTCAGATATACGCAGGCCATCGGAATGGCCACCAGGCTGCTGTCAAAGCGGTCCAGCATACCCCCGTGGCCCGGGATGCATTTGCCGGAATCCTTGACGCCGAAATGGCGCTTCCAAAGGGATTCGAAGAGGTCGCCGCAGACTCCGCCGACGCTCACGATCACGCCCAGGGCGATGCAGTGGACCAGCTGGAAGGGCAGCCAGGTCAGGTAATGCAGCGCGATGGCCGCCACGACGCAGAAGACGAGCCCGCCCCAGAAGCCCCACCAGGACTTCTTCGGCGAGATGGACGGTGCCAACTTGCGGGAATCCGGCTTCTGCCCGAACGCCGTCCCGATGCAGTAGGCGCCCACGTCGGAGCACCAGATCATGATGAACAGCGAGAGCAGGAACCAGCCGTCAAACACGTCCCCGTCCATCATCAGGAGCGGCGACAGGCTGATCGGCAGGGCAATATACAGCAGGCCGGCATAAATATAGGTCACGTCGCTGAAACCCTCATGCGAAGGCAATAGCAGGCAGCTGACAGGAATCAGCAGCAGCGGAATCAGGGCGACGGCAAGCCAGCGGATGTCGAGGCCATAGAAACAATGCCCCGCCACGAAAAAGAAAGCCAGGGCACCGGCCAGGACACCCAATTCCTGCTGAAGCTTGAACCGGCGGCCCAGCGACATCTGGTAGAACTCCCGTAAGGCCTGAATCAAGATCAGGATGAACAGGCAGCCGAAGAGGGTCCGGTCCCAGATGAGGCCGAAAACCATCACGACCAGGAACGCAATCCCGGTCAGGGTGCGTATCCAGAAATTATTCATTGCTGCTCGGAGTTTCCGGGGTTTCTTCCTTCTTCAGGCGCTCCTCGCCGTGCTTGCCGGCCTTGGGACCGAAGATCTTCTCGATGTCGTCGGCCATGATGACCTCCTTGTCGATCAGCAGCTCGGCGAGCTGGGTCAGGCCGGCCCAGTTGTCCGTGAGGATCTGGCGGGTCTTGGCCGTGACCTCGTCCACGAGGGCCTTGGCCTCGGCGTCAATCAGCTCGGCCGTCTTCTCGCTGTACGGTTTGGAGAGCTCGTAACCGTTCGGCTGGGAGTCGTAGAAGGAGAGGTTGCCCACCTTCTTGCTCATGCCGTAGTAAGTGACCATCGCATAGGCGATCTTGGTCATACGCTCAAAATCGTTCAGGGCGCCGGTGCAGGGCACGCCGTCGTTGACCATTTCTTCGGCCACGCGGCCGCCGACCAGGCAGCACATCTCGTCCATCAGGTCCGAACGGGACATCATAACCTTCTCGTCCGGCAGGCTCCAGGTCAGGCCGAGGGCCTGTCCACGCGGGATGATGGAGACCTTCAGCACGGGGTCGCAACCCGGCAGCAGCCAGCCAGCGACGGCGTGTCCCGCCTCGTGGAAGGCCGTCAGGCGCTTCTCCTGCGGGGACATGATGGTCTTCTTGCGCTCGATGCCGCCGACCACGCGGTCCACCGCATCCGAGAAGTCCTGGTTGTTGATATCCGGCTTGCCGCGGCGGGCAGCCGTCAGGGCGGCCTCGTTACAGACATTCGCGATGTCTGCACCCGAGAAGCCCGGGGTATTCTTGGCGATGAGATCCAGATCGAAGTCCGGAGCCAGTTTGAGCGGCTTGAGGTGGACCTGGAAGATCTCCTTGCGCTCGTTCAGGTCGGGCAGCGTGACGTGGATCTGGCGGTCGAAGCGGCCGGCACGCATCAGAGCCTTGTCGAGGATATCGGCGCGGTTGGTCGCCGCCAGTACGATGACGCCGCTGTTGGAGCCGAAGCCGTCCATCTCCGTGAGGAGCTGGTTCAGCGTATTCTCGCGCTCGTCATTCGAGGAGAAGCCGACGTTCTTGCCACGGGCGCGGCCCACGGCGTCGATTTCGTCGATGAAGACGATGCACGGGGCCTTTTCCTTGGCCTGGGCGAAGAGGTCGCGCACGCGGCTCGCACCCACGCCCACGAACATCTCCACGAAATCGGAGCCGCTGATGCTGAAGAACGGCACGTCCGCCTCCCCTGCCACGGCCTTGGCGAGCAGGGTCTTGCCGGTGCCCGGAGGGCCGACCAGCAGCGCGCCCTTGGGGATCTTGCCGCCCAGGGCGGTATATTTCTTGGGATTCTTCAGGAAATCAACGATTTCCATCACTTCTTCCTTGGCACCGTACAGGCCGGCCACGTCCTTGAAGGTCACGTTGACCTTGTCCTTGTCGGCGAGCTTGCCGGTGGACTTGCCCACGTTGAAGGGGTTCATGCCGCCGCCAGGGCCGCCGGGACCGCCGCCCATCCGCTGGCTCATGCCACGGAACAGCCAGGCGTAGAGCAGCATCAGCAGCGCGAGCGGAACGATCCACTCCAAGACGTTGGCCCAGATGCGGGCGTCATTCTCCATGATGATCTTGACCTGCGCGTCGGCGGGGAGCTGGGCGTTGATCTGCTCGAACTCCTTCTCCGGCTCGAAGCGCGTGGAGGTCAGGAAGAAGAAATGCGGGGAACGGGTCGGGACCTTGCCGTTGGTGAAGAGGTTGGCGTATTTGCCGAGTTTGTCCGGCTGGACCGTGATCGATCCCTTGAAGTCGTTGCGTACGAAATGGATATCCTTGACATCGCCGTCCAGCATCATCTGGCGCACCTGCGCCCATTCGATTTTCTGGGGCGCGGGACCGCTCTGGGCGAACAGCATATAGCCGATCGCCACGAGCAGAACGATATAAAGCCATGACAGATTGATCCGGATGATTTTGGGTCTCCGCGAATCGTTATTGTTGGGTTTTTGAGGCATCTTGTGTATTTTTGCTTTTACAAATATAACAACAAAAATGGAACCATCGAACGCAGGTGCGGACATTCTCTGGCTGGAAACGGCCGATTCGACCAACAGCGTGCTCAGGAAGCGGATTTCGGGGCTTGACAATTTGTCAATCATCGCCACGCGGGAGCAGACCGCGGGGCGCGGACAGGGCACGCATACCTGGTTCGCCACGCCCGGACAAAACCTCACGTTCAGCATCCTGTACCGCTTCGAAGGAGCCTGCGAGCTGGCCGCTTCCGACGCCCTGCTGATCACGCAGGTCACCACCCTTGCCCTGCGCGACTACCTGCTCGGGCACAGCGTGCAGGCGCGCATCAAATGGCCCAACGACATCTGGGTGGACGACCGCAAGATCTGCGGTATCCTGATCGAGAATACCGTCACGGGCGGCCGCGTGCGGGAGAGCATCGTCGGCATCGGCCTGAATCTCAACGAGACCGGCTGGCCCGCCGAACTCCCCAACCCCGTCTCGCTGCACGAACTGACCGGCCGGCACTACGATCCGGCCGCGGAGCTGGTGGCGCTGCATAAAGAAATCCGCCGCCGGTTCGGCCAGCTGGCCACGTCCGACGGCAGATGTTCTCTGCAAGAAGAATTCGGGAGATTTATGTTCAGGCTCCCCGAAGAACCGAAATAGCTTTCGCGGGGTCCGGCGCCCCGAAAACGGCGCTGCCGGCCACGGCGATATCCACGCCTGCTTCCTCGACCGCACGCACGTTCTCCGCATAGACGCCGCCGTCGATCTCGACCAGCGTCTGCGCGCCTTTGCGCTTGATTTCCGCCTTCAGCGCTTCCACGCGGTCCAGGGTTTCGTAGATGAATTTCTGCCCGCCGAACCCGGCGAAAACGGACATCACAAGGAAGTAGTCGGCCTTGCCGATATAGGGGTACAGGCGGCTCACGGGCACATCCGGATTGATGGCCACGCCAGCCTTCAGGCCCAACGCGTGGAGCTTCTCGATGAAGCGCGAGGTGTTGCGCCCGGCGGCCTCCCAGTGGAAAGAGCACATCTGTACGCCGTCCTTCGCCAGTTTCTCGAACCAGCGCTCCGGATGCACGACCATCAGGTGCGCGTCCATCGGGGCCTTCGCGATCTTCGCGACGTGGTCGATGACCGAGAAGCCGAAGGAGATGTTGGGCACGAGCGTGCCGTCCATCACATCCAGGTGGATGATGTCGCCGCAGCGGTTGACCAATTCGATGTCCTTCTCCAGATGGAGAAAATCAGCCGCCAGAATGGAAGGGGCAATCTGGAACATAGCGGGAAAGATTATCGGGAAGCGGGCACGAGCAGGGACTCGATGTCCGAGACATATTTCTTGAATACCTTGTCCGTCGCCATCAGGTCGGAGACGGTGGAGCAGGCGTGCAGGACGGTCGCGTGGTCCTTGCCGCCGATCTCCTGCCCGATCGTGGCGAGGGAGCAGTTGGAGATGAGGTTGCGGCTCAGGAACATCGCAATCTGGCGGGCCTGGACGATCTGGCGCTTGCGCGACTTGGAGAGCAGGTCCTCGCGGCTGATGTTGAAGTACTCGCAGACGGACTTCTGCACTTTTTCGATGTCCAGGTCGGATTTCTCGTCGCCGACGAGGTTCTCCGTGATTTCATTCGCCAGCTCGAGCATCGCGCGGCCGCGCTCCACGGAAGCGTGGGCGATCAGCGAGATGAGCGCGCCTTCCAGCTCCCGGAAATTCGTCTTGACACGGTTGGCCAGGAAGTCGAGCACTTCTTCAGGGATCTGCACGCCTTCGCGCTCGGCGCGCGAACGGAGCATCTGCAGGCGGGTCCGGTAGTCCGGATGCGTCAGCTGGACGGAGAGGCCCCACTTGAAGCGGGACAGCAGGCGCTCCTCGAAGTTCTGCAGGTCCACGGGGGCCCGGTCGGAGGTGAAGATGAGCTGCTTGCCGCTCTGGTGCAGGTAATTGAAGATGTTGAAGAACGCGTTCTGGCAGCCGGGGCCCAGCAGGTCCTGGATGTCGTCCACGATCAGCACGTCCAGTTTCATATAATACGCCATGAAGTCCGTCAGCTTGTTCATCACGGAAACGGCGTGCATGTAGGTCGTCTTGAATTCGTTGCCCGTCACGTAGAGCACCACCTGGTCGGGGAACTTCTCCTTGATGGCGATGCCGATGGCCTGCGCGAGATGGGTCTTGCCCAGACCGGGGCCACCGAAGATGAAGAGCGGGTTGAACACCGTCTTGCCGGGGGCGGCGGCGATGTTCTCGCCGGCGGTCACGCCCATCTTGTTGCACTCCCCCTGGATGAGGTTGGCGAAACAATAGACGGGATTGAGGCGCGGATCGATCTGGACCTTGTGCAGGCCCGGATAGATGAACGGGCTGGGATGGGCGGTCGGGGTCGTGTTGATGGTCACCTGCGGGTTGACGGGCGTGGTGGTCCGCTGCCCGGAGAAACGCATCTCCGGCTGGTTGCTCACCGGACGGACCATGTAGCTCAGCTGGGCGTCCTCGCCGACCACGCGCTTGAGCGTCTTGCGGAGGATGTCCAGGAAAGCGGACTCGACATACTCCTGGAAGAAGAGCGAAGGGACCTCGACAGTCAGTTTGGAATCCTGGAGGGAGACGGCACGGATCGGGCGGAACCACACTTTGAATTGCTGCGGTTCCACGTTCTGCGCAATGATGCGCAGACACTCGTTCCATACTTCGTTATGTCTCTGCTGAGATTCCATTTGTGGTGTAATACACAGTCGTCGTTTTGGCTTCTAACTGCTGTGCAAAGATGGAGGAAAAAAAAGTGATAAAAATATTTTTTTGATATTGCTTTTCTAGTTTATTTGTGCTAAACTTTATAGAAACGGGGTGCAAGCTTAGCCGTTTCTATCTAACAGCAAATCAATTACTTATAAAAGCACACAGACTTTAACTTCCTTAAAATTCAAGCATTTAGGTATTTAGAAAATTTCCAAATTAACCCGTAAACGTTTCAGCAAAGCCTGTTGCGTTTTCCCCTTGAAAATAACACAGATATTACTGGTTTTCTAAAGAAATTTCTAATTGATACGGGTCACTTGCGTCCCATTTATTTTGACCAGGAAAGCATCCGGATATTTCTTGCGAATCGCGGACAGATTCTTGCGCGCTCCGGCGGCCGAGTCGCTGACTCCTATATAGTATTTATAGAGCTTCTCGACCTGGATGACCGTCGGCGTGTAGCCCATGAATTCCCGGGCCTTCGGATCCATCTTCTTCCCCACGGCGAAAATCTGCACCGCATAGATGGCCTTGGTCTCCTGCTTGACCTCCTGCTTGACCTCCTGCTTGGGCGCTTGCTTCTTCTCCTGCTTCGCGCTGTCCTGTTTGGCCTTCGGAGTCTCCTTCGGAGGCTGCGGCGCAGCCGTCGGCTCGTCCGCCACCGTTCCTTCGTAAATCTCCTTATATTCTTTAAAGGCTTTGAAGACGCGCTCCGCGATCTTGTCCCGGTCGCCGGCGCTCTTCAGCGCCGCGAGGTCATTCGCATTGGAGATGAAGCCCAGCTCCAGCAGGACGGCGGGCATCGCCGTGCGCCAGAGCACGAGGAAAGGATCCTGGGAGACGCCGCGGGCGTTCTTGATCGGTCCCCCTTTCAGGTTCTTGTCGACCAGCTGCGCGAAACGCACGCTCTGCTCGAGATTGGCGTTCTGCATCAGGTTCATGAATATATAGGATTCCGGATCGTTCGGGTCGAAGCCGCCGTAGGTCGTGGAGTAGTCGTCCTCCAGCAGGATGACGGCATTCTCCCGGCGGACGATGTCCATGTTGTTGGCATACAGGTCCGTCCCCTTCTTGCTGGACTGGCCGAGCACGTGGACTGAAAAGCCGTTGGGCGAAGCCTTGGCGGTGGAGTTGATATGTATGGAAATGAAGAGGTTGGCCTCGGCCTGATTGGCGATGTCGGCGCGGCCGCCCACCGTCACGTAGCGGTCGTCCGAGCGCGTCATGACCACTTTCACATCCGGATATGCGGCACGAATCTTGTCCGCTATCAGCTGCGAGATCTGCAGGGTGAAGGTCTTCTCGTAAGACTTTTTGTCCGTGCTGACGGCCCCCGGATCCTTCCCGCCATGCCCCGGGTCGATGACGACCGTCGAGAGGCGGAGATGGTCACCCGCCCAGGACGCCGCCGTCAGCAGGACGGCCAGGAGCATGCAGATTGTGCGTTTCAAAAATATATAGTATTTTTGTAGGATTGCTTGCAAAGATAGCAAAATTCGTGCATTTGAAGAAGGCCTCGTTCATATTTTGTTGCTTCACGCTCCTGCTGATGACGTTTCTTGCGCCGGATGCAGCCGCGCAGCTGCGACGCAACCGCCGCGGCAACGGAACCGTGTACGGCACGCGCGTCGAGAAGGAGGTCGTCCTGCCCGACTCCGCCACCCTGGCGCGCAGGGACTCACTCGCGCACGTGGATTCCCTGCACCGCGCGGACTCCATGGACCTGCTGGGCAAGAGTTCGCTGGAAGCACCGGCCTTCACCAACGCCGCGGACTCCATGATCAGCGACTTCTCCAACGGCAACCGCCTCATCTATTATTATGGCGCCACGACGGTGAAATACCAGGACATGGAGCTCACCGCCAACTATATGGAGTACGACATGAACGCGGGAACGGTGTTCGCCAGCGGCGTGTACGACAGCCTGGAAGGCGTCTGGAACGGCCGTCCGGTGATGACCCAGGGCAAACAGACCTATAATATGGAAGAGGTGCGCTACAACTTCAATTCGCGCAAGGCCCGGATCAAGAACATGATCACCAACGACGACGAGGGCATCCTGCACGGGCGCGACATCAAGATGATGGACGACCACTCCATCAACCTCTCCCACGGCAAATACACCGTCTGCGACGACGATCATCCGCATTATTACATCGACCTGAGCGTCGGCAAGGTCATCAGCCAGACCAAGACCACCGTCTTCGGTCCCGCGCACCTGGTGGTCGAGGACGTCCATCTCCCCTTCATCGGACTCCCCTTCGGCTTCATCCCGAAGCGCCCGCAGCGCGCCACGGGCCTGCTCTTCCCGTCCTTCGGCGAGGAGGAGGCGCGCGGCTTCTACATGCGCGACCTGGGCATGTATTTCGTGTTCGGCGACCACTTCGACCTCTCCGTGACCGGCGACTACTACACCCTGGGCTCCTGGGGCATCGACATCAACTCGCGTTACAAGGTCAACTACAAGTTCAACGGCAACTTCTCGCTCAACTACTCCAACGACCAGACGGGCGAGAAAGGATCCCCGGATTTCTTCCAGACACGGAACTTCGGCCTCCGATGGTCGCACACGCAGGATTCCAAGGCCCATCCGGGCACGACGTTCAGCGCCTCGGTCAACTTCCAGAGCCCGTCCAACAGCCGCTACAACGCACATTCCGTGAACGAAGCCATCCAGAACCAGGTCTCCTCGTCCATCTCCTGGTCCCGCAACTGGAACGGCAAGTTCAACCTCAGCGTCAACGCCCTGCACAGCCAGAACTCCCGGGATTCCTCCTACACCTTCACCCTGCCGAACGTGACCTTCTCGATGAGCACGATGTATCCGTTCAAGCGCAAGAACCGCGTCGGCAAGGAGCGTTTCTACGAGCGCTTCTCCATCGGCTACCGGACCACGCTGCAGAACAAGATCAATTTCAAGGCGTCGGAATTCGCACTCAACAGCTCCATGCTGGAGAAGTTCAAGACCGGCATGTCGCACGACTTCCAGATCGGCCTGCCGAACTTCCAGCTGCTGAAATACATCAGCTTCGCCCCGTCGGTCAGCTATTCGCAGAACTGGTTCTTCCAGAAGACGGAGTATGCATACAATCCCGAGACGGACAAGGTCGAGGCTCAGCCCACGCACCAGTTCAACACCTTCGGCATCACGCAGAACTACTCCATGGGCGCGTCGCTCAGCACGCGCCTGTACGGTACGTTCAATTTCGGCAAGCATCGCCGCATCCAGGCCATCCGGCATGTGATTTCTCCGTCCCTGAGCTTCTCCTGGAGCCCGGAAAAAGGGAATTATGCCAACGGCTACCGCACCCTGAACTACATCGACGCGTCCGGCACCGAGCAGACGTACAATTATAATATCTACTCCGGCCAGCTGAACAGTCCCCCGTCGCCCGGCCAGTCCGGCGCGGTTTCCCTGTCCATCGGCAACAACCTGGAGGCCAAGGTGCGCGACTTCGCCGACACCACGGGCACCGGCTCCAAGAAGGTCAAACTGATCGACCAGCTGACGCTGAGTACGAGCTACAATTTCCTGGCGGACTCCCTGCGGATGAGCACCATCCAGCTGACAATGTCCACCACCCTCTTCAACGCCGTCAGCATCAGCGCCAGCGCTTCCTTCGACCCGTATGCCATCAGCGAGCGGGGCACGCGCTACAACCGCTTCGCCGTCGCGGCCGGCCAGGGCCTGGTGCGCCTGAACAGCTTCTCCGCCTCGGCGTCGTATTCGATTTCCGGCAAGGGCGCGATGAACGGCTACGACGGCACGGGTCAGAACGGACGCGGCAGCTCGGCGGCAGACTACTACCAGCGCATCTATTATCACCCGGTCACGGGCGAATATATTCCGGAGGGATGGCTCTACTACACCAACCCGAACGTCCCCTGGTCGCTCAACCTGAGCGCCAATTTCAGCATGTCGCGCTCGTACAGTTGGGACACGGAGACGAACAAGCTGGCGCATAAGAACATGATTTCCGCGACGCTGAGCGCCTCGGGCAACATCAAATTGACGCCCAAGATGTCCTTCAACATCAGCTCGGGCTATGATTTCGTGGCCAAGAGCCTGAGCACCACCAGCATCAGCGCCTCCTACGACCTGCACTGCTTCAACATCGCCGTGTCCTGGATCCCGACCGGAAAATGGAAGTCCTACAGCTTCCGTATCGCCGCCAACGCCGCCGCGCTGGCCGACCTGTTGCGCTTTAAAAGAAGTAACAGTTATTGGGATAATTAAAGAAAATGCGTATCTTTGCGCATCAAACAATCCGGCAATCGCTGGATATATTACTTTTCCAACATGACGCACAAACTGTTCGAGCTGGACAAAATGAACAGAGAGCAGCTCGAGTCCATTGCCAATGATCTCAATATCAAAGGCATCAAGAAATTAGACAATGAAAACCTGGCTTACCAGATCCTCGACGCCGAAGCGCGCCAGGAGTCGGTGAAGCCTACCCCCGAGAACAACAAGCCGAAGGCCCGCCGCGGCCGTCCTGCCAAGAAGGCGGAGGGCGAAGCGAAGCCGGAAGCTGCGGCTCAGCCGGAGAAACCGGCGGAGAAAGCCGACAATAAGAAACAGAAGGCCCCCAAGGCTGAGTCCCCCGCCCCGGAGAAGCCGGTGCAGGAGGCCGTCGCCGCGGAGAAGCCCCAGCAGCAGGAGCAGCCTGCGCCCAAGAAGCGCGGCCGCAAGCCCAAGAATGCCGCTCCGGAAGCGGAGGCGGCCCAGGAGCCCGCTGCCGCCCAGCCCGCCGAGCAGAAGCCGCAGGAGGCGCCTGAGGCCCCGCAGGCCCAGCAGCCGCGTCCGCAGCAGAACAACCAGCCCCAGGGCGGCCAGCAGCAGCGCCAGCGCTTCCAGAACAACCAGCAGCAGAACCAGCGTCCGCGCGTGCCGGAATTCGAAGGCACCGTGGAGGCGACGGGCGTGCTGGAGATCATGCCGGACGGCTATGGTTTCCTCCGTTCCTCGGACTATAATTATCTGAATTCCCCGGACGACATCTACGTCTCCCAGCAGCAGATCAAGATCAACGCCCTGAAGAGCGGCGACACCGTGACCGGCGAGATCCGTCCGCCGCGCGAGGGCGACAAATATTTCCCGCTGGTGCGGATCAATTCCGTCAACGGCCGCAGCATCGAGTTCATCCGCGATCGCGTGCCGTTCGACTTCCTGACCCCGCTCTTCCCGGACGAGAAATTCAACCTCACCGGCGGTGCCAGCAGCCGCGACATCAGCTGCCGCATCGTGGATATGTTCGCGCCCATCGGCAAGGGCCAGCGTATGCTGATCGTCTCCCCGCCGAAGGCCGGTAAGACCCTGCTCCTCAAGAGCATCGCCAACGCCATCGCGAACAACCACCCCGAGGTGTACGAGATCGTCCTGCTCGTGGACGAGCGCCCGGAGGAAGTCACGGACATGCAGCGCAGCGTGCAGGCCGAGGTGGTCGCTTCCACCTTCGACGAGCCCGCCGAGAAGCATGTCAAGGTGGCGAACATGGTTATCGAGAAGGCGCGTCGCCTGGTCGAATGCGGCCACGACGTCGTGATCCTGCTCGACTCCATCACCCGCCTCGCCCGCGCCTATAACACCGTGCAGCCGGCTTCCGGCAAGGTGCTGACCGGCGGTGTGGACGCCAACGCCCTGCAGAAGCCGAAGCGCTTCTTCGGTGCGGCCCGCAACATCGAGGGCGGCGGTTCCCTGACCATCCTCGCCACGGCCCTGACCGAGACCGGTTCCAAGATGGACGAGGTCATCTTCGAGGAATTCAAGGGCACCGGCAACAGTGAAATCCAGCTCGACCGTACGCTCGCCAACCGGCGCATCTTCCCGGCCGTCAACGTGGTGCTCTCCGGTACACGCCGCGACGATCTGCTCTACCGCGCCGACCAGAGCCAGCGGATCTGGATCCTTCGCAAACTCCTGGCCGACATGAACCCGACCGAGGCCATGAACTTCATGCTCCAGCTCATGGACGAGTACAAGACGAACCAGGATCTCCTGGACAATATGTCCAAAGTCTCGCCCCGCGAAGCCAAATACTACGATAGCTACTAGCGTTGCTATCGTAGCACATTATTCATTGGGGAGCGGACTCCCCAAACCCCTCCGGTCGCTTCGCTCCGAAGCACATCCGAAGACAGACTTACCCCCTGAAGCACATTTTCTGTGTAAGATCGTGTAAGCGACAGCATTTCAGGCCGAAGACAGACTTACCCCCTGAAGCACATTTTCCCGGGTAGGGTCGCGTAAGCGACAGTGCTTCAGGGGGTAAGTCTGTACTCGGCAGTCAGCAGCTGTTACTTCGTGCCGAAGATGCGGTCACCGGCATCGCCGAGACCCGGAACGATGTAGGCGTTCTCGTTAAGCCGCTCGTCGATGGCGGCCACGTAGATATCCACGTCCGGATGCGCCTTCTGTACCCGCTCGATGCCTTCCGGCGCCGCCACGAGGCACATCAGCTTGACATTCTTGCATCCGCGGTCCTTCAGCATCTGCAGCGCATCGCAGGAGCTGCCGCCCGTCGCGAGCATCGGATCCGTCACGATCACGAAACGGTCGTCGATATCCTCCGGCAGCTTGCAATAATACACCACCGGCTCGTGCGTCTTCTCATTGCGGTAAAGGCCGATATGGCCGACCTTGGCCACGGGAACGAGGTTGAGCAGGCCGTCCACCATGCCCAAACCCGCACGGAGGATGGGAATGATAGCCATTTTGCGGCCCAGGACCCGCTTGGCGGTCATCTTGCAGATAGGCGTTTCAATCTGGATCTCCTCCAGCGGAATCTCGCGGGTAATCTCATAACCCATCAGCAGGGAGATTTCCTGCAGCAGCTGGCGGAAATCCTTCGGGCCCGTCTCCTTGTCACGCATGATGGACAGCTTGTGCTGCACCATCGGGTGATCGATAACATGTACTTTGCTCATAATTCAGTATGGTTATTAGATAATTACTTTTTACGGACGGCTTCGCCGATCAGGAAGCAGACGGCGGCGACGGCCATGCCGTTGATGGCCGGGACGCCCCACTTCACGAGGTTGGCCACCACGGCGCCGCACACGACGCCAGCCACGGCCCACCAGTTCACGGTGACGATGGTCATCTTGTCCTCCAGGTACTTCTGGCGATTGCAGAAGTAGCTCAGGATGAGGATGATGCCAACCGGCGGCAGGGTGCAGTTCAGCACGTTCAGCCAGTTGCAGAAATTCCAGTACAGCCACACGGCAGCCACCGTACCGATCGCGCCGGAGACGAGCACCATGCTCTTCTTCGACAGACCGAAGATATTGGAGAGGCCGAGGCCGCAGGAATAGAGGGCGTTGTCATTCGTGGTCCAGATGTTCAGGCCGAGCACCAGGATGGCGAAGTAGAAGAGGTTCAGGTTGAGCATCACCTCGAAGATGTCGTTGCCGCCGGCATAGATGCTGGACACGGCGCCGAAGAGGAACATCAGGCTGTTGCCGATGAAGAAGGCGATGACCGTCACCCAGAGGCCCACCCGGGCATTCTTCGCGAAGCGGGTAAAGTTGGGCGTGGCCGTGCCGCCGGACACGAAGCTGCCGACCACGAGGCCTGCGCCGGCGATGACGGACAGGTCCTTGGTGCCGCGGGAGAACTGCTCCACGAGGCCCACGTCGCCGCGCTTGATGGCAAGGATCATCGCAACGGTGCCCAGAATGGCGACCATCGGCACGGCAATGTAGCTGACCACGGTCAGACTCTTGATGCCGAAATAGGCGCTGGCAGTCATCAGGATGCCGGCCACGGCCACCAGCACATAGCCCATCGTCGGCATGTGCTCAGGCGTAACTTCCAGGCCCATGATTTCCTTGGCCACGGGGATGGCGAACATCGCCAGGCCCACGCCGAACCAGCCCATCTGCGTGAAGCTGATCATCGCGCTGGGCAGCCAGCTGCCCTTCATGCCAAAGCTCTTGCGGGCCAGCATGTCAAGGGTCAGGCCGCTCTCCGCGCCGATGTAACCGAGCGCGCCGGTGTAGGCGCCGAGAATCAGGCCGCCCAGCAGCATGGCGAGCAGGAAGCCCTTGAAATCCAGCCCGGCGGCCATCTGCTGGCCCACCCACATGCTGGCGGAGAAGAAAGTGAAGCCGAGCATGATCATGAACATGCTCAGGTTGCTCTTACGGCCGTTTTGCGCGACCTTGGCGGTGGTGTAGTCGTAATCGACCTTGGTTCTGGTACTCATCTTTATTATTTATTGTACATATTTCCCTAAATCCGCCCGGATCTCCCGGATGCGGCGCTCGCAGATCTCCTGCAGGGTCCGTCCGGACACGATGTCCAGGTAGTGTTGCTCCAGCTCGTAGAGTTTCTGCACGTCCAGCTGGCCGTAGCCGTTCAGGCGGCACCAGGCCTCATAACCGATCGGGCGCTCGTAGCCGATCTTCTCGGCGATGAACGCCGGGAAATCGACCTCCGGCGCCTTCGCGAGCAGCGCCTCCCAGTATTCCATCACCTCCTCGTAGTGCGCAGGGATCTCGTAGCGGCGCGCTCCCCCGTCGTAGATGATGCATTTCTCGAAGAGGGCATCCTCCAGGAAGCTCAACACGTAGTGCCGGAATTCCGGCGCCACGATACCGCCCCGCCAGCCGAAGTCGATGTCGGGGATGTTGATGCCCGTTACACCCTTGTCCTCATAGACTGTGAAGATGCCTTCGTAGAAGACGCAGCGGAAACCCTCGAATTCCGGGAAATAGCCGCGGATCTCGGCCGTGAAGCGCTCCATCAGGGGGATGGCCTTCGTGCCGCCGATCGTGAAGAAAATGATCTGCTTCAGGCTGCCGCCGCGCCGGCGGAAACGGTCGATGACCTGCGACAGGCAGAGGCGCAGCGTGTCGCCGCTGGCAATGATGTCGCCGATCATCAGCGTGATGTCCTTGGCGATGTGGAGCTTCTCGTATTTGATGTCCAGACCCGTGATGACGCCGTTCTCGATATGGCGCTCGCAGGAGATGAAGTTCATGTTGGGGACACGGATGCCGGCCTTGTAGCAGCACTCTTCCAGCGGGTAGTTCAGACCGCCGCGCAGGATGGTCAGGATGTCGGCCTCACAGGCCAGTCCGTTCTCGGAAAAGTATTGCAGGGCGGCCATCGTGGCCGGCTTCATCGCCAGATAGGATTCGTACCCGACGACTTCGGGCGAAGCCATCAGGTGGCGGGTCCCGTCGCCACTTACGACATAATATTGGTTGGTCAGCCCGACGGACCGGAGCTGATAGATGCTTGTGCTGTTCTGCAATCCCAGAAGCTGCAAGGAAGCATCTTGCGGAATAAAAGACATGGGATTTCCTTTTGGTCCAATCGGGATACAAATATAGTAAATAAATGCTAAATTTGTAAGGGTAAACCACACTGACCATGCTGAAAATATACTGCAAGAACACGGATACCTTCCAGGAGTTTCAGGAGGGCACCACGCTGCTGGACATGCTGCCGGCCTTCGACTTCGAGCGGCCGTACGACATTCTCTCCGCCAAGGTGAACAATGTCTCCGAAGGGTTGAAGTTCCGGGTGTTCAACAACCGGGACGTCGAATTTCTGGATTACCGGTCCTACAACGGCCGCAGCATCTACTGCCGTTCGCTCGCCTTCCTGCTCTGCAAGGCCATGCACGACCTCTATCCGAGCTACCGCGTCATCCTGCGCCGCCCCATCTCCAAGGGCTATTTCTGCACGGTCGACAAGCCCGACTGCGCCTCCGTCACGCCCGAAGAGATCGAGACCGTCCGCACGCACATGCGCGAGCTCGTAGCCCAGGACATCCCCTTTAGGCGCCACGAAGTGCAGACCGCCGAGGCCATCCGCATCTTCAAGAAACTCGGCTACGAAGACAAGGTCAAGCTGCTCCGCACCATCGACGACCTCTATATCACCTATTATTCCCTGCAGGACACGGCGGACTATTTCTACGACGCGCTCGTGCCCGGCACCGGGCTGTTGAAGGTCTGGGAGCTCGTCGCCTACCAGGACGGCATGCTCCTGCGCGTACCCGACCGTCACGCACCCACGGAGCTGGCGCCTTTCTTCGAGCAGCCCAAGACCTTCGAGGTGTTCCGCGAGACGTTGCGCTGGAACCGCATCATGGGTCTGTCGAACGTCGGTGACGTGAATGACGCCTGCCAGCAGGGCCAGGCCTCCGACCTGATCCAGGTGGCCGAGGCGCTCCAGGAGAAGAAGATTGTCCAGATCGCCGAAGAGATTGACCGGCGTCATGCCTCGGACGATCCCGTGCGCATCGTCCTGATCACCGGCCCCACCAGCAGCGGCAAGAGCACCTTCTGCCGCCGCCTGAGCGTCCAGCTCAAGGCCTGCGGCCTGCATCCCGTTTCCTTCTCGACGGACGATTATTTCGTCAACCGGCTGGACACGCCCAAGTTGCCCGACGGCTCCTACGATTTCGACAATTTCGACACCGTGGACCACGACTATCTGCAGGAAGACGTGCTGCAGCTCTTAGCTGGAGAAGAAGTAGAGGTGCCGGAGTATAACTTCGTGACTGGTAAGCGGGAATTCAACGGCAAAAAGCTGCGCTTGGACGAGGGTTCCATCCTGTTGATCGAGGGCATCCACGCCCTCAATCCGCAGCTGACCAACCTGGTCCCCGAGGCGGCCAAGTTCCGCATCTTCATCAATACGATCACGAGCATTTCGCTCGACGACCACAACTGCATTCCGACCAGCGACAACCGTCTGCTGCGCCGCATCGTGCGCGACTACAACAAGGGCGCCTTCACGGCCCGGGAGACCATCTCCAACTGGCCCAACGTGCGCCGCGCGGAGGTCAAGTGGATCTACCCTTATCAGGAAATTGCCGACGTGCTCTTCAATTCGGCCTACCTGCTGGAATTCGCGGTGCTCCGCACGCACGCCGAGCGCATCCTCGCCACGGTGCCGAAGAACTGCCCGGAATACAGCGAGGCACACCGTCTGCTGAACTTCCTGCATTATTTCGTTCCGGTCGATCACCGGCAGCTGCCGCCGACCTCCTTCGTTCGTAGTTTTATCGGATAAAGATGCTTACACTTCCCGACGGATTCGATCCCGCGGAGCGCGGGGAAAGGGCCAGGAACCATTTCCTGGAAGGATACAATTGCTGCCAGGCCGTCCTGCTGGCCTTCGCCGACGTCCTCGAGGCCAACGGCGCAGCGCAGACGGAGCTGCTGAAGATTATCGGCTCGGGCTTCGGCGGCGGCTTTGCGCGGCTACGCGAGGTCTGCGGCAGCTTCAGCGGCTGCACGATACTTGCCGGCTTCATCTCCCCTGCCGTCACGCCCGGCATGGAAGCCCGCACGGCCAATTATGCCCTGGTGCAGGAAATGGCGGCCGATTTTCGCGCACGCAACGGCGGAAGCATCGTCTGCGGCGAGCTGCTCGGCCTCAGTGAGCGGAAGCCCGAAGGGCCCGCGCCTTCCGAGCGCACGGCGGAATACTACAAGAAGCGTCCCTGCCCCGAGATCATCCGGAACGCGGCCACGATCGCCGCGGAGAAAATGAAAGAAGCAGCCCGATAGGACTGCTTCTTCGTTTCTATCGTCGGGTCTCCCCGAACGTCATTCGCCGACTTGATCGGCGAATCTCTTACATAGCCTGTGCAACAGCAACGGCGACAGCCACGGAGGCGCCGACCATCGGGTTGTTGCCCATGCCCAGAAAGCCCATCATCTCCACGTGAGCAGGCACGGAGGAAGAACCCGCGAACTGCGCGTCGGAGTGCATACGGCCCAGGGTGTCGGTCATACCGTAGGAGGCAGGACCGGCAGCCATGTTGTCCGGGTGCAGGGTACGGCCGGTACCGCCACCGGAAGCCACGGAGAAGTACTTCTTGCCAGCGAGGACACGCTCTTTCTTGTACGTGCCGGCCACCGGGTGCTGGAAGCGCGTCGGGTTGGTGGAGTTACCGGTGATGGAGATGTCCACATTCTCTTTCCAGAGAATGGCCACGCCCTCGCGGACGTCGTCGGCACCGTAGCAGCGCACGCCACCGCGGACACCGTCGGAGTAACGCTTCTCGCTGACAATCTTCAGCTCGCCCGTCGCGTAGTCGAACTCGGTCTGGACATAGGTGAAGCCGTTGATGCGGGAGATGATCTTCGCAGCGTCCTTGCCGAGACCGTTCAGGATGACGCGGAGCGGCTTCTGGCGCACCTTGTTCGCCATTTCAGCGATCTTGATGGCGCCTTCGGCGGCAGCGTAGGACTCGTGGCCAGCGAGGAAAGCGAAGCACTCGGTCTCCTCGGAGAGGAGGCGGGCGGCGAGGTTGCCGTGGCCCAGACCGACCTTGCGGTCGTCAGCGACGGAACCCGGGATGCAGAAGGCCTGCAGGCCCTCACCGATGGCCTCGGCGGCCTCGGCAGCGGTCTTCACGCCCTTCTTGATGGCGATGGCAGCGCCCACGACATAAGCCCACTTCGCATTCTCGAAGCAGATCTTCTGGGTGTCCTCGCAGATCTTGTACGGGTCGATACCCTTCGCATCGCAGATGGCCTTGGCCTCGTCGATGTCCTTGATACCATATTTGTTGAGAGCAGCATTAATCTGATTAATGCGACGCTCGTAGCTTTCGAAAAGTGCCATGGTGTCTTACTCTTTACGGGGATCAATATATTTGACAGCGTCCTTGAAGCGGCCGTAGGTACCCTTGGCCTTTTCAATGGCCTCAGGACCGGTGGCGCCGCCCTTGAGGGCGTCCATGAGCTTGCCGAGGTTGACGAACTCGTAGCCGATCACTTCGTTGTCGGCGTCGAGGGCCATGCGGGTGCAGTAACCTTCGGTCATTTCGAGGTAACGGGAACCCTTGAGCTTGGTGCCGTACATCGTACCCACCTGGCTGCGGAGGTTCTTGCCGAGGTCCTCGAGGGAACCGCCGATGGGCAGACCACCCTCGGAGAAGGCGGACTGGGTGCGGCCGTACACGATCTGGAGGAAGAGCTCGCGCATCGCCGTGTTGATGGCGTCGCAGACAAGGTCGGTGTTCAGAGCCTCGAGCAGGGTCTTGCCCGGGAGGATCTCAGATGCCATGGCGGCGGAGTGGGTCATACCGGAGCAGCCGAGCGTCTCGACGAGGGCCTCCTCGATGATGCCGTCCTTGACATTGAGGGTCAGCTTGCAGCATCCCTGCTGCGGAGCGCACCAGCCAATACCGTGGGTAAGGCCGGAGATGTCCTTGATTTCTTTTGCATGCACCCACTTCCCTTCCTCAGGGATCGGGGCATTGGCGTGGTTGGCGCCTTTTGCAACGCAGCACATCTGCTGCACTTCTTTGGTGTAAATCATATAAGTAGTTTGGAATGAAAAAACTATTTGTTTTTTAAGTCTGCAAATTTAACAATTCCGCAGCCAATTTCCAAGACACTTGGACGCAGTCCCGTCGAATTTTTGTAACTTCGCGGCAGATGTTGGATTTCTCCCATACCGTCTGCGCGCCGGCGACCTCCGTCGGCGCGGGTGCCATCTCCCTGATCCGCGTCAGCGGGCCGGATACGATGGCCGTCGTGGACCGTGTGGTCCGTTTCCGCTCGGGTTCTGCCGCCCAGGCACCCGGCTACAGCCTCAAGTTCGGTACGGTCGAGGGGCTGGACGACGTGCTCGTCTCGCTCTTCCGCGCACCCCGCTCCTACACGGGCGAGGATGCCGCCGAGATTTCCTGCCACGCTTCCCCCTACATCGTCAGCACCCTGCTGGAGCGCCTAACGGAGGCCGGCTGCCGTCTTGCGGAACCGGGCGAATTCACCCGCAGGGCCCTCCTGAACGGGAAATTGGACCTCGCGCAGGCCGAGGCGGTCGCGGATGTCATCGCATCCTCTTCCGCCGCCCAGCACCGCGTGGCGATGAACCAGCTGCGCGGCGGCTATTCCGCCGAATTGCGCGAACTGCGCAAGCAACTGCTGGAGCTCGCCGCCCTGCTGGAGCTGGAGCTGGACTTCAGTGAGGAAGATGTCGAATTCGCAGACCGCTCGCGGCTACGCAATCTGCTGGATACCGCCTGCTCGCACTGCCGCCAGCTGGCGGATTCCTTCCGTCTGGGGAATGCCATCCGCAACGGCGTGCCCGTCGCCATCGTCGGCGCGCCCAACAGCGGCAAGAGCACCCTGCTCAACGCCCTGCTCCGCGACGACCGCGCCATCGTTTCCGACATCCCCGGCACGACGCGCGACACGGTCGAGGAGACCTGCGTGCTCGACGGCGTCCTCTTCCGCTTCATCGACACGGCCGGCATCCGGACCTCCGAGGACGAGGTCGAACGGCTGGGCATCGAGCGGACTTTCCGCAAGCTCTCCGAGGCCGAAATCGTGCTCGGCGTGGTCGATATTTCCGACGATCCGAAGACCATTGCCGATGCTGTCCGCACCATCACCGAACGGGTCGACCGCAAGCAGCAAGAACTGCTCATTTTGGCCAACAAAATCGACAAATTGGATGATAACAAAAAAGTTACAACAATAAACTTAATTGTTACATCCGCTGATAATAAACTTGATAGCCAATTTACAATTGGAATCTGCGCCAAAAACGGCGAAGGCCTGGAAAAGTTGCGTTCCACCCTCGTTTCGCTGACCGACGTGGCTTCCGCAAGCGGTACTTTGGTGACCAATGCCCGTCACGCCGCCGCCCTGCGCGAAGCGGCCGCTTCCCTCTCCGCCGTCAGCGACGGACTCGACCGCGGGCTCCCCTCCGACATCCTGGCGGAAGACCTTCGCGCCGCTCTCGGGTCCCTCGGCACCATCACCGGCGAGATCAGCTCCGACGAAGTCCTCGGCGAGATCTTCAGCAAGTTCTGCATCGGAAAATAAATACACCGAACCACCCTCTACGCGCCCCGTACAAAACCTCCTAACTCTCACAGAATCAACGATAAAATGTTGAAAACTTTTCCGGATTAGTTTGGGCTAATTCGGGATTTTTTTGCTATATTTGAACCACATTTGAACCACGCGTGGTTCAAGACTATGGAGGGCACCGGCCGAATACCATCCCTTTACATAGGTTTACGTAGATTTACAAACTTGTACCCAATTAGAAGGGTCAAACGGCACGATGAAGGTTCTCAGCCCCATCTCCGCCAAAATGTTGTAAAAAGTATGCACATTGTGACAAAGACCTGCTCTTGCTGCGGCAACACGTTTACCACGGACATCCCGAGGCAGACGTACTGCAGTGTCGCCTGTCGCAATACGCAGAACACCCGCATCAAGCGCCAGCGCAAAGAAGCACGCAGGGCCAGAGCCGAGGTGAAGGAAGCGAGAGCGACGCTCGAAGGAAAAGCCCACCTCTCCATCACCGAAGCCGCCAAATTCCTCGGAGTCTCACGCCCTACCCTGTACGCCCGCATCAATGCAGGGGAACTCCAGCCCGTCAAAGTCTCCTCCCGAACCGTCCGCATCCCGATGGAACAGCTCAAAGCGAACAGCCAGTTGACGCCCCAGCCCAGCAAAGGCGACTTCTCCGTGCTCATATCAAAGGCCGAAGTCCTCGCGAAGTACAACATCTCCGAATCCTGGCTGATGCGCAAGATGAAAGAAGAAGGCATCCGCCCGCGCATCATCAAAGGCAAGGCCCACTACCCCAAAAAGGACGTGGACCGGATGTTCAAGCCCAAACCCACCTACAACGCGGAAGAATGGTACAACGCCGAGGATCTGATGAAGAGCGAAGGCTTCACGCGCAAATACCTTTCTTCATACGTGCGCGAGAAGAAGATAGATTGCAAGCGGATCGGACGGACGATGCTCGTGGACAAGAAGCAATGGGACCGCAGCCGCCTCTTCCAGGGCGACATCGAAAAGAACTACCTCACCGTCGACCAGGCCAAGAAGCACTACCACCTCGGCCAGCAGACGTTCTACGATAAAGTCAAGGCCGCCGGTATTGAGGGCATACGCACCGGAGTCTTCGTCTACTACAAGATTGCCGACCTGGACCGCCTCTTCAAAGACAAAACGCCCAAGATACCCGCGGAGATCCGCAGGAACTACATGCGCAGCGGAGACGCCCTCAAGCATTACCACCTCGGCCAGAAACGCTTCAGCGAAGAGACCCGGGCCGCAGGCGTGACCAAAGTCAAGACCGAGGGAAACTACGTCTGGTACAAGAAAGATGAACTCGACAAGTTATTCAAAAAGATAAGCGATAATGGGAACAACTAAAGTAACACTTCGCCAGCGGCTGCTGCCAAGCGGCAAGATTACGCTCTACTTCGACTTCTACCCGCCATTCCGCGACCCGAAGACCAAGAAGTACATCCGGCACGAATACCTGGGCATATACCTCAAGAACAAGCCCAAATTCCAGGCAGACAAGGATGCCAATAAAGAGAAAATCGCCCAAGCCGAAGCGCTCCGCTCCGAGCGCGAATTGGCCATTATCCGCGGCCAGTACGACTTCCTGGACCGCACAAAGTTGAAGATGGACTTCCTCGCCTACTTCAAGACCAAACTGGACACGAAGGACCAGAAGTGGATTCGCGTCTATGACCATTTCAGTAACTACTGCGGAGGCAAATGCAAGATGGGCGACATCACCGTCCCCTTCTGCGAAGGCTTCCGCGACTACCTGCTTGATGCCGAACAGCTCAAGCACCCCGGCAAGAAACTCTCCCAGAACTCAGCCGCCGGATACTGGTCCACCTTCCGCGGCTTCCTCAAAATCGCTTATCAGGAGAAACTCTTGCAGGAGAACGTCAACGACTACCTCGAAGCCATCGAAGCCGTGGACGGGCGCAGAGAGTACCTCACCATCGAAGAAGTCCGTCAGTTGGCCGCCACGCCCTGCGACACGCCCGATCTGAAGGAAGCCTCCCTGTTCAGTTGTCTCACCGGCCTGCGTATCAGCGACATACTCGCCCTCGATTGGAGCAACATTGTAAAAGCCCAGGACGGAGGCTGGTGTATCCGCATCAAGACCGAGAAGACCGACACCGAGGCTACCCTTCCCCTATCGCAGGAGGCCTATGAACTCTGCGGCAAGCCCGGCACCGGACTCGTCTTTAAGAACCTCAAGCGCCATTACACCCAGAAACCGCTCAAAGACTGGCTGAAGGATGCCGGCATAACCAAGCACATCACCTTCCACTGCTTCCGTCACACCTTCGCCACCCTCCAGGTCGCTGAAGGCACCGACATATACACCGTCTCCCATCTCCTCACCCACGCCAACGTCGGCACCACGCAGATTTACGCAGACATCGTGGACAAGTCCAAGCGGGACGCAGTTGAACGAATAAAGATTAAAGAAGATAAACAATAATAATTGAAGTAGCACTATGACTGATAAGATTGGTCAAATCAAGGCAATGTCATTAGATGACATCATTGACAACGATCCGATTGCGGAGGCAATTTATGACCGCTGGGTTACTATCAACGGTTTAAAGCAATGGTATTCGAGAAACGAGAGTATTGAAGGTTTACTCAAACTTGCTCGGATACTTATTATTCGTGCTTATGATGACAAGCATCCTGAAACTAAGTTCCAGGGCGAGTATATCAACTTTGCCGAGAAGGTTCTTGGCCCAACACGGACTGTCCTTGATGTTCGTGATGTCTTTATGGCCACCTTCGTTATGCTCCAAATGTGTACAGCACTTCCTAAAAACATGGAGCGTTTCATGGACTCCGTAGCATTTTATGTAAGAAGTTGCTCAGATAATGACCCCGGATATATGGAGACCTTCCGAAAATTGGTCCTGGAACTTCGAGAGAAACACTGTTTCTACCTCATAGAGGACTTAGTGCTCGAGCATACAACCGTCAACGATGTCACCACTGTGGATTGGAAGATAATCACAAAGGGGTTCCAAGAAAATGAAATCGAAAATCAAGTTAATCAGGGCGAGACACCGCAAAAACAATTGGAGATTCTTACGGCCATAGAGGCCCGTTTCAATATGGATCGGGCTTCATCTGCCCTTGCGGACTTCGATATGCGCGATATGAAGTCTTTCTTCACCAACCTGAAGAAGATTGTCGAAATCAGGGTTAAAGGTGCCAGCGCTACAGCGAAGCAGGAGAAATCCGCGGCCTCCGAAAAACTCAAAGAAGAAAACAAAGCATTGAAAGAAGAGAACCAGCGCCTAAAGGCCCACGTCGCAAAGACAGATGCCGATTTGGAGAAACTACACGCCATGGCAGATGAAAATGAGAAGAAGATGGCCAAACTTGTTGAGCAAGTCGAAGAACTCAGCGCTGAGAATCTTGACAAAGCAGATGATGCTGAAGCCAAGAACGATGTTGAAGGAGTAAGAACGAGACGTGTTACCTCCGAGGCACTCAAATTGATAATCCGAAAAATCCTTCCCACTCCCAGACAAGCAACCTTCATTGACGAAGCAAAATTGATAGGTTATTTCACGAACTATTCTGTCAATAGAATTCGCACCGACATAAGTGGGACTCAGACCTTCAATGACAGGCAGGCTAATGAGATCAATGCACTCAACGAAATGCTCTCTAATTTGAACATCGACATTCAGCTAAAATACCAGGAATAAACAGGTTGCAACCGGTTGCAAGGGGGTTCACGTAACCGGTTCACCTTCACATTCCCCCTGTTAAAAGTCATCTTTGTAGCGCAAGTTGCAGAGGTGACTTAACCATTGCTGCTCCACCTTTGGCAACTTGATTCCCTACGAGGACCACCGAGTAGCAAGGACAAGCCTGCGAAGGGATTTTTATTATGGCAGATATGCCCACTACATTCGAGACGATGCCCTCCAAACTGGACATCCTCGAGGACAAGGTCAACCGCCTGGTCGCCCTTGTCGAAAAACTCACTGCACAGGAACCCGTCAAGGACGAATGGTTCGATGTCGATGGTCTCTGTGCTTATCACCCGGACAAGCCCGCCCGCAAGACGGTCTATGACTGGGTTACGCTCCGCCGTGTTCCTTATCACAAGGACGGCAAGCGCTTGCGCTTCCTGAAGTCCGAGATTGACGCCTGGCTTGCCGGCGGCTATCACAAGACGGAAGACGAGATGCAAGACGCAGCGGTAGATTACATTAACGCGCGAAGGGAGGGGCGGCTATGAAAACCCAAGAGATCCCCCGCCTCATCTTCGGCCCGCAGTTCAGCTTCTACCGTAAGCCGATCTGGAACACAGCGCCGTACAAACCCGTCTCCCTGTACGATGTCTACTCGTACATCACGGGAGCCTACGCTGCGCCGCAGACCGAACACCTGCGGACGCTGACGGAGAAGAAAGAAGCCGACGCCTACAAAGCAAAAGCGTTCGACTATGTGACCTTCGGCGGTACGTTCACTAAGCGTGACGACGAATGTCTCATCTTTCCATCCGACCTTCTATGCCTGGACTTCGACCATGTGCCGAACGTTCAGATGTACCGCAACCAGTTCCTTGCAGACCCGGAATTCGAGACAGCATTGATGTTCACCAGCCCGTCGGGCCACGGCATCAAATGGATCGTGCCAATCAGGACCTGCTGCCACACTTATCAGCAAGTCTTCGCCGCCGTCACCAACTATGTGAAGGCGACCTATGGCCTGGTCCCGGACCAGAAATGCAAGGACATCTCGAGAGCGTGTTTCCTGCCACACGACGCAGGAGCCTGGATTAACCCCAAATACGTACCGTTCAATGCCCAGCGATAATTTCTACGACAAATGGCTTGAGCAAGAGCCTAAGCCATCCCCCCGTCCGCGGAAGGCGCAGCAGACCGGCATCACCCCATCGGATGATGTCGAGACGGTTACGCAGCGGATTGAAGCCGCCGGCATCGACATTACTGCCGATTACGGTGACTGGGTTAACCTGGGCTTTGCCCTAACGGAAGAATACGGAGAGAACGGCCGGGACTACTTCCACCGTCTCAGCCGCTTCTATCCCGACTACGACGAGGCCGAATGTGACCGCCAGTACGACAAGTGCCTGCGGTCCCACGGCACCGGCGTAACCATCCGCACCTTCTTCCAGTTGGCAAAAGGCCACGGAATCAGCGTCTCAATTCCATCACTACCATCACAACCATCATTACCATCACAGGCACAACCCATAGAGGATATGCCCGACTTTTCGCAAGTCCCACCTGATGGAACTGATGGAAACGATGGAAATGATGGTGGCGATCGACTTCCGATGCCGTCCTTCTACGCCAGCGTGAAAGGGAAACTCCCACTGTTCCTGGAGCGTGTGGCCCAGGTTAACAACTCTGATGAAGATGCCGATATGCTCATTTTGGGGGCATTGGCGGTCATTTCCGCCTGCCTCCCGAACATCTTCGGTATCTATGCCAAAATGACTTTCTACCCCAACATCTACTTGTTCGTGACAGCCCGTGCTGGCCGGGGAAAGGGACGCCTATCCTTATGTCGTTCCATCGTTTCTCCGATTCATGACGAACTTCGCGCTCAGGCAGAAGTCGAGGAGGAAAAGTACAAGTTGGAGCGGGAGGCGTACAAACGTCAGAAACGGGGAGACAACATCCCTGAGCCTACGCCACCTCCTATCCGGCTTCTCTTCTTCCCGGCCAACAGCAGCGCCACCGCCATTTATCAAGCCCTCAGCGAGAATAATGAGCAAGGCCTGCTGTTCGAGACGGAAGGAGACGTTTTGGCCTCAACCTTCGGGCAGGACTTCGGAGACTTCTCCAGTGGCCTGAGATGTGCGTTTCAACACGAACCGCTGTCATATTTGCGCCGCACCCAGCGTGAATATGTCAACATCAAGAAGCCACGCCTGTCCACTGTCCTTTCCGGTACTCCGAACCAGATCGTTAACCTAATGACCAGCGTCGAGAACGGTCTATTCAGCCGCTTCTTGTTCTATTACTTGGACAAGAAATTGGAATGGATCGACGTTTTCGACGAAGGAGACGGTGAACCTCTGGACGAGTATTTCGAGAAACTGGGCCAACAGTACCTGGCTTTCTACCACACGCTGCAGGAACTGTCCCCTATCAAGTTCCAGATGACGAAGGAGCAAGGAATTGCCTTTAATGGCCATTTCCGGCTCCTCCAGGACGAATATGTGAACTTGTTTGGGGATGACACCGTGGCTTCCGTTCGCCGCCTTGCTACCAGTACATTCCGCATAGCGATGATATTATCGGCGCTGCGGATTATGGAAGACGGCATTGTGGACAGCCCTCGCATCTGCAGCGAGGATGACTACCAGACCGCAATGGCCATCAGCGAAGTGCTCCAGCAGCACATGCTCCGCGTCATCAAGGAATTGCCCTCCGGCGGTTCCAAGATGGTCATAGGCCAGGCTAAGGAGCCGCTTCTGCTGAAAACCTTCTGGGATTCGCTCCCGGAGGAATTTGAGGCGAAAGACTTCAAGGCCGTAGCCCAGGAGGTCGGTCTGACCATTCCAACTGCCGAGCGTTATATCCGGCAATGGGTGGATACCCGACTTGACAAAGTCTCACGAGGACGCTACCGAAAGCGGTAATTCACGACGCAGCCCCGGCCAACCACCGGGGCTGTTTTTTGCTTACAATCACATACTTACTGCTTGCTGCTGGATATTTCGACGAAAAACGTTAAATTTGTAGATTATACGATTATAACACCGCCATATCACCATGTCCCAGAGTCTTTATCAGAAATTGCAGGAAGCAAAGAGTGAGGAAGATGTAAAAGACGCATATATCCGAGCGCTCGGATTAAAAGGAGTCTCTCGTAATCTTATTGACATTCAAACTGACGAAGTATGGTTTGAAGCCAAAGATGGCACGAAGGAATCCATTTATGCAATGTTTACGCAACTTCTTCATTACGTTCAGGTCGCGCTCAATGAAGGAGAACCAATCCCTCCGTTTCTTTGCGTTATAGATTGCGCTAAAGCTGCTATAATGAAGACATCTGACGTGCTCCCTTTTCTTGCCCAGAAAACAATTAAATGGGGCAAATCTGCCAGCAATTATACACAAGACGCTTTAGATGCTGTTTCTGGTTTTATTGGGACGCACTTCGTATCATTTAGGATAGAGACGCACGAAGAGGAATTCATCCAAACGGTCAAGAATGCAATTAAAACGGGTGAAATTATCAGAACGCAAATTACGCCTGGAAATCTTAAGACAGTATTCGATAAGTGGGTCATGATGATTGGCCGAGAGATTAAAGACGTTCCCGAGGAAAAATACAACCTCCTTTTCTTTGCCGATATAATGTCGGACGGCACAGTCTCTACACATACGAACCTTCCAGCAGAACTGATCCATAGAAACGGGAATCCCTCCTTCTTGATGGATGGTAAATTATACGAACTTGGTAACCAGGAAGGATACCGTCGTTTTTGGGCAATCTACGATAGACCGCCGAAGGAAGAATACCGCAATTACTTGTTGGAAAGGCGTGATTCGCTAATTCCGTTAGATGAGCGTCAATTCCATGGAGCTTATTATACGCCACTTGACGTAGTTGACAAGGCTTACGAATACCTGACGTCTACGCTCGGAGAGAATTGGCAGCGGGATTACATCGTATGGGATATGTGCTGCGGTGTAGGTAATCTTGAGACGAAGCATGCTTATCCCCGTAATGTTTATATGTCCACGCTGGACCAAAGCGATGTGGATGTAATGCTGGCCACGAAAACTTGTGTCCGGGCGGAGCGCTTCCAGTATGACTATCTTAACGACGATATTGCAGATGATGGTTCCATTGATTATAGCTTGACTAATAAATTACCTGTTAGTCTAAGGAAAGCCATTCTCGACGCTCAAAGCGGAAAGTCAGGTGCAAAGAAGATACTTGTCCTCATCAATCCGCCATATGCAGAGGCGACGAATGCAGACAATGCTGTACACGGGAATGAAGCCAAGAATAAAACTGACGTTAAGCGTACGAAGATGGCTGATGTTGGAATGCCTGAGTATGGCCGCTCCAGCAACGAATTGTATCTTCAGTTCATAGCCAGAATAGCACATGAACTACCAACGGCAACATTGGCGATGTTCTCAACGTTGAAATACATCAACGCCCAAGCATCAGAGGAATTCCGCAATGCCTGGAATGCTCGCTATCTGAATGGCTTTGTTATTCATAATAAGGCTTTTGATGGGTTGAAGGGGGATTTCCCTATCGGCTTCTTGATTTGGAAAACGGACAATAGACCAAATAGCAATAGAACCCCGATTACAGAGGTGAGTTGTGATGTATTTGATAAGAAGGTTCAACCAATCGGCAATAAGTCGTTTTATAATTTGCCGACAGACACATACCTTTCCAAGTGGATTGTACGTCCTGAGACAAATAAAGAGGAGTGTGTCCCGTTGACAAATACATTTACGCCTCCGCAGGGGGCGAGACGTGACCAGCGTGGAACAAGATGGTCCGATGATGCTATCGGGTTTATGTGTACAGGGGGTAATGATTTCCAGAATACAAAGTATATCTGTCTACTATCCTCCGGGTATTCTCGCGGCCATGGTATCTTTGTGAATGCTGACAATCTCGCTCAGTGTGCAGTATATTTCGCAATGACTAAGATTCTTCAGCCCACCTGGCTCAACGACAGAGATCAGTTTCTCCAGCCGACTGGTGAGCTCTCTGAAGAATTCCAGAATGATTGCCTTATATGGATGCTATTCCATAATCGCAACCTATCCGCTTCTGCTGATGGAATCGTTTGGAATGACAAGACTTGGAGTATTGTGAATAGGTTTATTCCATATACTGAGGAAGAGGTGGGTTCCCCCCGTCGCTTTGAAAGTGATTTCATGGTTCAGTTCATCGAGAATAAAGTGTTTTCTCCGGAAGCACAGAAAGTATTGGATTGCGGCCGCGAATTGTGGAGAGCATATTTCTCGATGGAAGATGAGTATCAGATTCGAGAGCGTTATAAACTTAATCGCCCCGATGTCGGTTGGTATCAAGTCCGTAATGCACTTTCTGACAGAAACGACACGGGCAACTACAAAAAGGTAAGTTTTGACTCTTTCGAATCGGCATACAAAGAACTAACAGAAAAACTAAGGCCAGAGGTCTATGCAAAGGGATTCCTCAAGGCATAAGATTATTATTCCGCTAATCCGACAAATTCAAGAGTTTTCTTGTTCAGATATAAACGAACTAATAAATAACCAATAGCATTATGAAGCTAATAAAACAGAAACAGATAAGCCCACGGAAGATGTGGCCCAATGAGGCACAAAACTTCACTCCGTGGTTGGTTGAAAACATTTCTGAACTGGGCGAAAAGATCGGGATGGAACTCGAAGTGGTGGGTCGTGAAGTATCCGTTGGCCCATACTTCGTTGACATTTTAGCAAGAGATATCAATAACGATGCATATGTCGTGGTAGAAAACCAGTTGGAGAAGACAAACCATGATCATCTCGGGAAAAGCATAACCTATGCTTCTGCTCTGAATGCAAAAACTATCGTTTGGATTGCGACGGATTTTACGGAAGAGCATAAGAAGGCGCTTGACTGGCTTAATGATAATACCAACGAGGATTTGGCCTTCTGGGGAATACAATTGGAACTCTGGCAGATTACGGAAGACACCGCATCAATGCGGCTGAATATCGTCAGCACGCCAAGTACCAATGTGAAGACCCTCAAGACCAAGACTAACAACGAAAGCGAGTCCAGGAATACTCAACTGGCCTTCTGGACGAAATTCAGAGATAAACTTCTTGCGACAAAGAAGTTCTCCTCCCTTCAGACTCCTCAAGCTCATTATTGGTATGACGTCCGATTAGGGCGTTCGGGTATAGTTCTGTCTAACATCTGCAATACTCAGAAGAGTGTTGTAGGCATCCGCGTATATATCAGCGGAAGAATGGTTGACACCTATTTCACCGCACTACAGGCCCGAAAAGATGAGATTAACAAGGCCTTAGGCTGCGAACCCGAGTGGGACCCGAATCCTAATGCCAAGGATAAGACGATTGCCCTTACTCATCAGACCGATCTCGATGACCCTACCAAAGTTGAAGAAGCGCTGGATTGGATGGTAAAGAACACCATCACATTCCATAACGTATTCTCAAAGGAAGTAAAAAATATCATTGTATAGTGCCAGATAGCACCCTCCTTTGACACGATAATGACCCGCAGAGAATCCAGAGGATGGCTTATCCTCATTATCACACTGGTTGCCCTCATTTCCGGGGGCATTCTGGCCTATAAGAACCCGGACTCCTGGCACGGCCTGGCCATGCTTACCATCGGCTTTGTGGGCGCGTACTTGTGCTATAAACGCTGGCAGATTGCCACGAAGGCAACACCGACCGAGAAAGACGAAATCGAGAAGCAGGACGAAGAGAATCGCACCACTATTGCGATGTGGCTGATGGTCCTCTTTGTCATCGTTGCATTCCTGGAAGTTGTTGCCGTCGGTGTCGGTCTTATCCTCAACGCCAGCATGGGCGGTGAACTGGGTCACACCATCATCCACTACGCCGTCATCATCGGTGGTATTGTCGCCGGCCTGTTCCTGGGGTTCCTGCTGTTCTTTGCATAAAATCAAATGAGGAGGAAGAAGACAAAGGAAGAATTTGTAGCCGAAGCCAGGAAGGTTCACGGTGATAAATACGATTATTCCCTTGTCGAGTATGTCGATTTCTCTACACCAGTTCTGATAGTCTGCCCAACCCACGGAGCGTTCTGGCAGAGGCCATCAGACCACTTGGATTGCAAAGAGGCTTGTTACCGGTGCCGTGGTGTCGTTAAAACGACGGAAGAGTTTATTGAGGAAGCCCGGAAGGTACATGGGGATCGATTTGACTATTCCCAGTCGGTCTTCAAAAGCATGATAGATGAGATTACTATCATCTGCCCTAAGCACGGCCCATTCAATCAAATTGTCCGCTTACATCTCAGAGGCTATGGCTGCCCAAAATGTGTTGGACGAGGTAGAACTACACCTGAGTTTATCGAGATGGTCAAGCAAGTCCACGGTGACAAATACGACTATTCACAGGTCAATTACGTTGACACCAAGACGCCGGTCACTATTATCTGCCGGGAGCATGGGCCATTCCAAATGCTACCCCACAATCACCTTAAAGGCCAGGGATGTCCGAAGTGTTCTTTTGTCCGCACGACAGAAGATTTCATCCGCAAGTCAAGAGAAATTTTTGGCGATAGATACGACTACTCAAAGGTCGATTATAAAACCGCTCAGGACTTCGTGACGATTATCTGCCCGGAGCACGGCGAGTTCCAGATAAGGGCCTGTAACCACATCCAGGGCCACGGATGCGCCAAATGCTCGAAGAATAAGCGGTACACCACCGAATCCTTCATAGAGGCGGCAAGGAAAGCCCACGGCGACTACTACGATTATTCAGAGTCGGTCTACGTCAATGCCAATACTCTGGTGAAAATCATCTGCCCAAAGCACGGACCGTTTATGCAAAGGCCGTCCAATCACTTGAAGGGAATTCGTTGCCCGCATTGCGGTGGTGAGATTGGTGGCCAGAAGATTGCCAGCAACACCGAGGAGTTCATCCGGAAGGCTACCGCCATCCACGGCGACAAATATATTTTCTCCAAAGTCAATTACACGGCCGCTGTTGATAAGGTCCCCGTCATCTGCAAGGAGCACGGCGAATTTTGGATGACACCCCAGAATATTCTCGCTGGTCACGGATGCCCAGTGTGTGCCGGCAACATTCAGTTGGATACAGAAGAGTTCATCAAGCGATCCAACGAAATCCACGATGGCATATACGACTACTCCAAGACTGAGTATGTCAATAATCACGAGAAGGTCTGCATCATCTGCCATCAAAAGAATCGATACGGAAAGGAGCATGGAGAATTCTGGCAGAATCCGGCAAGCCACATGAAAGGAGTCGGCTGTCCGAAGTGCAAGTCCTCACACCTGGAGAAGCAAGTGCGTTCATTCCTTGGACATAATGATATTCGATTTGAAGAGCAGCAGACCTTTGATTGGTTGATCGATGTCGGGCATATGTTCCTCGACTTCTTCATACCAGACTACGGCGTCGCCGTTGAATGTCAGGGAACGCAGCATTTCGTGCCATACGAAGTCTGGGGAGGAGAAGAGTCGCTAAGGGAAATACAGCGCCGGGACGAACTCAAAAAGAGGCTCTGCAAAGAGCACGGCATTGAAATCATCTATTTCTCCAATCTCCGCATCCATTACCCATATTTCGTTCTGGAGGACCTTGGTCAATTGCTCGAAGCCATCAAAGAGAATGGAAAAGTCGATGCAGGCCGATGGAAACATCCGGAACTGCCGTTCGACTTCGGAGAATAAGGAAAGCGGTACTCGCTCGTCTGCCGATTGCTGCGCAACGTCAGACCAGCGACCTTCAATGCCACCCTTCGCTGCAAGACTGTGTCAGAGCAAGTCTGCCACAGACTTGCGGACGCCCTCCCCGCGAATAAAGGAAAAGCGGTCACGGTCAGCAGTCGGTTGCTCCGCTCGCTGACGCTTGCTCCACAACCGCCAGCTCACCGTGCTGGTTTATCCCCCACCGCCCCCAGGGGCCATAAACGCCCGGGAGACGCACTACCAGTGCGACCGTCGGTGCCCCGAATCCGCGTACATTAACATAATCCCATCGGGATTGTGTAACTCCTCGCTCGACCGGCATCTCTCCGCAAGAACGACCTCAATATGCGAAGGACAGTGGCCCGCAACGAGCGTCCTGCAGGCTGCGGGTTAGCACAATCCGGATTATGTTAAGTACGCTCCGTCAGTGAGTTGCGGGCGTCCTACCTCGAAACTCCCGGGCGAGTCGGCGGCAGGAAAGGAGTTCGCTCAGGGAGGGGACCACCCCTCCCCTCCGTCGCTCACACCGCACTTTGCGCGTCTTCGTAGGAACGTCAGTGCTTTGCCGGCCCCGCTCCAGTTGTCGTCTCCTTCGCAGGCTTCGGAGACCACAACTTCCGCTACGTTCTTCAACAGGAGGCTTAGGTGGTGTTCGTGGGCGCAAAGTGCCGCCCCGAAGACCGTCAGTGCTTCTCGACCGTCATCACCCGCATTCAGTGTCCGTGCAGTGCGAGCATCCTGCCGCCTCACGCACCTCCGGTGCTGGGTCGCTCTCTCTCCGTAAGCCAGGCAGTCGGACGAGCCGCCAGCCTCGCTTACTCCGCTCCGCTCCTCGGTAAGCCTACGGCTTGGTTATACCCGGCCGCTATTCCTCCACACCTCTGCCGGGGTGAACCCCGCCAGAAGTGTTCCGGGCAGCCGGGAGGCAGCCGTTCCGGCTGCTGGCGCAGACAGTGTCGGAACAAGTCCGCCACAGACTGCGCCGGAGCCTCAATGCCAGGCAGCATACGCTGCCGTGAACGTCGTACCGCTATTCGGGCAAGTGAGCCGTCCCGGCTCAGTCCGGGGAGGCCGTCTGTCCACCCTTCGCGTCCGGTCTCCTCCGCTCCATTGCTCCGCCCTGACGGGCTCCGCAGTATTCCGCTCCAGAGCCCAGCCGCCCCCACGACACCAGACCGCCTCCCCGGACACGCTCCACTTCGTTCCGCGTCCTATGGCACTGCCAGACTCTTAGCCGCCACCCGCAATCCCTTCGCACACCACCCCGGCGACTAAGAGACTGGACAGCACCATAGGCCACCCTATTGTCCTTCGATTCAGCGTCGGTGCTGACACCGGGCGACAACCCTCGAGCGACCGGCGGAGAAAGGGTATAAATATATATCAGGGAAGCAGCGGCTCCCGCCGCTGCGGGTGCTTTGAATGTTGGTTAAATCGCTGATTTTTGGTACCTTTGTATTGGCTCCGAGGTTCCTATTTGCTACCTCTCAACCCAAAACTTGTAAACTTAGGCTATGCCCCAATTTCGTCCATCCATACTTGTGAATGACGCCTACGGTTCCGCAGGCAATACCACCTGGTATCATAGGGATGGCAAGTGCTATACCCGGAAGCGTTCGCATCCCGTCTATGGAGGTACTGCAGGCCAGTTGGAGCATCTGGACGTGCATCGCAGGGCATTGGCCGCCTGGAGGACTGTCCCCCACTCTACACAGCTCGTCTGGAATCGTCTCGCAGCGGAAGTGGAACCGCATCGGCCTCCTTTCGATCACCTGGCACACATCTCCGGCCAGAATCTGTTCGTGTCGGCTTACCACGGATTCTTCACGCTGGGAAACGAGCATCTTCCCGAGCCGCAGCGCTTTGAATCCTTCCCTCCCTATGCCATCGAACTATCCAACGCCACGGCCGTAGACGGTACGCTGGTGATACCTGTATCAGTGATTCTCGGGGTGGAGCCTGCACCGGAGCGCTACCGGCTTCTTGCCAAACTTCAACTGACTGAGCCTGGCCGTGGATGTCATCCTGGTATGCTTCGGAATTATCTCGCAGATGAACCTTGCGGACCAGATCCGGTCCACGTCAGGATACCCGACTATGTTTCCCGCGCCGGTGCCGCCTTGAACGAATACCAGGTACACGGCCGTTTCATCCTTCTGGATACCGTGACCGGCTATCGCAGTCAATACCACAAGGAATCCATCCTCGTCTCGGTACAGTAGAAGATGCCGTCCTAATGGTTCTTGTCCAGGATGGAGACGCAGTAGTCGATGCCCTTCATCTCCGCCCGCAGTTCTCTCCTCTTGGACGGGACATCATCCAACTCGAGCAGGCGGAATTTGATTTCTTCCTTGCGCTTCAGCATCAGTTCCCGGGCTGTCTGGTAATGATACTCCGCGCTGATGAGCACCGGCTTCTCCGGCTCGTCCGAGCCACCGAGCGCATCCAATACCTCCCATACTTTCTCGTGATTGGACGGCATAGCTGAGCCATCGTAGAAGAATTCCAGAGCGACTTTGTAGGCCTTGCAGAACGAAGTCTCGCTGATGGCCCGGCTATGATTCGCCATTCCCCTTCTAAAAACGATGTTATCCTCCACTTCAATTTCATACACGGCACATTCCTCCTCCTGGGTGCAGGTAATGGAGTAATGCCGGCTGGGATTTCTCAGGAAGGCGTGGAACGAGAATCTATGCCCGGTATCGTCCTTCTGGATGTAATACTCCCCACCGTGAAGCATCGCCTTCTGCAGCGCATCGAAACTCTTGTTCCATTGCTTTCTGAACGCATCCTGTGTAATTCTCCGGACGCTCTCATACCTTTGATCGTCCAGAAAAGAATCATCGAACACAAAGTCGATGGCGACATAGGCAGTTAGCCCGAATCCTTGCGGGTCTCCTTTGTCGGCACACAACTGAAGACTGTCGTTTGTCTTCCAAAGTTCAGTACAGCCGTGGTGGTCGTAACTCTTTTTTGTGGCAGCGTAGTATCTATCGGTCATATCGAGCGGTTTTTGAATCGACTACAAAGTTACACGCTTCCCCAGACAAAGAAAAGCGACAAGCCCCGGCAATCCTCTTGGACTGTCGGGGCCTAATCATTTCGATAAACAGGGAATTCACAATTCTGATATACTTCAGATGTAGGTTGCCGTTTCTAAAGCAATATAAAGTTTGTTTAAACTATGGTTGGCATTGTTCAAGCCTTTGGCTTCATATCCATTTGTATCCAAAATGTCACCTGCTTCAAAAAAAGCATACAACTTCAAATTGTAGAAGTCGCACACAGATTGAACTCCAGCCAATTCCATTTCTACAGCGATGCACCCTTCTTCCATACGTTTGCGTACAAGTCCTTTTGTTTCTCTGATCATCGAATCTGTCGTCCATATTTTACCTGTAATATATGGTACAGATAATTTGTCGAAAATTATGGAAAGTTCCTTGCTTGCGGCTATATCAATATAGTCGGATGGTGCTGCAAAATAATATGAACACCCGTCCCCTCTGTAACTTTGTGTCGGTATGATAAATCTACCTTGTGTGGTTGTACGGTCAAGACTGCCACAGGAACCGAACATAATGAACTTTGATGCTCCAGTTAGCCAGCTTGCAAGATGACATTGAGAGGATGCTACTGCTGAACCTATTCCTGACAGGTAGAAAGTTATCGTAACTCCTTTATAAGTTGTTTTATAGATATGCGTGTCGCCATTGCAAGCCGACATAGTTGCAATAATTTCAGATTCGTAGGAATCAAGTAAATGCCGATGAATTTCCTTCGAGAATATTATCAGGCATATATCTGCAAAATCTCCACGTCTGCCGTAGAAATCAAACAGATTGATCATTGGTTCAGTTTCAATATCATAACTATCAGTAATCATAGCATATTGAATCAGATGTGAGTTTTATATTGCTCCGGTATCTCAAGATTGAAAGTTCTGCATAACAACAGAACATCGTGGACATCATTTTCATCGTATTCATATCCAAGATGGAACTGTACCTGTGCCTCCGGGTTTATGCAGAACACCTCAATATTCCCGATTTTTCCTTTACCTGAGAAAGTTTCGCTTGGGAAAGTGTATCCGTCATATAGAATTCCATCTTCGACATATTCGAAACAATGCAGATCGATTATTCTTCCGTTGTCATCTTTCCAGACAGTATGGCTGTCGGTCGTATAGTCCATTATAACTTCTCTGTATCCCTTCCCTGTAATCACGGATATGGTTATACAGTAGTCTTTCTTCTCTACGAACAGATCGATGTCGTTATGTATTCTTGTTTCTCTGCCTATAAGTGCATCGACACCCCAACCGCCGTCCAAAAATACCTTTACAGATGCTTCAGACAGCATTTCAAGAATCTCACATACATCAAAACAAGTTACCATAAAATTCGAATTTATAGGTTTCTGATCAATGATAAATCACCACTTGACAAAGCTTTGAAATTGCGCTCAATTTTCTCAATGTCCCAATCCCACCATTTCAGT
>JBGUOB010000015.1:0-1585 GCA_045117755.1 Candidatus Cryptobacteroides sp.
GAGCCCGTTCAAACTTTTCTGTAAAGAGGTATTGTGGACTGTGATAGAATAGAGACATCACAGGAGGTAGACACATGGGCAGAAAGAGGAACAACGGGCTGAGTGAAGAGAAGCGGAACATTATCGGGCAGCTCATTGAGATGTACGACATCAAGACGGCAGCGGACATCCAGGAGGCGTTGAAGGACCTGCTGGGCGGGACGATTCAGAGCATGCTGGAGGCGGAACTGGATGAGCAGGTAGAAGAGCGGGAGGAAGCGGACCCGGAATACCACGACAGCCGGAACGGCTACAAGTCAAAGACACTGCGGTCGAGCATGGGAGAGATTCCGATCCATGTACCGCAGGACCGGAACAGCGACTTCGAGCCGCAGGTGGTGCCGAAGTACAAGAAGAACATCAGTGAGATCGAGGGAAAGATCATCGCGATGTACTCCCGGGGGATGAGCGTAGCTCAGGTTTCGGAGCAGATCAAGGACATTTATGGGTTCGAGGTCAGCGAAGGGATGGTGACAGCGATCACGAACAAGCTGCTGCCGGAAATCGAAGCGTGGCAGAAGCGGCCGCTGAGCACGGTGTATCCCATCGTGTACATTGACGCCATCGTATTCAACATGCGGGAGAACAACGTGATCCGCAAGGCGGCAGCGTATGTGATACTCGGCATCAACGAGGAAGGCCGGAAGGAAGTGCTGAGCATCACGATCGGCGAGAATGAGAGCGCGAAGTTCTGGCTGAGTGTGCTGAACGAGCTGAAAAACCGCGGCGTACAGGACATTTTCGTGATCTGCGCAGACGGCTTGAGCGGCATCAAGGAAGCCATAGCGGCGGCGTATCCGCTGGCGGAATACCAGCGGTGCATCGTGCATGTGGTGCGCAACACGCTGAAATACGTGGCTGACAAGGACAAGAAGGCCTTCGCCAACGACCTGAAGACGATCTACCATGCCCCGGACGAGAAGACCGCTCTGGCCCGCCTGGACGAGGTCCGGGCCACCTGGGAGGCCAAGTATCCCGGCTGCATGAACCGCTGGAGCGACAACTGGGACTGCATCAGCCCCATGTTCAAGTTCTCCCAGACGGCCCGGAAGGTCATGTATACGACCAACGCCATAGAGAGCCTGAACAGCGGCTTCCGCCGGCTGAACCGTGGCCGCACGATCTTCCCCAACGCCATGGGTCTGCTCAAGGCGCTGTACCTTGCGACCTGGGAGTTGACGAAAAAATGGACCATGCCCGTTCGAGACTGGGGGCAGGTCTATGCGGAGCTCAACATCATGTACCCCGGCAGGCTGACCCAGAATTAACAGCTTGCCATAACCGGAACGGAGGCTGCGCATTCTGTTGACGCCAGCCTTGACAGAACGCCGGGGAAATGCTATGCTTCTTTCACCGACGGCGATGGGAATTAGAGGCTTCATCGGTCTCCCGTCGGTCATCCATTTTAGCATTTCCCCGGCAACCTGCCAAGGCAACCGCTGAAGCGGTGGCTGCGTCTGCGGTCATCCATAGGCGCCGACCTCAGGCTCCAGGAATCATTTGTACGTTGCAGTCCGCACGCTTACAGAAAATCTTGAACACTGCC
>JBGUOB010000016.1:0-1650 GCA_045117755.1 Candidatus Cryptobacteroides sp.
CGGTGAAGGTCCCCGTGACGTCTTTATCGAAGGTCACGGTGATCTGGTTGGTCCCCGACGGGACATCGTCCAGCGTGAGCCGGTACATACCGCCCACGTACTTGAAGGAGAGCGTGCCGCCCGTATTCACGGCGATCATGGGAATCGGCGAGGCCGTACCCATGGAGCCGGAGATGGTATAGGAATCCGGCAGGGTCACCTGCAGGGTGCTGTTCCCGTAGTTGGCGTCCACCTTGGCGGTGGCGGGGTACACGGCATAGTAGTTCTGATCCCCGCCCAGGTCCCCTTCGAAGGTGGCGCTGGCCGTGCCGGCGCCGGCCAGCAGGGGAAGGACGTAGTAACTGCCATCCGTGGAGTGCACGGCGATCTGATCCCCAGCGCTCCAGGTGAAGTTGGTAACGTTGGACCCGCCAATCGCAACTTTGGTCTCCCCGCTCCGGGGATTGTCAAGAACGGCCCGGAGGGTAACGATGTGCGTATCGACCGAGCCGTTCGGCCCCGGGGGCTGCGGCTCCTGCTGGCAGGCCGTCAGGGACGCCGCCAGGGCAAGGATCGAGAAAAGTCGTATGTTGTTCATGGTTTTCATCTTTTTTCGGAATCAGAAAAGCTTATTCCCAGATCAGGCGGACCGAGTAGTAGTTGCCGGACTTATAGGAATTGCAGAGCTCGACCACGCTACTGTAGAATCTATAGTTGAACGAGGAGACACTGACGGCACTCGTAGCAGAGCAATAAGTCCCAACGGAGCCTCCATCGTCCCACTTGCTGCTGTAGTAGTGGCCGGAAGCCGGCAGGAACACACAACCTTTCGTGAGGTATCCGTTAAGCTGAGCTACGGTTACGCCTGTGTTCCCAGATGTTGACTTCGTGTTCCACGTGAATGTCTTTGTCATGCCTGTCAACGTCGCGTTGTCAGGGAGCAGCAGCAGGCCGAGAGGGTTTGAGATTTGATTGTTGGTATAACCCGTGAGCTGGATGAGGGCGTAACGGCACCCCACCGTACCATTCACGGTAGAGCCCGGGCGGCTCGTGCCGGTGATGAAAGCTGTCCACTGATTCTTTGTGGGGAGGTAACAGCCTGCGATGGGGGTTTTATCGTTGTCGATGGACTCGTTGGCGCTTGTGTTAATAGAGGTGTCGAACAATCCGGCCAGGTGGGACCAGTCGAAGTAGCTGTTCCCGGTCCAGATTTGGGTGCCCGGCGCCGTGCCGTTGTATTGGTTCAAACCACCCGTCCAGTCGGAATACAAGGCGTACCCGGTGGCTGTCTTATACATATTGCCCTGGCTGATGTAGTATTCCTCTCCTTCGTATGTAAACGGTCCGCCGAAACCTGAGGGAATGGGAATCAGCGTCTCGGCAAGCTTTTTTCCCGAGGCACGCGTGATGGTGCGGGGGTTGGGGATCAAGGCCCGACGTTTGGTTCCGCCGGTCGCCACCACTTTAATGTTTCCCGAGTAGATCCCCGTGGGGACGGGGACGTTCAGCACGAAACCATCGGTCTCGGCGGTCAGGGCGGGGCTCAGGGTGAAGGTCACCGTCCGGCCCGCGCTGCCGGCCGTAGTGACAATGTACGGGGCATCGGTGTCCGGATCCATCACGGTGAAGGTCCCCGTGACGTCTTTATCGAAGGTCACGGTGATCTGGTTG
>JBGUOB010000017.1:0-3661 GCA_045117755.1 Candidatus Cryptobacteroides sp.
GGCATATCACTTGTAGGCAAAATCGGCATTTCTTATAAAAGACATCATCCGCGCAAATATGCGACGCCGCTCTTCGCGACGCATACCGGCATATTCCTTCTCGCGGCGCACAAGCGGCCCGGCATGGATACAGTGATTGCGCCCAAGCCCCATCGCATCGAGAGAATCTTCGAGAATGGAGACGGCCCCAGAAATATCTGCCGCCTGATCATGCAGCACGAGGCAAATCAAATAATAGCGAGAAGAATTGGAATCAGGGCAAAACTGCCTGATTCATCGACGAAAACGCTTATATCCTTGTCACTCATCGCCGCACATTGTCTTTAAAGTTAATGGCGAGGATTTCTCCTCGCCATCAGCGGAGACCTCTCCGCCTGCCGGTGACTTTGGCTTTCGCCATTGCCGGAGCATATTGTACCATATCATGACTTTGAGATGCAAGTGCGAATCTTCCACCAAGGATTCCAAATGATGCGCCCGTCACGGCTTCGCCGCGCCGGGCGCATCATTTGTGTACGCGTTTTTATGCCGCCGCCCGCGAATAGACGCTATTCGAGGCAACCCGCCCCCTTACCCCCGCCGAGGCGGGGGCATGCCGCGACTGCATTGGGGAGGACGTGCCCGTCTTGCCGTTTCAAAGGTTCATCCGCCGCACGTACCTGCGGGGCATCGAGGCGAACTCGACCGTGATGCCGATTTCGTGGAAGGCCCTGAAAAGAAGCTCCACCCACTCGGACTGGGCCATTTTCCTGCAGCCCTCGGCCAGCTTCGGGACGACGCAGGAGTTGAACATCTGCCAGAGGTTGTTCGCGAGCTGCATGAGCAGGTAGAAGTTCCTGCTGCACCGCCAGTGGTTGCAGAACACGTGTTCAAGCCCGTAGCCGTTGTTCTTTTCGACGTCGAAGCTCGACTCGATGTTCCACCTGCGCCGCCCCCATTCCACGACCTCCGACGCCACATCCGCGCAGTCGACGTCGTAGTTCGTGGCGAACATCCCGCGGTACGCCCCTCCCTTCGTCTCCTCGCAGGCGACGACGTTGAACTCCTCGCCCTCGGACTGGGTCGTGAACTTCACTCCGCCCGTCCAGGCCACGACGCCGGTCTCGATTTTACGCTGGTTCACGCCTCTCGCGACGAGAGGTCCGCAGCAGCCCTTCGAGACCTCCATCGAATCGCACGCCATCTCGTACGCGTCAGGGGAGCGCCCCTCCCTGAACGTCAGGACGAACTTCCAGCCGTTCGCGCGGCATATGCGCATCACGGGCGAGCAGGCGTAGAGCGCGTCGCCGACTATGCAGACGGGAAGCCTCGGGAAAGCCCTCTTCAGACGTGCCGCGAGCCTGCGGAACGCCTTGATCTCGCAGTCGCGCTTGCCGTTCTCGGTCGCATGCGGCTTCACGCGCTCGGTCATGAGCGAGAGCGCGAGGCCGTTGGGAGCCACGACCTTTGCCTCGAGCTGGAAGCGCGTCTCCGTCTCGTCCGCGCGCCCCTTCCTGCGCGTCACCTCCTGCTCCACGCCGTCGACCGCGACGACGATGAAGCCCCGGAACCTTGCGCACTCGAGCGACTTCCCCCGCACGAGGTGCGCGACCATGTCCGTGATAGCCCCCTGTATCTGGGCCGTACCGCCGCGCCGGAGCAGGTTGCAGCACGTCTCGCTGCACGGGACGGTCAGCCCCTCGCCGTCCGGCCAGTCGTCGACGCCCTGCCCCGAAAGGCGCAGGACGCTCTCCGCGAAGCGCCCCTCGTTGCGGTCGCAGTCCATCCTGTTCCGCGACGCCCTGCGCAGGAACATCCCCGCGAGCACCGTCCACACGATGGTCTCCCTGTCGTAGAGGACCTTCTCCTGGTCGCGCGTGTCGTGGACGGACCTGAACCGGGGGTTGAATATCCGCCGGTAGTCCGCCAGGAACGAGGTCAGCCGCGCGAATGCGGCCTCTTTCTCCGGAGTCCTTGCGGGACGACGTCCCGGACGGACGTTGCCGCAGCGCTTTCCTGCCCGAGGCTGACGCGCAGCTCGGTGCGCTGCAGCTCGCTCAGGGCCCTGAGCAGCCCGCGCATCTCCTTCCAGTTCTCGTTCCAGCGAGACACCTCCTCCTGTCGCTCCGCCGGGACGAAGAGCGTCCTGGTCCTGCCGTCCACCCTGTCCGTCACGGTCATGCGCAGGGAGTTCCCCACCATCGTCCGCGTGACGGTCCCGCCGAGCATGCGCTCGCGCAGGCAGAGCGCGCGCAGGCGCGAGACGAGCGCCCTGCGCTCCTCCTCTATCTTTTTTAAGTTCATAGTAAGGTATTATACTCACTATTTCGGCAAAAGTCAAGGATCCGAGCGAAAAAGTCGAAAAAAGTTTTTCGGGCGGCTTCGAAGGGAAACCGCCCGACCCGCTCCAACAGCCCGCGCGCCGACAAAAAGTCAGCGCGAAAAATTAATCATTTGGAATCCTTGGTGACGACAGATCTTCTCCTCGGCCTAATCGAGAGCGTGCTTTCCGTCCCGGAAATCCTATCCGAAGGGCTTTTCGCTCCAGTCTCGCATTCCGCAGCCCTGCGCAGGCCGCAGGCGCAAGATCCCCTTCGTCATTTCTCCTTTCGCGGGCCGTAGACAGGCGCAAGCGCGTCGTGGATGCGACGGTAGCAGGTGAAGAGGTGGTCGTATTCCATCGCCGCCGCAGGATCGGGATTGATTGTGCGCTCGATATGCAGGCACTTTGCGACGGCTGACTTCACGTCCGGGAAAAGTCCGATTCCAACGCCCGCGAGAAGGCACGCACCGAAGCTCGCGTCGCCCGGCGTCGGAACGGAGACGGGACGGTTAAAGACGTTCGCGACAATCTCGCTCCAGAGACGCGAGCGCGCACCGCCGCCGATAAGGAAGATCCGCTTCACCGGAAGCCGCATCTCCTCGAGCGTGCGGAAGCAGTCGCGGAGCGAGAACGCGACGCCTTCCATAAGCGCGCGCGCGAAGTCGCCCCTAGTCGACGAGATCGACACGCCCGTGAAGGAGCCACGCAAGTTCGAGTCCCAGTAGGGGCACCTCTCCCCCTGGAGATAGGGATGGAAGAACACGCCGTTCGCGCCGATTGGCGAAGACCCGGCCTCCTGGTCGATCAGGGAATAGAGGTTTCCCACGCCGGAACTTTCAACTCGCGGCGCATAGAACGCGTCGCGCAGCCATCTCATGCACAGCGCCGCGGCGTTCGTCGCGGAAACCGAATACCACATTCCCGGCACGATGTGAGAGTAGGTTAGCGTCTTCGGATGCGGGTGCGCCTCGGCGGTCATCGAATTGACGTTCCCCGCCGTAGCGAGCTTGATTATTAGATCGCCCGGCTCAACGGCGCCTGCACCGTAGTCCTCGACCGCGCTGTCGGACGAACCGCAAACAACGGGCAGACCTTCTGGAAGGCCCGTGAAAGCAGCAGCATCGGCAGTCACGCGCCCCGCGAGTGCGGTGGGCTCGATGATCTTCGGCATGGCCGACATATTGAGACCCGAAAGCGCTACAAGTTCGGCATCCCACGTCCCGTCCGTCCCAGCTGTCCCGTCCGTCCAGGGCATTGCCCACATGAGCGTGCCCTGAGCCTCGATGTGGTCGGTTGCGGCCTCGCCCGTGAGCAGATAGCGCACGTAGTCCTTCACGAAAAGCACGTGCTCCGTCTTTT
>JBGUOB010000018.1:0-1653 GCA_045117755.1 Candidatus Cryptobacteroides sp.
CAGTTGATGGTGATGTCGGTACCACCGGCGTTTTCTGCGGCGAAGTCGTCGCCAGCCTCCACGTCGGTTGCCAGGGTGAAGAAGGAATCTGCCTGCTGCGTGTCATCCATCTCGCCTAAGTAGTTGAAGCAGATCAGCGGTGAGTGGTCGCGGTCAAACAGGGGGTCGCCCATAAAGTGCAGCACATGGTAGCCAACACCTTTGTTGGGCACGCGGTGCATGGCTTCCTTCGTCAGACGCAGGTCGTGGCGCAATTCGCCGCCAAGTTGTTGCAGGACGACGGGATAGATGGAGGTAAACCAGCCGATGGTGCGGTCGGTCACCAAAGGAGTGGCCATCTGCTCACGGCCGTGGCCTTCAAACTGGAACGACACGGCTTGCTGTCCTGTAGTCTTCTGATAGCTGCGGCCTACGGCTGTCAGCAACAGGTCGTTGACGTCAGCATTGAAAGCGCTGGCACGAGCCGTCAGGAAAGCCGTGGTGGCATCGGCGTCGAGCGTCACGGTGAGGTGACCGAATGTACGGCCGTAGTCTTTCTCCAATGACATGGGCAACTGTTCCATGGCCTGTTGCACACGGTTCCAGTATGGCCGTTCCTGGTCGAGCATGTAGCTTTCCAGATACTCGGCAGCAGCATGGGCATAGTCCTGATAGGTATGAGTCTTCTGGGGCAGAACCACGGCCTTGCCCTCCAGTGCCTGTTGATAGGCATCGTTAAGGTCGGTCAGCAGGATGCGCCACGACACGCCGTCGATGATCAGGTGGTGGACTGCTATGAACAGGTAGTCGGCTGCCGGTGCATGGAAGAGCACGATGCGCAGTAGTGCCTGCTGCATGTCGATGCCGGCCTGAACGGCCTGGGCGGCCTCCTTGACAGCGGCTTGGAAATCGGCGGCAGTGGTCATATCCTGCTCTTCGATGGTGATGGTGGCATCTGCATCCCGCACCATGAGACGGTCGCCATTGAAGACGGCACGCAGCATGTCGTGCTGGGTGGTGATAGCGTTAAAGGCCGTCTGCAGGGCAGCTTTGTCGACACGTCCGCTGCAATGCAGCATCATGCTCTGCAGATAGTGGGCGGGCTTGGGCAGATGCAGGTCTTTGAAGTAGTTGACGATAGGTGTGTCACTCACTTCTCCGCTCCAAGGCTCCTGACTGATGGAAATGGTTGTCTCAGTATGGGCAGCGGCAATGGCACGCACAGTCTTGAGTTTCATCACGTCGGCCACGGCGATGTTGACATCCTGCTGGCGCAGGGTGCTCACCAGGCGGATGGCCTTGATGGAGTCACCGCCCAGTTCCATGAAGCTGTCGAGGGCACCGACGGGTTGCGACAGTCTTAATATCTGCTGCATGGTGTCGGCTACCTTGCGCTCTACATCGCCTTCAGGTTCTACGTATTCGGCGGAACTGGTGATGGCTGGCTCCGGCAGTGCCTTGCGGTTCACCTTGCCGTTGGGGGTCAAAGGCATCTCGTCGAGCTGCATCAGAGCCGAAGGCACCATGTAGTCGGCAAGCGTCTCGGCCAAGAAGGCCTTCAGCTGTTCCTTGTCAATGTCCGTTGACGCAGTATAGTAGAGACAGAGCGTCTGGCCGTTCTTCACCTCGGCGGCGACCTGCTGGATACCCTCAAACTGGTTGGCACGGCTCTCA
>JBGUOB010000019.1:0-30625 GCA_045117755.1 Candidatus Cryptobacteroides sp.
GTCGAGAGATACATCCGGCACACCGGCCGGAACAACGTGAAGTGCATCCGGAACGGGAAGGAGCTCGGCCGCGACGAGATCGCGCCGCTGCTCGCCCGAGCTGCGGAAGGAGGTGAGGACGGATGATGCACCCGGAAGAACATGGACAACATGAGACCAATGCCACCAGCTGAACGGGCGAAGAAACGCCTCACGGCCTTCAAGGATCTCCGGCAGTCGATCGACTACAAGACGGAGCGCCTCGCCATGATGGAGGAAAAGCTCGGCAGCATCGGCAGCCCGCAGATCTCCGATATGCCGAAGGCCCCGAGCTACGGAAGCAACGACCGCATGATCGACGCCATCGCGAGGAAGATGGACCTCGAGCAGGAGATCCAGCAGGACATCGCGAAGGAGCGGGCCGAGTACGAGGCGATCATGCTAATCACCGCAGCCATGGCCAAGCCGGACGAGCGGACCGTGATCCAGCTTCGCTACCTCGACGGTGCAAAGTGGGAGGCGATCGCGGAGGTCCTCTACTCGCAGCGGGACGACTTCGTCGACAAGTCTGACTACTACCTGCGGCAGACCTTCAGGAAGCACGGCACGGCCCTCCTCGGCTTCGCTGAGGCAGAGGACGAGCTCATGGCAAGGAAGGGCAAGGCCGGGCCAAAACAGGCCGCACGGGGCGTCTGAGGCGTTGACATAAAAAGACACCCAAATGACATTGAAAGAGACATAGACCCCGTGTTATTCTTTACGCTGAAAAAGTCCGAAGGACGTCCGCAGGACATCCGACGGACAACACACGGACAAGGACCACAAAAGCGTCCGGAGATCCTCACGATCCCCGGGCGCTTGCTTTTTATGCGCGAGGAGGTGAGCCACATGGCCAAAGGAGCAGGCTGGTCACAGGGCTCCATCAACATCGCGATCGAAGGCGCCGAGGATCTGAAGGCCAAGCTCGCAAAAATGAACAAGCAGAGCGAGACCGTCGTGAAGCGGACCGTCTCCGACTTCAAGAGCCGCGCCCCTGCATGGGTGAGCGCAGCCGTCACGGAGTACTACGCGATCAAGAAGTCCGACGTCAAGGGCGCCATGACGGGCGTGAAGAAGGGCATCGGCAAGATCAAGGTCGCGGGCGTCACCGTGGACGAGATCTCCCTCGTGTACTCGGGCCGCCTCCTGACGCCGACCCACTTCAAGATGAAGCCGACCACCCCGCCCAAGAAGCGGGACAAGGACACCCGGCTGATCCCGGGCCAGAACATCAAGAGCGACAAGGCCGTCGGGGACGTGGCCATCGTCAACCCGCTCGCGCCGTACCAAGTCACGGCCGAGATCAAGAAGGGGCACCGGGTCACGTTCCCGGGCCAGACCTTCCTCGGCACGAACAAGGGCGCCGGCTACATCCCCTTCCAGAGGCAGAGCGACGAGAGGACGGACATCAAGAGCATCAAGACCGTGAGCATCCCGCAGATGATCACGAACGAACAGGTCGGCGAGGAGATCAAGAAGAAGATCGACGAGGGCCTCAGCAAGAGGCTCGAGCACCACCTGCAGCAGGAGCTTGCCAAGGGCTGACCCGAGGCCGCCCACCCAAGCGGCCGAGCCAAGCCGAGCCGAGCCCCGGACCGAGGCCGGCCCGACCAAAGGAGGGCACCACCACCCCAACCCGTCCCGCGCCGGCGAGAACCGGCCGGGATTTTTTGCGCGACGCGCCGCCGCGGGTCCTTCCAGCCGTCAAAAGCGCCTGCGGTGCTCGCGAGCCCAAAAATCGCGCAGACGCCGGCGAACTTTTTCGGCGCTTTACTTTACCACGGCCGCCACCCTGCTCCCGGCCGAAGGAGGCCAAGGACGCAGCGAGGAGGTGATCACATGGCCGAACGGAAGAAGCCGGCAGAGCCCGCCGGCTACGTCAAGGCGAAGGACGTCGCCGAGCTGCTCGACATCACGATCCAGCGCGTCGGCCAGCTCCGCAAGGAGGGCATCTTCAAGCAGTACAAGACGCCGGCCGGCGATCGCTATCAGCTGGTCGAGACGGTCAAGGCCTACATCCGGTACCTGCGTTCGCAGAACTCCGGCAAGGGCAACCCGTGGGAGGACCGGAAGGCGGAGGCCGAGGCGAACCTGAAGGAGGCCAAGGCAGCGATCGCCATGATGCAGCGCGAGGAGCTCGAGGGCCAGATGCACCGCAGCGAGGACGTCGAGGCGGTCCTGACGGATCTCGTCTTTGAGATCCGGAGCATGATCACGGCCCTGCCCGGCCGGCTGGCCATGGACACCGCGCAGATCAAGACGCCCGAGGAGGAGTCGATCCGGATCCGCGACGAGTGCAACGAGATCCTCACCTCTCTCGCCTCCTATCAGTACGACCCGGAGCGCTTCAAGCGCCGGGCGAAGGAACGGAAGGGGGCCGAGATCATTGACGACGAAGAATAGGCCGACAGATCTGGCCCGCCTGAACACCGTGATCGGCAGAGCCGTCCGAGGCTTCCAGCCGCCGGAGGTCCTGACCGTGGCCGAGTGGGCCGACAAGAAGCGCCGCCTCTCTCCGGAGACGTCGGCGGAGCCCGGACCATGGAGAACATCCCGGACGCCCTACCTCAGGGAGCCGATGGAGGCCTTCACGGATCCGAAGGTCCACAAGATCGTCGTGGTCGCCGCCTCGCAGGTCGGCAAGTCGGAGTTCGAGCTGAACGCGATCGGCTACATCATCGACCAAGACCCGGGCACGATCCTCTACATCCACCCGAGCCTCGACGAGGCCCGGAAGTTCAGCCGGCAAAGGCTGGCCCCGATGATCCGCGACTGCAAGGCCATCCGCAGCAAGGTCGCGGACGTCAAGGCAAAGGACAGCAGCAACACCGTGCTGCAGAAAACATTCCCGGGCGGGACGATCACGCTGATCGGCTCCAACACACCGCGAGCGCTCGCGTCCACCCCTGCCCGCTACATCATCGGCGACGAGCATGACCGCTGGGCCAAGAGCGCCGGCGCCGAGGGCGACCCGTGGGAGCTGGCCGAACGGCGTCAGACGACGTTCTACAACCGCAAAGCGATCGACATCAGCACGCCGACCATAAAGGGGGCGAGCAGCATCGAGATCAGTTTTTACAAGGGCACACAGGAGCGCTGGTGCCATCAATGCCCGGAGTGCGGCGAGTACTCCGAGATCGAGTTCGACAACATCAAGTTCGACCCGCAGGTCGCCAAGATCGGCGGGCGGAAAGTTTATAGCCTGAACGGTCCGATCTCATGGGTCTGCCCGAAATGCGGGTGCCTGATCCCTGAGGAGACCATGAGGCAGCAGCCGGCGAAGTGGATCGCCGGCAACCCCGACGCATACGAGTCCGGCGTCCGGTCCTTCTGGCTGAACGCCTTCTCCTCCCCGTGGACCCCGTGGAGCAAGATCGTCCTCGCCTTCCTCGAAGCGAAGGACGACGCCCTCCGGCTGAAGGTCGTCTGGAACACCCTCCTCGGCAAGCTCTGGGAGGAGCGCGGCGATCTGGCCGACGAGGACACCATGCTCGCCCGGCGCGAGGACTACGGCCACAACGCGGACGGCTCCCCCGTGGAGCTGCCCGACGGCGTTCTGGTCCTCACCATGGGCGTCGATACGCAGGACAACCGCCTCGAATACGAGGTGGTCGGCCACGGGCAGTACGGCGAAAGCTGGGGCATCAAGCGCGGCTTCATCATGGGCCGCCCGGACACGCCGCAGGTCTGGGCGCGGCTGGACGACATCATCCAGCACGTCTACAAGTTCAAGAACGGCCGCGGCCTCCGGATCTCAATCACGCTGGTCGACTCCGGCGGCCACTTCACGCAAGAGGTCTATGAGGCCTGCAGAGCGCGGCAGCCCTTCCGCGTGTTCGCGATCAAGGGCAAGGGCGGCGAGGGCTACCCCTTCACGAGCCCACCCTCGAAGGTCCCGATCCGGGAGAACAAGGCCGTCACCTGCTGGCTCTACACCATCGGCGTCGACGCCGGCAAGGCGGCGATCATGAGCAACCTGAAGGTCGGCGAGGCCGGCGCGAAGTATTGCCACTTCCCCAAGGAGGAGGCGGCCGGCTACGACGTCGAGTACTTCAACGGCCTGCTCAGCGAGCACCTCGTCCTCACAAACACGAAGCGAGGGACCCGCTGGGCGTGGGAGAAGCTCCCGGGCCATCAACGGAACGAGCCGCTCGACTGCCGCAACTACGCGAACGCCGGCCTCCGGATCATCAACCCGGACATGGACGCGATTGAGCGCAGACTCAAAGGCGCCGCGCTGCCTCCGAAGGACGGAGCGGCTCCGGCACCGCAGCAGCGCCGGACCAAGAGGGTCCGGACACAGCACAACGACGACTGGTAAGGAGGGAGACCATGGCAAGAGACGCCACAGAGATCCGGGCCCGCCTCGAGTTCAAACGCGAGGCCCTCACGAAGGCCCGGCAGGCATACATCGACCTGCTCGATGGCAACGCGCAGAGCTACACCATCGGCAGCAGGAGCCTCACCCGTCTGGAACTCGACAAGCTGAAGGCCCACATCAAGGCCCTCGAGAACGAGATCGACGAGCTCGAGGCAGAGCTCGCGGGCGGCAAGGCCCGCAAGTCCGTCGGGGTGATCCCAATGGACTGGTAAACGGTTATACGGCGCCGGCCGGCGCCTTATAACAGGAGGATCCCCCGGAGAGTTTTGGCTCCTTTACTCTCCGGGCCCTCCATTTTTTTCGAGAAGGAGGTGAGCACCATCGCAAGCGAGAACACCAAAAAGCCCCGGGAGCTCCCTGAGGAAACACCGAGCGCAAAGCCGGCAGCAGCCCGCCCCCAGAACAAAGGGTACAGCGAGGCCGGCGCGAGCCATCGCAAGAAGTCGCTGAAAGGCTTCACGGCAAGGAGCGGGTCCCCTCGTGAGGACATCGACTGGAACAACGCCACACTCAGGCAGCGCGGCAGGATGCTCAGCATGAGCACCCCGATCGCGAAGTCGGCGATCACGACCAACCGGACCAACGTCATCGGCATGGGCCTTCAGCTCAAGGCGAAGGTCGACAGCGAGACGCTCGGCATGACTCCGGAGCAGGCCGCAGCATGGCAGCGGCAGACCGAGGCAGAGTTCGCCCTCTGGGCGGACGACAAGAGAGCCTGCGACGCCACCGGCGTCAATGACTTCTATGCCATGCAGCAGCTCGCCTTCAGCTCATGGCTGACGAGCGGCGACAGCTTCGTCGTGATCAAGCAGTACGACACGACGCCCCTCATGCCCTACGCGCTGAGGCTTCACATCATCGAGGCGGACCGCGTCCGGACGCCCGGCAAGACCGGGACCATGATGACGGACGGCAAAGCCGAGAACGGGAACAAGATCTTCGACGGAGTGGAGGTCGACAAGAACGGCGCGATCGTCGCCTACCACATCGCGAACACCTACCCCGGCGAAGTCGGAAGCGATCCCGAGAAGTTCGTCCGCGTGGAGGCATACGGGAAACGGACCGGACTGCCGAACGTCCTGCAGCTCATGGAGAGCGAACGCGCTGACCAGTACAGAGGCGTCACATACCTCGCGCCGGTCATCGAGCCCCTGCTGCAGCTTCGCCGCTACACCGACGCAGAGCTCACGGCCGCGAACATCGAGAGCTGCTTCGCGGCCTTCGTAAAGACGACCGCCGGCGCCTCAGACAACCCGTTCAACGAGGTCGGCTGGGGCGAGGTCGACGGAGCTCCCGCAGGTCAGGAGGTCAGCAGAGATCCGAACGAGTACGAGCTCGGGGCCGGGACGATCAACTTCATGGAGCCCGGCGAGGACGTCGTCTTTGCCGATCCCAAGAGACCGGCGAACGGCTTCGACGCCTTCGTGACGGCCGTGGCCACACAGATCGGCGCCGCGCTCGAGATCCCGAAGGACCTGCTCCTGAAGGCGTTCAACGCGAGCTACTCCGCGAGCCGCGCCGCGCTCCTCGAAGCGTGGAAGGCGTTCCAAATGAGGCGGAAGTGGTTCACGTCGGACTTCTGCCGGCCGGTCTACGAGATCTGGCTCAGCGAAGCGGTCGCAAGAGGCAGGATCCTCGCGCCCGGATTTTTCACGGACCCGCGGATCCGGAAGGCCTACCTCGGCAGCGAGTGGATCGGGCCCTCTCAGGGGATGCTCGACCCGACCAAGGAGATCGAGGCGGAGGCCATGGCCATCGAGCACGGCTTCAGCACGCACGAGCAGAGCACGATCCGCCTGAACGGCGGCCAATGGCAGGACAACGTCGCGCAGCTCGACATCGAGCGTCAGCTCCTCCGGGAGCACGGCCTCGAAAACACCGCCGCGCCGGATCCGATCACGGCAGCGATCGGCGCCATCACGGCAGAGATCACCAAGAGAGTGAAGGAGGAACTGACACATGAACAGCTTCAAACCCCGCCCGACAATTCTGGCCGGGGCTAAGGCGGCAGCCGGATCCGCTGCGAGGTGCTGGAACATCGCGAGCGTCTCCGAAGATGAGGGCGAGATCGTCCTCTACGGCGACGTCGTGAGCCAGCAGCCCGTCGACTGGTGGACCGGAGAGCCTGAGCCCGGCCTCTACATCACGCCCGAGGGCTTCATGGATGACCTCGCGGCCGTGAAGGGCAAGAGCAAGATCACCGTCAAGCTGAACAGCTGCGGCGGGGATCTCTACACCGGCATCGCCATCCATAACGCCATCAAGGCCCTCGGGGCCCACGTCAACGTCGTCGTCGAAGGCATCGCGGCCTCAGCGGCGAGCGTCATCATGTGCGCGGGCGACACCGTGCAGGTCTATCCGGGCAGCCTCGTGATGATCCACGAGCCCGCCTGCACCGTGATCGACTACTGCAACATCGACGACCTGAAGGCGATCATCAAGATGCTGAACGCCGGCATCGACGCCACGGCCGAGATCTACGCCGCCAAGACCGGCGACGAGATCGACCACCTCAAGAGCATGATGCACAAAGAGACGTGGATGACCGGCAAGGAAGCGATCGAGAACGGCTTCGCCGACGAGCTTCTCTCCGGAGCAGATCCGGACATGAAGATGATCGGCAAGGACGTCCTCATGGTCGCAGGCGTCAGGCACGACGTCAGAGGGCTCCACATCCCCGAGAGCCTGAACATCACCCGTATTTCCGCAGCCTCTCCCAAAGCTGCCGAAATTAAAAAGCCCGGAGCGAAAGCAGCCGGAGCAAACGAAGAAGGAGGAACAAAGACAATGTTCAAAACCACCGAAGAACTCAGAACGGCAGAGCCGCAGCTCGTTTCTCAGATCGAGGCTGCTGCCGCTGCTGAGGCCGTCGCCAACGAAAGAGCGCGTCTGCAGAGCATCGACGAGATCGCTGCGACCGTGGGCGACACCGACATGGTGCAGGACGCCAAGTACGGCGAGGGAGCCTGCACCGCTGAGCAGCTTGCCTTCCGCGCTATGCAGAAGCAGGCCAAGCTCGGGACCAAGCACCTCGAGAACGTCGCGGCCGACAACAAGGCCTCCAACGCTCAGAAGGTGGAAGCAGCCGCCAACGACGGCGACGACAAACCGCTGACCAAAGAGCAGCGCAAGGCCGCAGGCCGCGAAGCTGCGAAGGCAGCCATGAAGAAGGAGGGCTAAACAATGGCACGCAATCTCAACAGAATGGTCGACACCATGACCTACGACGGCCTGATCTCCGGCCTCTCTCCTGAGGCGAAGGTGAAGGGCGTCACCATCCGTAAGCTCGGCACCGCTGCGACTCTGGTCCGCGGCACCATCCTCGCCAAGAGCTCCGGCTCCGCCGGCGACGACAAGTACGTCATCCTCGGCACCACCGCAGCCACCAACGAGACCCTGACCGCCGACTGCATCCTCGCCGACGACATCGACGTCGGCACCAGCGTCGACGTGAACGCGGCCGTCTATGACATGGGCTGCTTCGACCCCGCGAAGCTGACCGTCAAGGCCGGCTACACCATCACCGAAGCGGACAAGGACGTCCTGCGCGAGCGCGGCATCTACCTCGCAGCCAAGTCCGCGAAATAAAAGAAGGAGGACACAGAAATGGCACAGAATATCGACTTTTTCGACACCTACTACCTCGCCGGCATGGCCGAGGAGATCGTCCCCGACACCACGTTCTTCCGTGATCGCTACTTCGGGGAGACCGACGAGTTCGCCACCGACAAGATCCTCGTCGAGTTCATGGACGGCGAGCGCAAGATGGCCCCGTTCGTGGATCCTCGCGCCGGCGACATCGCCGTCGATCGCGGCGGCTACGAGCTGCACGAGTTCGAGCCCCCGATGATCGCGCCCTCTCGTCTCCTGACTCTGGACGACCTGAAGAAGCGCGGCTTCGGCGAAGCTCTCTACGCGAACAGCACCCCCGCCGATCGCGCCCGCAATCTGCAGATCCGCGACCTGACCGACCTCACCAAGAGGATCGTCCGCCGCGAGGAGTGGATGGCGGCCCAGACCATGATCAACAACGGCGTCACCGTTCAGGAGTACATCGACGCAGCGACCACCGGCCGCAGCCTGCCGATCTACTTCTACGACAGCAACGGCACCAACCCGAGCATCTACACCGGCACCACGTGGACGACCTTCGCTATCATGCAGGCGGACGTCCTCGCCATGTGCGACGAGCTCAGCGAGTGCGGCCTGCCTGCGACTGACCTCGTCCTCGGCTCTACCGCATGGGCGACGATCAAGCAGTTCAGCGACCTGCAGGCGCTCCTCGACAAGCGCCACGAGTTCATCGGCGACCTCTCCGGTCGTATCATCTACCCCGGAGTCTCTCACGTCGGTCAGCTCGACTTCGACGGCTATATGCTCAACATCTTCGTCGCTCGCGAGCGCTACGTCGCCGACGACGGCACCAAGACCAGCTTCTTCCCTGCGAAGTCCGCGATGGTCACGGCCCCCGGCTGCGGCAAGCGCTACTACGGCGCCGTCACTCAGATCCCCTACGGCTCCGACGAGCCCGAGACCTTCAGCGGTCAGAGGATCCCGAAGCTGGTCGTCGATCAGGACAAGGACACCCGCAAGCTCCGCCTCGCGTCCCGTCCCCTCACCGCGCCCAAGAACAAGGCGCCGTGGAGATACTTCGCGAACTGCGTCTCCTAAGAGCCGCAGCGTGAGCACCAACGAAAGGAGCGCAGCATGAAACAGATCAAAATCATCAACGGCACCTACGGCTTCAGACCTCAGCCCCACGTCGTCGAACGCAAGAACGCGGACGACGCCCCCTTCTTCGTGGAGGACGCGGAGGCTGATCGCCTCGTGACCCTGAAGGTCGCCGTCATCGTGGACGGAGCGGCAGCACCGGCGGCGGATCCGGTCCAGATGGATCCCGAGACCGACGATCAGGAGGCGCTCGTCTACAACGAGGACATGAAGCTCGACGAGCTCAAGGACGTCGCCCGCAGCGTCGGCGCGACTGAGGACGAGCTCAAGAGCCTCCGTTCCAAGAAGGACGTCATCGCTCTGATCAACGAGATCGTCGCAGGTGAAGGCGAAGCCGACACCGAGGACGAGGATCCTGAGGACGCCCCCGACGTCAGCGCTGCTGACCCCGTGTAAGGAGGGCAGCATCATGATCAAGATCATCAAGGGCATCTACACGACCGAAGCACCCGACGAGTCCGGCATCTACCAGCAAAAGACGCCGGACTCCGACCCATTCGAGCAGTCCCCGGCCAAGGAGGCCGAGCTGGTCGAGCTGGGCGCCGCCGTCTACGTGGAGCAGCCCGAGGAAAAGAGCGAGAAGCCCGCGGCAAGCGCGACCGCCGGCAAGCGCAAGAAGAACACCAAGGAGGACGCCTGTGAGCCTTAAAGATCAGGTCGCCGCGGATCTCGACCGCGTTTTTTTGAACGTGGACGACTTCGCGGACGAGCATCTGATCGAGGGCAAGAGCGTGACCTGCGTGGTCAATGAGGACACCGTGAACAAGATCAAGGACGGCAGGATCGTCGGGCACGTCGAGGCTGACATGATCATCTTCGGCAAGACCGAGAAGCTGCCGGCCGAGCGCGGTCCGGAGTCCATCATCAACGTCGACGGCAAGGAAATGATCGTCGTGAAGTGGGCCGGATCCATGGGCCTCACGGAGATCGCGCTGCGGCAGAACGTCACCATGTAAGGAGGGAGCGACATGACAAACACCGAGATCATCGAGAACCTGACCGCATGGGTCGACGAGAACATCTGCAGCAAGGTCCAGCTCAAGACGCCGACGGACAGCTCCGTCGGCTCACAGGTCCAGTACGTCAAGCCGGCGGCGTTCGCGCTTTTCGTCCCGGCGAAGGACCGGATCCCGCCCAACGTGGCCGCCCCGATCCCGTCTATCTGCGTGCAGGTAATGGAGGCCAAGGACCACATGACCGAGCACAAGCGGAACATGAAGATCCGCCTCGCGGTCGCGTGCTGGAACCCCGGCACGCAGAGCGGCGAGATCTTCGTCCCTCACCCGGCTGAGGACGCGCCCTTCGGCGTGGCCTTCACACAAGGGGCAGCAGAACAGAGCTACGTGAGAAACCTCGACGGCTGGAAGGACCTCTGGAACTTCATGGACGTCGCGCTCCGCGAGATCGAGGGCACCGAGTTCTTCGCCGGCGTCCGCCTGATCAAGGAGCAGGACATCGAGTTCGGTCCCTTCGTCGAGGACGGCGCGATCTGGGACTACTACCCCTACTGGAACGGCTGGATCAGCTTCAACATCGAGGCGGGTCTGGTCACTCGAACCCCTAAATCATATCAAGACCTGCTATAAGGTCAGAAGGAGGACAACACCATGGCATACAAGCACGGCGCCTACGGCGAAATCACCAAGAGCAAAGCCGTGGCCGCGGCTCAGGCCGACACCGTACTGGTCTACGTCGGCACCGCCCCGGTCCACCTGATCTCTGGGTATTCCGCCGCCGGCATCATCAACACCCCGGTCCGTCTCCGGAACATGGACGAGGCGAGAGCCACGTTCGGCTACCTCGACGACTGGGACAGCTACACCCTCTGCGAAGCCTTCGCGGAGCACTTCAACAACTCCGTCGCGAACAGCGGCCCGATCTACGTGATCAACGTGCTGGATCCCGACACGCACAAGGACACGCAGGTCACGCTGAGCAATCAGGACCTCTCTGACGGTCCCGTGAAGATCAGCAACGGCCACAACGTGATCCTCGACACCGTCGGCGTGACCGGCAAGGTGAAGGGCACCAACTTCGACGTCTCCTACGACGCCGAGGAGGACGTGGTCATCGTCACCCCGATCACGGTCCTGACCGCGACCGAGACGATCACCTACTACCCGATCAAGGTCTCCCTCGTGACCAGCACGACCATCATCGGCGCGGTCAACGCGGACGGCACCTCGACCGGCCTCGCTGCGATCAAGCAGCTCTACCCCAAGTACAACGCGATCCCGAACCTGATCGCCATCCCCGGCTGGTCCGACACTCCTGCGGTCTACACCGCGATGGTCGCCGCGTCTCAGAAGATCAACGGCCACTGGGAGGCCTTCGTCATCGCGGACATCCCCGCGAACTCGACGGTCGACACCATCGCGAAGGCGAAAGCGTGGCAGACGACCAACGGCTACACCAGCGAGCGCTCGAAGGTCTGCTGGCCCAAGAAGATCGACGGCTCCGGGAAGGTCTATCACCTCTCCACCACCTGCGCGGCGACCATGCTGCGCGTCGACCTGAGCCACGAGTCCGTCCCGATGGAGAGCCCCTCCAACAAGGAGATCATGGCGACCGGTCAGTACTTCGGCGCCGGCGTGAGCAACCCCGGCTACGATCAGGTCGAGGTCAACGACCTGAACGAGGTCGGCATCACCTCGCTCTGCTTCTGGGACGGCCGCTGGGTGCTCTGGGGGCCTCATACTGCTGCCTATAAGTTCGGCACCAGCATGGATCCCCGCGGCATCTTCGACGTCAACTTCAGGATGCTCGAGTTCATCACCAACGGCTTCCAGCGCCGTCACGGCGTGGAGATCGACGGCCCGATGACCCTCGGCCTGAAGGACAGCATCATCAACGCAGAACAGGAGGAGCTCGATCGTCTCGTCGGTCTGGGCGCCATCATCGGGGATCCGACCGTGGAGTTCCTCGAGAGCGCGAACAGCACCAACGACATCATGCAGGGCGATTTTGTGTTCGACATCCAGTTCACGAACACGCCGCCCTTCAAGAGCGGCACCGCTCGCGTCTGCTATACTGACGACGGCTTCGCCGCCTATTTTGGAGGTGAATAATCATGGCATGGATGGACATTAAAGGCGCGGTAGTCGCCGACACCGTTTACGTCGACGGAGCCCTCACGGCGAAAGACGTCAGCTTCACCCTGCCCGGCCTCAGCTTCCTGAGCGCCGACGTGCAGGCCCTCGGCAACATGAGCGTCCCGCTGATCGGGCTGCTCGAAAATATGCAGGCCTCGATCACCAAGGTCGGCCTCGACATGGGCTTCAGCAAGATGAACCGGCTGGTCAAGCATACCATCGAGTTCCGCTGGGTCCAGAGCGTCGTCAAGAGCGACGGCAGCGTCACGCAGGAAGGCTGCAAGGCCTTCATCAGGACCATGCCCGCCTCCACCCCGGACCTCGGCGTGGAGATCGGCAGCGCGTCCGAAATGGAGAGCACCTACAACGTGAGCCGGATGCAGATCTTCTGCAACGGCGCCGAGGTGCTCTGCGTCGACCGCCTCGCCCCGACCCTGAAGATCAACGGCGTCGACTACTACAAGCAGATCAGCAGCCTGCTCTAATGGCGGGCACCAACTACGGGAGCCCCGGCCGTCTCGTCGGTCGGGGCTTTTCGTGCAATTAAAGAAAAGGAGACAAGACCATGAACAGCATCAAACTGAAGAACCCGATCACCATCAACGGCAAGCAGGTCAAAGAGCTGACCTACGACACCAACGCGATCACGGCCATCGGCTTCGTCGAAGCTGAGGCCAAGCGCAAGACGGCAGCCGGCCGCAGCGTGAACATCACGCCCGCGGTCGAGTTCGACTTCGGCCTTCACCTCTATCTCGGCTTCGCTGCGATCATCGCGGTCAACCCCGAGATCGACTGGTCGGATCTCGAGCGTCTGCACGGCGCCGACGTCGTGGAGGTCACGGGGATCGGCAGAAATTTTATTCTGAAATCGGAGGACGAGGAGTCACAGGCAAGCGAGTCCGCAGAGCCCTCCGTGACTACGCCCGCGTCTACCACACCGGCGTCACAGAGCTCGAAAGAAAAAGCCTGATCGACTTCCTCGTGGAATACGCGGAAGCCGCTGAACAGCTCAGCGAGGAGCAGGAGCGGCAAAAGCAAAAGCAAGGGAACAAGCCGCGGCTCTATAAGCCGCAGAAAAGGAGGTGATCGCATTGTCTAAACAGCTTGAGGCCGTCGTGAGCATCGCGGGCAGTCTCAGCCCGAGCCTCGAAAAGTCAATCAAGAGCGCGACCGATAAGCTCGGCGGCCTGAACGTCAAAGCGATCGCCATCGGCGCGGCCGTCGGGGCCGGCGTCGTCGCCATCGGCAAGGCCGTTTTCGAGGCCGGCGAGTATCTCGCAGACCTCGGCGGCAAGTTCGACGAGGTCGAGGACACCATCCGGATCGGCACGGGCGCCACCGGCGAAGCGCTGGACGAGCTGCTCGACAGCTTCGACACCGTCTACTCCTCCGTCCCGACGACGATGGAGGACGCATCCAAAGCGATCGCAGACTACAACACCAGACTCGGCCTCACCGGCAAGGGTCTCGAGGACATCAGCATCCAAGCCATCCAAGTCGCCGATATGCTCGGCGAGGATCTCGGCACCGTGATCGAGTCCTCCTCGAAGGCCTTCCAAAACTGGGACATCGAGGCCGAAAACATGGGCGACGCCATGGACTACATCTTCAAGGTGAGCCAGAGCACCGGCGTCGGCTTCTCCGACCTCATGGGCCAGCTGCAAAGCTCCGGAGCCATCCTGCAGGAGTGCGGGTATAGCTTCGAGGACGCGGCGACGCTCCTCGGGCAGGTCGAGAAGGCCGGCTACGACTCCGGCACGGTCCTGACGTCCCTGCAAAAGGCAGCCAAGAAGGCAGCCGCCGACGGCTTCGACAACCTGAGCGAAGGCATCGACACCTACATCGACCAGATCCTCAACGCGAGCGACTCCACCGAGGCCTACAACCTCGCCTGCGAGATCTTCGGATCCAAGGGCGCGGCCACCATGATCGAGGCCATCGAGTCCGGAGCCCTATCCCTCGCAGATCTGGAAGCGGAGCTGAAGGCGTCCACCGAGACGATCAACGGCGCCGCGGAGGACACCTACGACTTCGCGGAAATGCTGCAGCTACTCAAGCAGAAGGGCGAGGTCGCCCTGAAACCTCTCGCAAACGCCGTGTTCAAGATGATCAACGACCTCATGCCGGTCCTGAGCAAAGCGATGGACGGCCTGATCCCGATCATCGAGCGCATGACGGAGAAACTGGTCCCGATCGTCGAGCAGATCGTCCCGAGCATCATGCCCCTCCTCGAGGAGCTGCTGCCGGAGGTCCTCGACATGGCGGCGGCCATCGCGGAGGAACTGATCCCCCCGATCATTGAGATCATGACCTCGATCCTGCCCGTGCTCGTGCAGCTGATCCAGATGCTCACCCCGATCCTGAAGGTCATCATCACGAACATCATGCCGGTCATCGTCAAGCTGGTCCAGAAGCTCCTCCCGGTCCTTCTGCAGATCATCAGCGCGGTCCTACCCGTCATCACGAAGCTGCTCGAGACTCTGCTGCCTATCATCGGCCAGATCATCGACGCCATCCTGCCGGTCGTGATCAGCCTGCTGGAAATGCTCCTCCCGATCATCACCATGATCGTCGAGAAAGTCCTACCGATTGTGATCCGGCTGCTCGAGACCTTCCTGCCTATCATCGCCGAGCTCTGCGACGCGATCCTCCCGGTCATAGTCGAGCTCCTCGAGGCACTCATGCCTCTGCTCGAGCCGATCATCGAGATCCTGAGCTTCCTGATCGAGAACGTCCTGAACGTGCTGGCCCCGGTCCTCGAATGGATCGCCAAGACCATCGGCAAGGTCCTCGTCGCCGCGATCCGCGTCCTCGTGAAGGTCATCAAGGGCATCGTGAAGGCCATCCAGAGCGTGATCAACTGGTTCAAGGACTTCGGAAAGAACGCGAAGGAGATCTTCACAAAGGCATGGGAGACCATCAAGGGCGTCTGGTCGGCCGTCTCCGACTGGTTCAAGTCGAACGTGATCGACCCGATCGTGAACTTCTTCACGGGGCTCTGGGATGGCATCAAAAACGCAGCGCAGGCCGCGTGGGACTTCATCAAGGGAGTCTGGGAGGCGGTCGCGAACTGGTTCGACACCAACATCATCCAGCCGGTCGTCGGCTTCTTCACGGACCTCTGGGACACCGTGAGCGGCGCCGCGTCTGCAGCGTGGGACGCCATCGTCTCCGTCTGGGAGACCGTCTCCGGATGGTTCGACAAGAACATCATCCAGCCCGTCGCGGGCTTCTTCTCCGGCCTCTGGAACGGCATAAAGAAGGCGGCCTCGACGGCGTGGGAAGGCATCAAGAAGGCGTGGAACGCTGCGAGCGACTGGTTCAACACGAAGATCGTGCAGCCGATCGCCAACTTCTTCTCCGGCCTCTGGGACGGGATCAAGACGGCAGCGTCGAACGCATGGACGGCCGTGAAGAACGCATGGAACGCGGCCGGCAACTGGTTCAGCACGAACATCACCGAGCCGGTCAAGAACTTCTTCAGCAATACGTGGGAGAACATCAAGACCGGAGCATCTACCGCATGGTCCGCAGTCAGCAGCGCGTGGAACACCGCGAGCAGCTGGTTCAGCACCAACGTCACGGGGCCCGTGAAGAACTTCTTCAGCACCTCGTGGGACAACATCAAGACCGGCGCCTCCTCGGCATGGACCGGCGTGAAGAACGCATGGAACTCCGCGGGGAGCTGGTTCACCAGCAACATCACGAGCCCGCTCTCGACCAAGTTCTCGACGCTATGGAGCGGGATCAAGACCACGGCCTCGACGGCGTGGGAAGGCATCAAGAGCTCCGCGAGCACCATCTTCAGCAACGTCTACAACACGATCAGCGAGAAGATGACGAACGCGAAGAACAAGATCAGCGGGATCATCGACAACATCAAGGGCTTCTTCAACTTCCAGTTCAAATGGCCAAGCATCCCGCTCCCTCACTTCTCAATCAGCCCGGCAGGGTGGAAGGTCGGAGACCTCCTGAAGGGATCCATCCCGAAGCTCTCGATCAGCTGGTACGCAGAAGGCGGCATCCTCGACAGTCCGATGCTTTTCGGGATGCTCGGCGGCAACCTCCTCGGCGGAGGCGAAGCCGGTCAGGAGGCGGTCCTGCCTCTCGACACCCTCTGGGAGAAGATGGCCACCGTGTTCCGGCAGGTCCTCGCAGAACAGAGCGGCGAAAGCTACACCGCGCAGGCGGGCAAGCTGGTCGAGCTCGACAACTTCTCACTCTCTGAGCTAAGCGAAACGAACGGCGGCGTCACCGTGATCTACGACTTCAGCGGCTTCACATGGAGCCCGACGGTCGAAGGATCCGGCGGCAACGAGGACGACATCATGGCCAAGCTGCGTGAGCACGAGGCCGAGTTCTTCGACTGGCTCGAGGAGTTCATCCGCATGAGGGAGGTGAGCTGTTTTGCCTGATAGGATCACGGGCTACAAGTCCTACATCACACGGGAGGGCGACACGTTCGACGCTCTGGCTCTGGCCATGTACGGCGAAGAACGGCTCGCCCACCGGATCATCCAATTCAACCCGGACACGGCCGACGTGGTCGTGTTCGGGCCCAACGTGGAGCTCAAGCTCCCGATCTACGAGAGCGCCGACGCGCCGGAGACGCTCCCGCCATGGCGCCGAGGTGAGGAGACATGAGGATCCTCTACAACGGCGTCGACATCTACAACGACGTCAGCCTGAACTACGCGGTCCACGAAATGAACGCAGAGAAGCAGGCCGACACCCTCGTCCTCCGGTTCAATGACCCGCGAGGCGTATGGAGCAAATGGAACCCCCAACCCGGCGACAAGATCGCCTTCGAGCACGAGGCGGCAAAGACGGGGGCCATGTTCATCCACCAAATGAGGCCGGAGAACGGCCTCTACACGGTCAGGGCCATGTCAATGCCGATCAGCGGCAAGGTCAAGCGCTCGAAGTCGTGGGCCGCGGTCCACTTCTTCCAGCTCGGCACCGAAATCGCCGGCCGGCACGGCCTGACCCTCAAGGTCTACGGAGTCACGGATCAGGTCTACCCCTACATGGCGCAGACGAACGAGACGGACTTCGCGTTTTTTTCGCGGCTCTGCTCCCTCGAAGGCTGCCAGATGGTCATATACGACGGCAGCCTGATCGTCTACAACGAGGCGTACATCGAGCAGCAGACGGCCGTCGGAGAGCTGCAGATCGGCGAGGCCGGCGTCTTTAACTACAACGACGCCACGGATCTCGCCTACGGCAGCGCGGAGATCACGAGCGGCAGCGTCTCCGGATCCTTCACGGATCCGAACGCGACCACCGACAAGGTCCTCCGGCCGACGGTCCCGATCCGCGTGAACAACGCCGCGGAGGCGGCACGCTTCGCCAAGGGGCTCCTCAGGGAGGCCAACAAGAACGGCCAGACCGGGAGCTTCTCAGAGGCACTCATGACCGGCTACGCTGCGGTCAGCATCATGAGCCTCAGAACAATGAAGGCATCGGCGTGGGACGGGAAGATCTTCCTCACGAAGGTCCGGCACGACTACGTCGCAAACAAGAGCACCCTCCACTTCCGGAGGGTCATTTTGGAGGGCTACTAAATGGGAACGATCGAAAAAGGCACCATCGCGAGCCTGAACACCGCGAAGAACACGGCACGAGTGCAAACGAAGGCCGGGATCGTCACCAATGACCTCGTCATCCCGTGGCACCTCAGGGGCGGCAGCGGCAACCTCGTGAAGGGCATGGAGGTCGTGTTCGTCGAGTTCGACGATCAGACCGGGATCCTGCTCGGCAGGGCCGACGGCAACTGGGGCTTCTACTTCACGGCCGGCATCACGGCCGCCGGGGACGTCAAGGCCGGCACGGTCAGCCTCCAAAAGCACACGCACAACTACACGTGGGGCCACGATCCGGGCAGCGGAACGACCGGGGCCCCGAACGGATAAGGAGGTGAGGACAGATGCCCACAATGGCGAAATGGAGGAACAAGACGTGGGCCGTCAGCCCTCAGGAAGTCCTCGCGCTCGAGAACCTCGCCTTCGCCTATGAACAGCAGGCCGACAACAACTCGAGCACCGAGAGCCAAGCCCCGACGAACCAGCGCGGGACGCAGCTCGTCCAGATGACCTTCAAGACGGTCCTGCACTCCGGCGCCGGCGTCGACGTCCGCAGGGAGATCGACGAATGGAAGGGCATGGTCACGCTGACCGGCCCCTTCTACCTGAACGGGCGGCAGCTCGGGCCCAAGTTCCAGCTCCGGAAGGTCGCGGTCAGCGACGTGAAGCTGGACAACTCTGGCCGGATGCTCCTCGCGACTCTGGCCTTCACGTTCAAGGAGTACGACAAGGACACCACCAGCGTCCCGGAGACGACCACGAGCGCCCTGAAGGTCGCGGCCACACCGGCCGTCAAGAAGGAGGTCGCCAAGCCGAACACGCAGGTCCAGAAGGCCCCGGCGGTCGGCATCAAGGTCGGCGACTACGTCTACCCGACCGGCACGAAGTACTACACCGGCCAGAAGATCCCGGACTGGGTGAAAAAGCAGAAGCACAGGGTCGGCCAGATCAACGGCGCCAAGACCCTGATCGGCTACCCGGGCGGGATCACGAGCTGGGTCTACACCAACGAGCTCAGCCTCGGTTAGAAGGAGGAACGCCATGAGAAAAACAGGGAACAGCCTCCCCGAGGTCTGCGCTGCGAACATCCTCAGTACCATCCGCGGGGAGGTCGCCTACGAGCGGATCAAGGGAGTCGACGGCACCCTACACGGGCAGCCGATGAACACGGCCGCAGCCGAGGCGGAAACAGACGCCGAGAGGCAGCTCGAGATCTTCGAGCCGCGGATCGACGTCGACCACATCGAAGTCACCGGCAACGAGACCGGCGACTTCACCTATGACATCATCCTGAGCAGAAAGGAGGGAGAAAAGTGAGCAATCTCGATTTTATCGAAACAGACAGCGGCGTCATCCTGACCACCATCCTGCAGCAGCTCGAAAACGGATGCAGCGAACCGCTGTACCCGGGCGACGAGCGCCGCATCTTCGGCGAGTCGGCTCTGGCGCCGCTTTTTGTTTCTCTGTTCTCGCTCGTCAATGACAGCTGCAGACAGAAGATGCTCCGCTACGCACGGGGCGAGGTCCTCGATGCTCTGGGCGAGAACTTCAAGGTCTACCGCGAGAGCCCGAAGCCGGCGACGACGACCCTGCGCTTCTCGATCGGGGCAGCCATCGCGTCGAACATCACGATCCCGGCCGGGATCCGCTGCACCAGCGACTACGACCGCTACTTCGCGACGGACTACACGGTCGTCCTGCAGGCCGGCAGCACCTACGTCGACGTCACGGCCACGGCAGAGAGCGGAGGCGAGAGCGGCAACGACATCGGCGTCGGCGAGATCAACACCATCGTCGACATCAGCCAGATCCCGCTCGTCGACGCGGTCACGAACATCGTGGCCACCGGCGGCGGCGTGGACGAGGAAAGCGACGACGCCTACCGCGAGCGGATCCGGAACTCCGGCGACGCCATCAGCACGGCCGGCCCTGCTGCTGCCTATCGTTACTGGGCGATCGCGTCCAACCCGGCGAGGATCTCCGACGCCATCGTCGAGAACCTGATCCGGACGAGGACGGAGGAGCTCAGCGTCTACACCAAGAGCGGCACGGCCTACGCCTTCATCGGCGGAAGCGACCTGCAGAAGGAGACGCTCGTCATCAAGAAGCACGGGACCAGCACGGTCGCAGCCCTGACGAGCGACTACTCGATCACCTACGACGACCGGCTCCTGACGATCACCATCGTCCCGGGCGGCATCCTCGCAGGCGAGTCCACGATCGACGTCGAGATCGACGAGATCGCAGACGGCGAGGTCGTCATCACGCCGGTCTGCTTCGGCGGGGAGATCCCGACCGCGGCGGATCTGGCCACCGTGCTCGCCAAGTGCAGCGCGAACGACATCCGGCCGCTCACGGACCACGTGACCGTCAAGGCTCCGGACGTCGAGTACTACGACATCAGCCTCGTCTACTACACGACGGCGGCCGAGGAGTCCGCCTGCGTGGAGACGGTCGAAGGCGACGGCGGAGCGATCGACCGCTACGTCTACTGGCAAGGCAGCAGCCTGAAACGGGACATCAACCCCGACTACCTCAGGAAGCTGATCCTCGCCCCGGACTGGGAGGGCGCCGTCGGCGCCACCATGGTCCAGATCACCTACCCGGTATATACAGACCTGCCGGGGACGACCCTCGCAAAGTGGTCCGGCAATCTGACCGTCAGCCACATCGTCAAGGAGGGGGTGAACTAAATGGGCCAGAAGATCAACGCCCCGAACTCCCTCCGGCTGCTCCCGCAGTTCATGAGGAAGGACGAGGCCAACATCGCGCTCGCCAAGGCGGTCGACGAGCTGATCAGGGACCCCGGAAGCCGCGCCAAGCAGCTCCGCGTCTGGGATCAGATCGACGAGCTGCCTGAGGCTCAGCTCGACGAGCTCGCGTGGGAGCTGAACGTCGACTGGTACAAGACCAGCATGACGATCGAAGCCAAGCGGGCGACCATCAAAAACGCGAGGCTGATCAAGGCCCACCGCGGCACGAAGTACGCCGTCGAGGAGCTCGTCTCGAACTACCTCGGCAGCGGCGTCGTCGTGGAATGGTACGAGGTGAACGGCAAGCCCTTCACCTTCTACATCTGCACGACGGAGGACGTCCCGGACGGCAACGTCTACAACGAGTTCATCGAGGCAGCGAACGCAGCCAAGAGCGCCCGCTCGCGCCTGCTGGGCGTCTACGCCTACATGGAGCACACGATCGCGGTCCTCGCGAAGCACGCCGGCGGCGCCGGCGCCTTCGTCTACGTGAAGGCGGGCACCCGCCCGCGGATCGTGAACGTCGGCGGGCTCGGCTCCATCACGGTCCTCGCCGAGCACGAAACAGAGCCGGGGATCTTCGGATATACCAGACCGGGCCCCGGCGCCATCACCGGAGGCAGGCCCCACCCGCAGAACGTGGGCGGCCTGAATAAAAACATCGCACAATCGGGTCCGGAGACGATCCCGTCCGCCTTCCCCTATGTGAGGTGCGGGACCCGGGTCTGCGGGGCCTAAGAAAGGAGGGCACACCAATGGCATTTTACAAGAACGACTTCCTCGATCAGCGTCGCCGTCAATGGCTCGCAGCGATCGACAAGGTCCAGCTCAAAGTCGGATCCACGTGGTACAACGCAGAGCTGCAGACGAAGGAGATCCAAGGGACCAGCATCGTCCTGATCGCCGTCTGCTCCGCGCTCGACAACGTGGCCGGCACGATCTCCGGCTCGCGCATCATCGACCGCCGCGGGATCGTCGCGGCCGAACAGGCCGAAAACATCACCAAGGCCTCCGGGCAGGGCGCCATGATCAAGATCGTCCTGCCTGTCATTGAGGACGAATAAAGGAAGGAGGAAACCAGACAATGTTCAAGCCTACGAAATGGAAGGACGAGATCCTCGACACCACGCTGACCACGGAAAGCGCGACCGGGACCGGCTCGAAGGTGAACTTCAGCATCACCGCCAAGCCCCTGTTCGTGGCCAAGGTCACAGTCGCCGGCGTCCGCGTCTACGACTGGATCTACAACCCGGCCACCAACATCCTGAGCTTCGACACCGCGCCGGCGAACGGGGCCGCGATCCTGTTCTTCTACTACCCAGAGGTGCAGGCAGGAACGAACCAGAGCGCCGCAAACTTCAACAACATCGAAGAAGGTGGAACTCTGGACGCGCACATGGCCGTCACCCTTCTCGCGATCCAGCAGTATCAGACCGCCGGACAGCTTGACGAGGAGATCAAGACGGTCACGCTCACCAACACCGCGCCCTACCCGTTCAACAACAGCGCGGCCACGGTCGCCCTGAGCGGAGACAAGGCGAGCACCAACTACGACGTCGAGGTCCTCGAGATCGTCGCCCACACCGGCGCGGTCGGCGGGATCCACGTCACCAACAAGCTGCTGAACGGCTTCAAGCTGGCCTTTGACGGCAGCGGCACCAGCGTCACGCTGAAGATCAAAATTAGAGGAGGTACACAGTAATGGCCATCAAACACGTGCAGGTCGTTGAAAAGAACGAAGGCACCAAGATCGAATGGGAGCAGACCGGCAGCAACGGCAAGGTCCTCGCCTTCGACGACTACGCTCTCGCCGTCAACTGCGAGAGATACCGCAAGGACTGGGACGTCCACCTCGACATCTGCGTCGACGCCGCCGGCAACCTGACCATCGGGACCGTCGGCGCGAGCAAGTACGTCGCGGAGATCGACATCCCGAAAGCAACCTACACCCCCGGAGAGACTGAGGAAGATCCGCCCACGCTCGACCCGATCGACATGAGCGCCGTCGTCCTGACCCTCTGGGCGATCGACTAAAAAAAGGAGGAGCAAAACAATGGCAGCTAATTATGACCTGACGGCTCTGGCCGTCAAGATGGTATGCCCGAACAACGAGATCATCGCGGACAAGGTGAACGGCTACCCCGGCATCTACGTGAAGATCCCCAAGTGCAAAATGAGCGACCTGATCACCGGCGGCAGCAGCAACACCCACCCGGCCTTCATCGTGAACGGTCAGGAGGTCGACGCGATCTACATCGGCAAGTATCAGGCGTTCAACCGGGACGGGATCCTCTACTCCCTGCCCGGCGTGGACCCTGCCGCGAACGCGAACTTTGACACCTTCGTGTCTCGCGCTGCTGCGGCCGGTCAGGGCTTCCATGAGATCACCGCGGCCGAGTGGGGCCTGATCGCCCTCTGGTGCAAGAAGAACGGCTTCCTGCCCTACGGCAACAACAACTACGGCAAGGACAGCCGCGAGAGCAACTACAAGGCGATCCCGTCCATGCCTCGTGACAGCAGCAACCGCATCCAGCGCGTCGCGACCGGCACCGGCCCCCTCACGTGGTCCCATGATAAGACGGCGTCCGGCATCTTCGACCTGAACGGAAACGTCTCCGAGTGGGTCGGCGGCATCCGCTTCGTCTATGGCGAGCTGCAGCTGCTCGTGAACAACAACGCGGCCGACTCGTCTCACTCGCAGGCAGCAGCCTCGGCAGAGTGGAAGGCAGTCGACGCCACCTCCGGCGACTTCGTGACGCCTGACGGATCCGGCACGACTTCCAACACCCTGAAGCTGAGCTGGGGCAACAGCAAGTGGACGTGGGACACCTCCGCGGGGACCCTGACCAGCACCTACCAGAGCTGCACCTTCGTCAACGTCGCGATCTCCGGAAACGTCAGCGCCGCGGCGAAGGAGGTCCTCTACGCCTACGCGCTCGCGCCGGACGACACCACCTTCGACTACGAGGGCGACATGTTCTACGCTAACAGCGGCGAAGCCGAGCGCGCCGTCGGTCGCGGGGGCAACTGGGGCTACGGCACGAACCACGGGGTGTTCTACTTCGATGCGGCCTATGCCCGCTCGTACTCCCTCGGCAGCCTCGGCGGCCGCTCCGCTTACGTTGAGATCCCTGAAATCTGATCTCTGAAAATCTGACCCAAGAGGGGCGCCATCCACGGCGCCCCTCCTCTATGAAGGAGCCAAACCATGCAGCAGGACTTTTTACTTCAGCAAAAGATCACCCGGATGATCGTGCTCTCCGTCCCACGGATCCAGAACATGAGGAAGCCCGAGAAGTACACCATCGGGAAACACATGGAGGACGCCATGTGCGGGATGCTCGAGGCCGCGATCGACGGGAACCTCGAACGGGGCAGCAAACGCCCACACCAGCAGCGACTCGACCGTGAGAAGGAGAAGCTCCGCGGCTTCCTCGACGTCGCGGTCGCGCCGAGCGTCAAGCTGATCTCTCCCGGCCTCCATGAGGAATGGAGCAAGGAGATCAACGAGATCGGCAAGCTCCTCGGCGGCTGGATAGCAAAGACGAGGTGATCCACATCGGGGGATATGCCGGGAAAAACTTTGCGCGCCGTCAATCGCGGGGGCAACTGGAACAACGGCACGAACAACGGGGTGTTCTACTTCAATGCGAACAATGCCCGCTCGAACTCCAACGACAACATCGGCGGCCGCTCCGCTCTGGCCTATCAAATGCTAAGCCCTGAGCCTACGGGCGAAGGGAGCGAAAGGGTCAAAGGGGCGTATCTCCCAACCGGAGGCCACCGGCCGCCGGTTAAAGACACAGCCGGGGTGCTCATGCCTTCCGTGAGAGCGGACAGCGTCGCGAGGCGCTGCGGCAGGCCGCGCAGACTATCCGGAAGGAGTGCCACACGCGGCTATTTTTTTGCATTAAAGGAGGACGCCTATCATGGCAAAGATCACGAACCTCTACGAGCGGATCTGCTCGTGGGAGAACCTGCTGGCGGCCTACTACTCAGCAGCGGCGAGGAAGTGGGACCGGCGGGAGGTCGCGGCCTTCTCGGCGAACCTCGAGGAAAACCTGATCGAGATCCAGAACGAGCTCCTCTGGCGGACCTACAAGGTCGGACGCTACCGGGAGTTCTACGTCTACGAGCCCAAGAAGCGCCTGATCATGGCGCTGAGCTTCAAGGACCGGGTCGTACAATGGGCGATCTACCGGCAACTGAACCCGCTGATCGACCGGCAGTTCTATGAGCATAGCTACGGCTGCCGCGTCGGCAAGGGCCGCGTCAAAGCGGCGAACCAGCTGCAAAAGTGGATCAACATGGTCGACCGCAGGCCCGGGACGTGGTATTTCCTGAAGCTCGACATCTCGAAATACTTCTACCGCGTTAGCCACGAGGTCCTCATGAGGATCCTCAGGTCGAAGATCGACGACGAGGGCACCCTCTGGCTCATGGAGACGATCATCAACTGCGAGCACACCGCCTTCGGCCTGCCCGCCGGCTTCAGTCCGGACGAGGTGGAGCCCGGGGAGCGGCTCTTTGATCGTGGTATGCCGATCGGAAACCTGACCAGCCAGATGCTCGCGAACATCTGCCTCGACCAGCTTGATCAGTTCATCAAGCACGAGCTCCGGGAGCACTTCGACGTCCGGTACATGGACGACGACATCATCCTCAGCAATGACCGCGACCGTCTGGTCGCGGACTACTACGCGATCCGGGACTTCCTCGGCGAGGAGCTGCTGCTCGACCTGAATGACAAGACGCAGATCAACACGATCCGGCACGGCGTCGAGTTCGTCGGCTACCGGATCCGGCCCGGCCACCGCAAGCTCAAGCGCAAGAGTCTCCGGAAGATGAAGGCGAGGATCGCCCACATCGAAAAGGAGTACGCTGCCGGCGAGATTGACGTCGAGAACGTCAACGCCACCATGCAGAGCTACTTCGGAGACATGAAGCACTACGACAGCGACGGCATCCGGACCAAGCTGACGGCCGACACCGTATTCCAAAGGGGCCGAAAATTATAACACAGGAGGAAAAAGACATGGAAATCGTACTCAGTCTCGGCCAGCTCGTGACCATCATGGGGATCCCGACGGCCGTGACCGCCTTCTGTTTCTGGCTCATTGAACGCCGGATCCAGAAGCGCGACAAGAAGAAGGACGAGGAAGCTGCTGAGAGGGCAAAGGCCGAGAAGGCAGCAGCCGAGAAGAAGGAGCGCGAGGAAGCTGCCCGGGAAGCAAACAGGGAGCAGCTGCAGATCCTCGTCATCCAGACCACCAACGCAGCCATCGCCCTCGGCGAGGCCACCGCGAAGGCGGTCCAGAGGATCCCAGACGCTCAATGCAACGGCGATATGCACGCCGCGCTCGACTATGCCGAGAAGGTGAAACACGACCAGAAGGACTTCCTCACAAAGCTCGGGATCCAGTCGATCCTCGAGTAAAGGAGGCGACCAATGTGAGCAAACACACCAAGAAGAAGGACAAGAGCAAGGAGGAATACGAGAGACAGATCCGGACGATGGACGTGATCCTCGTCATCGTGGCCGTCATGCTCATCACCTTCACCATCACCATGATCGTCCTGTTCAAACAGACGGGAGCGATCCCGGACACCCTCTGCACCTGCGTTTTCGCCTGCCTCGGGACCGAGTGCGGCGCGATGGCGTGGATCAAGACGACGAAGGACCGGTACCGCGACCGCGAGTGGGACAAGGAGGATCAGCGGGAGCAAGAAGAAAAAGACAAAGCAAAGGAGGGCGAAAACAATGAGCCTTAAAGGAACGAATAACGCCGAGAAGATCTGGAACTTCCTCAGCGGGAAGGGCCTGACCGCCTACGGCATCGCGGGCCTCATGGGGAACCTCTACGCCGAGAGCGGTCTGATCCCCACGAACCTGCAGAACAGCTACGAGAAAAAGCTCGGCATGAACGACGTCGAATACACCGCGGCCGTCGACGCCGGCACCTACACGAACTTCGTGAGAGACTCCGCCGGCTACGGCCTCGCCCAATGGACCTACTGGTCCCGCAAGGAGGCGCTCCTGAACTACGCCAAGGCCGCCAAGACCTCGATCGGCGACCTCGAGACGCAGCTCGGCTTCCTCTGGAAGGAGCTGAACGGCTACACGGCCGTCCTCAAGGTCCTGAAGTCCGCGGCGACCATCAGGGAAGCCTCCGACATCGTCCTGACGCAGTTCGAGAGACCTGCAGATCAGGGCGAGAGCGTCCAGAAGGCCCGCGCAAGCTACGGCCAGAAGTACTTCGACCAGTACGCGAGCACCGACCAGCAGAAGCCGGCAGCGTCCGGATCCTGCACCGCTGCCCGCCTGCTCGAGATCGCCGCGGCCGAGATCGGCTACAAAGAGAAGGCCAGCAACGCGCAGCTCGACGATAAGACCGCGAACGCCGGCCACAACAACTGGACCAAGTACGCCCGCGACCTCTACGCTGCGGGCTACTACAACGGCAACAAGAACGGCTACGCATGGTGCGACGTGTTCGTCGACTGGTGCTTCTACCAGCTCGCCGGCCGCGACGCCAAGAAGGCCCAGCAGGTCGAGTGTCAGACCGGCCCCTACGGCGCCGGCTGCAAGTGGTCCCTGAGCTACTACAAGGAGCAGGGCCGCTACTTCACAGAGAACCCGCAGCCCGGCGACCAGATCTTCTTCACCTCCGGCGGCGAGGTCAGCCACACCGGCATTGTCGAGAGCGTGAACGGGACCACGATCGTCACCATCGAGGGCAACGCGAGCGATCAGGTGAAGCGGATCAACCGGAAGATGCACGACGGCTACACCCTCGGCTTCGGTCGTCCGAAGTTCGACAACGCCGGCAGCACGCCCGTCACCCCGACGGATCCGGAGCCCGAGAAGCCGACGAACCCCTCGCTCGACCTTCAGGTCGGCGACGTCGTCGAGTACACCGGCGCGATCCACTACGCGAGCGCGAACGCGACCAGCGGCCCGAAGTGCAAGCCCGGCAAGGCGAAGGTCACGGCGCTCTACCCGTCCGGGAAGCATCCCGTCCACCTGATCGCGATCTCCGGAGGCGGCTCCACCGTCTACGGCTGGGTCGACACGGCCCTGATCAAGAAGCAGGCCGAGGAGAAGTGGACCCCGAAGGTCGGCGACATCGTCGACTACAAGGGCAGCGTCCACTACACGAGCGCGAACGCCTCCACGCCGAAGGGCTGCAAGGGAGGCAAGGCCAAGATCACCCAGATCTACCGGCTCGGCTCCTCGAAGCATCCCTACCATCTGATCCGCGTCACCGGATCCGGCGCGACGGTCTGGGGCTGGGTCGATGCTGACACCTTCACGAAGGCCTAATGCCGGCCGCCAACCTTCTCCTGATCGTGATCGCCCTGATCTGCGGGTGGATCTGGATCCGGAGCCTCGTGAGCTGGGACGGGACCTACCCGTGCGAGCCCGATGACTGCGAGACCTGCCCGTATGCCGGCGGCTGCGAACATCAGGAGGAATTGAGACAAGAGGAGGAAGAACATGAACGAAACATGGAACCAGATCCTCGCGGCCTGCGTCCCGGTCCTCTGCCTGCTGATCACGGCGGGCGGGGCCTACGCGGTCGCGCTGCTGCGTCGCGAGACGTCGAAGATCGAGAAGCAGCTCGACAATGAGACCGCCGCGAAGTACATCCAGATGGCCACAGACGCCGTCGCTCAGGCCGTCGCCTATACGTCCCAGACCTACGTCGACGCCCTCAAGAAGCAGGGGGCCTTCACCAAGGAGGCCCAGCTCGAGGCGTTCCGGAAGTCCCGGGACAAGGTGATGGAGATCCTCAGCGACGCAGCCGTGGGCGCCCTCATGCAGATCTACGGGGACTTCGACGTCTGGCTGAACACCAAGATCGAACAGGTCTGCAGAGAGACGAAGCTCCTGCCGGAAGGGAAACCGGCCGGGAGCGAATAATCGCAGCCCAGAAGGCCCTCAGGCGGCCGCAGGAGCGCGAAAAGCTCATAAGACAATGAAATACTCAACGGAGAACGAAAGCGCCTAAAAAGGGCCAAAAACGAGCTGCGGACTACATGAAGGCCCGCCCGAGAAGTCTGTCTCGTGGCGGGCCTTTTTTATGAGAGGAGGTGAGAAACATGAAGCGCAAAAAGAATACGGCGGCGACCTGCAAGCCTTCCAAACTCGACCAGATCGTCGCCGTGCTGAGCGTTGTGAAGATGATCGTCTGGATCATCGACCACGTCGTTGATATTATAACGTAAACGCTCGCAAAAATCAATAGACGGCGCTGCTCGTCGCTACTCGCACGAAAAACCCGCTCGGGATCTCTCCCGGGCGGGTTTTTTATTTTCCGGCCGTTATACGCAGGCCGGCAGCGGCACCGTCAGCACGAACACGGCCGGCGTCACGATGATCGTGGCCTCGTCGCCGAGTTCGGATAGGTGCATGATGGTGGAGCAAGATGCACCAACGCCGAACACGTCCCCGGAGGGATCCGGGAGGCCGTCCATGAAGGCGAGGTCGACCGTCTCGGCTCCCTGCTTCGTGTAATTGTAGACGATCCGGATCTGGTCGTCATAAAGGTACACGGCGTTCACGAAGTTCTCGATCACCTTCCATTGAAACGCCGGATCCGTGACGTCGCCGCCCCGGAACTTCTCGAGCCAGTAGATCACCTGCTCCCGGGAGAGCTGCGGCGTCTCGAAGCGGATCCGCTCGATCTGGTCCTGCAACTGCCGGCGCTGCTCCTCGAGCTCCTCGAGGCGGGCCTTCGTCGTCTCCGTGATGATCCCGGCCTCGATCGCGGTCATGACGTTCCGGATGGAGCGCTCGACCTCGCCGAGCTGCTTCTTCAGGATCGGACCCTCACCGGCCTCGGCCTCAGCTCGCTGCAGATCCACGACGGCGTCGGCGATCCGCTCGATCACGGAGTCAACGAGGACGCGCTGCACCGTCTCCCGGACGACGAGCTCCTCGATGGCGTCCTTCTTCACGGGCTTCTTCTCACAGTCCCGGCGGCGCTTCCGGCCGACGCAGGTGTAGTAGTTATACTTCGCGCCCGTCTTTGAGGTCCCGGACTCGCCGACCATGGCGCTGCCGCAGCGGCCGCAGAACAGCCGGCCGGTCAGCAGATAGTCGACGTGGGACCACGACGCCGCGGGCGTCCGGGCGTTCTTCGCGATGATCTCCTGAGCCATATCGAACGTCTCCCTCGTGATGATGGCGGGGATCCCGCCCTCGATCCTGACGTCGGCGTACTTATAGACCCCGACGTACCGCTCGTTCCGGAGGATGGTCCGGAGCGAGTTCTTGTTATATGCCACCCCGCGGGACGTCCTGAAGCCCCGGGAGTTCAGATCCGCGCAGATCTCCGTCGGGCTCATGCCGTCGATATACATGGCGAAGATCTCCCGGACGAGGGCGGCGCCGGCAGGCTCGATCGCGTACCGGCCGTCCGGACCTTTACAGAGGCCGAGCGGCAGCCGGCCGTTATTGACCTTGCACTCAAGCGCGTTCGCGTGCATCCCTCGCTTTATGTTCTGGGCCAAGTTCGCGGAGTAGTACTCGGCGGAGCCCTCGAGGACGCTCTCGAGCAGGATCCCCTCCGGGCCCTCCGGGATGGACTCCTTCGCATAGATCACCCGGACCCCGTACTTCTTCAGCCGCGCTTTATACATGGCCGAGTCGTATCTGTTCCGGGCGAAGCGGTCCACCTTCCAGCAGACGACGAGCTGCACGTGGCCCTTCGCTGCGTCCTTCATGAGCTTCTGGAACTCCGGCCGCCGGTCGTTCGTCCCGGTCAGATGGCGGTCGGCATACTCGCCGACGATCCGGATCCCGGACCGGTCGCAGAAGTCGCGGATCTCCGCGAACTGCTGCTCAATGCTCGTGTCCTTCTGGGAGTGGGACGAGTATCTCCCGTAAATGTACGCCCGCATGGCCTCGCCGCCGGCGGGCGCTTTTTTTGCGGCCATCAGTCGCCCTCCTTCGGCGGGATCCGCTCCTCGAGATCGAAGGCAGCGGACAGCAGCGCCGTCCGGCCCTTCACATCAAGAGCCTCGAAGATCCGCAGCAGCTCGACCTCCTCGTCGCTGAGCTCC
>JBGUOB010000020.1:0-1907 GCA_045117755.1 Candidatus Cryptobacteroides sp.
CAATTCAGGGCGGGCAGCTACCTTACTTGTCGGCAACGAGCGGGCCGCGTCGAACCCTCAAAGTTCGAACGCGGAGATCGCTCGTAACCGCCGGGCGCGCGCCCGGCGGTGGTGCCCAACGCCGCCCTGCCCCCGTCTCATCGTGCCTCCCATCCTCAATTAGACCCCAAAATGAGGATAGAGGCAAATCTGTTGGTAGAATAGTTCCGTTTCTAAGATTAATTTCGTATCCTTGTGTCAGAGTGAGGCCTAACGAAAACTTAAAAACTTTATGATGGAACCTATCAACAATCCTGTCTGCTCCCAGGCCTCCTGGGAGACCCGCATCCAACAAATCTTGGACGAACAGCGTTCTTTGGCTTACGAGGCCTTGGACGATTTACTGTATGATGCCTTTTTAGAAATCGGGACGCTCCTCGCAAAGACGGGCGACACCGAAGGTCCGATCAGAGCTACCGGCGGACTGTCGTCCCATGCCCTTCTGCGGATCCGTGAACATGCCGCCTCCGGCGACCTGTCAGATTGGCTTGCCGGTGGCGCAGACGGAGACAAGTCGTTGTATATAAAAGACTTCCTTAATCTTGGCAAACTGCAGGTAGAAGAGTTGAGAGCCCGCTATCCACGCGCTTATTCAAAATGGACAGACGCGGATGACGAGGCGTTGCTTTCCAGTTACCGACAGGCAGCGCAACCAGGGCAGCAAATCCCCTGGAGCCGAATGGCGGAACAGCTCGGGCGGAATTCCAACGCGCTCAAGATACGCCTGGGCTATCTCGGTGTCGATCTTGGGCCCGAGGCGGTGCAGCCTCGCTGGATAGGAGGGTCGGCGCGATGAATACAGAATCATCCTGCGAGGCCGCTTTTGCACGAAGCGGCCCCTACTGGCATCTCTACACAAACGGTGAAAAGATGGAAGTCATTTTCACCGGTCCATCGGATTTCCTGTTCGGCATCACGCTATTGGGGATTTGCGCAGCAGCGTTTCCCCGATGCCGGATTCTGACCTTCGCACTGATGAGCAATCACCTGCATCTGGTTCTGGTTGGATCGGAACAGGATGTATGGGCGTTCTTCGCCCTGTTCAAGGAGCGGCTGACGCGGTACCTTAGCGGTCAGAAACGGTTTTGCCGGATGCAGAACCTCGAGGCCGGGTTGTTCCGCATCCCAGATTTACGAGCCTTGCGCAATGAGATAATCTATGTCAATCGCAATGGGTATGTGGTCACGCCGGACTGCACGCCATTCTCCTATTGGTGGTGTGCCGGTATGTATTTCTTTAATCCCATGGGGTGGATGCTTCCGTCGCGCACTTTCGCTTCCCTTACGCTTCGCGAGCGGCGGTGCATGTGCCATTGCCGGGATGCAGATTTTCCACCACATTATATGGTCCTGACCAACTTTTTCCCCGGTCCGGGAAGGGCGCCAGAGCCGATGCTGCTCCCGACCAGTTTCTGTTCGATTCGCGAAGCGGAAGACTATTTCCGAGATGCACACCAGTACTTTCGCCGGCTGGGGCGGGACCAGGAGGCCTTCTCGGAGGTGGCCCGACGACTCGGCGAGCGGATTTACCTGACGGACGAGGAGTTATTCGGCGCTGTATGCGCACTCTGCGCCAAGGAGTTTGAAAACCCGAACCCGACGCTGCTTTCTGCCGGGCAGAAACAGGAGGTCGCCAGGCGGATGCATTTCGATTATAACGCTTCCAATAAGCAAATCCAGCGAATGCTGAAACTGACAGCTTCCGCAGTCGAAACGCTTTTTCCGACCCCGGTCTGTACGTTCGGGTAATTCGGGCGGCGTTGGGCACCACCGCCGGGCGCGCGCCCGGCGGTTACGAGCGATCTCCGCGTTCGAACTTTGAGGGTTCGACGCGGAGTGCTCGTTGCCGGCAGGAGCGGTAGCCGCCC
>JBGUOB010000021.1:0-71622 GCA_045117755.1 Candidatus Cryptobacteroides sp.
CTCGCCGCGGGTCTGGCCGCCCATCGCGTACTGGTTGTCCATCACGTTGATGAGGATCGGAAGGCCACCCTTCATGTCGCCCTCCCACAGGGTGTTGAACTGGTCCATCGAAGCGAAGGTCATGCCCTCCAGGACCGGGCCGCGGGCCATGGCGCCGTCACCGAGGTTGGCGACGACGATGCCCTTCTTGCGGTTGACCTTCTTGTAGAGGGCCGCGCCTACGGCGATGGAACCGGAACCGCCCACGATGGCATTGTTCGGATAGATGCCGAAGGGGGTGAAGAACGTGTGCATGGATCCGCCCAGGCCCTTGTTGAAACCGGTCGTGCGGGCGAAGATCTCCGCCATCGCCCCGTACAGGAGGAAGCGGATGCCGAGTTCCTTCGTAGAGCCCTCGAAGCCCTTTCCGGCGACGGCGAGCGTGGCACCGCCCCAGAACTCCTCCATCACCTTCTTCAGGTCCTCCTCGGGGAGGATTTCGATGGAACGGAGACCCTTAGCGAGGATTTCGCCATGGGAACGGTGGCTGCCGAAGATGAAGTCGTCGGTGGTGAGGTTGTAAGCCATACCCACGGCGGCGGCCTCCTGGCCGGCGGACAGGTGGGCGGGACCCGGGTTGTTGTAGGCGACACCGTTGTAGCCGCCCGTCGTCTTGACGAGGTTCAGCATCGTCTCGAACTCCCGGATGACGGACATGTCACGGTAGATGCGCTTGAGGTCGTCCTTCGTGAAATGCCCCTCGTCCAGCTCGTCCTTCACGGACTTGCTGTACTGCATTACGGGGATTTCCGGGAACTTGATCTCGTGCTCCTTCGGGCGGAGCACTTCATTGGGGTCGATGTATAAGGATTTCGGCATGGCTTATTTCAGGGTGAAAACGGTTTCTTTCAGGATTTCGGAGACGGTCGGGTGCGGGAAAACGACCTCCTTGAGCTGCTCCACGGTCATTTCCTGTTCGATGGCGATGCAGGCGCTGTGGATCATCTCGGAGCAGGGGTTGCCCAGCATGTGGACACCCAGCACCTCGTGGTATTTCTTTCCCACCAGGACCTTGCACAGGCCTTCGCCGCGTTCGTTCTCGGCGACGAAACGGCCGGAATAGGCCATCGGGAGTTTTACGACAGTACAGTCGATGCCCTTGGCCTGGGCCTCGCTTTCGGTAAGGCCGACGCCGGCCACCTCGGGATTGGTGTAAACCACGCCCGGAATGGCATTGTAGCGCATGCGGTCTTTCTTGCCCAGGATGTTGTTGATGGCCACTTCACCCTCGCGCGAAGCGGTATGGGCCAGCATGGAGAAGCCGGTCACGTCGCCGGCGGCATAGACATTGGGGATGTTGGTGCGCATCTGCTCGTCCACTTTTACGCCGCAGGGCTTGCCGCCGCGGTTCAGCAGCATCTCCACACCCAGCGTCTCCAGACCGAAGCCGGCAATGTTGGCGCGACGGCCCACGCTCACCAGGATCTTGTCCCCGCTCACGCGGCAGACCTTTCCTTCCGGATCTTCATAGACCACGGTATTGCCTTCGATGCCCGTTACCTTGCAGCGCAGGCAGAAGGTAACGCCTTTCTTGGCATAGATGCCCTGGAGCATCGTGCTGATCTCGTCATCCATCGGACCGAGGATTTTCGGGAGCATCTCCACCACGGTCACCTTGGTGCCGATGGAATTGAAGAAGCTGGCGAACTCCATGCCGATCACGCCGCCGCCGATGATGACCAGTTCCTTGGGCTGCTCCTGCAGGGAGAGGATCTCGCGGTTGGTTACGATGACATCGCCGGCCTCTTTCAAACCGGGGATGGGCGGAACCACCGCCTCGCTGCCCGTGCAGAGCAGCAGGTTGCGGGCCGTATAGTCATTGCCCTCGCAGGTGAGGGTGATGCCGTCGGCTCCGCGGCCCTTGATGCAGGCTTCGCCTTTGACGGTCTCGACCCTGGCGGCCTTCACGCCGGCTTTGACGCCGCCGACGAGTTTCTTGACCACCTTGTCCTTGCGGGCGATAATCTTGGAAAAATCGAACGATGCGCCGTCCACGTTTACGCCGTACTGGTCTGCGTGGCGGGCATAGTCAAAGACTTTGGCGCTGTAGAGCAGCGTCTTGGTGGGGATGCAGCCCTCGTTCAGGCACACACCGCCCATTTCCCTTTTCTCGAAGAGGACGACCGAAAGGCCCTGCGCACCGGCGCGCTCGGCAGCGACATATCCGCCGGGACCTCCTCCGATAATGGCTAAATCATACATGGTTATCGTGTGGTATTTTAAAATTCAACATCCAGGTTTTCGATTTCCGTGGCAACCTGCTTGAGGAAGCGGGTGGCTTCGCCGCCGTCGATGGCGCGGTGGTCATAGGTGAGGCTCAGGCCCATGTAGGGGACAAAGGCCACCACACCGCCGCCCAGGTCTTTCGGACGCGGGACGATGGTGCCCACGCCCAGGATGGCGCTCTGGGGTACATTGATGATGGGGGTGAACCACTCCACGCCGAATCCGCCCAGGTTGGATACCGTGAAGGAAGCGGCTTCCGGAGAAAGCAGGTCCGGATTGATGCTGCCCTTCTTGCTGTCTTCGGCCACCTTCTTGAGGTTCTTGGCCAGGCCGGTGATGTTCAGCTCATCTGCGTGCGGGACGGCCGGAACCATGAGGCCGCGTTCTGTATCCACGGCCAGGCCCAGGTTCACGCTCTTGAAGAGGCGCATGGCGTCTCCCAGGCAGTGGGAATTCAGGTTGGGGAACTTCTGCAGGGCCTTGATGACGGCATAGCAGACAAAGTCGTTGATGGTGATGTTGACATCCACCTTACCCTCTTCGAAGGCCTTCTTGGCTTTCTTGCGGAGCGCCTGGACCTTGCGGGCGTCGGCACCCAGCATATGGGTGAGCTGGGCGGAGTTCTGGAGGGAGTTGTACATGCTCTTCGCAATGAGTTTGCGCATGTTGGACATCTTCACCACTTCGAACTCGGCGCCTTCTCCGGCAATGTCGGTGTGGTTGGCTTTCCAGACCTTCAGGTCGGCGCCCTTCACGGCACCGTTCAGGCCGCTTCCCGTTCCGGGCGATGCAAGTCCGCCGTCGGCCATCCTGGCCTTGGCCAGTCCCGTCAGGGTACCCTGGGCGGCGGCGGCGGCTTCCACGTCGCGGGCGATGATGCGTCCGTGAGGGCCTGTTCCGGCAACGCGGCTGGTATCCACACCCTTTTCAGCGGCTATCTTGCGTGCGCGGGGCGATGCGGGTGCGCCGGAGGGTACTCCCTCAGCAACCTGTGCCACCCTCGGCATCATAAGAGGGAGGGATCCAGCCTCCTGGCTGGGAGGGGTCGAGCTTTGCGAGACGGTGGTCGAGGGAGTACCTGCATTGGGGGCGAATTCGGCAAAGGACTCGCCGGGTTCGCCGATGACCATTACATTCGTCAAAACGGGAATCTCGTCCCCGTCCTTGAAAAAGACGGCAAGGACGGTTCCCGCCACTTTTGCTTCTTCCTCGAAGGTCGCCTTGTCGGTTTCATAACCGAACAGGATGTCCCCTACAGCGACCTGGTCACCCGGTTTTTTTTTGAATTCGGAGACGATGCAGCTCTCCACGGACTGGCCCTGTTTGGGCATAATGACGACATGTGCCATATATTATGTGAATGTTAAAAAACAACGTAGTCCCGACCTGCTGGACGGGACTACGAATATAGCAAAAAATCAGGGAAAAACCTACTACAAATCGTTCATTTCTTCCGCATACGACTCTTTCGTATTGAGCACCATGATATCCTGGTACTCTTTCAGACCCGTACCGGCAGGAATGGGATGACCGCAGATGACATTTTCCTTCAGGCCTTCGAGGTTGTCCTCACGGGCACGGATAGCCGCTTCGCTGAGCACCTTGGTGGTCTCCTGGAACGATGCCGCGGAGATGAAGCTGTTGGTTCTCAGTGCCGCACGGGTGATGCCCTGGAGCACCAGGCGGGCGGTAGCCGGTTTGGCTTCGCGCACGACAATCGTTTTCTGTCCCTGACGCTCCAGCGAGGCGTTCTCGTTGCGCAGGTCGCGGGAAGAGATGATGTCTCCGATGATGTAGCGCTGGGAATCGCCCGGATCCAGGATGTAATTCTTGCCGTAGATTTCGTCGTTGGTGTCCATGAAGGTCCACTTGTCGACGAGTTCCTCGGGCAGGAATTCGGTATCGCCCGGATCGGTGATTTCCACCTTGCGCATCATCTGGCGCACGATGATCTCGAAATGCTTGTCGTTGATCTTCACACCCTGGAGACGATAGACCGCCTGGACCTCGTTCACGATGTATTCCTGGGCCTTTACCGGGCCGAGTACACCGAGGATGTCGGTCGGAGAGATACCGCCGTCGGACAGCCGGGTACCGGCCTTGACGTAGTCGTTCTCCTGAACCAGGATCTGCTTGGTCAGCGGAACCAGATAGTGCTTTTCAGCACCGCTCTTGTTCTTGACGGTGATCTCACGGTTACCGCGTTTGACCTTGCCCATGATAACCTCGCCGTTGATCTCGGAGATGATGGCGGGGTTGGACGGGTTGCGGGCCTCGAACAACTCGGTAACGCGCGGCAGACCGCCCGTAATATCGCTGGACTTACCGATGGCACGCGGAATCTTGATGAGCACGTCGCCCACGCCCACCATGTCGCCGTCGTTGGCCATGACGTGTGCACCCACCGGCAGGTTGTACTGCTTGAGGGAAACGCCGTTGGCATCGACGATGTTGATGGCCGGGCTCTTGGTCTTGTCACGGGCCTCGATGATCACCTTGTCGCGGTTCACGGAATACTCGTCCGCCACTTCCTCGCGGAAGGTTACGCCGTCGATCATGTTCTCGAAACGGACCTTACCGGCGGTTTCGATGATGGTGGTGGCGTTGTACGGATCCCATTCGCAGATCATGTCGCCCTTCTTCACGGTCTGGCCGTCTTTCTTGTACAGGATGGAGCCGTAGGGAACATCGTAGTGCGAGTAGGTGATGCCGGTATTCACGTCAATCAGGCTCACCTCGGTCATTCGGCTCACGACGATGTCCTGCGGACCGTTTTCGGTCTCGCGCTGGATGGTACGGAGCTCTTCGAAGACCAGCTTGCCGTCGTACTTGGCCTCGATGGAGGAATCTGCCGCGGTGCTGGAAGCGGTACCACCGACGTGGAAGGTACGCAGGGTCAGCTGGGTACCCGGTTCACCGATGGACTGTGCGGCGATAACGCCCACCACTTCGCCCTTCTCGACCATCCGGCTGGTAGCCAGGTTGCGGCCGTAGCACTTCGCGCAGACACCCTTGCGGGATTCGCACGTGAGGACGGAACGGATTTCGACCTGCTCGATCGGGAGGCTGTCGATGAGGGCGGCAACGTCCTCTTTGATTTCCTCGCCGGCCGGGATGATCAGTTCGCCCGTGAGCGGGTTGATGATATCGTGGACGGAAGTACGGCCCAGGATGCGCTCGCCGAGGGATTCGACGATTTCGTCCTTGTTCTTGATGGCCGTGGCGATGAGGCCGCGGAGGGTACCGCAATCCTCTTCGGTAATGATCACATCGTGCGACACATCCACCAGACGGCGGGTCAGGTAACCGGCATCCGCCGTCTTCAAGGCGGTATCGGCCAGACCCTTACGGGCACCGTGCGTGGAGATGAAGTACTCAAGCACCGTCATACCCTCCTTCAGGTTGGAGATAATCGGGTTTTCGATAATTTCGGCTCCGCCGCCACCGGACTTCTGCGGCTTGGCCATCAGGCCTCGCATACCGCAGAGCTGTTTGATCTGCTGGGTGGAACCACGGGCACCGGAATCCAGCATCATATAGACCGGATTGAAGCCCTGCTGGTCTGCGGAGATCTGTTTCTCCACGATACCGGTAAGGCGGTTGTCAATACTGGTCCAAAGGTCGATGACCTTGTTGTAACGCTCGTTGTTGGTGATGAAGCCCATCGCGTAGTTGTTCTTGATGTCTTCCACCTGGGCGTAACCCGCGTCGATGAGGCTGGTCTTCTCGGCCGGGATGATCACGTCACCCAGGTTGAAGGAGATGCCGGCGCGGAAAGCCTGGTCGTATCCGAGGTTCTTGATATCGTCGAGGAACTGTGCCGTGCGGGTCACACCGGTGTGCTTGATGACCTCGGTGATGATCTTGCGGAGGGCCTTCTTGCCCAGGACTTCGTTTACGAACGGAACCTCATCGGGAACAAACTGGTTCACGATGATGCGGCCCGGCGTGGTCTCGACCATGTGGGTTCCCTTGGAGGGATCCAGCTTGTCGACCGGCAGGCGGACGGCGATCTTGGCATGCATAGCCACAGCCTTCTCGTTGTAGGCGATAATCACCTCTTCAGGGCCGTAGAAACGCATCTTTTCACCCTTGGCACCCGGACGGATCTTGGTGATGTAGTACAGACCCAGCACCATATCCTGGGAAGGAACGGTGATCGGGGTACCGTTGGCAGGGTTGAGGATGTTCTGGCTACCCAGCATGAGCAGGGAGGCCTCCATGATGGCGGCGTTGCCCAGCGGGAGGTGGACAGCCATCTGGTCACCGTCGAAGTCGGCATTGAAAGCCGTACAGGCGAGCGGATGCAGCTGGATGGCCTTTCCTTCGATCATGCGCGGCTGGAAAGCCTGGATACCCAGACGGTGCAGGGTCGGTGCACGGTTCAGGAGCACCGGATGGCCCTTCATCACATTTTCGAGGATATCCCAGATGACCGGATCCTTGCGGTCCACGATCTTCTTGGCGCTCTTGACCGTCTTCACGATACCGCGCTCGATGAGTTTGCGGATGATGAACGGCTTGTACAGCTCGGCCGCCATGAACTTCGGCAGACCGCACTCGTGCATGTTCAGCTCCGGACCTACGACGATAACCGAACGGGCGGAATAGTCCACACGTTTACCGAGCAGGTTCTGGCGGAAGCGGCCCTGCTTGCCTTTCAGGGAGTCGGACAGGGACTTGAGGGCCCGGTTAGACTCGCTCTTGACGGCGCTCGATTTCTTGGAGTTGTCGAACAGGGAATCGACGGCTTCCTGGAGCATACGCTTCTCGTTGCGGAGAATCACCTCAGGAGCCTTGATCTCGATGAGGTTCTTCAGACGGTTGTTGCGGATGATCACACGACGGTAGAGGTCGTTGAGGTCGGAAGTCGCGAAGCGGCCGCCGTCGAGGGGGACGAGGGGACGAAGCTCCGGCGGAATCACCGGAATGACCTTCATCACCATCCACTCCGGACGGTTGATGCCCTTGGACTCCTGGAACCACTTGACCACCTGGAGGCGCTTGAGAATCTCGGCCTTGCGCTGCTGGGAGCCTTCGCTGAGCATGCGCTGACGGAGTTCCTTGCCGAGTTCCTCGACATTGATCTCCTTGAGCAGGTCGTAGATACCCTCGGCACCCATCTTGGCGACGAACTTCTCCGGATCGCTGTCCGGCAGGTTCTCGTTGCCCGGGATGCGGGCGAGTGCGTCCAGATATTCATCCTCCGAGAGGAGCTCCATCTTGTTCAGGTCGCTGGCGCCCGGACGGACCACGATGTATTTCTCGTAGTAGATCACGGACTCGAGCTTCTTGGCCGGCAGGCCGAGGAGCGCGGAGATCTTGTTGGGCGCGGACTTGAAGTACCAGATGTGGGCCACCGGAACGGTCAGGGCGATGTGGCCCATCCGCTCGCGGCGCACCTTCTTCTCGGTGACTTCGACGTTGCAGCGGTCGCAGACGATACCGCGGTAGCGGATCCTCTTGTACTTGCCGCAATAGCACTCGTAATCCTTGGTCGGACCGAAAATCTTCTCGCAGAAGAGTCCGTCACGCTCGGGCTTGTAGGTCCGGTAGTTGACGGTCTCCGGCTTGAGAACCTCGCCGCACGAACGTTCGGTGATGTCCTCCGGCGACGCAAGCGAAATGCTGATCGTCTGGAAGTTGCTCTTTACCTTATTGTCTTTGTTGTTGAAAGTAGGCATATTACGTTTCGTTCAAACCAATTAATCCAAAGTAACCTTGAGACCAAGACCACGGAGTTCGTGGAGGAGTACGTTGAGGGACTCCGGGATGCCTGCGGGCGGCATGGGGTCGCCCTTGACAATCGCCTCGTAAGTCTTGGACCGTCCGACGACGTCGTCGGACTTGACGGTCAGGATCTCCTGCAGGGCGTTGGCTGCGCCGAATGCCTCGAGCGCCCAGACTTCCATTTCACCGAAGCGCTGGCCACCGAACTGGGCCTTACCGCCGAGCGGCTGCTGGGTGATGAGGGAGTAAGGACCGATGGAACGGGCGTGCATCTTGTCGTCGACCATGTGGCCGAGCTTGATCATATAGATGACACCCACGGTCGCAGGCTGGTCGAAGTAGTCGCCGGTGCCGCCGTCGCGAAGCTGGGTCTTACCGAAACGGGGAACGCCAGCCTTGTCGGTGTAGGCGCAGATCTCGTCGATGCTCGCACCGTCGAAGATCGGGGTGCTGAACTTCAGGCCCAGGCGGGCGCCAGCCCAGCCGAGGACCGTCTCGTAGATCTGTCCGAGGTTCATTCGGGAAGGCACGCCGAGCGGGTTCAGCACGATATCCACGGGAGTACCGTCCTCGAGGAACGGCATATCCTCCTGGCGGACGATCTTCGCGACGATACCCTTGTTACCGTGGCGGCCGGCCATCTTGTCACCCACCGTGATCTTGCGCTTCTTGGCGATGTACACCTTGGCAAGCTGCATCACGCCGTTCGGGAGTTCGTCACCCACCTTGATCTTGTCCATCTCACGCTTGCAGATCGCCTGCTCGGTCTTGAGGGCGATGCAGTAGTTGTTGATGAGGTCGCGGATCAGGAGGTTGGCGTCCTTGTCGGTCGTCCACTTGGCGGACGTGATGTTGGTATAGTCGATGCTCTTGAGCATCTCGGTGGTGATCTTCTTGTCCTTCGGGATGATCTCCACGCCGTAGAGGTCGGAGATACCGGCGCTCTTGCGGTTCTTCGTGAGGATCACGAGCTTCTGGATGAAGTCGGCGTACAGCTTCTCGGCCTTGCGGTCGAACTCGGCCTGACGCATCTCCAGACGGGTCTTCTGGTCGTTCTTGGCCTGGCTCTTCTTGCCGGTCTCCTTGGAGAGCTTGGCATAGAGGGCCGTACCGACGACCGTACCGCTCAGGGACGGGTTGGCCTTGAGGGAAGCGTCCTTGACGTCGCCGGCCTTGTCGCCGAAGATCGCCTTGAGGAGCTTCTCCTCCGGGGACGGATCGCTCTCACCCTTCGGGGTGATCTTACCGATCATGATGTCGCCCGGCTCGATGTGGGCGCCGATACGCACGATACCGTCCTCGCCGAGGTTCTTGGTGGCGTCCTCGCTGACATTCGGAATGTCGGAGGTGAGCTCTTCCATGCCGCGCTTGGTGTCGCGGACCTCGGTGAGATACTCGTCCACGTGGATGGAAGTGAGGACATCCCACTTCACCATCTCCTCGGAGAGCACGATGGCATCCTCGTAGTTGTAACCCTTCCAAGGCATGAAGGCCACCATCAGGTTGCGGCCGAGGGCGAGCTCGCCGTTCTGCGTGGCGTAGCCCTGGGTCAGCACCTGGCCCTTCTCCACCTTGTCGCCCTTGGATACGAGCGGCGAGAGGCAGATCGTGGTGCTCTGGTTGGTGCGACGGTAGATCGGCAGCTTGTAGACCGTCTCCTCCGGGGAGAAGCTGACGAATTTCTCGTCCTCGGTCTGCTCGTAGCGGATGCGGATCTCGTTGGCGTCCACGTAGGTGACTTCACCCTTGCGCTCGGCGATGAACTGGGTGCGGGAATCCAGGCAGACGCGCTCCTCCAGGCCGGTACCCACGATCGGGGACTCCGGCTTGAGAAGGGGAACGGCCTGGCGCATCATGTTCGCACCCATGAGGGCGCGGTGCGCATCGTCGTGCTCCAGGAACGGAATGAGGGAGGCCGCGACCGAAGCCATCTGGTTCGGAGCGACATCCATATAGTTGACTTCTTCCTTCGTGACGACCGGGAAGTCAGCCTCGAGGCGGCACTGGATGCGGTCTTCGAGGATGTTGCCGTCGTTGTCCATGCGGACGTTGGCCAGGGAGACGAGCTTGTTCTCTTCCTCCTCGGCGCTCATGTAGTGGCAGCCGGCGGCCGTCAGGTCCACCTTGCCGTCCTTGACGTCACGGTACGGAGTCTCGATGAATCCGAGCGCGTCGATGCGGGCATAGACGCACAGGGAGGAGATCAGACCGATGTTCGGACCTTCCGGGGACTCGATCGGGCAGAGGCGGCCGTAGTGCGTGTAGTGCACGTCACGGACTTCGAAGCCCGCGCGGTCGCGGCTCAGACCGCCGGGACCGAGGGCGGAAAGACGACGCTTGTGGGTGATCTCGGCCAGCGGGTTGGTCTGGTCCATGAACTGGGACAGCTGGCTCGTGCCGAAGAACGAATTGATCACGGAAGAGAGCGTCTTCGCGTTGATCAGGTCGATCGGGTTGAACTGCTCGCTGTCGCGCACGTTCATGCGCTCGCGGATGGTGCGGGCCATACGGCTCAGACCCACGCTGAACTGGTTGGCCAGCTGCTCGCCGACCGTGCGGACACGGCGGTTGGACAGGTGGTCGATATCGTCGACCGCAGCCTTGGAATTGATCAGCTGGATGAGATACTTGATGATCTCGATGATGTCGGTGTTTGTCAGGACGCGCACGTCCGGAGCGATGGTCAGGCCGAGCTTCTTGTTGAGGCGGAAGCGGCCGACATTGCCCAGGTCGTATCTCTTCTCGGAGAAGAAGAGCTTGTCGATGACGTCGCGGGCCGTGCTTTCATCCGGCGGTTCCGAATTGCGGAGCTGTTTGTAGATGTAGTTGACAGCGCCGAGTTCGGTATTGGTAGGATCCTTCTGCAGGGTGTTGAAGATGATGGCGTACTCGTTGGAGCCCACCTCATCCTTCTGCAGGAGAATGCTCTTCTCATCGGCTTCGAGGATGGCCTCGATGGTGTTGTCGTCGAGGATCTCGCCACGGTTGACGATGATCTCGATACGCTCAACGGGGGTCACCTCGCCGGTGTCCTCGTCGATGAAGTCCTCGAACTTGGTCTTCAGCACGTTGTTGGCGAGCTTGCGGCCCTTGCCGGCCTCCAGGTTCTCGGGCGTCACCTCGATCTCGTCGGCCAGGTCGAAGATATCGATGATGTCTTTGTCCGCGTTGTAACCGATCGCACGCAGAAGCGTGGTCACGGGCAGTTTCTTCTTGCGGTCGATGTACGCGTACATCACATTGTTGATGTCCGTAGCGAACTCGATCCAGGATCCCTTGAAGGGGATGATGCGGGCGGAATAGAGCTTCGTGCCGTTGGCGTGCATGCTCTGGTCGAAGAACACGCCGGGGGAGCGGTGGAGCTGGGACACGATGATACGCTCGGATCCGTTGATCACGAACGTACCGGCGGGCGTCATGTAGGGGATGTCCCCGAGATAGACGTCCTGCACGCGGGTGTCGAAGTCTTCATGCTCCGGATCCGTGCACGAAAGGCGGAGTTTTGCCTTGAGCGGAACGTTGTAGGTCAGTCCGCGCTGCAGGCACTCCTCGATGGAATACTTCGGAGGATCGATAAAGTAATCGATGAACTCAAGCTTGTAGTTGTTCCTCGTATCCTCAATCGGGAAGATTTCCTGGAATACCTGATAAAGGCCTTCGTTCTTGCGGTTCTCCGGCGTAGTCTCCAGCTGGAAGAAGTCCTTGAAGGACTTGAGTTGCACCTCCAGCAGGTCCGGATACTCCAGGATCTTGGATGTTGCGAAGTTAATACGCTTATTTGTTGCCTTTTTTGACATATTCTGCCGATGGAAACGGTTGGAAATGAAAGAAAAACTTAAATACGGAAAAAAGGTTTAGAGCCTGTTAACCCGGCTCTAAACCTGTTTGTCCCCGAAAGCAGGGAGAGGTTGGAGTTATTTAATCTCAACCTCAGCGCCGGCTTCCTCAAGAGCAGCCTTGAGGGCCTCGGCCTCTGCCTTGGAAATCTTCTCTTTCACCGTGGACGGGGCACCGTCAACGAGATCCTTCGCTTCCTTCAGACCGAGACCGAGCTCAGTCTTCACGACCTTGATCACGTTAAGCTTGGCCTGACCGGCATTCTTGAGGATGACGTCGAACTCAGTCTGCTCAGCCTCAGCGGCGCCAGCGGCACCACCCTCAGCGGAGACGACCACAGCGGCGGCTGCAGGCTCGATACCATACTCTTCCTTGAGGATCTTTGCAAGTTCCTGAACGTCTTTTACAGAAAGGTTAACCAACTCTTCTGCAAGGGCTTTAACATCTGCCATAATTTTATACTTTTTAATTGTTAATATTTTGCTTATTCTGCTGCAGGAGCCTCAGCTGCCGGGGCCTCTTCGGCGGCCGGTGCAGCCTCTTCTGCGGGAGCGGGTGCAGCTTCTGCTGCAGGAGCCTCAGCGGCCGGAGCCGCGGCGGCGGGCTTTGCAGACGCGATCTTCTCGTCGTCTGCCTTGCCCTCGGATGCGTTCTCGAGACCGCCGATGACGCGCTGGATCGGGCTCTGGAGGAGGGCGATGATATCGCCGATGAGCTCTTCCTTCGTCTTGATGGCAGCGAGCTGGTCGAGTTTGTCTGCGCCGATGAAGACGCAATCCTGCACATAAGCGCCCTTGACGATCGGCTTCGCGAAGCCTTCACGCTGGAGCTTCTTGATGAGCTTACCAGGTGCGGAAGGGACGTTGGTGTACATGATGGCGGTGTTGCCGACCAGGGTCTCGGACAGAGACTTCACTTCTTCGTTCTCCAGGCCCTTGAGGACGTGGGCGAAGAGGGTGTTCTTGACAACGCTCAGGACAATGCCTTCGTTGAAGCACTCACGACGGAGCTTGCTCGTCTGTCCAGCATTCAGCCCGGCAATATCGGTAATGTAGAAATTAGGATACTGCTGAAGCTGCGCTGAGATGCTTTCAATAATTTGACCTTTTGCTTCTTTTTTCATAATATTGAATTTTTACTCAGCACCTTTGGAGAGGAATGCCTTGAGATCGATTTTAACACCGGGGCTCATCGTGGAGCACAGGGCTGCGCTCTTCATATAGGTACCCTTGAGGGCCTGCGGCTTGAGCTTCGCGATGGCGTTGAGCACCTCCGCGGCGTTCTCATAAAGCTGCTCGGCGGTGAAGGATGCCTTACCGATGCCCGTATGAACAATACCGGTCTTGTCGACCTTGAAGTCGATCTTACCGGCCTTGGAAGCCTTGACGGCAGCGCCGATCTCCATGGTGACCGTACCGGTCTTGGGGTTCGGCATGAGGCCGCGGGGACCGAGGACTTTACCCAGGGCACCCACCTTGGCCATCACGGAAGGCGTACAGACGATGACGTCAACGTCCGTCCAGCCACCCTTGATCTTCTCGATGTACTCGTCCAGGCCCACGTAGTCGGCGCCGGCTTCCTTGGCCTCGTTCTCCTTGTCGGGAGTACAGAGGGCGAGGACGCGCACCACCTTACCCGTTCCGTTCGGAAGGGTGACCACGCCACGAATCATCTGGTTGGCCTTACGCGGGTCAACACCGAGGTTCGCGGAGAGCTCGACGGTTGCATCGAATTTCGTAAACGTGATATCCTTTACCACCTGGCACGCCTCAGCGAGCGTATACAGCTTGTGAGAATCAAACTTCTCAGCGACTGCTTTCTGATTCTTAGTCAAAGTTGCCATAACGCGTGTCGATTTTAAAGGTTCTCGGGGAATTCACCGGTGACGGTGATACCCATGCTTCTAGCGGTACCTGCCACCATGCGCATCGCGGATGCGAGGGTGAAGCAGTTGAGGTCCGGCATCTTGCCTTCGGCAATCGCTTTGACCTGGTCCCAGGTGACGGAGGCGACCTTCTTACGGTTCGGCTCGCCGGAAGCCTTGTCGATCTTGGCGGCTTCTTTCAGGGACACAGCCACAGGCGGCTGCTTGACTTCGAAGGTGAAGGACTTATCGGAGTAGACCGTAATGACAACGGGAAGGGTCTTGCCAGCCTGGGCCTGCGTGGCTGCATTGAAAGCCTTGCAGAAATCCATGATGTTCAAGCCTTTGGAACCGAGTGCAGGTCCTACCGGAGGTGCAGGATTGGCAGCTCCGCCTTTGATTTGGAGCTTAATGAATCCGGTAACTTCTTTTGCCATGATAAATGTTATTCTTTAGTTACTTGCGTAAAGCTGAGTTCGAGTTGGGTCTTTCTTCCAAAGATCACCACAATTACTTTGACCTTGCTCCGGTCTTCCAGAATCTCGTCGACGACGCCGCTGAAGCCACTGAACGGACCGTCCGTGATGCGCACGGACTCGCCGATCTCGTAGTTGACGAGGGTCTCGGCCGCGCTGTCAGCATTCTCGTCCTGAACGCCGAGGATCCGCTGGGCCTCTTCATCACGAATAGGCACCGGGATGCGCTCGAACTGGGCACCGGTGGTCGTTTTCTTTTCGGTCAGGAAACCGGACATGCCGGGGACAAGGTTGCGGATGATGTTCTCAAGCTTGGCACTGAGCTCGGCATGGATCAATACATAACCAGGGAAAAGCAGCTTGTCGACTGCCTTTCTTTTGCCGTTTTTCGTGACAATTTCCTTTTTTACGGGAACCAGTACCTGAGCAACTGAATCCTGAAGTCCGCTTCTTTCGATCTCTTTCTCGAGATACTCTTTAGCCTTCTTCTCCTTCCCTCCTGCTGCCCGCAGAACGTACCATTTCATTTCGCCCATAACGAGTCAAGATTACAATGTGTAGATTCCGGTCATCAGAGATTGGAAAGCGAAATCGATCACCCAGAGCACAAGGGCGAGGACGATGGTCGTGACAATGACGAGCAGAGCGGAGCTCTGAAGCTTCGTCCACGTCGGCCAAGTCGTCTTCTTGGTGAGCTCGGTGAAAGACTCTTTGCAGTAATTGATAAACTTTCTCATCTTTACATTTAATGGACGCCGCGAAATGGAAGCGGGAGGGCGGCGTCTGTTAAACAATTACCAAATCGTAACCTTTGATATTGGCAGGGGAAGCAGGAATCGAACCCACATTGACGGTTTTGGAGACCGCTGAATTACCATTATTCTATTCCCCTGTATAAGGCGGAGCGGGTCGCGAAACCCCCTCCGCCTCTGTGCTAATCGAAATTAGTCAAGGATCTTGATCACCTGACCGGCACCGACCGTACGGCCACCCTCACGGATAGCGAAACGGAGGTTCTCGTTCAGAGCAACCGGAGTGATGAGCTGGACGTCGATCTCCACGTTGTCACCAGGCATAACCATCTCGACACCGGCCGGGAGAGTGATCTCACCGGTAACATCCAGGGTGCGGATGAAGAACTGAGGACGATACTTGTTGTGGAACGGCGTGTGACGGCCACCCTCTTCCTTCTTCAGAACGTAGATCTGACCGAGGAAGTGCTTGTGCGGGGTGATGGAACCCGGCTTGGCGATAACCTCACCACGCTTGACTTCCTTCTTGTCGATACCACGGAGGAGGAGACCCACGTTGTCACCAGCCTCACCCTGATCGAGGAGCTTGCGGAACATCTCGACGCCAGTGACGACGGTGCTCTTCGGCTTGTCGTTGAAACCGACGATCTCAGCGGCGTCGTTCACGTGAACGGTACCCGTCTCGATACGGCCGGTAACCACGGTACCACGACCGGTGATGGAGAAGATGTCCTCGATAGGCATCAGGAACGGCTTCTCGTTCTCACGGACCGGAAGGGGAATGTACTCATCGACAGCGTCCATGAGCTCCATGACCTTGGCCTCCCACTCAGGCTCGCCGTTGAGGGCGCCGAGGGCGGAACCACGGATGACGGGAGCGTTGTCACCGTCGAAGTCATACTTGCTGAGGAGGTCGCGGACCTCCATCTCGACGAGGTCAAGCATCTCAGCGTCGTCCACGAGGTCGACCTTGTTCAGGAAGACGACCATCTTCGGAACGTTCACCTGCTTGGCGAGGAGGACGTGCTCGTTGGTCTGAGGCATCGGACCGTCGGTAGCAGCAACCACCAGGATAGCGCCGTCCATCTGGGCAGCACCGGTAACCATGTTCTTCACGTAGTCGGCGTGGCCCGGGCAATCGACATGCGCATAGTGACGATTGGCGGTCTGGTACTCGACGTGAGCGGTGTTGATGGTGATACCACGCTCCTTCTCTTCAGGGGCGTTATCAATCTGATCGAAAGACTTGACTTCGCTCAGACCCTTGGAAGCCAGCACCTTGGTGATAGCTGCGGTCAGAGTGGTCTTGCCATGGTCAACGTGGCCGATCGTGCCAATGTTGACATGCGGTTTATCCCGCTTGAAAACTTCTTTTGCCATAATATTACGTTTAAAAGTTTGTTTACAAATTAAAACCGGCTTTTCAACCGGCTTTTGAGCCGATGATGGGAATTGAACTCATGACCTCATCCTTACCAAGGATGCGCTCTACCCCTGAGCTACATCGGCAATATTTTGGAGCGGGGTAGGAGAATCGAACTCCCATTTCCAGCTTGGAAGGCTGGCATAATAGCCATTATACGAACCCCGCTTGTTGGAGTAGTCGTTCCGTTCTACTTCCGCTTCAGTGGGCAAGGATGGATTCGAACCACCGAAGGTAAAACCAGCAGATTTACAGTCTGCCCCATTTGGCCACTCTGGTACTTGCCCAATTATTTTACATTGCTGATCGTGAGCCGATGGAGGGAATCGAACCCACGACCTTGAGATTACAAATCACACGCTCTAGCCAACTGAGCTACATCGGCAATGTATTATTTCAAAGTCCCCCTGTTTTTTAGGGACTGCAAAGATAGGAACAATTTCCTATTTTCCAAAAACTTTTTCCAAACTTTTTTTGATCCCCGCGGTGTCGATCCCGCAAGCCGCCTGCTGCTGGGACTGCGAGGCCTGCACCACGAAGCTGTCCGGGATGCCGAGGCCGTCCAGGGTCACGGGGCAGCGGTGGGCGGCGACCCATTCGCTGACGGCGCTGTACAGTCCGCCGGCCAGGCAGCCGTCCTCCACCGTGATGAGGTGGCGGTAGCGGCCGGTGACCTCCGTGAGGAGCGCCTCGTCGAGCGGCTTGAGGAAGCGGACGTCGTACACGCCCACGCGGCCGGGCCAGTCGGCGGCGGCCTCCAGGGCGCGGTTCGCGACTGGGCCGAGGGCCAGGATGGCGACCTCGTCGCCCTCCAGCAGGGTCTCGCCGCGGCCGATCTCCAGCGGCTCGCCCGGCGCTTCCCGCCAGGGCGTGCCTTCGCCCATCCCGCGCGGGTACCTTATAATAAAGGGTCCCGCTTCGTGCGCGCACGCGGTGTACATGAGCCGCTTGAGCTGCACTTCGTCGCGCGGTGCGCTGACGACGATGTCGGGGATGCTGCGGTAGGCGGCCAGGTCGAAGGCGCCGTTGTGCGTGGCACCGTCTTCGCCGACCAGGCCCGCGCGGTCGAAGCAGAGCACGACCGGCAGGTGCTGGAGCGCCACGTCGTGGATGATCTGGTCGTAGGCGCGCTGCGAGAAGGCGGAGTAGAGGTTGCAGACCGGTTTCATGCCGCCGGCGGCGAGGCCGGCGGAGAAGGTGACGGCGTGCTCCTCCTCGATGCCCACGTCGAAGAAGCGGTCGGGATGGCGCGCCGCCAGCAGGTTCATGCCGCAGCCGGTGGCCATGGCGGGCGTGATGCCGACGATGCGGCGGTCCGCCTCGGCGAGCTCGCAGAGCACTTCGCCGAAGACATCCTGATAGCGGTCGCGCGCGTGCGGCGCGTGGACGCGTTCGCCGGTGGCGGGATCGAAGTGGCCGGGCGCGTGCCAGGTCACGGGATCCGCCTCGGCGGCGGGATAGCCTTTGCCTTTGACTGTCAGGCAGTGCAGCAGGCGCGGGCCGGTCAGGTCGTGGAGCTTGCGCAGCGTGCGGACCACCTCGGCGATGTCGTTGCCGTCGATCGGGCCGAAGTAGCGGAAGCCGAGCGACTCGAACAGGGCGCCGCCGGGCTTGCCGACGAACCAGGACTTGAGGGCGCGGACCCAGCGCTGGATGAAACGCCGGAAGGCGTGGTCGCCCAGCAGGTTCCAGATCCGGTTCTTGAAGCGGTTGTAGGAGCCGCTGGTGGTGATGTTCAGCAGGTAGCGGTGCAGCGCGCCCGTGTTGCCCTCGATGGACTGGTTATTGTCATTGAGGATGACAAGCAGGTCCGCGCGGCTCTCGCCGGCGTTGTTCAGGCCCTCGAAGGCGAGGCCGCCCGTCATGGCGCCGTCGCCGATCAAGGCGATGACCTTCTCGCCGCGCTCCTGCATGCGCGCTGCCTCGGCGAGGCCCAGCGCGGCGGAGATAGAAGTGGAGGAGTGCCCGACGCCGAAGGCGTCAAACGGACTCTCGTCCCGGTTGGGGAAGCCGCTGATGCCGCCCTTCGTGCGCATCGTGGCGAAGGCATCGCGGCGGCCCGTGAGGACTTTATGGGCGTAGGCCTGGTGGCCTACGTCGAAGACGAACTTGTCGGCAGGGGTGTCGAAGACATAATGCACGCCCACGATGATCTCCACGGCGCCCAGGCTGGAAGCCAGGTGGCCGGGATTGTGCGCGCAGACTTCGATGATGTACCGGCGCAGCTCGGCGCAGAGCGTCCGCAGCTGGTCGGTGCTGAAGCCTTTGATGTCGGCAGGACTGTTGATGCTGTCGAGAAGTTCGTACATGCGGGTCCGGTTACTGTTTCTTGATGTTCGGCAGTTCGAGGCCGTAGCCCTTCTTGCGGTCTTCCTTCTTCAGCAGGAAGCTGAAAATGAAGGCGAGCACGCCGAAGCTGGAGAAGACCAGCATCGGGATGAAGTAGCCGCCGGTCGAGCCGCGCAGCGAGCCGATCAGCATCGGCACGAGGCAGAGGCCGATGTTCTGCACCCAGAAGATGAGGCAGTAGGCCGAACCGAGGATCTTCTCGTCGATGATCTTCGGCACGGACGGCCACAGGGCCGCGGGCACGAGCGAGAAGCTCACGCCCAGGATGACGATCAGCGTGACGGCCAGACCCTTGGACGGGAAGGCGGGCAGCAGGAAGGCGAAGCTGAGGTGGCAGGCGATCATGATGATCGAGCCGATCATCAGCATCGTGGCGCCTTTGCCCTTGTGGTCCAGGAAGATGCCCAGGACCGGAGTCAGTACCATCGCCAGGATGGGGAAGACGCTGAACAGGCGGGCGGCCGTGGCGGCGTCGATCTGCAGGGTCTCTTCCAGGAAGTTCGGCGCGTAGCGCTGGAACGGGAAGATGGCACTGTAGTACAGCACGCAGAGCAGAGCCACGATCCAGAACATCTTGCTCTTGAAGATGGCGCCGAGGTCGCTCACGTGGAACTCATCCTCCGGGGATTTCTCTTCCGTGGCGAGGCCGGCGGCGACCAGCTGCTTGTCGAACTTGCTGTCCATGAAGGCGAAGATGATGAAGTTGACCAAGCCGATGCAGAGCAGGGCGCCGCAGAATCCGACCGGAGCCATGATCGAGCCGTCGAACTTGGCGGAGATGATCGGGGCGATCCACATCACGCCGAACACGCCCAGACGGGCGATGGCCATCTCGAGGCCCATGGCGAGGGCCATTTCCTTGCCCTTGAACCATTTGGCGAGAATCTTGGAGACGTTGGTGCCTTCCATCTCGCAGCCGCAGCCGAAGATCATGAAGCCGAGCGAGGCCATCTTGGCGCTGGCGGGCATCTCGACCCACCAGGAGCCGAGCCACTGGGCGAGGGCGGTGGTCTGGAACCAGTCGCTGACGCCGACGAATTTGATGCCGGCGCCGAGGACCATCAGGCCCGCCGACAGGATGCCGGAGAACTGGACGCCGAGCTTGTCGAGGATGATGCCGGCGAGAATCAGGAAGCCGCAGACGTTGAGGATATATTCGGATGCGGCATAGGTGCCGAACACGCCGCTGTTCCAGCCGAGGTTGGTCTCGACGAGGGACTTGAGCGGGGACATGACGTCCACGAACATGTAGGCGAAGAACATCATCAGCGCCACGAGGACCAGGACGGTCCAACGCGCCACCGGATTGTCGTTCATCAGCCGTTGAATCTTTTCAGTCATAGGTGAGTCGCTTATTGTTTCCGGCGGTTCCGTCCTCCCACTCCGGGACCCGTAGCCACCCTCGGCTTCGTAAGAGGGAGGGGCCCGCTGACGCAGTCAGTGGGAGGGGTCGCGAAGCGACGGTATCCGGAGTGGGAGGACGGAACTGCCAAAATGGTAATCAATTAGAACGGGAGATCGTCGGTCGGACCTTCGTCGGCGACGGGTGCTGCGGGTGCGACCGGGGCGGCCTGCGGGGCGGGCTGCTGGTACGCGGGCTGCTGCGGGGCGGGAGCGGGCTGCTGATAGCCGCTCTGGCGCTGGTAGCCACCCTGCTGGGGATAGCCGCCGCCCTGCTGGTCAGCCGGGTAGCCGGCGCCGTCGCCGTCGCGGCGGCCCAGGAGCTGCAGCGTGTCGACGTTGATCTCGGTGGTGTATTTCTCGGCGCCCTGGGCGTCGGTGTATTTGCGGGTGCGGAGTTTACCTTCGATGTAGAGCTGCGTGCCCTTGCGCACGAAGCGCTCGCACACGTCGGCGGGCTGGCCCCAGGCGACGATGTTGTGCCATTCCGTATTCTCGCGGGTTTCGCCGTTGCGGTCGCGGTAGCGCTCCGAGGTGGCGAGGGTGAATGTGGCGACTTTGCGGCCCTGATTGCCAGGGTTGTTTCCTTCGAGGTAACGTACATTGGGGTCTCTTCCAACGTTACCGATCAGCATGACTTTGTTCAGTGACATAATACATAAAATTTTAGTTTCACAAGATAGGGATTTTTTGCCGAATTGCACGTATATTTGCCCTGCAATCTTCCGAAAAGATGACGATTTCTCTCACCGGATTCATGGGCTGCGGCAAGAGCAGCACGGGCCGGGCGCTCGCGGAGCGTCTCGGGGCGCGTTTCGTGGATCTGGATGCGCAGATCGTCGCCCGCGACGGCCGCCCGATTCCGGAGATCTTCCGTGACGGCGGCGAAGCCGCTTTCCGCGCCATCGAGCTGGAGACGCTGCGCGCCGTGCTCGACGCGGCCGACGCTGCGCAGGGCGACACGGTGCTGGCCCTCGGCGGCGGCACGCTGACCGTCCCCGCTGCGCGGGAAATCCTGCTGGCGCGCACGAAGTGCGTCTTCCTGCGGACGCAGCTCGCGACCATCCGGGAGCGGCTCGGCGCCGCTGACGCCTCCCGCCCGCTCTTCGCCGACGCCGAGGCGCTCTTCGCCCGCCGCGCGCCCATCTACGCCCAGGCGCCCTTCGCCGTCGATACCGACGGCCTTACCCCTGCCGAAGTCGCCTCCGCCATCCTCTCCGTCCTCAAATAAGGCCCTTTTTGAGGATAGGGAAAGCTATTTTCCCAGGATATGTGCGAGTTTTTCATCGCCCTCGATCTCCTCGTCCGTGAAAGTGGGGAGAATGTCGATCATGCTGCCGACGCGTTCAGAATGTGGAATCGGAAAGGAAACCTCGGGATATTCCGGCTCATTCCGAACGTCTGTCTTCGGCAAGGACTCGAGATGTTCCATTATGGGTAAGTTGTATTGTTAAAGTCCCAACATGGCAGCTGGAGCGATGCCCAGTGCGACGCAAAGCCGGCTGGCGATGCGAAGCGTCGGCTCCGAACGACCGGAGATATAGTCATTGATGCGCGACGGGCTGACTCCGACCTGGTTTGCAAGATCCTTTTGGGTCATGGCTTTCTCGGTCAAGGAGGCCTGAATCAACTCCGCCGGGGTCGGCTTCTCGATGGGGAAGTGCTCCTTCTCATATTCAATGACGATATCGGAATAGATAGAAAGCTCTACTGCCTTCTCCTCATTCGGGTCATCGCCGCTGACCAGAGGAAGCAGATCTTCGATGCGTTCCAGCGCATACTGATATTGCATTTCCGTGATACGTCCCATAGGCTATATTGTTGATGCGTCTATCTTGTCATATTCTCTGTGAGTTCCGACAAAGCGGATAAAGAGATATCCCATTACGAATTTCGCCACAACTACCAAGCGGTATTTGTTCCCTCCGATGTTGAAAACATAGTGCTGATTGCCGACACAGTCTGTTGATGCGAAATCTTTTCGGATGTCCGTCAGCCCTTTCCATTGCGCGTCTTCTGCGATAGAATACCACCGTTCCAGCGGAGTCTTGGCGTCCTCTCGCCCTGGCTGGCTGTAGAAGTCCTTCAATATCTTATGCGACACAATTCTCATATCTCCGTCTTTGTCTATGCAAAGGTAGAGATTATTTTGAAATTCGCAATAACTGTATGAAAAAATTCTGTATTACGGAATTATTGGAGTGCTGAGTTGCCGGCCGGGTAGTGCGTCTGGATCATCCGGATCAGGTAGACGACGGTGCCAATGCAGAACAGCAGCGAGACGCCGACGACCAGATATTCCACGGCCGGGGAACCAAAGTACTCCGCGAGGGTTTCGGGCTCGCCTTCTTCCGCCATCATGGCAGCGAAGCAGACAATCGTATTGTTGATGACATGCATGAAGATTCCTGGCAGCAGACTGCCGGTCCGCCAGCAGATCCAGCCCAGCAGCAGGCCGATCAGGAAGGTGAACGGCAGCTGGGAAAGATTAAAATGCATCAGGGAGAACAACAGGGCGGATAAGAGGATGGCCAGCCAGGGCTTGCCGTAGGTTCGGTCCCATCTCAGCAGCGCATTGAGCACAGCGCCCCGGAAGGCGAATTCTTCCGCGATTGGAACGAGCACGCCGATGACCAGTACGCCCCAGATCGTTTGACACGCGGATTCCATCATGTCCACCAGACCGCCGTCCGGGAGGTCGAGCGTTTCGTTCATTGCCGCCTCCGGGAGGAAGAAAAAGAACAGGGTCAGCAAGCAGGGAACCAAGATGGTCCAGGGGCGCACGGAGAAGGTCTCCTTCGCAAGGCGGACTTCGCCGTTCCAGACGAAATAGACACAGGAAAGCAGCGAGGATATGGCGAATGCGATGATGATAGCGGTCCCTTTGTCCGCGTTATCTCCGAGAGCGATGACGGTCGGGACGCCAGCCAGTAGCTGCAGTCCGAAGAAGATGAGGATATATTTTAGTGCTTTTTTCATGATTCCGGTGATTGAATGGTGTCAGAACTCGTACAGGTACAACCCGGTTTCGTCGTCGTATTTGCGGCCGATCTTGGTGTCGCCGAACTTGTCGACCAGCAACTCGCAGGCGCCGTTGATGCGGGCGCTGAGCAGATGTCCGCCGACGCAGCTGTAGTCCGCGCGGCTGCAGGTCACGTGGATGTGCAGGAAGGGCTCCCCGTCTTTCTTGGAGATGTTGCCGGTGATGTTGGTAATCTCCATCTGCTCGGTGAAGGTCCTGTCCACGTACTGCTTCGTGGCCGGGTCGTACATCCGGAAGGTAGCTTCACTGATGGCCCCGATACCGCGCACCTGGCCGCAATGGATATTCATGAGTTTGCAGAAATCGGTGAGGGCCCGCATGAGCTCTTCATGGTTGTCGATGCTGACGATATAACGCGGATTCCCGTCCTCGAAGAGATTGGAACTGAACCGCCGAACTATCTTGTAGTTGTACATCGGGTAACACACTTTAGCGTTATTACTGTCAAATATACCGAAATCCGGGCTTATAAGCAAGCCCGGATTTCGCCCCAAATTAATTTACCGTAAGGTAATACTCTTATAGAGTCTTCTTAAGGATTGTTTATTTGTCCTGGCTCTTCTTAACGAGGCCTTTCTTGGAGAGCCAGCGTACTACAACGGGGGTAAGGACCCCAGCCATTATTGCCGCGAATACTACGACAAGGATTTGTTTCCAGTCCATCTAAAATAATTCGTTAGGATCTGCTATCCAAACGCTTTTTCCTTTCACGTACGTAGGAACGGTGAATGGCAAGGGGGACAACTACGACGGCAACAATTGACAGCGTGAGAAATCTGTCCCAGTCGAACTCGTCAATAAACAGAAGGGTTGTCGCGATTGCCACGATGGCAATCAAGATTTGTGACAATATATGTTTAAACATATTCATCGCAGGTCTTGTTTACGGTGTTTGTCGAGGACTTCGGATATGCCGTTCTTTCAGGTTAATGATCGTTTTTTAGCTTAAAAAACCAAGAGTATCGCGATAGTCTGTTGTTTGACGAGGCCCTCGACAAACAGCCGTTTTCTTATTGTTGCATTTCCTTATGCCATGCGTAAAGGACCACCTCGCCGTTCAGCTCTTCCGTGATGTAAACCACGTCGGGCTTCTGCTGGAACTGCAGGACGTCCGGCAGGATGGAAGTATGTTCCTTCGTGATTCCGGATTCGACATCGACCATGCGGACGGAAACCGGCTGCGCGGGCGTCGCCCAGACGAACACCAGTCCGGTCTGATCGTCGACATCAACAGGTGTGCACTCGCAGATCTCCGGCCGGACGACGATGACGCCGCCGCCAGGGATGTGGACGATTGCTCCGCCAGGGGTGTTGCTGCCCGGCCCCGGCCCCGGACCCGGGTCGGCGACGGCTGCCGCCGAAAAGAGTAGCGTGTTAAGCAGAATGATTAAGAGTCTTTTCATGTATTTGTAAATATTGTGGTATCTCCCAATGCAAAGTTAGGAAAGATCATGCAGAAATGCACGTTACAGCGTATTACAAATGCAAAATTAACACACTGATTATCAGCGCGTTGTATTTTTGTCGCGTTACATCCGGCTTTCGAACCGTTAAGAGAGGCTGTTTGCAAAGTCTGATCCGGCCTCTCCCATGGAGAGGAAGAGTTTTTTGTAGCGGCTCTTCCGGGTCCTCACGGATTCTTCCGTCATGTCGAGGATGAAGCTGATGCTCTGGGGGGTGAACTTGGCAAAAAACAGGACCAGGAGCTGAAAATCCAGTTCCTTCATCTTGTGCTCTGAAGTCTCGGAGAAAGTGGAGCGCAGCCTGGAGATGATCCCCCGGCAGTTCATGTCCAGCGCTTTCTCGATGGTGGGAATGAACTGGTCGTCTTTTCGCAGCGACCGGAGCTCCGAGCGGAACTGCGCGATGATATCTTCCTTCTGCAGTTTTCCGCTCGACTCTTTTCGCGGAGACAGGGCCTCATTGGTCCATGAGAAATAGGTATCGGTCAGGTCCTGCATGATGCGGATCTTGTCCTGAACCATCAATGACAGGATGGCGCCGGCGCCTTTCTGCCGTTCCTGGAGAAGCGAGAGCTCCATGGACAGGCCTTCCACCCGCTCCATTTCCTTGATCGCCTGCTTTTTATGCCGTTGCAGCGCAAAGTAAGTGGCCAGGAAGATCGTCGACAGCAGGGTGGCGATCAGGACAAACCAGAGAACCAGGATCTTGTTATGTGCATTCTCGGAGGCATATCTTTCTTTGAAGTAGGCCTTCTGTGTATGTGTCAGGGATCTGGATAGTTCGTTTCTGACCACCTCGTTCTGCAACTGCATGGCTGCTTCGGCGGCTTCGTAGGCTTCCTTGTACTCCCCGCGGAGCAGCTGGATCTTATTCCTGCAGGAGAAATAGACCGTGCTGTCGTAAGGCGTAACCATCTGCTCGGAGATGACATGCAGGTAACTGTCGGCCTCCGCATGCTGACCTGCCCGCTCCTTGATGACGGCCATATTCCCGAGGCCGAGCAGGCCGAGGGGGAAACCGAGGGACATGGCCTTCTCATAATGCGCGCGGGCCTGTTCGAATTCCTGGTCCCAATAATGGATGTCGGCTCGCAGTTCGAGCAGGGTGTAACGTAGTCCGGGGTCGGCATCCAGGTTGTGCGCCAACAGTGAATCGGCCATCTCGATGGCCCGCTGCCGGTCGCCCAGGTTGTAGTTTTGCCTGGCCACGTCCATGCGGGAGAAGTCGGCGGAAAGCTTTTCCCCGGCCTGGTCAAAAGCCTCCACGGCTTTCTGGGCATGATCCAGCGCGGTCTGGATGTCATAATTGTTCGCGTACAGCGAGCAGAGATGCTGGTTGGCGAGCCCGAGATAATGATAATCCCGCAGTCCGTCGGCCAGTTCCCCGGCCTCGTTGAGCAGGAAGGTCGCTTCGGCGCTTTCCCCGACACGCTCCTTGATCACGCCCCAGTAATACGCCGCCTTCATCCGCTCCTCGGCCGTTCCGCAGTGGCGATAATAGTCATAGGCGGCCTGGATGGAGGCATCGTCCTTCGCGTCAGCGTGATTTTTGATTTGCGCCATGGCGCGGAGCAGGGCGTATCTCGCCTCCAGCTTCCTGGAAGCCGGTTTTTCATTTGAAAGTTGTTCCAGAATAAGGAGCGCACTGTCCGGCCGGGAGGCCATCAGGCCCTCCGCTTCGTCCAGGGCCCTGCGGGGGCCGGACGAGCAGGCGGCAATACACAGTACGCAGGCCAGGAGAAGCGCAAGGTGTCTCATGCTTGTCAGGGCTGCCGGATGCTTTACAGGATATCTTCCCGCTCGCGGATGTCGCGGATGCGGAGCTGGATGGAGGCGGAGCCGCGGTAGTAGTTCTCCACGATGGCGTAGCAGACGTCGATCGGGTTGCCTTCCCGGATATAATCGTAGTAGTCCGCCATGTTAAAGGCGATCGAAGGGATCTGGTGGTAAGGCTGGGACTCCTGGATGAGGTCGAGCTTGAGGTGCACGCCGCCCCCGCCGACCTTGCGGCCCGAGCCGGCGTCATAGACGTTCTCGGTCATGAAGATCGGGTTGTTGTTGCCGGGCCCGAAGGGCTGGAACTGCTTGAGGATGCGGGAGAATTTGGGCGTGATCTGCGCGAAGTCCAGCTTCGCGTCGATCTCCACGACGGGGATGAGCATCTCGGACGTGATCTTGCCGGAGATGAAGCGGTCCATCCGCCGGGCGAATTCTTCCAGGTTCTCCTCTTTCATCGTGAGGCCGGCGGCATACACGTGCCCGCCGAAGTTCTCCAGCAGGTCCGCGCAGCTCTCGATGGCGCCGTACAGGTCGAAGCCGGCGATGCTGCGGGCGGAGCCCGTCACGAAGCCGTTCGACTTGGTCAGCACGACCGTCGGTTTGTAATAAGCCTCCACGAGGCGGGAGGCGACGATGCCCACGACGCCCTTGCTCCACTTGGGGTTATAGACGATCGTGGCGTTCTCGCGGGCGAGGCAGGTGCCGGACTGGACCATTTCCAGGGCCTCCTGGGTAATCTCCCGGTCGATATTCTTGCGCTCGTTGTTGTTCTCGTTGATCTTCTCGCCGATGCGCATCGCCGTCATGGCGTCGGTGGCCTTGAGGAGCTCCACCGCCAGGCGGCCGGACTCCATGCGTCCCGCGGCGTTGATGCGCGGGCCGATCTTGAAGACGATGTCGTCGATGGAAATATGTCCCGGCTCCAGGTTGGAGAGCGTGATCATGGCGGCGAGGCCCTTGCAGGGGTTCTCGTTCAACTGCTTGAGGCCGAAGTGGGCGAGGATGCGGTTCTCTCCGACCATCGTCACGAGGTCGGAAGAAATGCTGACCACCAGCAGGTCGAGCAGGGGGATCAGCGTCTCGAAGGGGACGCCGAACTGCTTCGAATAGGCCTGCACCAGCTTGAAGCCGACGCCGCAGCCGGACAGGTCGTCGAAGGGATATTCGCAGTCTTCCCGTTTGGGGTCGAGCACGGCCACGGCCTTGGGCAGCGAGTCTTCCGGCAGGTGGTGGTCGCAGATGATGACTTCCAGGCCCTTGCTGCGGGCGTATTCCACCTTGTCGATGGCCTTGATGCCGCAGTCGAGCGTGATGATGAGCTTGAATCCGCCGTCCGCGGCCCAGTCGATGCCCTTGTAGGACACGCCGTAGCCTTCGTCATAGCGGTCGGGGATGTAGAAGTCTACCTGGTCGGTGAAACGCTGGATAAAGGAATAGACGAGTGCGACGGCGGTCGTGCCGTCCACGTCGTAGTCGCCGTACACGAGGATCTTCTCGCGCTGGGTGATGGCGCGGTGCAGCCGCTCCACCGCCTTGTCCATGTCCTTCATCAAGAAGGGATCGTGGAGGGCGTCCAGTGAGGGGCGGAAGAAACAGCGGGCCTGCTCAAAGGTTTCGACGCCCCGCTTGACGAGGAGTTCGGCCAGCACCCTGTCGATGCCGACCTCCGTCGCGAGCCGTTCGACCTTGGCGGGGTCGGCCGGTTCCTTGAGTATCCACTTGCATTCTTTCGCCATATCATACAAAGATAATAAAATAATTTCGTAATTTTGCGCCATTATGGCAGAATATAGCGAACAAGAATTGATCCGCCGCGAATCGCTGGCGAAACTGAGAGAATTGGGGATCGAGCCGTACCCGGCCGCTGAATACCCCGTGAACGCCACCGCGGCGCAGATCCTGGCAGAATTCGACCCGGAGAAGGGCAACCTGCAGGACATTTGCATCGCCGGCCGCCTGATGAGCCGCCGTATCATGGGCGCCGCCTCTTTCGGCGAGCTCCAGGACGAGACCGGCCGCATCCAGATCTACGTCAAGCGTGACGAGATCTGCCCCGGCGAGGACAAGACGATGTACAATACCGTCTGGAAAAAACTGATGGATATCGGCGATATCGTGGGCATCAAGGGCTTTGCCTTCATCACCCAGACCGGCCAGCTGAGCGTGCACGCCAAGGAGCTGACGCTGCTGAGCAAGTCGCTGCGCGTGCTGCCGATCGTCAAGGAGCAGGACGGCCAGGTGTTCGACGCCTTCACGGATCCGGAGCTCCGCTACCGGCAGCGCTATGTGGACCTGATCGTCAATCCGCAGGTCAAGGACGTTTTCTTCAAGCGGGCCAAGATCATCGCGACGATGCGCGAATATTTCAATGCCGCCGGCTGCCTGGAGGTGGAGACCCCCATCCTGCAGGGCATCCCGGGCGGTGCCACCGCACGTCCGTTCATTACGCATCACAATGCACTCGATATTCCCCTCTACCTGCGTATCGCGAACGAACTCTACCTCAAGCGCCTGATCGTGGGCGGCTATGCGGGTGTGTATGAGTTCGCGAAGGATTTCCGCAACGAGGGCATGGACAAGACGCACAATCCGGAGTTCACCTGCATGGAGATCTATGTGGCCTACAAGGACTACAACTGGATGATGAAGTTCGTCGAGACGATGCTCGCGAAGATTTCCCTCGCCGTGAACGGCACCACCAAGGTGAAGATCGGTGAGAACGAGGTCGATTTCGGCGGGACGTACCGCCGGCTGCCGATCCTCGAGGCCATCAAGGAGTACGCCGGCGTGGATGTGAAGGGGATGGACGAGGACGAGCTGCGCGCTACCTGCAAGAAACTGAATGTGGAGATCGAGCCTTCCATGGGCAAGGGCAAGCTGATCGATGCGATCTTCGGCACCTATTGCGAGGATAAGCTGATCCAGCCGACCTTCGTCACCGACTATCCGGTGGAGATGTCTCCGCTGACCAAGCGCCACCGTACGGATCCGACGCTGACCGAGCGCTTCGAGCTGTTCGTGTGCGGCAAGGAGCTGGCGAATGCGTATTCCGAGCTGAACGATCCGATCGATCAGCTGGAGCGTTTCGAGGAGCAGGCTGCGCTGAAGAGCAAGGGCGACGACGAGGCGATGTATATCGATATGGACTTCGTGCGCGCGCTGGAGTACGGCATGCCGCCGACTTCCGGCCTGGGTATGGGTATCGATCGTCTGACGATGTTCATGACGGGTCAGACGACGATCCAGGATGTGCTTTTCTTCCCGCAGATGCGGCCGGAGAAGGTGCTGAAGAAAGAGAATAAGGAACAGCAGGCAGAGTAATGGCCGAGGTCATCACGTCGCCTTCGAATCCGAAGATCAAACGGCTCCTCGCGTTGCAGCAGAAATCGTCTGCGCGGCGCGAGGCCGGTCTTTTTGTCGTCGAGGGTCAGCGTGAGCTTCAGCATTGCATCGATGCCGGGTTTGACATCGATACTATTTTCGTCTGCACTTCGCTCGGCGGAGGCGCTCCCCTGCAAAACTTCGCGCTTCGCGCTCATCCCTCCCAACCTGGCGGTTGGGCCCCTCCCGTTCACGAGGCCACGGGCGGCCACGGTTTTGCTGGGGAGGCCTCCGCACTCGCTGCGTCGCAGACGAAAGTCTTCGAGGTGACGCCGGAGGTGTATGCAAAGATTGCAATGCGAGAGGGGACGGAAGGCATCATGGCTGAAGTCAGGACACCCGAGAGAAAGTTGGCGGATCTGGAACTGCCGGAGAATCCGTTGATCGTTGTGCTGGAGAGCGTCGAGAAGCCCGGAAATCTGGGCGCGGTGCTGCGCAGCGCCGATGCGGCGGGGGCCGATGCGGTGCTGATCTGCGATCCGCTGACCGACCTGTGGAATCCGAACCTGATTCGCGCGTCGATCGGGGCCGTGTTCACGGTGCCGTGCGTGGCCTGCAGTTCTGCCGAGGCCATTGCGTTCCTGAAGGCGCGCGGCATCCGCATCCTGACGGCGCAGCTGCAGGATTCTTCCCTCTATTATGATTGCGACATGACCGTCGGCACTGCGCTCGTGATGGGCACGGAAGCGACCGGGCTGACCGATGCCTGGCGCGCCGCGGCCGACGCACATATCCGTATTCCGATGCTCGGCCGCCTGGACTCGCTGAACGTGTCCGTGTCAGCCGCCATCCTCCTTTTTGAAGCCGTCCGGCAGCGACAGAATGGATAGATTCGGCCTCATCGGGCATCCCATTGCCCATTCTTTCAGCCCTGCGCTGTTCACCGCCGCCTACGGCGGGAAATATCCCTACGATCTTATCGAGACGCCCGACTTCGAGGAAGCCTGGGCGCGTTTCCTCGCCGGCTACAAGGCGATCAACGTGACGGCGCCGTTCAAGGGCAATGCCTACGACCGCGTGGACTGGCGCAGCCCGGAGTGCGAGCGCGCCGGAGCGACGAACCTCGTGGTGAAGACGCCCGAGGGGACGAAGGCTTATAATTCCGATTACCGCGGGGTGAAGTCCCTGCTGGAACCGCTGGGCTGCCGCACCGCGGCCGTGATCGGCTTCGGAGGAGCCGGCAAGGCCGCGCTCGCCGCCGCCGAGGACCTCGGCCTCGACACCCGCCTGTACCGCCACGCCGAGGTGGCCGGTGGTGTGAGCGCGGACATCATTATCTATACGCTTCCGCGCGCCGTCGAGGGCATCGAGCGCCTCGACTGCGCCCATCTGCTGGAAGCGAATTACAAGGATCCCTGCCTCGCGGGCCGTCCGGGCTACATCCCCGGCTCCGCCTGGCTGCTCGCCCAGGCCGTCACGGGCTATGCCCTCATGACGGGCAAACAGCCGGATCCCGCTCCGATGGCGGCTGTTTTCAGATAGTATTAGGAATCAGTGACTTATAAAATTACTCCGGGGAAATTTCCCCGGAGTAATTTTGTAATTATTTGGTAATCAATGGATTCCTAAAACAGGGTCGGTTCGTCGAACAGGTCACCGGGGAGGTCCGGGACGTCTTCGATGGCCGGAGATTCCGGGTCTTCGCCCGGAATGACTGCAGCGGGGCCCGGAGTGGCTACCGGTTCGTCATTCGTCGGCACCTCCAGCTCGTCATTCGCCGGCTCGACCGGCGAATCTCCTTCCTCCTCCTCTTCCGGCTCATCCACGATGAGCGGCTCGACGAAGCGCACGCTCTTGACCTCGCCGCGCTCGGCGCACTTCTTGCCCTTGGCGGCGTAGCCCTTCTTGCCGATCCATTCCTCGGCCTCGATGGCCTCCGGCTCCTTGTCCTCGAGTTTCCAGACCACCTCGTAGCGGGCGTGCCTGTCGCCGCTGAGGTCCACCAGGTAGGACTTGGGGGCGTCGGAGATGAAGCTGAGCGGGGTGTTGTCGCTGACCACGAAGGAGAAGCGCTTGACGTAGAAACTCTTGACCGCGCCGTCCCAGTAGAGGGCGGTGAAGGTCTTGTCCGGGTCGAACTTCTCGATCAGCAGGACATCGCCCTGGTAGCGGTTGACCAGGTCGAAGGAGGTGGTGTAGAAGGTGCCGTTCTTGAACACGGCGAGCACCTTGTCGTCATCCTTGAACTGGCCGAGGTACAGGCCGTGGCCGTCCTCGTTGAGTTTCTGGATGTCGGTGTCGTACCAGATGTCCTTGCCGGTGATGGTGCTCACGCCCTTGCTCTTGAGGGTGATGTTGCGGATGGCGTTCTTGCTCACGAGGTTGCCGCGGGCCGTCTTGCTCTTGACCGCGAGGGTGGAGAAGTCGTACTCGAAGCTGGTCTTCTTGAGCTTCGGCTTGGGGCGCAGGGCCACGCGCACCGTCTCGGCCTCGCCGTTGTGGTTGGCGGTGAACCAGACGATCTGCGAGCCTTCCTCGCCGGTGGTGATGTCGTATTCCTTGTCGCGCGTGATGGAGGTCACGGCAAAGCGCTTCGCGTAATAGATGGAGCTCTTGCCTTCGCGATAGATGACGTTGTAGATGGTGCGGGAGTCGCCGCGGTTGAACAGGCCCACGTACAGCAGGTCCTTGCCGAAGAAGGCCTTGTCTTCCACCTTGGTGATGCGGTACTTGCCGTCCCGGCCGATGACGATGACCTCGGAGAGGTCGGAGCAGTCGCTGATGAACTCGCCGCCGTCGTCGCGCTTCAGGCCGATGCCCACGAAGCCCTCCGCCAGGTTGGCGTACAGCTTCGCGTTGTTGTTGATGACCTTGGTGGCGGCGATGGTCTCGAAGCCGGTCAGTTCGGTGCGGCGCGGGTAGTCCTTGCCGTATTTCTTCTTCAGGGCCTTGAACCAGTCGATGGTGTAGCGGTCGATGTGCTCGATGTTGTCACGCACGACGGCCATCTGCTCCTCGAGGGCGAGGATCTTCTCGTCGATGGCCTTGGTGTCGAACTTGGAGATCTTGCGCACCGGCTTCTCCACGAGCTTGAGGATGTCCTCCATCACGATCTCGCGGTGGAAGAGGTCCTGATACTGCTTCATCTGCGAGAAGATGTCTTCGAGCTGGGTCTCCCAGTCTTTCTGGTCCTGCTCGAGGACCTTGTAGATGCGGTTCTCGAAGAAGATGCGCTCCAGGGAGCTGTAATGCCAGTCGGCCTCCAGTTCATCCAGCTTGATCTGCAGCTCCTGGAGCAGCAGGTCGCGGGTGTGGTAGGTACCGTACTCGAGGATGTCGTGGACCGTCAGGAACTGCGGTTTGTTGTCCTTGATCACGCAGGCGTTCGGCGCGATGTTGACCTCGCAGTCGGTGAAGGCGTACAGGGCGTCGATGGTCTTGTCCGGGGAGACGTCGTTGGGCAGGTGGATGAGGATGTCCACCTTGTCGGTGGTCATGTCCTCGATCTTCTTGATCTTGATCTTGCCCTTGTCCTTGGCCCGGAGGACGGAGTCGATGATGTCCTTGGTGTATTTCCCGTAAGGGATTTCCGTGATGGCCACGGTGTTCTTGTCGATCTTCTCGATGCGGGCGCGCACCTTGACGGAGCCGCCCCGCTTGCCCTGCATGTACTTGCTGCAGTCGGCGAAGCCGCCGGTGGGGAAGTCGGGGTAGATCTCGTAGGGCTTGCCCTCGAGGATGGCCACGGACGCGTCGAGCAGCTCGTTGAAGTTGTGCGGGAGAATCTTGGATGCGAGACCCACGCCGATGCCTTCTGTGCCCTGCGCGAGCAGGAGCGGGAAGCGCACCGGGAGTTCGGTCGGCTCCTGGTTGCGGCCGTCGTAGGAATTCATCCAGTGCGTCACCTTCGGGTCGAAGACCACCTCCTTGGCGAACTTGCTGAGCCGGGCCTCAATGTATCGGGGCGCGGCGTTGGAGTCGCCGGTGAGGATGTTACCCCAGTTACCCTGACAGTCCACGGTGAAGCCTTTCTGGCCCAGCTGGACGAGGGCGCCGAGGATGGACTGGTCGCCGTGCGGGTGGTACTGCATGGCCTGGCCGACGATGTTGGCCACCTTCGTGAAAGCGCCGTCGTCCATCTTGTACATGGCGTGCAGCACGCGCCGCTGCACGGGCTTGAGTCCGTCCACGATGTGCGGCACGGCCCGGTGCAGGATCACGTAGGAAGCGTAGTCCAGGTACCAGTCCTTGAACATGCCGGAGAGCTTGAACTTGTGTGCGTCCGCCTCCAGCATCTTGTCAAAGCGGCCCGAGGATTCCCCTTCGTCGTCAATGACCTTGTCGTCGTCTTCGATGATCTCTTCTTCGGTGATGATATTCTCTTCTTCCATAGGATTAGTCTTCGTATCCGAATTTGCGCAGTTCGCGCCGGCTCTCCCGCCAGTCGGGATCCACCTTTACGTAAATCTGCAGGAAGACTTTCTTCTGGAAGAAGTCTTCCATATCGATGCGGGCCTGGGTGCCCACTTTCTTGAGGGCCGCGCCCTGGCGGCCGATGATGATGCCTTTCTGGGATTCGCGCATCACGTAGATGACGGCGCCGATGTCATAGCGCTCCGCCCCTTCCTTGAAACTCTCGATGCCCACCTCGCAGCAGTACGGGATCTCCTCCTTGTAGTTCAGCAGGATCTTCTCCCGGATGATTTCCGAGGCGAAAAAGCGGAGGTTCCGGTCCGTGAAGGCGTCTTTGTCAAACCACGGCGGGCATTCCGGAAGCCGTGCGAGGACGGCGTCCAGAATGCTCTCGAGGTTGAACTTTTCCTGGGCGGAAGCCGGGATGACCGTGGCCGCGGGCAGCTTCTCCTGCCAGTAGGCGAGGAGTTCCGTCACGCGGGGCTGGTCGCTGATGTCGATCTTGTTGACTACCACGATCACGGGGCACTCCACCTGGGAGAGCTTCTCCACGTATTCGCTGTTCTTGTCGGGGGTCTCCACCGTGTCCGTGACATAGAGGATGACGTCGGCGTCGCCGATGGCGCCGTCCACGAAGTTCATCATGTTCTGCTGGAGACGGTAGCTGGGCTTGAGGATGCCTGGCGTGTCGGAGTAGACGATCTGCCAGTCCTCGCCGTTCACGATGCCCATGATGCGATGGCGCGTGGTCTGCGCCTTCGCCGTCACGATGGAGAGCTTCTCGCCCACCAGCGCGTTCATCAGCGTGGACTTCCCGACGTTCGGGTTGCCGATGATGCAAACGAATCCGGAGCGGTGTGCCATACTATACGTAAGCCCCCATCTTGAGAATGTTGGTCTCGCCCTCGGTGAGGTAGCGCCACTCGCCCTTCTTGAGGCCCTTCTTGGTCAGGCCCGCGAAGTACACGCGGTCGAGCGCCTTGACGGTGTAGCCGAGGGTCTCGAAGATGCGGCGCACGATGCGGTTCTTGCCCGAGTGGATCTCGATGCCGAGCTTGCGCTTGTCCTTCTCGTCGATGTATTCGAGTTCGTCAGCCTGGACTTCACCGTCGCTGAGCTCGATGCCGGCGAGGATGCGGTCGAAGTCTTCCTGGCTGAGCGGCTTGTCGAGGGCCACCTGGTAGATCTTCTTCTTGTCGTAGGAGGGGTGCGTGAGGCGCTCGGCGATCTCGCCGTCGTTGGTCAGCATCAGCACGCCGGTCGTGTTCTTGTCGAGCCGGCCCACGGGATACACCCGGGTGGGGCAGTTCTTGACGAGATCGACGACGGTCTTCTCGGCGTGGGGGTCGCTGGCCGTGGTGACGAAGCCCTTGGGCTTGTTCATCACGATGTACACCTTCTCTTCGCCCTTGAGGCGCTCGCCGTTGAAGCGGATGTCGTCGGTGAAGACGTTGACTTTCGTACCCAGCTCGGTCACCACCTCGCCGTTGACGGTCACGACACCGGCCTGGATGAGGGTGTCGGCTTCGCGACGGGAGCAGACGCCCGAGTTGGCGATGAACTTGTTGAGGCGGACGGTGTCCTGGATCGGCATGGTGTACGGCACCTCGGTGCTCTCGCTGCCGTTCACGACGGGACGGCGGCTGATCATGCGGTTGATGCCCTCCGTGGATTCACGGGTGAAATTGGGTTTGCGGCCCGGCTTCTTGGCGCCGGGTTTCGGACGGCCGGGGCCGCCCATCGGCTTGCGCGGGCCGGCGTTTCGGTGCTCGCCGAAGCTGCTGCGCCCCTCGTTGTTGTACGGGCGCTGGGGACGGCCTTCGCCGTACTGGCGCGGCTTGCGGTCGCCGTAGCCGCCTTCGCGGTTGCCGTAGCCGCCTTCCCGGCTGCTGTAGCCGCCGTTGTCGCGGTGGCCGTAGCCACCCTCGCGGTTGCCGCCGTAATTGCTGCGGCCTTCGCCGTACGGGCGGCGCTCGCCGTCGTCGGAGCGGCGGGAGCCATAGCTGTTGCCGCCGTGGCTGCCGTAATTGCCGCCGCGGCTGCTGTAGCCGCCGTTGTCACGGTGGCCGTAACCGCCCTGGCGGTTCTCACCGTAGGGACGCGGCTTGCGGTCGCCGTAATAGCTGTTTCTCTGCTCGCCGGACTCGCTGCGATGCGCGCCGGGCGTGTACTCTACTTTTTCGGATGCGGGGCGGGGCCCCATCGTTTTCCGCGGTCTAAGTTTTCGGCCTTCTTTGGTAAACTGGTCCATCTCTTTACTTGAGGTTAAAATAATAAGTAATTGTGCCCTCCTGCATGGCGGGAGCGTCCGCGCTCATGTTGAAATGCGTCTCCAGGGCGGCTTTTCTCGCTGCCGCAGAGAGGGTTTTGTCCAAAACGGTGGTGCCGTCGCCTCCCGGCACGGCCTTGACTACGTTGCCGTAGTTGTCCACCCAGATATTCACGACCACGATGCCGCTCTCCTGCACGTTGTAGACCGGCCGGGGCAGGTTGCCCACGGTGTTTCGGCCCTGCACGTGCGCGTTGGGTTTGCCGTCGGTGCGGCCGGCTTCCGTGTTGCCTTTGGCCTGTCCGGCCTTGAAGGCATCCGTCGGCTCGTCCGCCGCGTGCGGTGCGGTAAGGGTCGTATCTTTTCTGGCCATGCCCGGGAAAGCAGCGCGCGGATCCAGCGCGGGCTCTTTCGGCGTCACGGCCGGCACCTCCACGTCACCGGCGGGGTCGGGCTGCGTCTGCGGGGTCTCGTTGGGCCGGTCGGCCACATACGGGGACTCGCTCTGCTGCGCCAGTTCGACGGGACGCGTGAGGTCAGTCTCCTCCGCCAGCGGCTGCTCGCCCTGCAACTGCTGCTCCAGGATTTCGGGCGCTTCGCTGAAATCGATGAGCATGGGCTGCTCCTGCGGCGGGGGATAGAGGTACTTCAGACCCGAGAAGGATACGAGCACGACGGCGCAGACGTGTACGATCCCCGACAAGACGATGCCGGTGATCCTGGCGTTGCGTTCGCGCTTCTGTATGAATCTCTGGTCGTTCTGCATGGCTTACTCTGGCTGTGTGGCCAGGATAACTTTGTAATGATTACGCTTGGCGATGTTCATGACCTGCACAATCTCGCCGATCGGCACGCTCTCGTCGGAGAAGATCGAGAAGGTCGGATCCTCTTCGTTCTGGAGCAGTCCCACGATTTCGTCCTCCACGTCGGAGAATGCCACCGGGTTCTGGGCGCCGTTGATGTGGTAGGTATAGCGGTCGTCGCCCCAATCCTTGATGGAGACGCTCACCGTGGCCTTGGCGCCCACCTGGCCGGTGCTTTTCGGGAGCAGGAGCTTCAGGGCGTTGGGGTTGACCAGGGTGGAAGTCACCAGGAAGAAGATCAGCAGCAGGAACACGATGTCCGTCATCGAGGACATCGCGATGTTGGGATCCGCCTTGGTGATTCGCTTGAGGGCCATCGCTATTCCGCTTTATTCGCATCGGCGGCGGGTTCGCCGAGCATATCCATGAACTTGATGGTCGCGCTCTCCATGCTGTACACCAGGCTGGAGATGCGGGCCGTCAGGAAGTTGTAACCGAAGTAGGCGAGGATACCGACGATCAGACCGCCGACCGTGGTGATCATGGCGGTGTAGATGCCGCTCGACAGGAGCGTGATGTCGATATTGTTGCCGGCGTTGGACATGTTGAAGAACGCCTGCACCATGCCGATCACCGTGCCGAGGAATCCGATCATCGGAGCGCCGCCGGCGATGGTGGCAAGGTAGGGAAGTCCCTTCTCCAGGCGGGCCACCTCCACGTTGCCGACATTCTCGATGGCGGCCTGCACGTCCGTGGCGGGCTTGCCGATGCGGGCGATGCCGGCCTCGACCATCCGGGCGACGGGCGCGTCGTACTTGCTGCAGAGCGTGTGCGCGGACTTGATCTTTCCCTCATGGATGTAATCGCGGATGTCGTTGATGAAGTCCTTGTCGATCTTGCCGGCCTGGCGGATGATCCACCATTTCTTGCCGAAGATGTAGATAGCGATGATCGACAGGGCGAGGAGCACCCACATGAGCGGGCCGCCTTTCGCGGCCATTTCGAAGAGGGAATACGACATCTCCTGCTGCACGGGTGCAGCCTGGGCGATGTCTGTCTGGAGAAGCGTGAACAACATATTTAAGTGCTTTGGTTAACCAACAATTAGCAAAAAAACTGCCCATTAAGGCATAATCGTACAAATATACGATTATTTAGCTAATTCCGCAAACCAATTCCGGCTCCGCTTTTCCGTCTGCTGCTCGCAGGTAGCGTGACAGAATTAAATGACCTCCAGATCGGTGTCGGGCAGCCAGCCCTGGCGGCCGTCGGCGAGCTCGATGTTGCGCCAGGAGCCGACGGTGTCGAGGAGCCGCACCTTGGTGCCTTCGTGAAGGACGAAGAGGTCCTTCGCGGAGTCGCGGCCCGGGGCGCTCTGGACGGTGGTGACGGCGCGCGTGACGATGGCGCTGTCGGCCTTGCGGTAGTCCGCCCGCTGCCAGAAGGCGAAGCTCAGGCAGAGAACCGCGAGCACCAGCGCCACGATGCCGCCGATGAAACCGCCGCGTCGCGCCGCCACGCTGCGTCCCAGCAGGAACAGCAGCACGCAGGCGAGCGTCACGGCCAGCAGCACCAGGAAGAGCGCCGACCAGGTGTCGGAGGGCAGCAGCCAGCAGAGCTTGCGGCCCCAGACCGACAGGAAGAACTCCGGCACGGCCTCGATCTTGTCCTGCAGCTGGGTCTGCGCAAAGGCCAGGTTATAACGGGCGTCGGCGTAGGAAGGATCGAGCTTGAGGGCCCGCTCGTAATTCAGGATGGCGTGGGCCAGGTCGTCCTGCTTGAACAGGGCGTCGCCCAGGTTGCAATACAGCTGCGGCGATTCCAGCCCCAGGGCGCGGAGGTCGCTCCAGGCCTTGGCGGCGCCGGCCCAGTCGCCGTCGGTATAGGCTGCGACACCGGCCGTCCACAGGGAATCGGCATAATCGACCTGCTGCGCGGACGCGAAATGCGCGGGCAGCAGCAGGAGCAGCGCCAGCAGGGCGGCGGCGCCCGATTTGCGCGGAACTCTTCTCATACTGTCGTCGATGGCGGAAATGACCGAGACCGCCTTCTCGTAATGGGTATTCATGGCATCGTGCCCGGCGTCCGGCGCGTAGCGCGCGAATTCGCACGCGTCCAGCAGGCCGGTGAAATCGGCCGCGACGCCCTCCGGAACCCCGTTCTCCGTCAGCCGGGCGGCGATGTTCTCCTTGCTGAGGTCGGCGGCGTCCAGGTTGAGCTTGTCGGAGACGAAGCCCAGCAGGGCGCGGTGCAGCTCCTCGTAGAAGGCCGTGTAGAGGTTGCCCTGCAGGAAGGACCCCGCCTGGGCGAGCCGCTTGCGCGCCATCTTCGTGGCACCGCGGTTCTTGCTGCCGACCACGTCGGCGCGCCGGGCGGCGAGCCCGCGCAGGAGGAGCCAGGCATTGAAGGCGAGCACCAGCAGCATGAGGGCGACGATCCAGAAGGCGAGCGAACCCGTGAAGAAATACCCCACGGAAGAAAGCGTGCCCGGCTTCGTGGCGATGAAGCGGATGTCGCTGCCGAGGTCGCGCACGTCCTTGCCGCGGGAGCTCTGGACGAGCTGGCCGCCGGCCGTGCCGCCGCCGGTGTCGGCGCCCTTGCCGACCCGCACCGGCAGCTCCTGGCTGCGCAGGGTCACGTATTTGCGCGAAGCGAGGTCGAAATAGCTGTATTCCACGGGCCCGAGGACGAAGTCGCCGTGGCTGCGCGGAATGAAGGGATATTCGAATACTTTGCCGCCGGCCACGTCGGAGACTTTGACGTCATAGACCTCGAAGTCCGGCGGGAAGGAAATCTTGGGTGCCTCCAGCAGGGAAGTGTTGCCGCTGCCCGTGACGGTGACGCGCAGCGAGGCGGCGTCGTGGGTGAGCAGCGAATCGCGCGTCAGCGCCGCGCTCATCTTGAATGAGCCCACGCCTCCGCCGAACGAGGCCGGCGCACCGGCGGGCAGGGCGCTGACCTGGATGGTCATCGGCTGCGTGGTCACGCGCTTGCGGATGGTCTGGTAATCATCCTGGAAGAAATCGTCGAAAATGCTGCCGGTCGAAGGGCGCTGCGTGCGCACGTTCACCAGGCAGACCAGCTCGGCCGGGTCGATGGTGACCTCGCCCGCCTTCTGCGGCACGAGGTTCCAGCTGCGGAGCACGGCACTGTTGTAGATCTTGTCGCCGACGCTCTCGCGGCGGAATTCGATCTGGCTGGGCGCCTGCACTTCCTGGCTCCAGAACCCGTTGAAACTCGGGAACTTGGCATCCTCGAAACCGGCGATATTCACCCGCTGGTAGAGCTTGAGCGTGGCGGTGACCGTCTCGCCCACCATGACGTTGCGCTTACTCAGCGTCAGGCGAAGATACATGTCGTCCGCCGACACGGTGCCGGTTTGCGCACTGCTCTGCTGCCCCTGCTGGGAGCGGCCCTGGCTGGCCTGCCCCTGGCCCTGGGCGGCGCCATCGCTGACCACTTCCACCGTCGGGCGGGCGGAGACCAGGCGGTTGCCCTTCACCGTTGCCTCCGCGGCGGCCAGCTGGAAGCGGCCGATGCTCTTCGGAAGCAGGATGTAGGTGTAGGTCGTCTGCGAGGTGCGCGTGGTCTTGCCGTTGATCATGTTGACGGAGGTCGAGGTGCCGCGCTGCGGACCCCAGACGAGCTGGAAATCCGAACCGGGCTCCCACTTGAAGTCGCTCGGCTTGTCGTCGCCGCTGATGATGAACGTGACGTTGAACTGCTCGTTCACGCCCACGAGGTTGGGCGCCTGGACTTTGATGGTCGTCTGGGCGGAAGCGGCCAGCGCGCACAGGGCGGCCGCAAGCAAGGCTATGAGTCTTTTCATCACCAATTCTTTTCTTTCTGACGGGACTTCAGCAGGGCGGCCTTCTCCTTGTTCACCTTGTCCTGGGTCTCCTTCTCCTTGGCCTGGATGGCCCGCAGCATCTGCTGGGCCTGCTGGGGAGAAATCTGGGGCTCCTGCTGCTGTTGTTGCTGCTGTTTGTCCTGATTATTCTGATCCTGCTGATCCTGGTTCTGATTCTGATCGTCGTTGTTCTGATCTTGATTCTGGTCCTGGTTCTGCTGGTCCTGGTTATCCTGATTCTGGTCCTGGTCCTGATTCTGCTGGTTGTCGCCGCCACCGCCGCCCTGCTGGTTCTGCAGCATCTTCTTGGCGTAGATGTAGTTCTCCTTGGCGTCGAGGTCGGCCGGATCCAGCAGGAGCGCCTGCCGGAAAGCCTCCACGGCGGCCTGGTAATCCTGCTGCTGCAGCGCGGCGTCGCCGGCGTTGTAGTGGTACTGCGCCGGCAGGCCCGGCTGCTCCTTCACGCGCTCCAGCGCCTTGGCCGCACCGGCCCAGTCCTCCTGGCGGTAGAGCGCGGAGGCGAGGTCGTAGTTCGCGGTCACGGAGGTGGAATCCTTGAGCACCGCCTTGCGGTAGTCAATCTCGGACTCCTTGAAGCGGCCGCGGGAGAACTTGCGGTTGCCGGCGCGCACGTCGTGCTTGTCGGCTTGCGCAAAGGCAGGCAGACCGCAGAGAATCAGCAATATGACTAGAAACTTCCTCATTCGAACAAGCGTTTTTTGGCGCGCCGCTCGCCGATCAGCATCTCCAGTACGAAGAAGAGCAGCGCGGCGGCGAAGAAATACATATACTGCTCGTCATATTCCTCGAAGACGACGTTGTTGAAGCGCTCGTCCTCGAGCTTGCGGATCTCGTCGAGGATGGGGTTGAGGCCGAACTCCTCACCGCCCGCGTGGACATAGGCGCCGTTGCCGACGGAGGCGATCTTCTTGAGCGTCTCCTCGTCGAGGCGGGTCACGACGATGTTGCCGTCCTTGTCCTTCATCAGGTCGCCGTCCTTGGGGATGGGCTGGCCCCGCAGGGAGCCGACGCCGACCGTATAGACGCGGATGCCCGTGGCGGCCACCTCCCGGGCGGCGTCGACGGGGTCGTCCTCGTGGTTCTCACCGTCGGTGATGACGATGATGGCGCGGCTCTTCTCGCTCTGCGTGCTGAAGCTCTTGGCCGCCGTGAGGATGGCGTCGCCGATGGCCGTGCCCTGCACGGGAACCGACTGGGTATCAATGGAATTCAGGAACATCTTGGCGGACACGTAGTCCGTCGTGATGGGCAGCTGCACGAAGGAGCTGCCGGCGAAGATGATCAAGCCGATGCGGTCGCCGTCCAGGCGGTCCACGATGCGGGAGATGGCCAGCTTGGCCCGCGACAGGCGGTCCGGCGTGTAGTCCTGCGCCAGCATCGAATTGGACACGTCCAGGCAGATCATGATCTCGGCGCCCTTGGTCTCGCGCTCCACCAGCTTGGCGCCCAGCATCGGGCGGGCCAGGCCGATTGCGAAGCAGGCGAAGCCCAGGCAGAAAAGCACGGTCCGCCACCAGCCCTTGGCGCCGGACCAGGAAGGCATCAGCGCGTCCACGAGCGCCTCCTCGCCGAAGCGGCGCACACGGCGCCGGCGGCCGCGCCGCAGCAGGGCGTAGCCGAGCAGGATGACCGGGACGAGCAGCAGGAGCCACAGGAAATGGGCACGGGCAAACATCAACATATTACGGCATCCTCCTCAATAAAAGTACAACCAGCAGTTCGAGCAGCAGGCAGATGAGCGCAGCCACGCCGAAGCGCCCGAACAGTTCCTTGTAGACGGGGAAGCTGTCCACGGTGGTGCGGGCCTTCTCCATCTTGTTGATTTCCGAATAGATCTCCGCGAGCTTGGTGTTGTCCGTCGCGCGGAAGTAGCGGCCGCCCGTGGCGTCGGCGATGCCCTTGAGCAGCTCCTCGTCGATCTCGACCTGGACCTTCTGCATCTCCACGCCCCAGGGGGTCATGACCGGGTAGGGGGCCATGCCGTTGGCGCCCACACCGATCGTGTAGACGCGCACGCCGTAGGTCTTGGCGATCTCGGCGGCCGTCTGCGGGGCCACCTCGCCGCTGTTGTTCACGCCGTCCGTGAGCAGGATCACCACGCGGCTCGGCGCATCGGAGTCCATCATCCGGGCCACGGCGGTGGCCAGGCCGTTGCCGATGGCGGTGCCGTCCTCGATGAGGTCGGTCTGCACCTCCTTCATCAGGTTGATGAGGGTGGCGCGGTCGGTCGTCAGCGGGCACTGCGTGAAGCTCTCGCCTGCGAAGACCACGATGCCCATGCGGTCGGAGGGCCGCTGGGCGATGAATTCAATGGCGATGTCCTTGGCCGCGCTGAGGCGGTCCGGCGTGAAGTCCCGCGCCAGCATACTCGTCGAGACGTCCATCGCCAGCACGATGTCGATTCCTTCCGTGTCGCGCTTCTCCACCTCGCTGGACGAGCGCGGGCGCGCCAAGGCCACGATGATCAGGCAGAGCGCGGCGGTGCGCAGCACCATCGGCAGATGCCGGATCACGCCCAGCGCCGAACGGCCGCCCTGCAGCCAGGGCGTCGCCTTGGAGACGCGCAGGTGCGGACGCCGCCCCGCCAGCTCGCGGTACACGTAGAGTGCGACGAGCAGCAGCGGCACGATCAGCAGCCAGAGGAGGGAAGGATACTCAAAGTTCATGTTCGTTCTTCTGCTCCTCCTCAAGCACGGTCTGGTAGGTCGAAGTCACGAAGCGCACGGCCGTCGGCAGCGCGCGGGCGTTGTCCTCGTCGGAAGCGGTGTGCTTCGCGAATTTGACGAAGTCGGCGCATTCGAAGACGCCCCGCAATTCCTCGCGCAGGTCCGCGGGCAGGTCTTCCGCCTGCTTGAGCGCGTCGAACAGCTCGGCCGTCGTCATCTCCGGCGCATCCACGCCGAAGCGGTCTTCGATATAGGTCTTGAGGGCATCGGTGATGCCCGAATAATAGGCTTTCTGCTTGTCTGGCGCCCAGAACTTGTCGCCGCGCCACTTGTCCAGTTCGCGCAGCGCCACGATGTAGGCGGGATCCTTCTTCTGTTCGCCGGCCGCGGCCGTGCTCCGGCGGCGAAGCCACCAGACGAGCACCGCCACCAGGGCGGCGAGCAGAAGGACGCCGCCGATCCAGGGAAGCGTTTCCTTGAAGGTGACCGGGTAGCGCAGCTGCCCCTTGATGTCGTGGATCTGGAAAGTCGCCGTGTCCACGGGCATGGTCTTCACCTCCATGTCGAGGCCCTCGAAAACGAGGGTGTCCGTCCCGCGCAGCACGGGGATGGGCGGCAGGTGATAGGTGCCCTCCTCGAAGGGGGCCAGCACGATGCTGCCGCGGATGTTGTAAAGCTGCGCGCGGCCCTTGCCGCCGGGCTGGCGGACGCGCAGGGTCGCGGTGGTGTCGAGCTGCCAGCTGCGCACGAGCGTGAGCGTGTCGTTGCTCGCGTTCGCGAAATCGGGCAGCGCGATGGGTGTGCCCTCCGCGAGGCTGTCCAGCTGGAAGCCGTATTCGAGCTGGTCGGCGATGAGGATGGAGTCCCGGGGCTGGAGCTGCTTGAGGTAAGCCTGCCCCGCCGGGACCATGTCCAGCATGGCTGCCAGTATGAGTGTCAACACTTTCATCTTCGGTTGAACAGGGCCATCAGGCCCTTGACATAATCGTCGTCCGTGGCAATGTCCACGTGATCGACCTGGTATTTGTTCAGCAGGCTCTCCTGGAGGGTCGACAGCTCGGCGAACCAGCGCTCATAGGCGGCGCGGACCTTGCGGCTGTCCGTGTTGATCCACGCTCCGTCGCCCGTCTCGCTGTCCTTGATGTGCACGAGGCCGACGGCGGGCAGCGCCCGTTCGCGGGGATCGTGCACCTGGATGACGCTCAGGTCGTGGCGGTTCACCGCCACCTTGAGCGCTTCCTCGTAGCGGGGGTTCCCGGCGGCGTCCGTGTCGAGCATGTCGCTCAGCAGGAAGGCCGTACATTTCTTCTTGATGGCGTTCGTGAGGAACTTCAGCGCGGCGCCGATGTCCGTGCCGTCGGAGGCGGGCTGCAGCTCCAGCATCTCACGGATGATGTGCAGCAGGTGCGAGCGGCCCTTTCCCGGCGGGATGAATTTCTCGACGCGGTCGGAGAAGAAGAGGGCGCCCACCTTGTCGTTGTTGAGGATGGCGCTGAACGAGAGGACGGCCGCGATCTCCGCGATGCGCTCGCGCTTCGTCTCCGCCGCCGTGCCGAAGAGGCCCGAGCGGCTCACGTCCACGAGCAGCACCACCGTCAGCTCGCGCTCTTCCTCATAGACCTTCACGTACGGAGCACGAAGGCGCGCCGTCACGTTCCAGTCCATGGAGCGCACGTCGTCCCCCCACTGGTACTCCCGTACCTCGCTGAAGGCCATACCGCGGCCCTTGAAGGCCGAATGGTACTCGCCGGCGAAGATCTGGTGGGAGAGCGCCTTGGTCTTGATCTCGATCTTCCTGACTTTCTTCAGGAGAGCGGTCGCACTGGTATTAAGGGACGATGACGGCATTGATGACCTGATCGATGATCTCTTCCGGGGTCACGTTCTCGGCTTCGGCCTCGTAGGTCAGGCCGATGCGGTGGCGCAGCACTTCCGGACATACGGCACGCACGTCCTCGGGGATGACATAGCCGCGGCGCTTGATGAAAGCGTAGGCCTTGGCCGCCATCGACAGGCTGATGCTCGCACGCGGCGAGCCGCCGAAGGAAATGAGGTCCTTCAGGTTCTTCAGCCCGTACTCCTCCGGGGTGCGGGTGGCATAAACGATATCCACGATGTAACGTTCGATCTTCTCGTCCATATAGACGTCGCGCACGACGTTGCGGGCGCGGACGATGTCTTCCGGACTCACGACGGCGTTGGCTTTCGGGAAGCTGCCGCTGTTGTTCATCCGGATGATGAGTTTCTCTTCATCCTTCTTGGGGTAGCCCACGACGACCTTGAGCATGAAACGGTCCACCTGGGCCTCCGGGAGGGGGTAGGTACCTTCCTGCTCGATCGGGTTCTGGGTGGCCATCACGAGGAAGGGCTGCGGCAGCGCGTAGGTCTGGTCGCCGAGGGTCACCTGGCGCTCCTGCATGGCTTCGAGCAGGGCGGACTGGACCTTGGCCGGGGCACGGTTGATTTCATCCGCCAGCACGAAGTTGGCGAAGACGGGGCCCTTGTGCACCTCGAAGGCTTCTTTTTTCTGGGAGTAGATGAGCGTGCCCGTGACGTCGGCCGGCAGCAGGTCGGGGGTGAACTGGATGCGGCTGAACTTGGCGTTGACAGCCTGGGACAGGGTGCTGATGGCGAGGGTCTTGGCCAGACCCGGCACGCCCTCGAGGAGGATGTGGCCGTCGGCCAGCATCGCGATCATCAGGTTCTCCACCAGGTGCTTCTGCCCCACGATGACCTTGCCCATCTCCAGGGAGAGGAGATCCACGAAAGCGCTCTCCTGCTGGATGCGCTCGTTGAGCTCCTTGATGTTTACACTTTCCATATTATTCATTAATTTTGCAGTCAGCTTATGCGCTATCTTGTCAAGCTTTCGTACAACGGCGCGGACTTCTGCGGTTGGCAGATCCAGCCCGATGCCCCGAGCGTCCAGCAGGCGCTCGAAAGCGCCCTGTCCACCCTCCTGCACGCCCCCGTGGCCGTGACCGGCGCAGGCCGGACCGATACGGGCGTCAATGCAATCGGCTACGTCGCGCATTTTGACGCAGCCGGGGATCTTGACACGCATCAATTATGCTACAAATTAAATGCCATTCTGCCCCGTTCGGTGGTGATTCATGAGATCGCTCCGGCGGCCCCGGATTTCCACGCCCGCTTCGACGCCGCGCGGCGCGAATACACCTATTTCCTGCATCGGGTGAAGGATCCGTTCGTGGACGCATTTTCCTATCTCTACACCTTCCCCGGCGTGGATTTCGAGCGGATGAACGAGGCCGCGCAGGCCCTGCTGGGACAACACGATTTCCGCTGCTTCGAGAAGACCGGCGCCGACTCCAAGACCTCGCTCTGCACGGTCTCGGAAGCGGCCTGGCACCGCTACACGCCCACGCATCTGCAGCTGACCGGGCGTGAGGGGGGAGAAGACTACTGGTATTTCCGCATCGCCGCCGACCGGTTCCTCCGCAACATGGTCCGGGCCGTCGTCGGCACCCTGCTCGAGGTCGGGCGCGGCAAGCGCACCGTCGCCGACTTCCAGTCCCTCGTCCTCCCGGTTTCGTCCTCCGCCGGCTCCGATTCGTCATTCGCCGGCTTGACCGGCGAATCTCCCGCCCGCTCCCTGGCCGGCGAATCCGTTCCCGGCAAAGCGCTCTTCCTCAGCGAGGTCCGTTACTGATCTTCCTCTGTCTCCGTATCGATGACCTGCGTCTGGCCTTCCACTTCGAAGGTCAGGGTCGCTCCCGTGTCGCGGACGTCCAGGGTGACGGGGGCGCCCATCAGCAGGGGCAGGTTCACGTCGCCGTGGCCCGCCGGGAAGCCGCACAGCACCGGGATGTCGCGGTCCTTAAGATAACTGCAGATCATTTCCTCGACGCTGTCGTAACCCAGGTTGGCCTCGCAATCGGTGAATTCGCCGAGGATGACGCCCCGGCAGCGGTCGAATACGCCGCCAAGGAGCAACGCGTTGATCATCCGGTCGATGTGGCTCATGTCTTCTTCTACTTCTTCCAGGAAAAGAATGATGCCTCCCGCCTGGGTGGCGTCGGCTTCCGTGCTGAGGATGGGCGTGATGCAGCTCAGGTTGCCGCCGACCAGCACGCCCTGCGCGAGGCCCGGCTGGTTGAGCGGGTGGGCGGGCACTTCGTACTGCGGAACGGTTCCGTAAAGGAGGTCGCGCAGCAGCGTGTTCGTCAGTCCTTCGCCGTGGGAACGGGCCATCAGCGAGCACATCGTGCCGTGGACGCTCATCACCCCGGCGCGGTTTTCCATCCCGTGCAGGGTGGTGATGTCGCTGAATCCGATGAGCCATTTGGGATGCTTGGCGAAAGTATTCAGGGGCAGCATCGGGATGAGGTGGATGCTGCCGTAGCCGCCCCGGATGCTCAGGATGGCCTTGATGCTCGGGTCCTTCAGGGCCCATTTCAGGTCCGCAAGGCGCTCCTTGGGCGTGCCGGCATAGTAGCCCAGGTATTCCTTGTTCGCGTTCGGCCCCAGGACTGGCTTGAAGCCCCAGGCGCGGAGGATGGCGGAGGCGGTGTCGATATTCGCCTTGGGCGTGAAATAGGCGGGCGAGATGAGGGCGATCTTGTCGCCCGGCTGCAGTGCGGACGGCTGCACGCAGGACAGCACGGCCTCGGGTTCGATGACCTTCGGGGTGCAGGACAGCAGCACCGTCGCTGCCAGGAGGAGGGGGAAGAATTTTCTCATGACGTGAAGGGGGTTAAGGGGCTACGGTAACCGCCGGAGCACCGTCGGCGTTCGCGCGGTAATGGGGTGCATACAGGGACTCGATCACGGGGACGGGGCTCTGGAAGGTACCTTCCTGCGTCACGAAGTATTCCTCGGTGATCGTGGTATGCTCTTCGGGGTAGCTGTCGAACCAGAACTCGGTCCGGTCTGCGAGCACGCTGCGGTAGCCCTGCGGGGTGAAGCTGACCCAGCCGGTGATGGAGATCGGGCGGAGCCACCAGCCGTAGCGGCCGGAGAGCTGGTCCGTCGGGCGGAAGGCCGCCGGACGCGGGGCCGTGAGCCGCACGAAACTGCGGTTCTCCTCGTTCCAGATTTGATAAGTGGCTGTGATCTTGTCGCCGACATGCAGGATGTCGCCGTCCTGGAGCGGCTTCCCGTCGCGGGTGAAGCTGCGGGAGACGGTGAACCCGTTGCCGGCTGCACGGATCTGTGCGAAGGGCAGGGTTGTGCTGGCAGACAGGGCGAGGACCTTCGTCTGCAGGGTCTCTTCCGTGCCTTGCAGCACGCTGCCGATGGCCTGGATGTAGGCGGGGTCGTCCTCCCACTGCTGGGTCTCCTTCTGGACCATGATCCAGAGTCGGATTCCCTCGGCGATGTCGTTATGGCCGCAGGCGGTCAGCAGGTCGCAGATCAGCGCATGGGCGTAGAGCTCGCTCTCGAGCAGGCCGCGCCAGGGCATGACGGCGTTCGGATAATAGGTGCCGCCGCTGCGGTGCGGCTCGGCGTACTGGAGCAGGGATGCGATGTCCTTGTCCAGCGACCTGGCGAGCCGGCCCTTGGCCAGGAAGGAAATGCCCCAGGCATGGGCGAGGGCGGTGCCGCGCGGGTCCGTGAGCAGGGCGCGCAGGGTCTTCATCCGGCGGGCCTTGTCGAAGACCTGGCCGTTCAGGCCGCGCTTGGAACCCGGCACGAGATAGGCCCGGACCTCCTTCCTGAAGGCGCGGAGCACCTTGGCGTCAGCGCCCTTCGGTGCGAAATCGACGGCCGGATACAGCGCCCGGACGTGCAGGTATTCCTCCAGGCTGAGACCGCCGCACCAGATGGGCCGCGCGCGGTCGCCCAGGAAGCTCCGGTCGAGGTACTGGACGGCCGCCGGGAGGGCTTCCGCCAGCGCCTGCGGGCAGGCGTCGCCCAGGTTGGCGAGCCGTTCCAGCAGGGTGGCGGTGAGGATGGGCGACGAAGTCATGCCGGCGAACCAGCCGAAACCGCCGTCGGCGTTCCGGCAGGCGAGGATCTTCTTCACCATCTCGGCGCGCTCCTCAGCCGTAGCCCCCGGACCCTTGGCGCCGGGCAGCCGGTCGAGCAGGAAGTTGGCGTAGAGTGCCTCGGACTGGTCGAGGAGGTTCTCGCAGGTCGGGAGAACCTTCTCGGGAATGGCCTCCTGGAGCATGCCCAGGATGGAAATCTCCCGCAGGGCTGTCTCCGCGCCGCGCACATTGACGAACTCGCTGCGCAGCGCGGCGAGGACGGTTTCCCGGTCCATGCCGGCGCGCAGCAGCGCGGAATGCGCCTCCGTGATGGTCTGGACGGCCGGATGGACCGGCGTGACCACGAACACGGCGTCGGAGCCGAAGTCGGCCTCGTCGGCCGTGAAGCTGACCAGCATGCCGAGGTCCTGCAGCTTCGGAGCGGACAGCTCGCAGCTGAAATCGGCCGTGCCGTAGGCCGGGACGCTGATATGCGCCGTCTTCTCGGCGACGGTCGGGGCGGTCTTGTAGTCTTTCCCGTTGAGGAACTGGACGGCGACGCGTCCGGCGACGGGGGCGCCCTTGCTGTTGGACACGGTCACGCGGGCGACGTAGCGGTCGCCTTCATAGAGGTATTGCGGCTGCACGACGGCCACCTTGACCGGCAGGGTCACGACCATCTCCTGGCGGAGGGTCTCGTTGTGGAAGGCCTTGTCGTGCGCGAACAGCTGTACGTAATAGGTGGAGAGTTTGTCGGCAGTGGCGAAGCGGAAGGTCACCACGCCGTCCTCGTCGGCGCGCAGGAAAGGCTCCCAGGCAATGGTGTTCGCGAAGTTCTCGCGCACGGAGAGCTCCTCCGTGATTTCTTCTTGCTCCTCCTCTTCCTCGATGTCCAGGGCCTCTTCGCGCAGTGCGAACGCCGGAGCGGTATCGTAGAGGATCGCCTCGTCCGAGAGGGATGCGTTCTTGGCCAGGAGACGTCCGCGGCTAGACCCCATGACGATCGGAGCGCCGAAAGCATAGGCCCTGTCTTCGCCGGGCGTGGGCAGGTAGTTCACCGCCGGCAGGGAGCGGAGCGCGGGGCTGACGCTGTGCCAGACATTGTTCCGGATGGTCTCCGTGCTCTTGTCGAAGATGGTGGCGGCCACTTCGGTGCCCGCCGCCGTGCGGATGGTGAAGCTGTAGTCGTGGTGCGGCGCCGTCGTGTCCAGGAAGCGGCTGAAGCTCAGCGGCAGGCGGACGGTCTGCCTGGGACGGTAGGAGCTGACGCTATAGGAATAGTCGCGCCCGTCGCGGAACCAGAATACCTGGAGGGTCAGGTTCTCGGGGTAGTCGGCCCGGCGCTCGAAGCGGATGAGCTGCAGGGAGCCTTCCCGGCCGCGCTCGCCGCGCAGGCGGACGATGCGCTTCTCCAGCAGGCGGTTGCCGTCGCCGTAGAGCTCGACCACGACCCAGGCCGGCCCCGTCGTGGCACCGACCTGCAGGGCGATGCTCCGGCCGTCGTCCGCGATTTCCTTGATGAAGCAATGGACGTCCATGTCCAGGGCCGTGTCGCTGTCGGCGGCCTTGACGATCTCGTGCGTAGCCTCGTTCCGGAAGTCCTTGCCGGCATCATTGGCGGCCGTGGCGACGGCCTTGAGCTCATACAGGCCGGAGGGGAGTCCGGACAGGTCGATGGGCGTGGCCTCTCCGTTGGTCGTGGTGCCGGACAGGACAGTCTTGCCGTCGCGCAGGACGGCATATTCGATCCGGAGATGCGGATGGGTGAGGGTATTCTTTTCGTAGCCCAGCTGGAAGCAGACGCGGGCCTGGTCCTCGCCGATGATGGAGCCGCCGAATCCGCGTCCGACACTGTCGAATTGGCCGGGGGCCTTGTTCAGGACGGAGATCCGGACGGGCAGGCGGGAGAAGACGTTGACAATCCGGGTGAATTCCAGCGTCTCGCCCGTGGCGTCCGTCACGCGGACGGTAACGGCCAGGCTGTGGTTGTAGTAATCGCCGTCCGGGGCCTGGAAGCGGATGCTGAAATCGCCCGAAGCTGTGGGTGCGAGTTCGCCTTCGGCCAGGACCAGGCTCCGGTCGGTGACGGTGTAGTGCGCCGTGGCAGTACCGAGCCGGTGGCCGGAATAGCTGTGGATATTTCCTTCCACGAGCACCTTGTCCGTGGGCAGGTAGAAGCGGTCGTCGGGCTTCCAGCTGAGCTCGAAGCTGGGCAGCACGAATTCGTCCGCCCGCACCTGCGTGGAGCAGACGGTGCGCTTGCCTTCGCTGACCGAGATGCGGTACAGGCCGCCGCGCTCGCCTTGCTTGAGGACGAAGGCGCCTGCGGCCGTGCCGAATTCATTGGTGGTCAGGTCCTGTTCGCCGACGGTCTTGCCGCTCGGGTCGGTGAGGGTGGCGTGGAGCCGGATGCCCGCGGGGCGGGTGGCGTATTCGTAGGTCCCTTCGTAGAGGAGGACCTTGTAGTGCACGGTCTCGTCGGGGTTGAAGGCGCTGCGGTCGGTGATGATCATTCCGTGCTGCGTGCGCGGATTGTCGTTGCTGACGGCCTCCCGCTTCTTATAGTAAAGATCGCAGCGCCGGGTGGCGCGGAGGCGTCCGTCGAGCCGGGCGACGGCCTGGATCTCATGGCCCCAGCGCTTCTCGCCGAGGTGGCGGGTAAAGGACTCCGGAAGGTAGGTGAAGCCGTCGAGCTCCAGGCCCGCGATCTGCTCCAGCTGCTTCCCTTCGCTGTCGTAGAGGAAGAGGTCGCAGCGCTGGACCGGCTCGCCCGTGAGGTAGTCCGCCACGTAGACGCCATAGCCGTCCAGGTCGCGTTTGGTGGCGATGGAGAGGGTGTATTTGTCGTATTCGCTCTCCGTTTCCACCTTGCCGCCCGAACATTTCAGCGTGTAGGTCTTGTCGTCCAGGTCGGGCAGCCGGAGGCTGAGCGTGTCTCGGACGTAGAAGCGCTGGGCGGGGTTGTCCACGGTGGTGCTCCAGACTTCGCGCTTGCCGTCCAGGATGCGGACCTTGACGGAAGTGAGGTTGCGGGTCAGGAGGGTGGCGACGCCCTGGTCGACATTCAGCGAAAGCTGCGGGGCGGTCAGGGTCTCGAGGATCTCGTCGGCCCGGTCGGCGCAGTCGGCGATGGCCTTCTCCTCGCCCGAGAACTTCTTGCGGTCGGCGATGAGGGCCCGGCAGTCGTCGGCGAGTTGGCGGTAGTCCTCGGGACTGCCGTCGTGGCGGTTCAGGAACTCCTGGCGCGTGCGGAGCAGCCAGTCTCGCGCGAGCAGGGCGACGGCCTGGCCTTCGTGCGCCCGGGCATATTTTTTCATCTGCCCTTCGATGTCGTTCGCATCGGCATAGCCTCTCCGGATGAAATAGAATTCGACGAAGGCGTCGAAGGGGTAGCGCCCGGCGAAGTAGTCCCGGACGGCGTATTTGACGCTCGGGGTCGCGCCCTTGTCGAGCACGCTCCAGAGGGTGTATTCGTAATCGTTGGCGATGCGGGGCAGCAGGGCCGGGGAGAAGACGTGGCCGGTGGCGTCGCTGTCGCGCTCGTAGAATTCCGGATTGTGCGCCTGCAGCAGCTGCGCCTTTTTCTCGTTGGCATATTCCAGCAGCTGCGGCGCGCTGTGCCGGCTCCGGCGCTCGAAGAAGACGGCGACGGGTTCGCCGAACTGCTCGAGATCTTTGCGCGCCTCCCGCGTGAGCTCGTCGCGCAGCTTCCAGTTGGAGGAGCAGCGCACGTCCACGTAGGTCCAGCAGGCGTCGTAGTAGTCCCAGGCGAGGTGCCGGGCGGCGGCCTCCTTCTTGATGCGCACGAGGATGTCGGCCTGGTCCTTGGGCCGGTCGGCGTCGGACGCCTTGTCGAATTCGGCCCAGAGCCTGGTCAGCGTATGTCCCCGGTCGTCCTTGGCGCCGGCGGGAAGGGAAATGGTCATAAGGGTTATCAGTGTCAGTGTAAGTAACTTAATGGCTTTCATAGCGTGTCTCTATCAAGGGTCAAACATTCCGATTGCCTCTGCTACAACAAAATTGCTGCCACCGATGTACAGCAGGCATCCCGGGATGTCGGCGGCGGCTTCCAGCGCCTGCCGGACACCCGCCTGCACATCGCCGCAGACGGTGCATCGGAAGCCCTCGAGGCGCGCGGCGAGCGCGTCGGCGGGCAGGGCCCGTTCCCCCTTGGGGGCCACGAGGAAATAGTGCGCGTCGCGGGGCATCAGCGGCCGGATCCCGTCGAGGTCCTTGTCGGCCATGATGCCGAAGACGATGAGCAGCGGCCGGCCGCATTCGCGCAGCCGGCGGAAGTTGATCTCGAGCGCGGGCGGATTGTGCCCGATGTCACAGATGACCTCGGGCTGCTCGCGGAGGCGCTCCCAGCGGCCGCGCAGCCCGGTGCGGGCGGCCGTGGCGGCGATGGCCTGCCGGTCCGGCTCGACGCCCAGCAGTTCCAGGGCGGCGAGGGCGGTGCGCAGGTTGGCGGCCTGGCAGGGGCCGGTCAGGTCGGTGTCGAACAGCTCGACATCGAAATCTTCCGCGAAGAAAAGCGGACAGGGAACCACGCTGGCGCGGGCCTCGAAGACGGGCGCCGTCTCGTCGTCCCGCTGGCCGCAGAGCGCGGGGACGCCGGGCTTGAAGATGCCGGCCTTCTCGGCGGCGATGGCGCCGCGGGTCGCACCCAGCAGCGCGCAGTGGTCCAGGCCGATGCTGGTCACGACGGCGAGCTCGGGCGTGAGGATGTTGGTGCTGTCCAGGCGGCCGCCCAGGCCGACTTCGATCACGGCGATGTCCACCTGCTGGCGGGCGAACCACCAGAAGGCGAGCCCGGTCGTGATCTCGAAGAAGGACAGGTTTTCGAAATCGTTCTGCGTGAGGAAGTTGAATACCTCCTCACGGGGAATCATCGACCAGCCGCCGGGCTCCACGAGCTTGATCCGCTCGCGGAAATCCACCAGGTGCGGCGAGGTGTAGAGCCCGACGCGCAGGCCGCTCGCGGACAGGGCGGCCGCGAGCATCGAGCTCACGGATCCCTTGCCGTTGGTCCCGGCCACGTGGATGGAACGGAATTGCTGCGAAGGATGTCCCAGGGCGGCGTCGAAACGCTGCATGCCGGCCAGTCCGGGCTTGTAGGAACCGGTGTTGAAACCGGTGTTCTGCACGCTCGGATGCCGCTTGTACAGCTCCTCCAGGAGCCGGTCGTATAGGTCTGTTGTGTAGTTCATAGTTGCAACTGATTCCAAATTTAGTTAAATTTACACGTTTTTATTACGGCATGGCAGAAAAAACGACAGCGTTGCACGCGAGCTACGTCATCGACGGAGTGCAGGAGGAATACACGCCTGCGCAGTTGCTGGATGCGGTGACGGAGCCGGAGGGGCGGCATTCCCAGACCGCTCCGGCGGAGGCGCGCGTGGTGGACGAGACCGTGGACCCGGTGTGCCGGGTGCCGGCGCTCGACCCCGACTGCATCGATGCCTACCTGGATGCCGTCTGCTCGACGCAGAAGCTGGTCCCGGCCACGGCGGCCGACGCCTATGCCCGCGTTCGCGTGGCCTCGGCGCTCATCGATACGCTGTGGCGCACCGGCCGTTTCCGCCTCGGCGACCTGCGGCTGGACGCCTCCTGGCGCTGGAACGAAGCGCCGGTCGGCGCGCGGGCGGCCTTCTACGATTCCGTGCGGGCCGCGGCGGACTATGTCGATGCCCTGGGCGTGAAATTCAGCGGCTACCGCTACGCCCGGACGACGGGCGCCTCGGAGCTGACCCTGCGCACCCGCATCACCCGCGAAGCGGACGAAGAAGATTTCGGCTTCGTGAGCGAACCCTACCGTTCGGAACATCCCCAGCTCGGCGCGCGCCGGTCCTGTCCCGGCACGCTGGCCCCGGACCCCCAGAGCTGGGTGGTCTATATCCCCTTCGACACCTCCGACTACCGCCTGGGCGGCTCGCTTTTCGCGCAGGTCCTGGACGTGGGCGGCGGCGCCAGCCCGCAGATCACGGACGCTGACTATTTCATGGACTGCCATGAGGTCGTGCGGGAGCTGGTCGAGGACGGGATCCTGCTGTCCGGGGCCACGGTGGGCGAAGGCGGCCTGCTGCGGACCGTGAAGCAGATGACGGAGAAGGCCGGGCTGTGCCTGGACCTGTCCGACGTGATGCGTGCCTACCAGGAGCAGGACGTCCTGCGCATCCTCTTCGCGGAGGTGCCTGGCGCCGTGATCCAAATACACGATGCTGATTTTGACTATCTGGACGCGGAGCTGCTGCTCCAGGATGTCGCGTTCTTCCCGTTGGGCCATCCGGTCCCCGGGCAGCCGGGCATCCGGGTCAAGGCTTCGGCCAAGTCCGGAATACAGACGATTTTGGAATCCCTGATGCAGAACGCGGAAGGGGAGGACTGAACCACATAGTTTTTTATGGGAAAACCAAAGATTTTCGTGCTGGACACCAATGTGATCCTGCACGACCACAAAGCCATCCGCAAATTCCAGGACAACCACCTCGTGATCCCGGTCGCCGTGATCGAAGAGGTGGATAAGTTCAAGAAAGGCAACGATGCGCTCTCTTACAATGCGCGCGGTTTCATGCGCGATCTGGACCGGATTACCAACGGCAAGAGTTTCGGCGAGCACGGCCTGCCGATCGGCAAGGACCTCGGCTACATCAAGGTCGAACCCAACCATCCCTTCGAAGGGGAGTACGCGGACTTTTTCGCCGACGACATCCCGGACCACCGGATCCTCGCCACGGCAATGTGGGTGCGGGACCATCATCCGGACACCTTCGTCGCGCTGGTGACCAAAGATATCAACCTGAGAATGAAGGCCAAGGCCATTGGCATGGCGGTCCAGGACTACTTGACCGACAAGGTGGCCGACGAGCAGATCGAGGAGGCGCAGCGCGAGGTGCAGATGCTTGACGTGGACAGCATCATCCTGCAGGAGCTGGCCTACGGACCGGAGACCGCCATCGAGTGGCAGCGCATCCTCAAGGTCCAGCCCAAGCCGAACCAGATGTTCAAGTTCCGCTGGGCCGGCGGCAACGACGAGCTGGTCTGCGCCCGCTTCGACGCTTCCCGCAACCGCATCGTGCTGGTCAAGAACCGCGAGGCCTACGGCATCCGGCCGCGCAACGAGGAGCAGAAGCTCGCCCTCGACGCCCTGCTGAATCCCAAGGTGGAGCTGGTCTCCCTGACCGGCGGCGCCGGCACGGGCAAGACCCTGCTGGCCCTGGCGGCCGCCCTGGAGCAGGAGCGGGACTACGAGCAGATCTTCCTCTCCCGTCCGACCGTGATTCTGGGCAACCAGGACCTGGGCTTCCTGCCCGGCGACCAGAAGCAGAAGATGAGTCCCTTCCTGCAGCCGCTGATGGACAACCTCAATGTCATCAAGAGCCAGTTCCGCCCGACCTCCAAGGAGGCGCAGCGCATCGAGGCCATGCTCACGCAGGAGAAACTGATCATCGAGCCGCTCGCCTATATCCGCGGACGGAGCCTCGGCCGCTGCTTCTTCATCATCGACGAAGCGCAGAACCTCACCCCGCACGAGATGAAGACCATCATCACGCGGGCCGGCGAGGGGACCAAGATGGTCTTCACCGGCGACATCTTCCAGATCGACCAGCCTTACCTGGACCAGTGGTCCAACGGCCTGACGCACCTGGGCGAAAAGATGTACGGCCAGCCGCTGTTCCAGCACGTATTCCTGCGCAAGGGAGAAAGAAGCGAACTTTCCGAATTGGCGGCAAAATTGCTATAAAACGAAAAATTTTCGTAAATTCGCGCCTTGATTATAAAGAAGTAATACTAAACCATATTCTATGTTCGAGATTAAGAAACGTGTCTATCGTTTCGGTGGCAAGACCGCCGAGGGCGATGGATCCATGCGTGAGCTCCTGGGTGGTAAGGGAGCCAACCTGGCCGAGATGAGCAAGCTCGGCATGCCGGTGCCTGCCGGCTTCACCATTACGACTGAATGCTGCGCCGAGTACTATCAGCTCGGCGGCGGCTACACCGAAGACCTCAAGATGGAGGTCCGCGGTGCGCTCAATGCCACGGAAGCCCTCATGGGCAAGAAATTCGGCGATCCCAACGACCCGCTCCTCGTGAGCTGCCGCTCCGGCGCACGCAGCTCCATGCCGGGCATGATGGATACCATCCTCAACATCGGTCTGTGCTCCGCGACCATCCCGGGCATGATCAAGAAGACCGGCAACCCCCGCTTCGTGTATGACGCCTACCGCCGTCTCATCATGATGTACTCTGACGTCGTGATGGAGAAGGCCGAGGGCATCGAGCCTGCCGACGGGCAGGGCATCCGCCAGCAGCTGGACCGCATGATGGCCGAGCTGAAGGAGAAGAAGGGTTACGCATCCGATACTGATATTACCGCCGACGAGCTGAAGGACCTCTGCGAGAAATTCAAGAAGAAGGTCAAGGAAGTGCTCGGCGTCGAATTCCCCGATACCGCCCAGGATCAGCTCTGGGGTTCCATCGGTGGCGTGTTCAAGTCCTGGAACGGCAAGCGCGCCATCGCGTACCGCCGCATCGAGAAGATTCCTGATGACTGGGGCACGGCCGTGAACGTCCAGTCCATGGTCTTCGGTAACATGGGCAATACCTCCGCCACCGGCGTTGCGTTCTCCCGCAACCCGGCCAACGGCGACAACCGTTTCTACGGTGAGTGGCTGATCAACGCCCAGGGCGAGGACGTGGTCGCGGGTATCCGCACCCCGAACCCGCTCAACGAGGCCACGAAGAACGATCACAACCGCAACCTCGAGTCCCTTGAGAAGGCGATGCCGAAGGTGTACGAAGAGCTCGACGGCATCCGCAAGCGTCTGGAGACCCACTTCCACGACATGCAGGACATCGAGTTCACCATCCAGGAGGGTGTCCTCTGGATGCTGCAGTGCCGTATCGGCAAGCGTACCGGTCTGGCCGCCCTGCAGATGGCGATGGACATGCTCGACGAGGGCATGATCGACGAGAAGACCGCCGTGATGCGCGTCACCCCGTCCCAGCTGGACGAGGTGCTGCACCCGATCCTCAACCCGACCTCCGAGAAGGAGGCCAAGGTGGTGGCCAAGGGTCTGCCCGCTTCCCCGGGCGGAGCCGTGGGTACGCTCGTGTTCACGTCCGAGGCTGCCATGGAGGCTGCCGCCGCCGGCAAGAAGACCATCCTCGTCCGTGAGGAGACTTCTCCGGAGGACATCCAGGGCATGCGCGCTTCCGCCGGTATCCTCACCACCCGCGGTGGTATGACCTCCCACGCCGCCCTCGTGGCGCGCGGCTGGGGCAAGTGCTGCATCGTGGGTTGCGAATCCATGAAGATCAACCTCGAGGCGAAGACCCTGACCTTCGCCGGCGACAAGAAAGTGTATAAGGAAGGCGACTGGGTGTCCCTCAACGGTTCCAAGGGCAACGTGTATGCCAAGAAGATCGAGATGATGGACGCCAGCGAGAACCCGACCTTCCTGAAGTTCATGTCCATCGTGGACAAGTACCGCCGTCTGGGTGTGCGTACCAACGCCGACACCCCGGAGGATGCCCAGAAGGCCCTCGACTTCGGCGCCGAAGGCATCGGCCTCTTCCGTATCGAGCACATGTTCTACGGCAAGAACTCCGAGACCCCGCTCGCCAAGCTGCGCAAGATGATCCTCTGCACCACCGACCGTGAGCGCAAGGATGCCCTGGCCGAGCTCGAGCCGTTCATCAAGGCTTCCGTCAAGAGCACCCTCAAGGTGATGGACGGCAAGCCGGTGGTGTTCCGTCTGCTCGACCCGCCGCTCCACGAGTTCGTCCCGACCACCAAGGAGAAGACCGCCGAGGTGGCCAAGGAGCTGGGTATCAGCGCTGCTGAGGTGACCCGCCGTGGCGAGAGCCTGCACGAGGTCAACCCGATGATGGGTCTGCGCGGCGTGCGTCTGCACGTGGCCTACCCGCTCATCGCCGAGACGCAGTACCGCGCCATCTTCACGGCCGTGGCCGAACTGACCCGCGAGGGCTTCCACCCGCAGCCGGAGATCATGATCCCGGTCACGGTGTCCGCCCGCGAGCTGGGCTTCCAGCGCGCCATCTGCGAGCGCATCAAGGCTGAGGTCGAAGTGGCCAACGAGATGATCATCCCGTACAAGTTCGGTACGATGATCGAGATCCCGCGCGCTGCCCTGACCGGCGACCGCATGGCCCGTACCGCCGAGTTCTTCTCCTTCGGTACGAACGACCTGACCCAGATGACCTTCGGTTTCTCCCGCGACGATGTGGGTACCTTCATGGGTAACTACCTCGGCCACAAGATCCTCGATAACGACCCGTTCCAGACCATCGACACCAAGGCTGTCGGCAAGCTGGTCGAGATCGGTATCCAGGGTGGTCGCGCCCGTCGTCCGGAGCTGAAGTGCGGCGTCTGCGGCGAGCACGGCGGCGACCCTGACTCCATCGCCTTCTTCAACAAGATCGGCGTGGACTACGTCAGCTGCTCCCCGTTCCGTGTGCCGATCGCCCGCCTGGCTGCGGCTCAATCCGCCATCAAGCAGTCCGAGTAGACTCGGCCTCGTCCATGAAAAAAGGCCTGGAAGCAAATCGCTTCCAGGCCTTTTTTCTGTCATTCGCCGACTTGATCGGCGAATCTCCGGCTAATTGACAATGACGATGACGTTGTCGATGCCGAGGCGGACGCGGAGCCACTGCTCGATCCGTTCGCGCCCCTCCTCCTGCAGGGGCTGGACGCTGTGGATGATGGCGACGACGGCGGCGGAAGCCTGGCCGTCGGAAGCCTCCACGCGCTGGCCGCGGGTGAGCGTCACCTCGGTCACGCCGTCATACTGGGCGGCGATTTCCCGGGTGATCAGCTCGGAAGGCAGCTGCTGCGCCTTGTAGAATTCGATGGCCGTCGAGAGCGAATCCACCTGACCCTTCAGGCGGCGGATTTCCTCGTTGTGGCCGTCCATCAGGCCGCGGATGAGCTCGGACTCGGACATGATTTCATTCTGGTAGGCGGCATCCTCGTGGATGACGATCTGGGCCCGCGTGATGCCGACTTCCTCGGCGTTGAGGTAGAGCCGCTCCCGGGCGGAGGATTCCAGTTTCTCGCCGGCCAGGTACAGCTCGAGGGTGGAGGGCTTGCTCTCGATGTTGGTGTGATAGTCGTAGATGATGCTCTTGCCCAGGTTCTTGTTCTGCTCGACGAGCAGGCGGGCGCTGCGGGCGAAATTGTTGTCCCGGATCATCTCCATGGCCGAGAACACGCTCGGGACCAGGAGGAGGATGAGGATCAGGGTGATCCAGCGTGCGCTGCGCCGGCTCTTGAGCTCATCTTCGCCCACGGGGGTGAAGTGCAGCAGGTAGCGGACCGAGACGAAGGTGGCCAGGGTGATGAAGACGGTGTTGATGATGAAGAGGTAGAAGGCGCCGACGATGAAGTGCCAGTCCAGGTGCGATAGGCCGTAGCCCACCGTACACAGCGGCGGCATGAGGGCGGTGGCGATGGCCACGCCCGGAATCACGGTGCCGCCCTTCTCCTTGCGGGAATTCTCCAGGATGCCGGCGAAGCCGCCGAACAGGGCGATGAACACGTCGTAGAGCGTCGGGTTGGTGCGCGCCAGCAGCTCGGTCTGGTGCTCCAGCTCGAGCGGGGAGACCAGGTAGAAGAGGGTGGAGGCGAGGATGCTGATCACCACCATGACGGCGAAATTCTTGAGCGCTTCCTTGACCAGCGCGGTGTCGTTGGTGCCCAGGCCCAGGCCGAATCCGAGGATCGGGCCCATCACCGGGGAGATGAGCATGGCGCCGATGATTACCGGGATGGAATTGAGGTTGAGGCCCACCGACGCGATGATGATCGCGCACGCGAGAATATAGACGTTGGGACCGCGGAAATGGATGCCGTTGCGGATGTTGATCGCCGCTGCATCTACGTCCACGTGGTCCCGCATGTTGACCAGAATCCTGAGAAATCGAGAAAACTTGTTCATACCGCTATTCTTTGTCGTACAAATATAAGGATATAATTGTTATATTTGTAGATGCTGAATAACCAAAACACACCCACGATATGGCAAAGAAACAGACGAACGGTTATCCCTGGAAATTCTGCTCCCTGGGTGGAGTAGTCCGGGTGAACATCACGTCGGGCGAGGACATCGCCCATCTGGGCGAGCTGGACCAGAAACTCTGGACGGTCCTGAGCTGCCCGACGAAAGATCTGGAATTCGAAGAGCAGACGCTGAAACTGATCGATGCCGACGGCGACGGCCGCGTCCGGGTGGACGAAGTCGTCGCGGCCGCACAGTGGCTGACTTCCGTCGTGAAAGACAAGGATGCCATCCTGAAGGGCGACAGCGTGTTGAAGCTCGACGGCATCAACACGGACTGCGAGGCCGGGCAGAAACTCCTCGGCTCCGCGCAGCACATCCTGAAGAACCTCGGCCTGGACAAGGACGAGATCAGCGTGGCGGATGCATCCGACAGCGTGGCCATTTTCAAGGATACGAAATTCAACGGCGACGGCGTGATTACGCCGGTCTCCGCCGACGACGAGGCGCTGAAGGCGCTGATCGCCACCATCGCGGAGAAGGCCGGTTCCACCCCCGACCGCTGCGGCGAGGCCGGCATCACGGCCGAGCACGTCGAGGCGTTCTACGCCGCCCTGGCGGAGTATGCCGCCTGGCAGGACGCTGCCGAGGCCGGCAAGAAAGAGATTTTCCCGTATGGGGAGAACACTGCAGCCGCCCTGGCCGCCTGCGAAGCGCTGAAGGACAAGGTGGCCGACTACTTCATGCGCTGCAAGCTCATCCGTTTCGACGATGCCGTGACGGCCGCCGTGGACGTGTCCGTCGACCGGCTGGGTGCCATCAGCGACAAGAACCTCGCGACGCAGTCCGAGGAGATCTCGTCCTGTCCGCTGGCGCGGCCGACAAAGGACGCCGTCCTTCCGTTCGATGCCATCAATCCGGCCTGGCAGGCGCAGTTCGCTGCGGTCAAGGCCCTGGTGCTGGATGTCGATTTCCCGAAGGCGAAAGGCATCACCGAGGCCCAGTGGGCGGAGGTGCTCGCGAAGTTCGGTGCCTATCAGGCCTGGATGGCCGACAAGAAGGGCGCTTCCGTGGAGGCCCTCGGCCTGGAGGAGGTCAAGGCCCTGCTGAAGGCCGACCGCAAGGCGGAGCTGCTCGCGCTGCTCGAGCAGGACAAGGCCCTCGAGGCGGAGTCCCTGTCGATCGACGACGTGAAGAAGCTCATGCTCTACTATCGCGATTTCGCGAAGCTGCTTCGCAACTATGTCCTCTTCACGGACTTCTACGGCCGCGCGGACGGTACCCGCGGCATCTTCGAGGTCGGCAAGCTCTACATCGACGAGCGCTGCTGCGACCTCTGTATCAAGATTACCGACATGGGTGCGCACGCCGACATGCCCAAGCTCAGCGGCATGTTCCTGCTCTACTGCAAGTGTACCTCCAAGACCAAGGGCGAGACGATGGACATCGTGGCCGTGATGACCGACGGCAAGACCGACGACCTCCGTCCCGGCAAGAACGGCCTGTTCTATGACCTGGACGGCGGCGACTGGGATGCCGTGATCACCAAGGTGGTCGAGAACCCGATCAATCTGAAGGAGGCCTTCTGGAGCCCCTACCGCAAGGTGGCGCGCTTCGTTTCCGAAAAGATCGACAAAGCGGCAGCCGAAAAGGATGCTGACGCGATGGCCAAGCTGACGGCCGTCGCGGACACCAAGCCGGGCGATGCGCCCAAGCAGCCGTTCGACATCGCCAAATACGCCGGCATCTTCGCGGCCGTCGGCATGGCCATCGGCGCCATCGGCGCTGCACTGGGCCTGATCGGCGAATCGCTCAGCAAGATGCCTTGGTGGAAGATCCTCGTCGTGATCGCCGCCGTGATGCTTCTCATCTCCGGCCCCGCCTGCTTCATCGCCTGGCGCAAGCTGCGCAAGCGCAACCTGGGCCCGGTGCTCAACGCCAACGGCTGGGCCATCAACTCCAAGGTCCTGGTCAACGTCCTCTTCGGTAAGAAGCTGACCAGCGTAGCCAAGTACCCGAAGCTCAAACTCAAGGATCCGTATGCCAAGCGGACGCCCTGGTGGCGCAAGTGCCTGCGCTGGCTGCTCATCCTGGCGGTCGTCGCCTTCGGCGTCGCCTACTTTACCGACAACCTCGGGTGGATGGGCATCGAGCGCAAGGCGAAGACCGAGCAGGTCGAAGCCGCGCCGGCTGCAGAGGAAATTCCGGCCGCGGAAGAGGTAGTTCCGGAAGCAGCCGAAACCGCCGAATAGCATGGAGAAATCGAAGTTCTTCTCCCGCGCAAAGGCCAATGTCGGCCTGTTCTGTGAAGTCTTCCCGCCCGTGATGGACGGCGTGTCCGTCTGCATGGAGAATTATGCCTACTGGCTCCAGAAGAAGGTGGGCGGCGTGGCCGTCGTCACGCCCCACGTCCCGAAGGCGGACTACAGCGTGCATGAGTATAAGGTCTTCGACTACATGTCCATTCCGGTGCCCAAGCGGCGCCCGTACATGACCGGCATTGCGGCGTTCGACCCGACCTACCTGGCCAAGATCGCCACGACGCGCTTCAAGATCGTGCACGCGCATACGCCTTTTTCCGCCGGTTCGGCGGCGCTGAGCATCTCCCGCGCGCAGAAGATTCCGCTCGTGGCCACGTTCCACTCCAAGTACCGCGACGACTTCAGCAAGATCCTGCCGAAGCTGGTCGTGGATATGATGATTGACTCCGTCGTGGACTTCTTCGAGCGCGCCGACCTGGTCTGGGTGCCGCAGGAGTCGGTCATCGACGTACTTCGCGAATATGGCTACAAGGGCCACGTGGAAGTGATGGACAACGGTTCCGACCTCGTGGCGGACTATCCCGAGAAATATTTCGTGGAGGCGCGTCAGCGCCTGGGCATCGCGCCGGAGGAGTTCGTGCTGCTCTTCGTGGGCCAGCATGTCTGGCAGAAGAATCCGCAGCTGACCATCAACGCCCTTTCCCGCCTCGAAGACGTTCCGTTCCGGATGTTCTTCGTCGGCACGGGCTATGCCGCCGAGGAGATGAAAGCCCTGGTGAGCGAAAAGGGCCTGGACAGCAAGGTGACCTTCGTCGGATCGATTACCGACCGGGCGAAGATCGTTGACTATTATGCCGCATCGGACCTGTTCGTCTTCCCGTCGCTCTACGACAACGCGCCGCTCGTCGTGCGCGAAGCGGCTGCTCTGCACACGCCGTCCATCATGGCGGCGGGCTCTACGGCCGCCACCATTCTCAAGGATGGAGAAAACGGTTTCCTGGTGGAAAACGACCCGGACAAGCTGGCGCAGCTGCTGCGAGAGCTGATCCACGATCCCGAGCGCGTGCACCGCGTGGGCGTACAGGCCTCCAAGACCATCGTCCGCTCGTGGGAAGACTGCGTGGAAGAGGTGATCGACCGCTACAACACGCTGCTGCGCAGCCGCGGTCTCCCGCTTATCGAACGTTCAGCGTAGCGTGTGCCGAGACGGCCTCGCCCCGCGCATTCAGGCCTTCGGCCACCACATCGAAACGTCCGCTGTAGGCGGGCGTTTTGCATTCCAGCTCCACGCTCTCGCCCGGGGCGAGGGTCAGCAGCGGATGCCAGTAGAGGGTCTGCCGGTAGTCAGGGTAGTCGGTGCCCACGCCGGCGCAGGTGTAGGCCAGCGGCAGGGCGCAGCCCTGGAAGTCGGCGACGCGGACCTGGCTGTCGAACTGCATCGAGGGGAGAGAGCCCTTGTAGGTCACGAAATTCACCACGCCCGGGAAGCTCCGGATGCCGAACAGGTAGCTGTCGGTGTAGATGTCGACGGATTTTACCAGGAGCGGATCGTAGTCGAGGATCTTCCCGTGATCGAGGACGGGGATGCCGTCGAGCAGGACCAGGGCGCTGCCCTGCGTGAAATAATAACTGCCCAGCCGATCGGGCTGCCAGACCTGGAGGCCGCGCACATGGTTCATGCGCCGCACGCGCACTTCCGGGATGAATTCGATGAAGAGCTCCTCCATGACCGGGAAGCGCGTATAGTCGTCCAGGACGTAGCGCTTGCACTCGCGCTCGTCGAAGATGCGGTGCGTGCGGGCCGGCAGGGCCGCGTAGAGCGTGTCGGCGTTGAAATTCTTTTCCAGCTGCATGCCCAGGCCGCGCAGTTCGAGTTCGCGGGCCCAGCCGGCATACAGCTGCAGCGCCGGGATCTCGCCGGCCGGCAGGTTCAGGAAGGGGCTGATCAGCTCCAGGTGGGCGGTCTGGTTCTGTCCGAGGTCTTCGATCTCCAGGAACATTTCCCGGTCGCCGTAGATGTTGGAGGTGAAGAAACGGACCGTGCCGTCCGGGCGGATGGCTTCGGTATAGATGTTCTCGCCCGTGCCCGGCGAGGAGATGAAGGCGTTCTTGCCGCTGACCCGGGCGGCCGTGCCGTCCGGGCCGATGACGCGGGCGTGCAGGATCTCGCCTTCGTACTCAGGCACGACGCTGTCGTCGAATCCTTGGGCGGCCGGAAGGGTCCGGATGTCGCGGATGAAGTCGGCGATATGCTTGCCCGCCGGGGCGGGAATGCCGTCGTCGTGGCGGACGCTGAGGCTGAAGCAGAGCGCTTCCGCACCCTCGTTGGTCAGGCGGATGCGCGTGGTCCCGGCGGTGCTGGCGCTGCCGGCGTCGAGCCGCAGCGAGCCGCTGGCCGGGATGCTTGCGGTGGCTTCGGGAGCCTGTGCGACCACCTCCACGCCACCTTCGACGCGCTCGGTGCTGAAGGTGTTGAAGACGGACAGCGTCCGCGCGCCGGACAGCGGGTCAAATCCTTCCTCCGAGGCGCCCAGCCTGGTGTAGGCGAGGAGCCGGTAATTGCCGGTGGGCAGGGTGGTGGGCAGGGTCAGGAAACCCGCGCCGCGACCGCCGTCCAGGGCGATCTTGGCCGTGTGGACCAGTCCGGTCGGGGAATGGACTTCCACATAGGCCGTCTTGCTGAAGGCGGACAGCCGGCCGGTCGCGGCGTCCAGGCACCAGGCGGACAGCCAGACGCGGTCCCCGGCGACGTAAACGTCCCGGTCGGTGGAGAGGTAGACGCGCTCCCGCATGCGCTCCGCCCCGGACAGGGACAGCGGCAGCAGCAGGAGGAGAAGATATAGGGAAAGGATTCTTCGCATAATCAAAGCTTATTGGTGGTCATTCGGCCAGTCGGCGGGCTTGGTCTTGGTGCCGCCCAGTTCCCGGCAGTCGATGCATTGTTTCAAGCCCCACATGTAGTGCGACGGGTCGGCGCTCATCGTCTCGTAAACGGCCTGGTACGGCAGGTAGCCCTGGCGATACCAGAAAGCCATGGAGTCCGGCTGGCTGACGGATACCTGCTGCTCGAAGAGGTCCATCCGCCGCCTGGGCTTATAGTAATCGTTCAGCTCGTTGTCGTAGTACATCGTGGCCTCGGCCTGGACGGCGGCGTTGAGGTAGCCCATCACCTGGACGTCCGGGTCGGAGATGCAGTGCACGTTGCTCGCCATCTCACTGGGCGTCGGGGAGAAGATGGACCCCTGCCCCTCGGAGTTCTGCTGCATGTTGTACCAGTAGTTGTAGGCATTCTCGCTCATGCCTTCCAGCTGGACTTTGATGCGGTACAGCACCTGCAGGCGCCTGTCGTTCAGGGGGATGGTATAGAAAGCCAGCTCCTCGAAGCGGTCCTCGGTCTGGTTGGCCGTGGAGAAGATGTTGATCTGGGAGGAGTTGTCGGATTTCCAGCAGTAATACAGGTTGGTCCTGTCGTAATACCCGACCGTCCTGGTTTCCGGCTTGTACTCGAACCAGGTGCTCACGTCGCTGTGGTACTCCCAGGTTTCCGAGAAACTCCAGCGGAAGTGGTGCGATCCGTGGGTATGCATGCTCAGGCCGATCCAGAGTTCTTCGTACTCCGGATGGTAGCTGTAGCTGAGGCCGTCGATCGTCGGCGCGGGGGCCGGACTGAGCCAGTCGGACTCGAAGACATTGGCCACGCTGTGGGTCTGGGCGTTCAGCGTCTCCAGGTGCAGGCGGTAGCGCTGGTTCTGGCGCAGTTGGGAGGTGTCGAAGGTCAGCGTGTTCAGCTGGTAGCCTTCCACGCGGGTGCCGTCTTCGCCTTCGATATAACCGGTGGCGAGGACGCTGCCTCCGGCGCTTTCTTCCGTGCCGAAGGGCTTGACATAGCTCAGCTTGACGGTCGTGATGCCTCCGATATGGATGTCTCCCTCGACCACGAGGGGCAGTTCGCTGCCCTGGTGGAAATCAACCTCGTACGGATAGATGCAGGCGGCAGCGGCGAGCAGCGCGGCGGCCAGGGCCGCGGTGCGGAAAAGGAATTTCATTGCCATCAGAATTTCAGGTTGAGGTTGATATACGGGATGGGGCAGGCGAAGACGGAAAGCATGTAGCTCTCCGTGCCGTTGAAGAAGACCGAATAGGCGTTCTTGCGTGCGGTGACGTTATAGACGCCGAGGGTCCAGGACATGTGCGAGAACTGCCGGAGGTAATGGCCGGGCTCGATGTTGATGGCGAGGTCCAGGCGGAAGTAATCCGGGATGCGGTAGGTGTTGCGCTCGGAGTAGGCGATGCGCGTGCCGCCGCCGTACTCGAAGGTGCCGATGGGCAGGGTGACGGGCCGTCCGGTGGCGTAATCGACGTTGGCCGAGATGGAGAAGCGGTGGGTGAACTTGTAGTTGCCTGTGAACTTGAGCTCGTGCGGCTTGTCGTGCGGCGCGTTGTACCAGGCGCCGCCGTTGATGGTGGCCACGCCGCGGTCTTCCATCTCGCGCAGCTGCGTGCGCGAATAGGAATAGGACAGCCAGCCGGTGAGTTTGCCGGAGGTCTTCTTGGCCATGAACTCCACGCCGTAGGCCTTGCCGTAGGTCTCCACGAGGTCGTCGGCGAGGTGCTCGTTCATCAGGGTGGTGGCGCCGGACTTGTAGTCCAGCTGGTGCGCGGTGCGCTTGTAATAACCCTCCAGCGTCAGGTCGACGGTGCCGTTCGCGACGGTCCAGTACAGGCCCGCGGCGGCCTGCCAGCCCTGCTGCGGCCGGATGCGGTCGGAGGACAGCTGCCAGGTGTCGATCGGGGAGATGGAGGAGGTATTCGAAATCAGGTGGATGTGCTGGCTCATCGTGTTGAAGCCGGCCTTGAGCGAGAAATTGTCGCGGAAGGAGTACTTGCCGGACAGGCGGAACTCGGGCGTCAGGTAGAACTTGGCCGGGTTCAGGGCCAGCAGGCCGGACAGGCGCAGGCCGGCCTCGAGGGTCAGCTTCTGGTTCACGGTCCAGCTGTCGCTGGCGAAGAGCGCGGGCTCCAGGGCCTGCTGCCGGTCGAGCGCCCAGTTCTTGACGAGCGACTCGCCCGCGTAGAGCGGGGCCGTCATGCCCGGCTGCAGATTATAATAGGTGGTGTTGATGCCGAACGAGAGGTCGTGGGCATCCGTCACGGTGTAGCGGAAGTTGGCCTTGACGAAGCCCTGGCGGATCTGGGTGTCCACGCTGTAGCCGGATTTCTGGTTTTGGCCCAGGCTGTTCTCCAGGCGGGCGCCGTACTGGTCGTAACCCGCGACGGTCGTGAGGTTGAGGCGGCTGCCCAGGCGGCTGCGCCACTTGACCGAAGCGTTGAGGTTGGCGTAGCGGAAGGCCGGGTCGCGGGAGAAGTCGAAGCCGTCGCGCGACCAGTAGAAATAGGCCTGGAGCGTGTTGGCGTCGTTGACCTTGTGGGTGATGGATGCGTTCAGGTCGCTGAAGGAAGCGTGCCCGCCGGCGTATTCGCTGGTCTGCGGGAGGAGCTTGAGCATCCAGTTGGAATAGGTGGTGCGCCCGCCGACCAGGAAGGTGGTCTTGCCCTTGACGAGCGGACCCTCGAGGTGGAAGTGGCTGGTCAGCAGGCCGATGCCCATCGAGCCGGCGATCTTGTTGGCGTTGCCTTCGCGGCTGCGCACGTCGAGCACCGAGGAGATGCGGCCGCCGTACTCGGCGGGGATGCTGCTCTTGTAGAGCTCCACTTCGCTGACGACGTCGGGGTTGAAGGCCGAGAAGATGCCGAACAGGTGCGTGGGGTTGTAGATGGTGCCGTCGTTGAACAGGATGAGGTTCTGGTCGGAGGAGCCGCCGCGGACATTGAAGCCGCTGGACGCCTCGCCCACGGACTTGACGCCCGGCAGGGTGAGGACGGCCTTGATGATGTCGCCTTCGCCGAAGGCGCTCGGAATCTTGTTGATCACCTCCATGCGGACGCGCTCGATGCCCATCATGGCGTTGCGGTGGTGGGAGACGGCGTCGGCGGAGACCACGGCGCCCGTGAGGGCGAGGACCTTCTCCTTCATCACGACGTCCAGTACGCCGTCGTCCCAGACCTTGAGGGTCAGGTGCATGTCTTCGAGCGAGTAGCCGCTCAGGTTCAGGAGGTTGTCTCCGACGGGCAGGGCCAGGCGGTAGAAGCCGGCGGCGTCGGTGACGGTGTAGGCACCCGTCCTGTCGTCGTAGACCGACACGCCCACGAGGGGCTCGCCGCTGGCGACGTCGCGGATGTGGCCGCTGAGGTACACTTTGCCGGAGCGGTTCGCGCTGCTCTCGCCGATTTCATACACCTTGTTTTGGAAGGTGACCACGGCGCTCTGCTCGGCGAGGAACTGCTGCAGGCCGCTGTCGTCGCCCAGGCGGCTGCTGCCGTCGTCGAAATAGCCGGCGGGCAGGGAGGCGAAGACGGATTTGCTGTGCAGGATGAAGCGGGCGGAGCCGTAGCTGCTGACGATGTAGCCTTTCTCGCGCAGCGCGTCGAAGGCGGCCTCCAGGAAGCGGTCGCGCGGGGCGCTCACGCTGAAGGTGGACTGCTCGGCTTCGTCCTTGACGAAATAGATGTCGGGCTGGAACTCGCGGCGTAGGAAGTGCACGAGCGAATCCAGCTCCACGCGCTTGACCTCCAGGAGGTTCTGCGCGGACAGGCTGCCGCCCAGCGTGGCGGCCAGCAGGAGGGAAATCAGGACTCTTTTCATTGCGCTGCGATGTTGAGGACGGCCTTGCAGAACGCGTCATAGTCGGAGCTGCCGATGCCGGCGGCCAGGAGGCCCCGGCGGATCTCCCGCTTGCGGTCCGGGAACTGGCGGAGCAGGGCGTTGCGACCCTTGACCGGGACGAAATGCCCGGCCGCGTCGCGGAAATAGTAGGACGCGATATAGGTGAAATGACGGACCACTTCGGGACGGTAGTTCTCGTCGTAGTAGCCGATCGTGCTGCCGTTGACGTTGTTCACGGAGCTGTCCAGTCTCTTCCTGACGTGCTTATAGACCTGTTCGGGGCCCTGGCCGAAGACTTCGTAGAAGCCTTCCGGCACGCCTTCGTCCGGACCGACGCCCACGAAGCGGCGTCCGTCCAGCACGATGTCGGATACCTGCGCGGGGGCGAGCGCCACGGAGACCGGGCTGCCCGTCAGCTGCACGAGCGCGCGCTGTGCGACGGCATCGATGTTCAGGGGAACGTTCCGGTAAAGGTTGCCTTCTATCGTGATGTCTCCGGAAGAGAAGGTGTTCTGTGCCCAATAGGGGTGGCCATTGGCCGGGAAGGTGTAGCGGGCTGCCTGCTTGCCGCGGAAGATGACGGAGTGCTCTCCGGCGGCGGTCTGGAAGCTTTCCAGCTCGGTCGGGGCCTGCGCCCGGGCGGGCCGGCCGGCGACTAGCAAGGATAATACACTACAGGCGGTTAATAGGATTGTTTTTTTCATCGGCGCAAATATAGTTACTTTTCAGAAAACCTGCTAATTAACGCGCAATGCTTTGGATTTTCGCGAAATATGCGTAAATTTGCACGCTTTTTCCCGCTGTGGGAAGAAGATTTGAATATTAACCTTTTAATTTTTTTGCTCAAGATGGCTGAATATTTGATGCCTGAGAAGAAGCAAGAGATTTTCGCGAAGTACGGGAAGTCCAATAAGGACACCGGCTCTCCTGAGAGTCAGGTTGCTTTATTTTCCTACCGTATC
>JBGUOB010000022.1:0-2068 GCA_045117755.1 Candidatus Cryptobacteroides sp.
GGGCTTCTGGTCAAAAGCATCCTCCTTTCCCGCAAATGGGGCGTAAATGTTCTGCGTCTGATAGGGCCTCACGCCGGGGCGGGTGAACTTGGCCCGGAGGATGTTCCGCACCACCTTTTCAAAAGGCAGGCCGTCCCGCTCATACATCGCCATGAAAAAGGCCGGGAGCATGAGCGCGATCATCAGGAACATCGACCCGGTATTTCCAAGTGTGCTGCGGGTCAGCAGATACACAGGGATGCCCACCACCGCCGCGCCGCCGAAACAGATCAACTGGCGCTTGGTGAGGTTAAAGGCGATTTTCGTCTTGATCTTGGACAGATCGTTAGGGACGTTCACATACGGCATGACTCGTCCTCCTTTCCGCCATCCTCTGGCCACCGTGACCAGAAGCCGGGAACCGTGGACTCCACCTCGTTGCCCCATACGTCCCATCCGGGCGGGGTCTGCCTTGCGAACAGCTCCACACGGGGCAGATCACCCATGAGGGCCACGATCTTGTCGCGGGCTTCGTCGGGCTTTTTGCTGTGGGCCTCGATGGGGGAAATAATGAACTGGTGGACGTTTGCCGCCTGACGTTTGGGGTGGCCCTTGGTTGCCAGCAGGCAGACCTCGGCATTGCCCCTCGTCCAAAAGCCCAGCCCGTAAAACCAGCTATCCGCTTTGCGGTTTTTCTTCAGCCAGACGAAAGCGACGCTCTTGTAGGTGAAGCCCCACTCGCGGATCAGCCGCAGGGCCTCCGGGAGCTGGGGGAACGTAGCCCATAAAAAGAGTGCGCTGTCCGGGGCCGCAAGCTCGGCCACGGGTAACGCGCACAGATCGTCAATCCCCATTGTGGGGTAATGGTGCTCCGCCGCCCCCTGCAAGCCCTTTTGGGAATACCGCCAAGGGGGATCGGCGTAGATGATAGAATATCTTCCGATGATTACACTCCTTTCTCGCCGCGGGCAACGGCCTCCCGCGCCCGCTGGATACGTTCAGCCGCCGGGCCGTAAAAGGCCGGGGCGTTCTCAAAACCGATAAAGCGACGGCCCGTGTTCAGAGCGGCGATGGCCGTTGTGCCGCTCCCGGCACAAATATCCGCTACCACCTGTCCCTCGCGGGTGTAGGTTTTAATGAGATATTCGCACAGTTCCACGGGCTTTTGCGTGGGATGAACAGTATTCGCCACCGTGGGGAACGCCAGCACATTGCCGGGGAACCGCCGCCCGTCCGACTCGCCGCTGATACGTTCAAAGGCTCCATAATTGGGACTGTGACCGCTGCGGGGGTGGATTTTCTTGTACGGCTCTCCCTGCTCAAATTGTGGGTAGTAAGCCGGGGACTTCTGATAGAACACCAGAATGTTCTCCGTCTTTTTCAGCGGAGCGCGGCGGGCGTTGAGAAACCCGGTGCATCGGCTCTTGTACCACACCCACTCATAGCGGAGCATGGGGAGGTTGGACGCGCCCAGCACCTTGTCATAGGGACATTGGGCAAACAGAAGCACCGCGCCCTCGGGCTTCACCGCCCAGCGCACCGCCTCCCACAGCTCCGGCAGGGGCAAGGGAACATCCCAATAATTCCGGGTCGTGCCGTAGGGCGGATCGGTCAAAAGCATATCCACAGAATGACGGGGCAAGGAGCGCAGTCCCTCGATCCCATCCATCAGGTACAGGCCCTCCGGGGTAATGTTCTGGCCACCGTGACCAGAAGTGAAGTTGTCTTGCATGGATCACCTGTCCTTTCTCAATGGGCGTTGAATACGCTTTTTGCGATTGTTCCGGTTTTCATCAGGATAAAGCACAGCAGGACGGTATAGCCGATACAGCCCCAAATGGCCCCGATAGGATCACCGCCTGTGGCAATGCCCTGAACGAGCACCGCATAGATGGCCACGCATACAAGGATCAGCATACCTTGAAAGCCCACGGCAAACAGGGAGCGGAGATAATTCTGGCCCATCTGTCCGGCCTCCCGGTTGGTGAGGGTGGCCACGGGGATCGGGGCCAGACTGGTCAGCAGATAGATCTCCACCATACGGCCATACACGATCACGAAAATAAATATATTCAGGGCAAACATGGTC
>JBGUOB010000023.1:0-3695 GCA_045117755.1 Candidatus Cryptobacteroides sp.
TCGGGCAGTCCGATGCCGTCTTTCACGCTGAGCATGTTCAGCGTGTCGTTATAATTCATGTTGTTCATTTCCAAAATTTGTTTCGCACCATTGTTTGCCGCGTCGTGCAGGATAGCCAGCAGCACGTGTTGCACATCTACGAATGCCGCACGTTGCAGTCGTGACTCGAGCACAGCCAGTTTCAGAATGTTGCTTGCGTTATCGTTCAGCATCAATTGCTGTGTATAGATAGGCCTCACAAAATCATCTACTCTAACGCGCGATTCCAGTTCGCTCTTGATGCTTGGCACGTCGATGTTCATGCGTTGGAACAAGTCCGCGACGGGACCTTCCTTCATGCGCATCATGCCCAGCAACAGGTGTTCCGGAGCCACATGCTGACTCGCCAACCTAGCGGCTTCTTCGCGCGAATATGCGAGGATTTCAGATACCTTGGGTGAAAATTGATTTGTCATACACTTGTCCTTGCTACAAATTCCGTGCCAAAATCTTATGGTGCGTAATATTGGCAGGCAACTCCTCCATGTAGTGAGTCACCATGATCATTGTCTTATTCCGTCGCTGGCAGAATGTCTCAATGACGTCCCTCACCAGTTGACGGTTCCAGAGGTCGAGTCCGTGCAGGGGCTCGTCGAGTATCAGCAGTTGCGGGTCTTTGACGAAGGCGCGCGCCAGCAGTACCAGTCGCTGTTCGCCGCTCGACATCTGCAGGAACGGGCGGTCGGCTAAGTGACTGATGCCGAATACGTTCATCCACCAACGGCATTTGTCGTAGTCGTCCGCATTGGGCACGGCATAAAGACCCACAGAGTCCATCAGTCCGCTGGCTACGATACGTATCGCCGGCAGGTTGCGCTTATACGAGCGGTGCATCTCGGGCGATACATAACCGATATGTTTCTTGATGTCCCAGATGCTCTCGCCCGAACCGCGCGGACGGTCGAACAGCGTGATGTCGCAGGCATAGCTCTGCGGATTGTCGGCACAAATCAGCGACAGCAACGTCGATTTACCGCTGCCATTTTGTCCTGACAGTGCCCACCGCTCGCCGTTCATCACCGTCCAGTCGACACCTTTCAGGATGGTTCGCTCGCCGTAGCGGATAGTGACGTTTCGCATGTCCACCACGCGCTGGCAGTCGTAGTCGGTGTCGGTATATGGAAGCGACAGTATCGCTTCTCGCTGTGCGTCGGACAGGACGTGGGCGGGGACGGAGCCCGCTGAAGAATCAGCGGGAATGGTGGCGGGGCCGTCGGGAGTGGGGGTGATGACCTCGTCTACGAATTCCGGCAGGTCGTCGCTTTTGGCAATGACGAGCATGATGTCCATGTCGCGCTCGTGAGCCAACAGTTGCAGCAGCTCCTTCAGCTGGTCACGCGTCTCGGCATCGAGACCGATAAACGGATTGTCCATGATGAGCAGCCGCGGATTGGCAAAGAGTGTCTTCGTCAACTGAAACTTTCTGAGTTCGCCGCTCGACAGGGTGATGATCAGTTTGTCCAGTAGCGCATCCATGTGGAACAACGCATACAGGTGTTCCTTCATTCGGCGTCGCTCGTCGGTGTCGTCACCCGCCAACAGATAGGCGCGCTCCAGCAGTTCGCCGGCGGTGGGTGTCTCGTGGTCTATGTCGTGTTGGTTCCAGCGCAACTGCAGGTAATACTGGCTGTCGACGTTCGGACCATACGAGTCGGAGAACGCAATATAGCGCACCTTGTCCGACGCCAGCGTCTTGCGCAGCTGGTCCACATAGGCAGTCTTGCCGCTGCCGTTTCGTCCTATAATCGCTGTAACCTTCATTTCTTTACTTTATCCTTGTTCTTGTTCACAAAATCCTTCCAGCCCTTGTAGTGCACCTGACTCTCCGGGCGGTTCATCTGCATGAAATGACAGTATGCCGCACCCAGCGCGTCCGTCGCATCCATGAACTTGTTCAGCGCGTCCTTGTCGAACTTCAACAGTCGCTGCAACATGCCTGCCACCTGTTCCTTCGACGCGGCACCATTGCCCGTGATGGCCATTTTGATTTTCATCGGCGCATATTCGTGTACGGGCACTCCGTGATGGATGGCTGCGGCGATGGCTGTTCCCTGGGCGCGACCGAGTTTCAGCGTCGTCTGCACGTTCTTCTGCAGGAACGGAGCTTCGATGGCCATCTCGTCGGGCAGATATCCGTCGATGATGCCAGTGACGCGCTCGAAGATATGCCCCAGTTTCAGATATCCGTCGCCGAATTTGCGCAGGTCTATCACGCCCATAGTCACCATTTCGGCCTTGTTGTCCACGACTTTGATGACGCCGTAGCCCATGATGTTCGTGCCAGGGTCTATGCCGAGTATTACTTTCTCCATGGGGTCTGCGTCATTGGGGTTAAGGGACGACGGAGACCGCCAGGCGCCAACTGTGCACGCGGCTCCTGAATGGCGGGACTCTCGTTGCCGTAGCGGTCCATAGCCGTCACGGCGTAATACATGCGAGGCGAGCGTGTCGCTGTGCGCTGGACGTCCAGCTGTCGCCACAGATAGCGGGTGGCTATCAGATTGGCAGGGTCGCTGGTATCGACGGGTGACGTCGGTGACGCATAGATGTTATACATCAGATATGGACCGTCGCTGCGGTCGGCAGCACCTTTCCACGTGATGCGGTCGCCCAGTGCGCTACGTGTCACGTCGAGCGTCGTCGGAGCCGTCGGGGCGAGGCTTTGTGCCCACGTCATCGGGGGAATGAGTGCGGGCTGGCGGTCAAACTGCTGGACGAAATTATAGACGCCCTTGACGTTGTCCAGCAGGAATTTCGCGCGGAAATAGCAGTGGCCGATGCCCAGCTGCCGCGTCACGTTCATCTGTCGCTTTACCTCTGCCAACGGCCAGTTGCGCTCCTGCGGGTGGAGCATGTAGATGCCCAGTCCGGAGACGATGGTGCGGCCGTAGCTCTGCTCCTGCCAGTCGATGGCGAAGGGGTAGAAGTTGTTGCCCTGGAAATACATCATCGGATACAGCTGGTCCATCAGTCCGTCGCGCAACCACCCCTGAGCGTCCTGTGCCACCTGTCGGCGGGCATTCCATCCGCGTGACGAGTAGCGGCTGAGGTCGTCGTACTTGCCGATGGGCGAACAACTCATCTTCACCCACGGCTTGTAGGCCTTCACCCGGCGACTGATGGCGCGCACGATGCGGGTGATGTTCTCGACCGACTTAGGACCCTTCCACGTCTCAGGATAGCGGATGTAGTCCAGATGGATGCCGTCGATGTCGTAGCGGCTCGTAATCTCCTCGCAGATGTTCGTCAGATAGTCCGCTGTGCCCGTCAGTTCGGGGTTCATATATCCCTCGTCGCCGATTTTCTTCACCAGCGACGGGTAGCGCTTTTTCAGTTGCTGACAACCGTAGGTGGTCCATTTACCTATTGGTATCGTCACCACCCATGCGTGCAGTTCCATGCCGCGGCGGTGACATTCGTCGATGGCGAATTGCAGGGCGTCGTAGCCTGGCGAGCGTCCAGGTTTGCCGCTCATACAGCCGTCCCACGGCTCTAACTGCGACGGATATATCGTCGTTGCCCTCACGCGTGTCTGTAGCAACACCGTGTTTACGCCAGCCCGTTTCAGTCGGTCCAACATGTCCGTCAACTGCCGTTTCTGCTCGGTAATTCCCATACCGTCGTGTGCATAGCTGCGTGGCCAGTCAATGCCACCA
>JBGUOB010000024.1:0-1722 GCA_045117755.1 Candidatus Cryptobacteroides sp.
CGCCTCGCCGTCGCGGTTCGGCGTCGGGTCTCCGCGCATGATGTGGAAGGCGTAGAGGACCAGCTTGTGTCCGATTGCGCAGACGACCTTGTTCCGCGGCTTGCCGCGGTTGATCATCGACCACCCCCACTTGCCGAGCTTTGAGTCCGCGCAGCTCGCGAGAACAGTCTGTCCGGCCTCCGTGAAGAAGTGCTTGACGTCGTCGCGCCCCTCTCCGTCGAGAGGCTTGCCGGTCCCGCCGCGCCGCCTTGCCGCCTCTTCCTCGCTGCCGCTGGTGTCGACGATCGGGGAGAAGCCGCAGTAGGCCGCGAGCTTCGAAGCCTCCGAGAAGCGCCTGACGTCCTCGACTGCCGCCGAGAGGGCGAATGCGCCCTTGTAGTTCACGCCCTGCAGTTGCATGAGCCGCAGCATCTCCGGCTTGGAGAGCGCGGTCTCCGCCATCCTGCGCGAGAGCGCCTCCTTGCGCTTGAGCAGCCGTTCGTAGTCCTCGAGCAGCATCTCCAACCGCTCCTTGGCGAATCCGCCGATTCCGGTCTCCTCGATCGACTTGCGCAGGGACTCCACCTTCGCACAGGAACTTCGTCCGGGAAGGGCGTATCCCTTCCTGCTGCAGACGCTCCAGATCCTGTTCGACGTTCGCGTGAGCTCCTTCACCGTGTCGCGGTAGGCGAACATGACGTCCCGGTGTTCGGAGTACTCGTCCGAAGGCGTCCACACGAAGTCCCTGACGTCGCCCTTGATGTAGGCGAGCGCCAGGTTCCTGGCGTCCTGGATGTCGCAGACCTTGCGCTTGCGCTCCTTGTCGGCGATGATGTCGGACCGGACGACCTCCGCCCGGAATCCGGCCTCGTTGAGCCTGCGCTTGAGGATCGCCGCGTTGGTTGACGCCTCTATGACCGTGATCGAGTCGAGGTCGACGTGCCGCTCGTACGTCTTGACCATCGCGTCGACGTCAACGCACTTGATCTCCCTGTGGAGGCATGCGTTGAACCTGTCCGACCAGTCCCACACCGAGACCGCCAGCTTGCGCGCGTGCGCGTCCATGCCGACGACGAACCTCGGCTCGTCCTCGACGCTGCGCGAGCGCAGTTGCATTTTAGCACCCATTGTGCTATCCTTTCAAGTGCTGCCACGTATTGGAGCAGGCGGTTGCTGCAAGGTTGCAAACAAGTATTCGGGGTCTTTCGCCCCAGGCAGGTGGTTTCCGCCGGCGCCCAAACAGACCCTCGAGTGTGGGCCGCGGCTCGCGCCGTAGCTTGACTCATCGACCCTTGGGGCGTCTCCCATGCGTCACAGCAAGTGTTTACCAGGCACCTGCTGTCCCGTATCATACTCCAATACGCGGCAGTCTTTCAACCCCGAATATTACCGCCTTGTTCAGCGGCGAGCAATATAATACCAAACAGACTTGATTGCCACAGTAAATTACCACAGTAGTTTTCTCTCCCCTTGGCCCCAAAGGGTCAGTGCCTTCCGTATATGCTTTACTGTATATGCTTGCCTCACATTCATCTCCGCGGCAATTCCCCCGCGAACCAGCCAACCACAAACCTCTCGAACACATTTCATCAATCTACACATTTTGCACGTTAAAACAATTTCGTGTATTTAGTGTATTTCGTGGTTAACATCATCCCTGCACAAGAAGCGTCAATGTGCCGATTTTGCGGGTAAACTTCGGGCGGGTAAGCGGGATGACAACTTCCTTGGTCTCGCCTGCCG
>JBGUOB010000025.1:0-3916 GCA_045117755.1 Candidatus Cryptobacteroides sp.
CCTGCTTCCGGAAGAGGCTGACCAAAGTGTCGGTCTTGTCATAGTCCACTGTATTGCCAGCACCAATGGTTGTAATGTCAAGCTGCTGTTCCTTGGTGAGGAGATCGAATGATGACAATGGCACATCCGGTGAAAGAACAAAACCGGTCAACAGCGTCTGGAACAACTGCAGCACGCGCTCTATTTCCTGCTGGCGGTAGTGCTGACGGTTGAAGGTGATGTTCAACACCAATCGGCCTTCGTCATCGACGTAGGCAGTCTGTGCTATCTCGTCAAAGTTTTCTTCCGTCATGACCAGTGGGCGGAGGTTGAAGGAACCAGCGGTTGGCTCTTGGCTATTGGCTATTGGCTCTTGGCTGTCGTTGCCACTGTTGTAATTTTCAAAAGCGGTTACCGACTGGAACAACTGGCTACCCAGTGCAGACTGCTGCTGGATTTCGGCGAGGGCGCAGAAGTCGTAGGCATTGGTCTCGGCAGCCTGTTGCTGGAGGGTGTGCACCATCTGGCGGAAAGTGCTCTCTTTAGTGGTCTTGACGCGGACAGGAACGGAGTTGATGAACAGTCCCACCACTTCGTTGACATCCGTCTTCGTATTGTCACGACCTGACACAACCTTGGCAAACACGGCATCATCGGTGCGGCTGTAGGTCTGCAGCACCAGACCCCAAGCCAGCTCGACAGCATTGCTCAGCGTGGCATGCTGCTGCTGACAGAGCTGCGTCAATTGTGTAGTAGCATCGGCATCCACCTGTATCGACAGGGTGTCTTCCTTTGCCTGTTCTGCTTCGGGCACGTCGCCCCATGAGGGTATCTCAGTGCGGGTCTCGAAGCCGTCCAGCAGGTTACGCCAGTAGCCGAGGGCCTTGTCCTTGTCCTTTGCCAGGATTTCGCGGACGGCAGCCTCATAGCGTCCGTCAGTATTCAACTCGTCGGCATCGATACGGACGCCAGTGAGCTCCTGCTGCAGGTAGCGCATCAGGTCGCCCATATAGAGCTGTATGCACCATCCGTCGACAATGATATGATGGGTGGCAATGAGCAGGTAGCAAGTGTCGTCGCTCTTACGGGCACATACCACCTGTAAAAGCGGACGGCGCTGGAGGTCGTAGCCGTTGGTGAGCATGTCGGCGCGCAAGGCCTTGATGGCAGCCTCGGGGTCTTTCTCATGACGGAGATCCACCATCTGCAGGCCTAACTGTCGGTCGACGATGGCCTGGCGGTACTGCTCCACGCCGTCATGGATGATAGCAGTGCGCAGCACCTCGTGCTTCGCTGCCAGTCGGTCAAGGGCGCGACGCAACTGTTCCTCCGTAGGTACAACGTCGGCCTCGTAGATGCTGATGAGACGATAAGCCCATGAAGTAGGCTCCTGCAGATGTTTCAGCAGCATGCCTTCCTGCATGGGGGTGAGGGGATAGATGCGCTGCAACCGTTCGCCACGGGTGGCGAAGTCGGCCACGACGTGCTCAAACTGTTCGTCGGTCCACTCCGTCTCGCCCAGGTCGGTGGCCGTCACCTCCTGCTCCTGATGGCTGGCTAAGTATTGCGTAAGTGTATTGATTTCGGCCAGAATATCGTGGGCAAACTGTTCTGACGCTGCCGTCGGATACTTGTCGGCGTTGTAGTCCAGCGTCAGCGTAAAGATGCCACCGCTGATCTCACAGTTGATGGCTATGTCGGGACCGAACATGTCGCGCTGTGCCGGTGTGTCGCTGCCGTAGTCCTGCATGGTAAAGAAGGCGGTGCCGGCGTCGGGCGGGGTCTCGCCATCCATCTCGCCAAGATAGTTGAAACCGATTTGTGCTACATGGTCGCAGTCGAAGGTCACGGGGTTCTGACCTTCGATATAGCGCAGGATGTTGTAGCCCAGACCCTTGTTGGGTATGCGGTGGAGCGTCTCTTTGACCATACGCAGGTCGTGGCGAGCGTCACCGGTGAGACTTTCGATGACCACGGGATAAACGGAGGTGAACCAGCCCACCGTACGGTCGGTGTAGAGCGGGGTATCCATCGGCTCGCGACCGTGGCCCTCGAAGTTGACGGACATGGCGCTGGCTCCCGTCATGCGGCAATAGCTGCGTCCGACAGCCGTCAGCAACAGGTCGTTGACGTCGGCATTGAAGACGGCCAACCGTGCCGTGGCGAACGCCTTTGTATCGGCAGCGGTCATGCTGACCTTAGTACGTAAGAAGCGGCGGTTCAGATTCTTGCCATCGGAAGTGGGCATGGCGAGCAACAGTTTCTGCTGGCGCTCCCAGTAGGGTATCTCCTGACGCAATGTATAACTGTCGCGATAGCTGTAAAGAGCGTCCACATAGTCCTTATAGCTATTGGTCTTCGCAGGCAGACTGACAGGGAGGCCGTCGGTCAGCTGACGGAAGGCGGTGTCGAGGTCTTCCATCAGCACGCGCCACGACACGCCATCGACGATGGCATGGTGGGCGGCAAGGAACAGATGGTCGCCAGTGGCAGTATGGATCAGCGTCGGTGCGAACAAGGCGGCCGACATGTCCATCTGCGAGATGACGGTCTCGCAGGCGGTGTCAATGGTCTCGCCGTTGCTGAGGTCGCGCTGCGTCAGCAGGATGCGGGTGTCAGCGGGGCGGACAAACAGGTGGTCGTCTTTGACAACGGCACGCAGCATGTCGTGATGTAGTACAAGGGCGTCGATGGCCTTCTGAAGCATCTCGGTATCGATGTGCTTGTTGCAGCGCAGCAACAACGACTGGTGGAAGAGGTTGGGGGCGTCGAGATGCTGGTCTTTGAAGAAAGAGAAGATGGCACTGTCGCGCACTTCGCCACTCCACGGCTCCTGACTGATGCTCATTATAGCGCTGTCATCTGTATTGATGCCAGCGATGGCACGGACGGTCTTGAGCTTCATCACGTCGGCCACCTGAACGGCAATGCCTTGCTGGCGCAGGATGCTCACAAGGCGGATGGCCTTGATGGAGTCGCCGCCCAGTTCGTAGAAACTGTCGAGTGCGCCCACGGGAGTCGTCATGCCGAGGATCTGCTGCATGGCAGCGGCAATGGCGCGCTCGGTGTCGCCCTCAGGCTCGACGTATTCGGCGGAACTGGTAATGACGGGTGCGGGCAGCGCACGGCGGTTCACCTTGCCGCCAGGGGTCATCGGCATCTCGTCGAGTGGCATGTACACATCGGGAACCATATATTCGGTCAGTGTCTCGGACATGAAGTCGCGCAGCAGGTCTTTTTCGACAGTGATGCCGTCGGACACGGTGTAGTAGAGCACCAGGTGCTGGGAACCGCCGACTGTCTTCACCTCGGCAGCCACGGCAAGGATGCCCTCGTACTGAGAGGCTCGGTTCTCTATCTCGCCCAGCTCGATGCGGAAACCGCGCAACTTCACTTGCGTGTCGATACGACCCATGAACTCCAGTTCGCCCTGCTCGTTATAGCGGGCCAGGTCACCGGTGCGATACACCTTGAAGGTGCGGTCGCCGAACTGGCGGTCACAGAATTTCTCTGCTGTCAGTTCCGGACGATGCCAGTAGCATTGGGCTATCTGTACGCCGGCGAGGCACAATTCGCCTGCAACGCCTTGCGGAAGCAAGTTGCCGTGCATGTCGCAGATGAACGAGGCACTGTTGGGAACGGCACGTCCGATGGGGATGTCGATGTCTTTGTCCTGATCGATGACGTGATATGACGAGCAACAGGTGAACTCCGTGGGACCGTAGCCGTTGAACAGCTTGGTGGTGGTCTTCTTGACAGGCAGGAACTTCTCGCCACCAAGCATGATGTATTCGATGTCCAGATCGTACTGATTGAGCAATGCCATACCAATGGCGGTACTCTGGGTCATACCGGTGATGTGGTGCTCACTGATGTAGCGGGCCATGCCGTCCATGTCCTTGCGCAACTCGTTGTCGAGGATGTGGATCTCGGCACC
>JBGUOB010000026.1:0-3262 GCA_045117755.1 Candidatus Cryptobacteroides sp.
CGTCATCTGGCGCATCACCTTGTACCCGTTGACTCCGCGGAGGTAGCAGAAGAGCGGAAGGACGACGAAGAACTGGATGAAGTTCCCTCCGATGACGACGAGGACGTACTTGCCGATCGAGCCGACGACGACGCCGGCGGACATCTGCGCGGCGAGCTGCGCGGCGAACGCGACGATGCCTGCCGGGAGCGCCCAGATGAGGCCCTTGATGAGCCCGAAGAAGACCTCCTGCAGCCCCGACAGGGCCTTGTGCAGAGTCTTGACGTTCTCGCTCTTCTTCCCGAGTATGGCGATGGCGACGCCGATTCCCGCGGAGATGAGCACGATCGCGAGGACGTTCCCGCTGAGGAAGGGGTTGACGAGGTTGTTCGGAATCGCGTTGAGGATGTGCCCGTACACCGTCTCGGGCGCGCGGGAGATCTGCGCCATCGCGTCCGCATTGTCCGCGACCGCCTTGACAACCCCCTGGTCGATCGTGCCTGGATCGATGACGATGAAGAGGCCGAGGCCGACAAGTGCGGCGACGAACGAGGTGAAGACGGTGCAGGCGAACGTCTTCGCGATGACCTTGCCCATGGCGTTGCCTTCGCCGAGTGACGCCATCGCGGTGAGGATCGCGAGCGCCACCGTCGGAACGGCCACGAACTGGAACGCCCGCGTGTAGGCGGACGCGACGAAGTCCATGAAGTCGTTGAGCGGCGCGATGCCGAGAGCCCCAAGTGCCGCGCCTACGACGAGCGCAACCGTCCAGATGATCGCCTGACTGAATTTCATTGATGATTCCCTTCGCTTTGGTTTCCGCATAGTATACCAAATTTCCGCCATTGGAATCGGACACTGCCTCCGGTGCGCCACGCCAGAAAATTTCCGTCTACTGGAGTTTACCCATTTTTTGACAGTCAAAGTGCATCTCACCCCTGTGAATAAAGTGTGAGACGCATTTTCGTAAGTGAAATGGACGTTTTTCTCCTGGAAAGAGGAAACTCCGATCGGTATGGCTCCCGCTACCGCTCCGCCGGAAGGGCAGTGCTTCGCGGTTCTTGATTCGCCCGACACCGATGTCAGCAGGTGTCTGGCGCGAACAGCTCGCCGAATCCTGGAAGATAGGGCATCGTCTCCACGGCTGGGGGGTCCGGTTCGGGGTCGATGATCCTGCGGCACCATTTCCCGAAGCGGGTGAAGGCCCTCTTGATTCCGGCCGCGATGGCGTAGCTTGCGAACTGGGGCTCGTCGCCGAGCCTTTGCGACAGGGCCTTGAGGTGCTCGGCGAGGACTTCGCGCTTCACGTGCCGTCCAAGCCACGTCGTGGCGAAGTACGTCGTCGCAAGGACGATTGACGCCATGTTCCGGATGGCCGCGTACGACAGCACGCGGATGTTCTCGAAGCCGTACGACTGCTTGACGAACCGGATCGTCTCCTCGATCCTCCAGCGGCTCAGGTATCCCTCGACGACCCGCCACATCGACTCGAACGACCCGTTGACTGGGAGCGACGTCAGGAGCATCATCGGCGCGTCCCCGAAGCCGTTCGCGACAACCATGTGCAGTTCCTTCTCCGGGTGCATCGGAAGCCTTACCGGCATCGCCCCGAACGAGATCTGCACGTTGCATTCCCTGCCGTGCGAGTCGAAGGTGACGTGGTGGCGGTGGCGCATCGTGCACTGCCTGGCGAGCTCGTGGATTTCGTGCAGGCCTTTCCACGAGAGGACGCTTCGCGCCTTGAGCCGGACGATGAAATCCCATCCGTTCTCGACGAAAGCACTGTAAAACGCGGGCCTGTCGCCGCCCCGGTCGTAGACTATGATGCCTTTCCCTCCCGTCGCGGCCATGACCATCGCGATGATCCTGAGCACCTCGTCGTTTTCGCTTGTGTGCCCGGGCGCGCGCGGCGACCAGAGCTCGAGGGCGAGCGGGATCGTCTTGCGCTTCCCCGGCTGGCAGGCGACGGCCATGCACCCGTGGTAGCCGTTGACGAGCACAGGACTGTCCTCCTTCGACGACCTGCTCGCGTCCCTGACGCGCGAGATGTACTCCATGCGGTAGCCGTATTCCTTCTTGATCTCGGTCGGGTCGACGAGGACGAGCGTGTCGTCCTTCACGTGCCTGGCGCCTTCGGACAGGACGGCCTTGCTGACGGCCGCGCACAGGCCTTCGTCGGCGAGGTTGCGGCTCAGTCGCTTTTCGACGGCATGGCGCATGCCGGGGTCGTCGTTTATCGCGCGCATGATTGACGAGAGCTGCGTGTCGCCCGAGGCCTGCATTCCGTAGAGCATGTCGGCCATGAACTTCTGCTTCGGCCTTGAAAAATGGGTAAACACTTTGCCCAGAAATTTTCCAAGTTGCTCTTTCGCCCTGAAGGCAATTGTGCTATCATTCACAGCGTGGCCTTCTCCTTTCTTTTGTTTTTTGCACCCTGTATTGTACAGGAAAACGGATCGGGAAGGCCACACTTCTTTTCAGAACGGTGGAAGTCGGTCGGGCGCGCGAAGCGATTCAAACCGGCGGAGCGGTAGCGAGAGCCACACCGATCGGAGTTAAAAATCGGCGGCTTTGGCGAGGGCTTGATCGGTAGAAGCTAAAAAATGGGTAAACTCCAGTTTCGTACCGCATTGTCCAACGGAGGAAATTGTGGTATAATCATTGGCATGAAGATCAAGTTTATTGCCAACATCAAGGGGATATACCTTGGATATTCGTTTGAACCTTCCGATGTAGTGACCATTGGGCGCGAGATCGGAAATACCATTGCGCCGATAAACGTAGACGGCTTTTCGCGTCATCACGCGCGCATCTTCTTCAAGGACGGTGCGTGGTATGTCGAAGACGTCGGCAGCACGAACGGCACCTACCGCAACCGCGTGAAGGTCGAAGCCCCGACAAAGATCGAGAAGGGTGATTCGATCAGGTGCGGGCTAATGGAACTTGCCTCGTTTGAATTCGAACCCTCTGCCGCGCCCGCTCCTGTTACCGCGGCCGAGCCGCCGAAGCCGGCTGCGCCTGTTTCGCCAGTCAAGCCCATTGAGCCGCCAAAACCGGTTGAGCCGGTCAAGCCAATTGAGCCGCCAAAGCCAGTCGCGCCTGTCAAGCCGGCTGAGCCAGTTGCCCAGCTTGAGCCTGTCACGCCGCTTGAACCTGTCACGCCGCTTGAGCCAGTGACGCCGCTTGAGCCAGTTGCCCAGCTTGAGCCAGTGACGCCGCTTGAGCCAGTGACGCCGCTTGAGCCAGTTGCCCAGCTTGAGCCAGTGACGCCGCTTGAGCCAGT
>JBGUOB010000027.1:0-44544 GCA_045117755.1 Candidatus Cryptobacteroides sp.
GAGCGCTTCGCGGAATGCTTCCACGGCAAGAAGGTGAGCTTCGACTTCAAGAACCTCGACGAGGTGAAGGCGCAGTACCGCGCCGGCGGCCTTGGCGACGTGATGGTGAAGAATTTCCTCACGGCGGTGCTGAATGATACGCTGGAGCCGATCCGGCAGCGTCGCAAGGCGCTGGAGCAGGACCTGCCGTATGTGTATGAGGTCCTGCGGCAGGGCACGGAGGCGGCGCGTGCGAAGGCGGCGCAGACGCTTGCGGGCGTGAAGGCGGCGATGCGGATCAACTACTTCGATCCGGGCGTGCTGGAGGCACTGATCGAGGAGCAGAAAGGGAGATTCGCCGGTCAAGCCGGCGAATGACGAAAAGCTAGCCCGGAATGACTATATAAAAATAGGCCTGCAGAAACCTGCAGGCCTATTTTTATGCAATCTGCGGTTTGCCGTTTCGCTCCTTTTTCTCGCGCTGCAGGAAGCGCTCGGGCATCTTGCCGTCCTGGAGCTCCTGCCACTGCAGGCGGTTGCGGAAGATGTCGCAGGCGGTGAAGATGGCCGCGCGCATCGAGCGCGGGTCGGCCTCGTCGCGGCCGGCCATCTCGAAGGCGGTGCCGTGGTCCGGCGAGGTGCGCACGTAGGGCAGGCCGGCGGTGAAGTTCACGCCGTCCTCGAAGGAGAGGGCCTTGAAGGGCGCGAGGCCCTGGTCGTGGTACATCGCCAGCGTGGCGTCGAAATTCTCGAAATGATTGAGTCCGAAGAAGCCGTCCGGGGAGAAGGGACCGAAGGCGAGGATGCCCTCGTCGGTGGCCTTCTTGATGGCGGGGATGATGATGTCCTGCTCCTCGGTGCCGAGCAGGCCGCCGTCGCCGCTGTGCGGGTTGAGGCTGAGCACGGCGATGCGCGGCTGGTCCACCACGAAGTCTTCCTTGAGCGATTTATTAATGAGTCGCAGCTTGCTCAGGATGCGTTCCTCGGTGATCTGCGCGGCGACGTCCTTGAGAGGAATGTGGCCCGTGACGACGGCCAGGCGCAGGCGGTGGCTGACCATGAACATCAGGGAATCCTGGGCGCCGAAGGCGTTCTGGATGTATTCGGTATGGCCCGGGAAGCCGAAGCCTTCGAGGGACATGGCCTTCTTGTTGATGGGGCCCGTGACGAGCACGTCGATGAGGCCCGCCTTGAGGTCGGCGACGGCGCGTTCGAGCGCCTTGATGGCGCCGCTGGCGGATTCGGCCGTAGCCTGGCCGGGCTCGGCGTAGGCGCTCTCCGGCAGGCAGCCGACGATGTTGATGCGCTTGGGGTGCGCTTCGGAGGCGCTGTTGATGGCGTTGGTGTCCATCTGCTCCACCTCGGGGATGGTCTTGCGGTAGAAGCCGAAGAGCTTGGAGGAGCCGTAGATGACGGGGGTGAACTGCTCGAGGATCCGCGGGTCGGCGAGTGCCTTGATGATGACTTCGTAGCCGATGCCGTTGGAGTCGCCCTGGGTGATGCCCACTATGATTTTTCCGTTTTGCATATCTTATTGATTGATTTCTTCATATCCAATGTCCGGGGGGAGGCCGGGGAGGGAGTAGGCGGCGACGGCAAGGCGGTCGCAGCGCTCGTTCTCCGGGTGGCCGGCATGCCCCTTGATCCAGGTGAACTCCAGCCGGAAGCGGGTCGCGAGCGCGTCGAAGCGCGCCCAGAGGTCGTGGTTCTTCTTGCGCTTCCAGCCCTCCGTGACGGTCTTCACGACGTAGGTCGAATCGCTGAAGACGCGCACCTCGGCGCCTTCCCATTTGATGGCTTCGAGGCCGTTGATGACGGCGAGCAGCTCCATCCGGTTGTTGGTCGTCCTGGCGAAACCGCCCGACAGCTCCTTGCGCGCGTCGCCGCAGACAAGCACCGCACCCCAGCCGCCCGGGCCGGGATTGCCGCTGGCTGCTCCGTCGGTGTAGAGATATATGGGAGGTCTCGTTGACATTCTATGCAAAAATAATTATTTTTGTGGACTAATCGAATAATAACCGAATATGAATTTCGAGCGAACCTTGATCATCACCGGCGGTGCCGGCTTCATCGGTAGCCACGTCGTCCGCCTGTTCGTGAATAAATACCCCAACTACAGGATCATCAATCTGGACAAGCTGACCTATGCCGGCAACCTCGCCAATCTCAAGGACATAGAGGACAAGCCGAACTACCGTTTCGTGCGCATGGACATCTGCGATTTCGAGGGGGTCCTGAAGCTGATGCAGGAGGAAAAGGTCGACGGCATCATCCACCTGGCGGCGGAGTCGCACGTGGACCGCTCGATCAAGGATCCGTTCACCTTCGCGCAGACGAACGTGATGGGTACGCTGTCGCTGCTACAGGCGGCGAAGGCGGCCTGGGACGGCGCCTTCGAAGGGAAGCGTTTCTACCATATCTCCACCGACGAGGTGTACGGGGCGCTGGAGATGACGCATCCCGAGGGTATCGAGCCGCCGTTCACGACGAAGGCGAGCTCCGGCAAGCATCATCTCGCGTATGGCGAGAAATTCTTTACCGAGGAATTGAAATACCAGCCGCACAGCCCGTACAGCGCCGCCAAGGCGAGCTCGGACCACTTCGTGCGGGCGTTTCACGACACCTTCGGCCTGCCGACGATCGTGACGAACTGCTCGAACAACTACGGTCCTTACCAGTTCCCGGAGAAGCTCATTCCGCTCTTTATCAACAACATCCGCCACCGTAAGCCGCTGCCGGTCTATGGCAAGGGCGAGAACGTGCGCGACTGGCTGTACGTGGAGGACCACGCGCGCGCCATCGACGTGATTTTCCACAAAGGCAAGATCGCGGAGACGTACAACATCGGCGGGTTCAACGAGTGGAAGAACATCGACATCATCAAGGTCCTGATCAATACCACCGACCGCCTGCTGGGCCGTCCCGAGGGAGCCGATATGGACCTCATCACCTATGTGACCGACCGCGCGGGCCACGACCTGCGCTACGCGATCGACTCCTCCAAGCTCCAGAAGGAGCTGGGCTGGGAGCCGAGCCTGCAGTTCGAGGAGGGCATCGAGAAGACCGTCCGCTGGTACCTGGACAACCAGGCCTGGCTGGACAACGTGACCTCCGGCGACTACCAGAAGTACTACGAGAACATGTACGCCAACCGATGAGACGCCTGTTACCTGTCCTGCTGATTATCAGCTTGCTGGCGGGCCCTGCGGCCCACGCCCAGCGGGCGGATACATCGGCGTTCAAGGCGACGCAGCTCATTGCGCCGGGCGTGCTGATCGCGTCGGGCGTCGGCATCCATTGCTGGGGCCACCAGGCCATCGACGTGCCCGTGAACAACTGGTTTCAGAACGAGCTGCGCGCCGGCGGTCCGGAACTGAAATTCGACAACTACGTCCAGTATGCGCCCATCGTGGCGTATGCGGGCCTGGGCCTGCTGGGCGTGCAGTCGAAGCACAGCTTCACCGACCGGATGATCCAGGGAGTCATTTCGTGCGCCGCACTGGGCGCCATCTCCTGGTCCTGCAAGAAACTGATCGACTCGCCGCGTCCGAACGGCGTGAATAATGAATCCTTCCCCTCCGGGCACACCGACTGGGTGTTCATCGGGGCGGAACTGGTGCGGATGGAATACGGCTGGGGCTGGGGTGCCGCCGCCTATGCCGTGGCCACGACCGTGGCCATCATGCGCAACTACAACAACTGGCACTGGCTGAGCGACTGCCTCTTCGGAGCGGGCCTCGGCATTCTGACGGCCCACGTGGGCGAGTGGCTGCTGGAGCCGGTCAAGGACCTGTTCCACATCCCGACCATCCAGTGGGACGGCCTCCGCAAGACGGAGGTGCGGACGGCATTCGCCCCGACGGTGGACCCCTTCAGCGGCACCGTCTGCGCTTCGCTGGCCTTCGTCTTTTAATTCCAACCCCCTGCCATGTCCCGTATCGTCCGTATATTCCTGCTGTTGGCGTTGCTTGTCGGCGCCGCTCCGCTGCAGGCGCAGACTGTGCGCGTGCGGGATACCGTGGCCTTCCGTGCCACGCAGCTGATCGCGCCCGGCGTGCTGATGGCTGCGGGCGTGGGCATCCACTGCTGGGGACACGACGCCATCGACGTGCCTTTGTATCAGGAGTTTGCACATCTGCGTGAGGACAAGGGCGTTTTGAAGAGCACGGATATCGTCCTGAAGTACGTTCCGGCACTGCCGCTCATCGTGGACCTCGGCCTCGGGCTGACCGGCGTGCCGTCGAAGTACGACCTGCAGGACCGCTTCATCGAGGCGGGCCTGGCGTCTGTGGTGGCCGGCGGTACCTGTCTGCTTATGAAGAATCTGATTTCGACTCGTCGGCCGGATCAGACGAACTACAATTCCTTTCCCTCCGGCCACACCGTGTTGGGTTTCGTGGGGGCGGAGCTGGTCCGCATGAATTACGGCTGGGGATGGGGCCTTGGGGCGTATGTCGTGGCATCGGGCGTCGCCTTCATGCGCGTGTACAGCGGACGCCATTGGTTGAGCGACATTCTCTTCGGCGCGGGCCTGGGCATCCTGGGCGCCCACGCGGGCGAGTGGCTGCTGGAGCCGGTCAAAGACCTGTTCAACATCGCGCCCCTGACGATCGGAAAAGAGAAAAAGGAGATACACGCCGCGGTCGCGCCGATGGTGGATCCGATGAGTGGAACCGTTTGCGCAGCACTCGCGCTGCATTTTTGATATATGCGCCCTTTTGCGTATATTTGTAAACTATTAGGCTTGAGTAACCAGTGAAAGGCTATTTATGTTGATTTTTGGTAAGAACTTAGATAAATACAGCGCCAAGTTCCTGAACCGGACGCAGGTGTTCTTGATGGATTGCTTCGTGTCCGGTGTCTGCACCGTCGGCGTAGCCATCGTGTCGTTCCTGCTGGCGCAGGATATCTTCTGGGACCGGGGATTCGTGCTTGTGTGGGGCATCGCTGCCGCGGTGGGCGCACCCTTGATGTTCTGGCTGCTGAAGACCTATGTCATCATCATCCGCCACTTCTCTTTCAAGGACACGGCCAAGCTCGGCCAGGCGGCCATCGGCAAGGCTGTCGTGATGGCGCTGGGCGCGCTGCTCTATGGCAAGTTCAACGGCGTTGTGGCGGCGCTTCTCCTCTTCGACATCGCGGTGACGACGCTGGCGCTCTGCTTTGTGCGCCTGGTGATGATCTACGTGTACGACTACTACAAGGGCAAGATACGGGAGCTGGAACGTCGCGACCGCGTGCTCGTCTACGGCATCAACGACAAGGCGGTGGCCACGGCCTCCCGTCTGCGCGGCTCCAAACGCTATGAAGTGGTGGGCCTGATCTCCAAGCAGACGGAGATTGAGCACGCCATGATCGCGGACCAGAAGGTGTATCACCTCGACAGCGTCGAGGAATTCGAGCAGGTGGTGGACAGCCTCTCCCTGCGGGGCATCATCTTCACGCGCGAACAGGACGTCGCGGCGGAGGAGAACCATCTGGTGCGCCTCTGTTCCGAGCGGGGCCTGAAGGTGCTCATTGCCCCGGCCGTGGATGAGATTACGGGCGGCCAGACGCCGCAGCTCCATGTCCGTAATATCAAGATCGAGGACCTGCTGGGTCGCGATGAAATCAAGATTTCGATGGACGCCATCCAGGCGAACTTCAAGGATAAGGTGGTGATGGTGACCGGCGCGGCCGGCTCCATCGGCTCCGAGCTCTGCCGGCAGCTGGCCGGCTTCGGCGTGCGTAAGCTGGTGCTCTTCGACAACGCCGAGACCCCGATGCACAACCTCCGCCTGGAGCTGGAGGAGCGTTTCCCGCAGCTGACCTTCGTGCCAATCATCGGCGATGTGCGCCTGATTCAGCGTCTGGACTTTGCGTTCCGTACGCACCGGCCGCAGGTGGTCTTCCACGCGGCGGCCTACAAGCACGTGCCGCTGATGGAGGAGAATCCCTGCGAGGCCGTGCTGGTGAACGTAATCGGTTCGCGCAACGTGGCCGACAAGTGCATCGAATACGAAGTGGAGAAGATGGTGATGATCTCGACCGACAAGGCCGTGAACCCGACCAATGTGATGGGCTGCACCAAGCGCCTGGCGGAGATCTATGTCCAGAGCCTGGGCAAGTCGATCGAAGCCGGCACGGTGACGGGCAAGACGAAGTTCGTGACCACCCGCTTCGGCAACGTGCTGGGCAGCAACGGTTCCGTGATCCCGCGCTTCCGTGCGCAGATCGAGAAGGGCGGCCCTGTCACGGTCACGGATCCCAACATCACCCGTTACTTCATGACCATTCCGGAGGCCTGCCGGCTCGTGATGGAGGCGGCGACGCTCCCGACTGAGAACCGCATCTGCGTGTTTGATATGGGCAAGCCGGTCAAGATCGATACGCTGGCGCGCCGCATGATCGAGCTCGCGGGTCTGGTGCCCGGCGAGGATATCGAGATTGCCTACACGGGCCTGCGTCCCGGCGAGAAGCTGTACGAGGAAGTTCTTTCCAATAAGGAGAATACCGATGAGACCTCGCACGACCGCATCCGCATCGCGCGTGTCCGCGAGTATGCCTACGACGATGCCGTCAAGGCCGTCGAGGAGCTGATGCAGCTCAGCCGCGAGGTGCGCATTCCCGATACGGTGAAGCTGATGAAGGAGATTGTGCCGGAGTATATCTCCAACAATTCGAAGTTCTCGGAGTTCGATAAGAAGTAGTTAGCGTCTGGCGGGAGTCTTCCCGGTATAGAGATAATCGAGGGCCTGGCCGAGGACCCATTCCCGGTCGGCCGCACGCAGCAGCGTTTCAATCGGTACGCCGATGGAGACGCTGCTGTAGTTTTCTCCCTGGTTGATGACTGCGGCGCCGTACTGGCGGCCCGGGTAGCTGAGCCAGATCTTCGCGCCCTTGCCCGCGGCCTTGATGCCGTCCGGGCGCTCCACGCAGTAGATGTCCGCGTTCATATGCTGGCTGAAAGGCATCCCGGCCACTTGGCCGCTGTTGGTGCCGAAGGGATTGGCGAGCTGGATGCCGAGCAGTTCCTTCAGGAAGGCGGCATCGTCCGGTGAGTCAGAGGCAATGTTGGCGCCGCTGACGAGCAGGTTGGCGCCGGCCGCGACCTGGCGGCGCAGGGCATCCTGCAGGGCCTCGGGCCACACGGCGAAGCGCTCGGGCTTGGCCCCGCGCCCGACGGGCGTACGGCCCTGCTTGCCGCAGATCAGGTCGATGACGTAGGCCGGGACCTCGTTGGCCGTGAAGGCGTCGCGGGACATGGAGTAGAAGGGATAGCCGAGACGCATCAGGAGCACGCCGTGTCGGTAGGGATAGTCGAAGGTATTGCCCGCGAAGATGAGGCCGGCCTGGTCGTCGAAGGACGCCCCGTGGCCGGGGTATTCATTGTCCACGAAGAGGGCGGAGCGGCGGAATTCGTAGTTCTCGCCGATGTAGCCGATCTCGTTGATATAAGGCACGCCCGAATCGATGCGGCTCTCGAAGCCGGCGTAGCCCGGGCTTTCCACCCAGGCCGGGGCGGAGATGCGGTCGAAGTTGTTGACGATCAGCACGGGGGAGCGCTTGGTGCCGACGGGTGCCCCGACCGAGAGGATCTCGGAGGGGAAGCTCTTGCCGCCCGCGTTGAAGGCTTCGATCTTGTAGCTGTAGATGTGGCCCGGCTCGATGTCGAGCGTCAGGACGGGTTCTTTCGTCTCGACGCCGTCGTCGAAGGCGCCGTCGTCGATGCGGGTATAGACGATGTAGCCCTCGCTCACGGCCGTGGGCTCCTTGGGGTCGGGGGTGGGCTGCCACTCCAGCCGCGCGTGCTCGCTGTCCTGGAGCCGGACCGAGAAGGCCCGCGGCGGCAGGGGCTGCACGACGTAGGGCGTGTGGTAGAACTCGCTGAGGGTCTTGAGGATACCTTTATAGACGGCCCGGCAGACCGTGAAGCGGAAGCTCGGGTCGAGGCCGTATTTCATGTCGGCGAAATTCTGGTGGCTGAGCAGCTCCAGGATCATGGCCGGGACGCCCGGGGTGCGGGGCTCGTTGTAGTTGCGGTCCCAGGTGCCGCGGCGCGACCAGTCGGGGTCGAAGTCGAGGCGCAGGTCCTGGACGACCTGGGTCTGGACGTAATCGCAGAGCACGCGGCTGATGACGCGGTCGCGCCCGTCGGCGAATTTGCGCTTGTTGTCGTCGTCGCGCAGCGTGTAGATGGCCAGGGTGCCGATGGTGCTGTCATTGGGCGAGAGCCCGGCGTCGGAGTGGAAGGCGAGGGCGAGGTCGACGGGGATGTTCTTCTCCTCGTGCATCATCTTCGTCCAGGCGCCGCGGGCGGAATAGTCGCAGGTGTAGTCGGTTTCCCAGGCGCGCGTGACCGTGCTGTCCGCGCCGGCCCACTGCATCCAGTAGTGGGCGCCTTCGGCGAATGCCGGTAGGCCGGAGGTCCGTCCGCCGCGCTCGAGCTTGCCGATGCCGCCGCCGAATTTGACGGCGTCGGCGCTGACGGCGTAGCCGGAGCCGCCGCGGTTGTCGAGCACCACGCGGCCCTCGCCGCCCGGGGCGAATTCGAAGGTGCCGAGGTAGATCCAGGTGCCGCCGCCGCGCCGCTGGTTCACGGTGAATTCCGTCCGGCCGCCGAGGTGGTGGACGGTGTAGTGCGCCTGCTCGCAGCTGTTGGGCAGGGTTTTATAGGAAATATAGACGGCGTAGCGGCCGCGCTCCTTGACGTCGGGAATCCAGCTGGCGCTGGCGGTCGCGTGCGCGCCGGAGCAGTCCGCCAGGCGGGCCGTGCCGGCGCAGAAGGGCCGGTCGGCGAAGGTGTAGACGGGCTTGGTGTCGGCGAAGCCTTCGCCGGCAGGTGCCCATTCTCCCTGCTCCTGGTAGCGGCCGCGGGTGCGCATCAGGCCCTCGCGGGGGCCGGGAAAGGCCGGGTCGTTGTCGGCGATGATTTCCCGGACCTGGGTGTCGCGCTCGCGCGGAGTCATCACGTAGGCGCCCGCGTTCTCCAGCATCGGGATGAGGAAGGGGAGGACGTAGGTCTGCGTGTACATGTCTTCGACGGTGCGGTGCATGGGGGCGCGCTGCCAGATCCAGGCGTCCTGCTCCTCGTCGTAGTAGCGTCCGTGGCTCTGCCAGAGGACGATGTAGCGGTCGTTCAGGCCCTGGAGCCAGCGGCGGGCGCCGGTGCGCTCGATGAAGCGCGCCTCGGTCTGGCGTGGGTCGCGGGCCTTGAAGGCATAGTCGGCGGAGGGCTGTCCGTCGGAGCCGAGGACGGGGACGGCGAGCTCGCTGAGTTCGTATTTGTTGGTGAGGATCCTGCCCAGGCTGTAGTCCTTCCATTTCCATTCTTTCTGCAGCTCGGCGCGGAACCAGGTCACGTCCGCGCTGTGCCAGGGGAAGTAGGAGAGGTTGTTGTTGAAGGTAAGGTTGAGCTGCTTGCCGCTGACCGCGACCCGGCTGACGTTGAGCTGGTAGTCCACGGTGGTGCGGCGCTTGAGCCGGGCCTCGAGGGTGTCGCAGATGGTGCGGAAGTCGCGGGCGCGCGGCGCCTGGGCGGACAGGGGGAGGGTGGCGAGCAAGCCCGCGAGCAGGAGGAGGATACGGCGGCTTTTCATCTCTTGCGGCGCATCTTGGAGACGTCGATGATGAAGGTGATGATGCCGGCGAGGCCAATGGCCAGGCAGTCGGCGGCGTAGTCGTGGATGTCCTGGGCGCGGTAGGGGAGCATGCCCTGCACGATCTCGGTCAGTCCGGCGAAGATGGCGCCGATGGCGCAGATGCTGATCAGGGCGCCGAAGGCCTTGAGCGGGGTGTCCGTGAGCTTGTCGTAGGCCAGGTAGGCGAGAATCGGGAAGGGGAAGAACATGCAGAAATGCACGACCTTATCCATCGGGATGCCGAACAGGGTCCTCGGCATTTCGGGCAACTTGTTGAAGTTGGCGAAGCAGAGGTAGCCCACGGCGGCGATGTAGAGGACCGTCGCGATCGAGAAAATGATGGAGCGGGTGCGGTTGGGTTTCATCTACAGGGCCTGCATGTCGTGGAGTTTCCGGTAATAGCCGCCGAGCGCGAGCAACTGCTCGTGCGTTCCGCGCTCGACGATGCGTCCTTCGTGCAGGACGACGATTTCGTCGGCGTGCTTGATGGTGCTGAGGCGGTGGGCGATGGCGATGGTGGTGCGTCCGGCCATCAGCTTCTCCAGGGCTTCCTGGACGCTGCGCTCGGACTCGGTGTCCAGCGAGGCCGTGGCCTCGTCGAGGATGAGGATGGGCGGATTCTTGAGGATGGCGCGCGCGATGCTGATGCGCTGGCGCTGGCCGCCGGAGAGCTTGACGCCCCGGTCGCCGATGTTGGTGTCGTAGCCTTCTTCTTTCTCGCAGATGAAGTCGTGGGCGCCGGCGATGCGCGCGGCGGCTTCGACTTCTTCGCGGGAGGCGTCCTGTTTGCCGAAGGCGATGTTGTTGAAGAGGCTGTCGTTGAAGAGGATCGGGTCCTGGTTCACGTTGCCCATCAGGGCGCGCAGGTCGGACAGACGCACGTCGCGGATGTCGGTGCCGTCGAGGGTGATGCGGCCCGCGCTGGGCTCGAAGAAGCGGGGGATGAGGTCCACGAGGGTGGACTTGCCGGCGCCGCTCGCGCCCACGATGGCGATGGTCTTGCCCTTCGGAATCTCGAGGTCGATGTTGCTCAGGACCTGGCGGCCGCCTTCGTAGCGGAAGCTCACGCCCTCGAAGCGGATGCTGTTTTTAAAGGAATCGAGCGGCTTGGGCTCGGCGGCTTCGCGGATGGGGTTCTCGGCCTGGAGGATGGCGTCGATGCGCTCCATGGAGGCGAGGCCCTTGGGGATGCCGTAGGCGGCCTTGGAGAGGTCCTTGATCGGCTGGATGATGCTGTAGAGGATGGCCATGTAGGCCATGAAGGAGGGCGCGTCGATGACGGCTTTGTCGCCGAGGATCAGGGTGCCGCCGAACCACAGGACGATGGCGATCATGGCGGAGCCGAGGAATTCGCTCACGGGGTGGGCGCTGGCCTGGCGGACGGCGACCTGGGTGTTCTTGCGGCGCATGTCTTCAGTGACTTTGCCGAAGCGGCCGTCCATGCGCTTTTCGGCGCGGAAGGCCTTGACGATGCGCAGGCCGCCGAGGGTTTCTTCGACCTGGCTCATGGTGTCGCTCCAGTATTTCTGGGCTTCCGCGGAGTCGGCTTTCAGCTTGCGCCCGGTGAAGCTGATGATGCCGATCATCAGGGGGGCGAAGACGATGACGAAGAGGGTCAGCTGCCAGGACATGCGGAAGAGGACGAAGAGGTAGATGATGATCAGGATGGGGTTCTTGATCAGCATCTCGATGGTGCTGGTGATGGAGGTCTCGACTTCCTGGACGTCGCCGCTGATGCGGGCGATGATGTCGCCTTTTCTCTCCTGGCTGAAGAAGCCCAGGGGCAGGGAGAGGATTTTGCGGTAGATCTCCATGCGGAGGTCTTTGACGACGCCGGTGCGGATGGGGACCATGACGGCGGCGGCGCCGAAGTAGCAGGCGACCTTGACGAGGACGATGCCGGTGAAGATGAGGCAGAGCATCAGCAGGACCTTGCTCTGGCCGTATTCGGCGATGTATTGGGAGACGTACCAGTAGGCGTTGTTGGAGATTTCGTTGAAGGGCATGCCCTTGTGCCAGGGGATGAATTCGTAGCTGGTGTCGCTGATGTTGAAGAGGATCTGGAGGATGGGGATGAGCAGGGAGAAGGAGAAGACGTTGAAGATGGCCGACAGGATGTTCAGCACGACGGATCCTCCGACGTACCCCCGATACGGCGCCACGTACCGCTTCAATATCTTCCAGAAGGCTTTCATACAAAGCTACAAATATAGCAATAATCTCGTAAATACCGCCAGCCGGCTGGGGCGCCCGGTCGCTCATCGCTCCCCGGGCATCCCCATCCGGCTTTGGCTTTCTGTATTATCCGTTCGCCGTCCCGCGCACGCACACGCACGGCCCCCGACTGCGCAAGGCCAACGTGCGCAGGCCCCCGCGCGCCTGCCCACCGGCGAACTTGTACTCTCCGCCCTCCGCAACGCCAACCCACAGCCCCCGCACCTTTTGATCAAGGAGTGGGTGAAAAATTGACTCTGCGTAAATTTATACCCCAATTTCTTGATTTTGCTTATATTTTTCCGCTAAGCTATTGCTTATAAGAACGGGAATACGTATCTTAAACGCAATTAACGTGTGCAAGCGCGAGACGATAACCGCATGATGAAAGGCATTAAAATAGTGACGTTGCTCCTGCTGTCCGTCCTGCTCCTGGCTTGTCGCAAGGAGGAGACGGACGAGGTGGTTCCTGATATCCTCTCCGGCAAGTGGACGTCTATCCATAAGAAACTGTAGTATTTCTACCTCATTAAGTATATGAAAAAGAAAGTTTTAGCTAAAGTTTTCGCCCTTACCGCCGTGGCGCTGCTGGCGCTGGCGTGCACCAAGGACAACAGCAACGAGAAGAAAGTGGCGGTGCTGCTTCCTGATGCTTCCATTATCGACCGTTGGACCACCGACAAGGCGAACCTGGAGACGGCTATGGCCAAGTATGGCTTCAATACGACGTTCTACGTGGCTCCGGAGACGGAGGCGGGTGCGGCGCAGCAGGTGGAGCAGCTCCGCGAGGCCATCCAGGTCGGTGCGCGGTTTATCGTGCTGACGTCCATCGACTACAAGAAGATCAACGAGTCCGGGCTGCTTGCGAAGCATCCCGAGGTCAAGGTCGTCTGCCATGACCGCTTTGTGCTGGACAATCCCAACATTGCCTATATCTCTTCCACCGACACGAAGGAGATCGGGCGGATGCAGGCGCTGTTCCTGCTCAACCATTTCCATGCTTCCGGTGCCACTTCCATGACGATTGAGTTCCTGGAGGGTCCCGAGACCGACGTCAACGCCAAGGATTTTTATGAGGGCGCCTACGACTATCTCAAAAAGTATATCGACAGTGGTCAGCTGGTGGTCAAGAGCGGCAAGACGACGTACGCTCAGGTGAAGTCCGACAGCTGGCTGATCGCCGACGGCAAGAAGGCCATGCAGGATCGCCTGGCCAGCTACGGGGCGGGCGAGCGTCCGGACATGATCCTTGCGGCCAATGACAACCTGGCCGAGGGCGCCATCGAGGCGCTGGGCCTGGCGGGCATCACGGACATGCCGGTCATCACCGGCCAGGACAATACCGCCATGGCGATGTCCAACATCAAGCACGGCAAGCAGGCCATGACCATCGACAAGAACCTGCAGGATATGGCCTACAACACCGCGATGATCATCAACAGCCTCATCGCCAACGCCCCGGTCCAGACCAGCCAGAGCATCTCCGGCATCCCGGTGCTCTACTCCAAGGTCACGCTGAAGACCGTCGACAGTTATTAGCATCGCATATCATGCGGACGGAAGGACAGTGGGAACTCTCCAGGAAGAGCCTGGTGGATATTCTGGGGGAGAAACATTATACCCCCGGTGAATTTGTGGACGCCCTGGGGGCGCCCTCGTTCACGGCTTTGCTTAAGAGTATCAAGCCTATAGCCGTGCCGTGCTTCAAGGCGCTCTTGAAGGCCAAGGTGCGTCATCACCGGCGTGGACTGAACAAACGGTTCTCCAAAGGCTGCTGGGAAATCAAAAGCTATACTTTTACCTACCGCAGCCAGGCGGTGGATGGACGGGAAATCATCCTGTCGGGCCGGGTAACCTTCCCGGGCAAAAAGGAAGAAGGTATTCCCAATGCGGTGAAAACCATCTCGCTCCATACGCACCAGGCGTTCTTTCACCCGGAGTGGGCGCCGTCCCAAAACCTGATGTTCATGCCGCTCAAAGCCCTGTGGGATTCTGCCGTCATTGAGCCGGATCTGCAGAAATGGGGCATCAACCACGGGGTTGAGCCCGATGGCGGCGGATCGGCCCTCCATATGGCCCGCCAGCTGGCCGACTGTACCGTTGCAGCGCTGGAGCTTATGCAACAGCGCGGGGTTACCCTGGAGCCGAATGGATATACCACCAACTGGGGCAGTTCACAGGGCGCCTTCCCCGCGCTGCTATTTGCCAAGTGGTACGACACCGAGGCGCCGCAATGGTTCAAAGAGACCTTGAGGCTGCGGTCTACTTTTGTCGCAGAAGGCGCCATTACCCTGCCGGAACTGGTCAAATACACGTATCACCATCCGGAACTCATTTTTATAGGCCAAATTTCGCTTGTGGGGTATTTCCAAGCCTTCAGCCCGGAACAGCTGGGCGGATATCGGCCCCGGGACTTTGTGCCGGGATGGTACATGGACACCAAATACCAGGTGGATGGAAAGGAGATTTCTTTCCTCGATGCCATCAGTCTTTACTATCCTCAGTTCACGGACCCGGTGGTCAAAAAGATGAATTCTTTTGACCAGCTTGTAGCGCCGGACATGCTTTCGGCCGACGGGGAGGTGGACCTGGACAGCCCCAAAGTCCGTGCATGGTTCTCCTGCCTCAGGAAACACAACGATGTGGAAGGCTGGACGCCCGCTCATTCCCTTTACATCGCCCACAGTCCGGAGGATGACTTTATCCCGTTCGAAATAGTCTACGATCTGTACCGGACCATCAGCAACGAGGGGCGGAATGCCAGGGTGCATATGCTGTCCGTTCCTTCCATGCGCTTTTTGCTCCGTGGCGGCATGAATCCGCATTTTATCATTGCCTTTGTGGGACAAGTCATCATGGCTTTTGTCCAGAATCCCGAAGATATGTGCAAGCTGTACAAATCCGTCCAATAGCCTATGAAAGATCAAACATTGTGGAAATATATGGAGAGCGGTATCCTGGCTGACAGGAACCGCCACGACGCTTTTGTGTATTTCGGCCGCAGGATCAGCCGCCAAACGCTGGTGGAGCGGGTGCAGCTTTGGGGACGCGTCATTAGGGGAATGGGACTGGAGCCGGGAGACGAGCTGCTTATCTTCGGCCCGGCCTTGCCGGAATTCGCATATATTATGCTGGCGGCCGATATGACGGGCGTCACCGCCAACCTCCCCAACCTGATGGCCTCGCCGGAGGCGTTGGATGCCATGGTGGGCCGGAGCCGCGTCGCCTTTGTGTTCGACGGGATGGAGAAAAAGATACGGCAAACCCTCCGGCGGGAGCAATTCCGGCACGTAGTCCTTCTCCCGGCTACGCCGCTGCTGGGTCTGGTGCGATTCGGCCTGCGATTGCGGGCCAAATATATGACGGCCGATGCCGCCATCCGGCGTTTCGGGTCCTGCGACGGGCCTCTGGAAGCGGAGCCCGTCCCGGGGAAAGCGGTCTTCATTTTCTGCTCTTCCGGAACGTCGGGTGCAGGGGCCGCCAACCAGATTGGGATGAGTGACGAAGCGATGATTGCCATGTTCCGGAATGCGCTGGCATTTAACCAAAGCGGTACGCCTTTCCTCGAAGGGAGAAAATCTTATTGGCATCTTCCGCCCTTTGTGTGTACCGGCTTGTTCGTAGAGGTGCTGGCACCCCTTTTCCGCGGAATGACGGTGTATGTGGATCCGCGGGCAACGGCCCGGCAGATCATCAAGAACATCCTGGCTTTCAAACCGCAGGTTGTCGTGATTCCCGGCGGGTTCTGGGTGTACTTCGTCCGTCATATAGACCGGCTTGTCCAAAGCGGGAACCGTCCCGACCTGAGTTTTTTCCGATTTCCCGTTATGGGCGGCGAAGGCTGTACGCCCGAGGCGCTGCGCCACATCAATGATGTTCTGGAAGCCTGCGGCAGTCGTGTGGCCCTTGCCTCGGGCTACGGGCTCAGTGAAACTTTTTCCGTATGCACGGTGGACTATGCGCCCGCAGGTTTCGAAAAAGATTATTCCCGCCCCGTCATATGTGTGGGCGCTCCTTTCCCCGGCGTCACGGTGGGCATTTTTGACGAAGACGGCCAAGAACTGGGGCCCAATCAACGCGGAGAAATCTGGGTGAAGACCCAGTCCCTGACCATCGGCTATATCAACAATCCTCAGATGAACCGGGACAGGCTGCAAGGCGGCTGGTTCCGTACCCAGGACTTGGGAGAGATGGATGACAGCGGTAAACTCTTCGTGTATGGCCGGATGAATCAGTTCGTGGCTGCGCCCGGCGGAGAAAAGGTTTATCTGTTCGACATCGCCAACCGGCTGCGGGAAGACCCTGCCGTCAAAGAGGCCCTGGTGTGCCCGTTGGCTGCAGAAAACAGTCCGCTGGCGGCGCACGTTGTATTGGAAGACGGCATCCGGGAAACAGAAGAAGAAGTCTTCTGCCGACTGGACAGTACCATGCGGACGTTCCTTCCATCCGGGCTTCGCATAGACAGATACCGCATCGAGCGTGAGCATCTGCGCATCAATGTGGTCGGAAAAATCGACCGGAATTACTACACCCGCATCCTCACCGGCTATTACGAGCCCCACAAGCGGATTAACACATAAACAATAAACCAATTATTTTTATCAATTATGAGAAAGAATTATTTTGCTAAAACTTTGATCCTCGGCGCAGCGATGCTGCTGGCGCTTGCTTGTACGAAAGAGGGCAATCAGAAGAAGGTGGCCGTGCTGCTTCCCGACGCTTCCAGTCTTGACCGTTGGGCCACAGACAAGTCCAACCTGGAGACGGTGATGGCTTCGTACGGCTTCAACGCCACTTTCTACATCGCCCCGGAGACGGAGGCAGGTGCTGCTCAGCAGGTGGAGCAGCTCAGGGAGGCCCTCAAGGCCGGCGCCAAGTGTGTCGTGCTGACGGCCATTGACTATAAGAAAATCAACGCGTCCGGTCTGCTTGAGCAGTATCCCGATGTGAAGGTGGTATGCCACGATCGCTTTATCCTGGACAACCCCCGCGTCGCTTACATCTCCTCTGCCAACACGCGGGAAGTGGGTCGTCTGCAGGCGCAGTTCCTGCTCAACCATTACCATTCCTGCGGCGAGCCTGTCATGTCCCTCGAAATACTCGCCGGCCCGGATACCGACATCAACGCCAAGGACTACTATGAAGGCGCGATGGAACTGCTCAATCCTTACATCGCCAGTGGGAAACTGGTGGTCGTGAGCGACAGGACGGAATACGGTCAGGTGAGTGTTGACAGTTGGATGATTTCCGACGCCAAGCAAGCTATGCAGGACCGTCTGACCTTCTATAATGAAGGGGAATGCCCGGATATGGTGCTTGCCGCCATCGACAATCAGGCTCAGGGAGTCATCGAGGCGCTGGGTCTGGCGGGCATTACGGACATGCCAGTCATCACGGGCCAGGACAATACCGCCATGGCGCAGTCCAACATCAAGCGCCACCTGCAGACCATGACCATCGACAAGAACCTCAAGGACATGGCCTACAACACGGGTCTGATCGTGAACGGCCTGCTCTCCAATTCTCCGGTCCAGGCCAGCCAGAAAGTCTCCGGTATCCCGGTGTTCTACGCTCCGCTTACCGTGATGACCGTAGACAGCTATTAGGATTATGTGCGTATAACACCACTTTGACCCTATGAAGTTCCGGACTTTACCCATCGTCGCCATCCTGTTCATCGCGGCGGCCATGGTTGTTCAGTTTGCCATCTCCTCTTCTCTTGAGAAGGAGCATGTGCGCGAAGTGGTGGAGTACAAAATGCAGCTGGCGCAGAAGGATTTCTTCCATATTCTGGTGGGTTTCCACAACGCCGCTGACGAAATGCGGAAATTTGTCCTCGAGCACCCTGACAACGAACAGGAAATGTTGGAGGCGACCCGCGAGATGCTCGACCGCTATCCGAACATTGACAATATGTTCGTCAAGCTGGCGCCGGGCGTGTATCGCGGCCGGGTGGACAATTATTTCCCGCGAACGTATCGCTTCAAGGGCCAGACCATCACGACCGATCGGGGCACTGATGGTCTGGATTATTACGGGCGCGACTGGTACGCCGGTGCGCTCGAATGCGACAGCGATGGCTATTGGTCGGAGCCGTATATCGGCGCCAGCACGCAGACGCTGATCGCTTCCCATTCGCTCCGGATTGAAGACGGGCAGGGGAAGCTGATCGGCGTCGTGGGTGACGATTTCACGATCGAGTGGATGGAAGCCATCCTGCAGGATATCAAGCCTTACGACGAGGCTGTGTGCCTCATCTACGGTACCAACGGCTCGCTCGTCGCTTCATCCGACAGCGTGACGCCGGAGGATGAGATGCGGTTCCGGAACGACCGGAAGCACTGGCTGGTCTATTCGCAGACGATGTCTCCGATCAACATGCAGCTGATGATCGCCGTTCCGAACAGCATCATCTGGCAGAGCATTAAATGGAGAAGCGTCGTCACGCTTTTCATCCTCATCATCGGCATCGTGATTCTCATCCTTTTGTTCCGCCGGATCGGACTGAACCAGAAGGCGTACCTGCAGGTTGAGAACAATAATCAGCTGATGAAGAAGGAGATGCAGTTGGCCACGAACATCCAAACCGGCATCCTGGTGCATGATTTCATAGATGACGACCAGCTCGCGCTCCATGCGACGCTCGTGCCGATGCAGAGCGTCGGAGGCGATCTATACGATTTCTACCGGGACGGCGATTATGTTACCTTCATCATCGGTGACGTCAGTGGGAAAGGCGTGCCGGCGGCGATGTTCATGTCCGCCGCCGTCACGCTCTTCCGCTCTGCCGTGAAGCGTCATTCGTCCACCAATGTCATCCTCGAGGAGATCAATTCCACCCTCTCGGTGAACAACCGCTCGATGATGTTCGTTACGGCACTGATCGGTCAGCTCCATCTGCCCACGGGACGTTTGTCGTACTGCAACGCAGGCCATCTGCCGCCCATCCTCGTGAAGGACGGCCGCTGCCGCTGGCTCGACCTGACGGAAACGAATACGCTTTTAGGCATTGACGGCGATTTTCATTTCTCCGAGCAGACTGCCACCATCGACCACGGGGAGCAGATCCTCCTCTACACCGACGGCGTTACCGAAGCCGTCAACGCCCGGAATGAGCTGTTGGGCTTCGACCCTCTGCTGGAATTGCTGAACACATGCCAGCAGCCGATTGATGACCGGACGGTGTACGCTGCCGTTTGCCGCTTCTCCGCCGGCGCCGAGCAGGCGGACGACATTGCCATCATGTCCGTCCTGCGGAAATGACCCCGACGCCCGGAGTATTGTCTATTCTGTCGATTGTTTTCGGGGATGTAAAGGGGCGGAGCGATTATCGCGGATAATTGCTAACTTTGCTGAACGTTAGCAATACAATTAAAACACAGCAATATGGTTAAAGTCAATGTGGGAGGCTGCAGCTCCTTTGTCAAAGATGCAGAATATCAGAAATATGTCGGGAAAGCCCTGGAGGCTTTTGATGTGCTCGAGGCCGAGAACGGCGCGGGCAACGATTTCCTCGGCTGGAAGACCCTGCCGGTGGATACGCCCGAGTCGCTGATCGCCGACTGTGAGGCGATCAAGGCCGACTGGGCGGCCAAGGGCGTGGAGCTCGTGATCGTGATCGGCATCGGCGGCAGCTATCTGGGCGCCCGCTGCGCCATCGAGGCGCTCTCGCACGGCTTCGTGCGCAAGGAGGGTGTGCCGCAGATTGCCTTCGCCGGCAACAATCTGTCCGAGGATTATCTCGCCGAGCTGATGGACCTCGCCAAGATGCGCAGCACCGCCTGCGTGGTGATCTCCAAGTCCGGCACCACCACCGAGCCGGCCGTGGCGTTCCGCATTGTCAAGGAATATCTCGAGAAGACCTACGGCAAGGCCGAGGCCGCGTCCCGCATCGTCGCCATCACCGACGCGAAGAAGGGCGCCCTCAAGACCCTCGCCACCCAGGAAGGCTATAAGACCTTCGTCGTGCCCGACAACGTGGGCGGCCGCTTCAGCGTGCTGACTCCGGTGGGCATCCTGCCTATCATCCTCGCCGGCTTCGACATGCGCGCGATGCTGCGCGGCGCCGCCGTGGAGCGCGAGGCGCTGCTGGCCAAGTCGGCCGAGAACCCGGCCGTGCAGTACGCCGCGATGCGCAACCTGCTCTACAGCGAAATGGGCAAGAAGATCGAGATCCTCGTGACCTTCAACCCCAAGCTCCAGTACCTGGGCGAATGGTGGAAGCAACTCTACGGCGAGTCCGAGGGCAAGGAGTGCAAGGGCATCTTCCCGGCCTCCGTGGTGTGCACGACCGACCTGCACTCGATGGGTCAGTTCATCCAGGAGGGCGACCGCGTGATGTTCGAGACCACCGTCACGGTGAAGAACGCGTCCCGCGAAATGGTGATTGGCTTTGACAGCCAGAATCTCGATCAGCTGAACTACCTCGCCGGCCAGCGCGTGGAGCACTGCAATAAGATGGCCCAGTTGGGCACGCAGCTCGCCCACGTCGACGGCGGTGTGCCGCAGATGGAGGTGAGCGTGGAGAAGCTGGACGAGGAGAGCCTCGGTGCGCTCTTCTATTTCTTCGAGTTCGCCTGCGGCGTGAGCGCTTACACCCTGGGGGTCAATCCGTTCAACCAGCCGGGTGTGGAGGCTTACAAGAAGAATATGTTCGCGCTGCTCCGCAAGCCGGGCTATGAGGCGCAGACCGAGGAGATTTTGAAGCGCATCTAATCTTTGAGCATCATTCCGGACCGGGTCCGGAAGCGATCCAATACTCCGAAGGAGACTTGAGGCCGGGTATTCCGAAATACGCGTCCACCAGGTCTCCTTTGATGTATAGTTGCTGGCCTGCCAGCTCGGGATGGTCCACCAGGTTGAGCGCGTCGCGCAGCGACCCGGACGGGAGCTGGACGGAGAGGCATTCTTCTTTGACCGCTGTCGTGTCGCGGAGGCCCAGGATGAGGTTGGTGTTCTTGGTGTAGGGTCCGCCGAAGGCGATTTTCTTGCTGCCGGTGGCGACGCCCACGATGTAGCCCTGCACCCAGACGCCGGTCTCTCCGGGGCGCTCGCGCGCTTCGGAGATGTCGTAGGCGCTGGTGGGCGGCCCGGCAGGCGTGTCCGGACGGAAGAGGTCTTCGCAGGCGGCGAGGAGCAGAAGGGCGGCGGCAGCGGCCGCAAGGCGTTGAAGTACTTTTTTCATGGTGTTCGGTTTTTGCCCTACAAGATGGACAAAAACCCGACACGCCCCAGAAAAAAACGTATTTTTAACAAAAACTATTGCGAAATCTTTCCCGTTTTTCCGATTTTATAATTTCCTACCGCGCCAGCAGGCAGCTGCCGCAGCAAAACTACGCGCTTCGCGCTATCCCACCGCGTCGCTTCGCTTGCGGTCCCCCCGTTCACGAGGCCACGGGCGGCCACGGTTTTGCTTGCGGCACTGCCTGTCTGGCGCTATCAATTTGCATTCTCCCCGGCCGCCGGTGGCGCACAATCAGAGCGTGAAGAGCGGCGAGGGGGTGAGGCGCGGAAGGGGACAGAGGCGGGGGATGCGGGTGTCGGCGTCGGCGTACAGGGTTTGCAGGACGTCGGCGGACGTCTGGTAAGCCAGTTCGGGCGTATTGTTGTGCTCGCTGAGGTGGCAGAGGAACACGTTCCGCAGGCCGGGATGGGCAAAGCTGCGCAGCGCCTCGGCGCACTCGACATTCGAGAGGTGCCCGTGCCCGCCGCAGATGCGGTCCTGCAACACCTTGGGATAGGGCCCGTTGCGGAGCATCTCCAGATCGTAATTGGACTCGATGACGACCGTATCCGCCTGCTGCGCAAAAGAAAGCGCCTGCGGCACCATGCGGCCGATATCGGTCATGATCACGAACTTATAATCATCCAGCATCAGCGCGTAGCCGTAGGTAAAGGATGCGTCGTGCGGCACCGCGAAATACTGCGCCCGGATGCGCCCGGGCACGAGCTCGTTCCAGCCCGGCGCCAGCGGCGCGCGGCAGGTTCCGTAGTACTCGCCCGTGATGAAATGATGCGTCAGCGCCTGCGCCAGTTCGGGCGGCGTCCAGACGGGCTTGCGGACGTGCTTGCAATAGGAACCCAGCGAGCGGATGTGGTCGTTGTGGTCATGCGTGATGAGCAACCCGGCGAAATCGTCGAAGCACAGCCCCTCGCGGGCCAGCTCCTTCTTGAGCCGCCGCGGACTGAAGCCCGCGTCGATCAGCACGCCGGCCTCGCAGGCGCCGATTTCGTTGAATATGCCCAGGAAATAGCAGTTGCCGCAGCTGCCGGAGGTGAAGGACTTGAACTTAATTGATTTCATCCTCCGAGCAGTATTTGGAGATGACACTGTACGAATCCGCCACGCCCAGTTCGCCGGCGTGCGACAGGTCGATACAGCCTTTCTCCTTGTCTTTCAGATAAATAAGCACCAGTCCGCGATTGTAGTAGGCATCCCCCATGTTGGGATAGAGCTTGATGGCCATGTCGTAGTTCTCCAGCGCCTCGATGAAGCGGGACGACAGGCACTCCAGGTTGCCCAGGTCGAAGTAGAGATACGGCACGTCCGGCAGGATGGTGAGTGCCTCCTTGATGTCGGCGATGGCGTCGGAATAATCGTAGGTACGCGCCACGCGGTCGCTCACGCGGGCCCGCGTGGAACCCTCGGTATCCATCGACAGGGTCTGCACGCTGCCTTCGAGCGAAGCGATGAAGTCGATCATCTCCGCTTTCAGCACGCCGCGGTTCATCAGGTAGAACGCCTTGTAATAGCGCGCGTAGCGGTCGCGCGCGACGTCGTCCTCGGCCGCGCCTACGGCCCGGTCGAACCAGCTCAGCGCGGAGTTGAACTGCTTGCGCTGCAGCTCCTGCAGGCCTTTGACGAAGTATTCCTCGGCGTTGGACGGGTGGAGGGTTTCGTCCGTGCCCGCGCTCTCCGTGTTGCCCAGGGTGATGGGCGTCGGCGCCGCGTCGATGAAGCGGTCGATCAGCACGTTCTCATATTGGCGCGAAAGCGCCACGCTCCGATTCTCGCGCTCGCGGGCGAGGCTGAATCGGTAGAGCGGCCGCAGCCGGATGTCGATGTCGCGGTGCTGCAGCAGCTCGTTGTCGAAATCCTTTTTCGCGAAGTCGGCGTCCAGGGCCAGCAGCGAGCTGTACTGCCGCGTGGTGTCGGCGAACGAAGTCTCGCCGCTGCGGGCGCGGTAGTCGCGCACTTTCTGCTGCGCGGTCTGGTAGTCCGCCCGCGATTCGCGCGTCCGGCCGAGCATGTTCTCGACGTAGGAGCGGTTCAGGTATGCTTTCGCGAAATCGGGATAGAGCTCGATGGCCTTGTTGTAGTCCTCCAGCGCGTCCTGCCAGCGGGCCATCTCCACGAAGATGGCCGCGCGGTTGTAGTGCGCGAGGACATTGCCCGGGTTGATGTTGATCACCCGGTCCATGTCCGCGAGCGCCTGCTCGAAGGCCCCCACCTGGGCGTAGATGAGGCTGCGGTTGTAGAGCGTGAGGGCATTGCCGGGCTCGTGCTCGAGCACGGTGTCCAGGTCGGCCACGGCCTCGTTGTAGCGCTTCTGCTCGTAGTAGATCAGCGCCCGGTTGAAGTAGGCGAAGGTGTTGCTCTTGTCCAGTTCGATGGCCTCGTCCAGGTCCGCCACCGCCTCGTCGTAGTGCCCCTGGGCGGCGTGGACGCGCGCCCGGCGGACGAAGCCCTCGGGCTCGGTGCGGTCCAGGCGGATGGCGCGGTTGTAGTCCGCCATCGCGCGGGTCGTGTCCGCGAGGAAGAGGTAGCACGCGCCGCGGTTCAGGAAGGCGGCCGGGTCGCGCGGCTCCCGCTTGATGTAGAAGTCGAAATCCGCCACGGCGTCCTCGAATTTCTGCGCGAGGAAGTTGGCCACGCCCCGCGAGAAATAAATTCCGATCTGCCCGGGGCGCAGCGCCAGCGCGCGGTCGAAGTCGCGGAAGGCGGCCTCGTAGTCGCCGAAGCGGCTCTCGGTGATGGCGCGGTAGTGGAACCCGTTGGTGAAGATGGGATTGAGGCGCACGGAGGTGTTGAAGTCCGTCTGCGCGCCGCGCAGGTCGCCGAGGTTGTATTTCGCGATGCCGCGGAAGAAAAAGCTCCAGTAGTCGGTGGTATCCAGGCGCGCGAGGACGTTGAAGTTCTCGATGGCCAGGGCGTAGCGGCCGTCCGCGAGCGCCTGCCGCCCCCGCCACATGAAGACATCCTTGTCGTACTGGGCGGACGCGGTGGAAGCTGCCAGAAGCAGCAGGCTCGCTATGGTCAGGAGAAACTTTTTCATTACCTTTGCAAAGATAAACAATTATCGGACCCGAATTGAAGCGCCTGCGCATTTTTCTGCTCATCTTCCTTCTGCCGGTCGCCCTGCTCGTGCGGCCTGCGGCGTTGTCTGCCCAGCAGCCGGGGCGGGAGGCGGAGCTGCGCGCCGAGGTGGAATTCCTCTGTGATTCCCTCTGCGCGGGGCGCGCATTCGGCACAGCCGGGGCGCAGGGCGCGACGCTCTATTTGCTGCGCCAGCTGCGCAATGCGGGGCTGCGCACGACCGTGCAGTCTTTCTCCGCCGGCGGTCGGGTGGGCCACAACGTGGTGGCCGTGACGCCAGGCTGGTATCGCCGCTACATCGTGGTGGGGGCCTATTTCGACGGCCTGGGCATGCTGGAGGGGCGCCTTTATCCCGGCGCCGACGCCAATGCCTCGGGCGTAGCCGCGCTGCTCGCGCTCGCCCGGGAACTCCCCGAGCGCTGCCGGGGCGACGTGGGCATCGTCTTCGTGGGCTTCGACGGCCACGGCGCCGACCTGTCCGGGTCCCGCGCCTTCCTGGAGAAATACCGTTCCGTCTATCCGCCGGTGCTGATGGTCAACCTGGACCTGCTCGGCTCGTCGCTCGCGCCGGTCAGCAAGGCGCGGCCCGACTACCTCATCGCGCTCGGCGGCGGGTCGTTCCGCTTCTCGCTGGAGTCGGCTGCGCGCGGGCCGCGCATCGATCTGACCTATGATTATTACGGGAGCGAGGCCTTCACCGAGATCTTCTATCGCCGGGTCAGCGACCAGCGCTGCTTCCTGGAGGCCGGCATCCCCGCCGTCATGTTCACCTCCGGCATCACCCAGCACACCAACCAGGTCACTGACCTGCCCGCCACGCTCGACTACGACCTTCTTTCCCGCCGCATCGACCTCATCGCCGCCTGGCTCCGCGGACAGCTCTAGTCACGCCCCTTGCACAGGCTGGTGCCAAAAACAGCCAATATCGTATTCCTGGCTATTAAATCGTCATTCCGGGCCGCAACCCGGAATCTCCTTCTCTGCTATGAGCTGTAATACATTGTAAATCAGAAAGATGACATTATATGCTACCCCAAATTTCGGGGGAGTACAAAACGTTTATTCCCTCACCTCCAACCACTTCCTGCTCATAGGAAAAAACGTCAGGTGACAGGTGTCCAGAAAAACGCCATTCTGTGCGATATTTGTGGCTACCTGTCGGAGAGCGGGCAGGGTGCCCCAGACCTGGACACCCCAGCTTGGAACACACTTTTCGTCGCACCCGGGCAGCGGCGCCGCGCTCGGTTATGCGCGGCGGCGAGGACTCCGTTTTTTGGAAGTGTTTGATAATGAATTAATTGCTGTTTTACTTGCGGGTGTTTTCTCGCAAGTAAAAATGTAAATTACTGACTATAAGTAAGTTGGAAAAACGGCGTGCTTGGAGATTCCGGGTCGGGGCCCGGAATGACTTCCGGAGGAATTCACCCGAATTTTACGGGCAGAATAATTCACGGGTGAGTTGTCTCCCGACGACTCACCCGTTACTTAACCTAAACTTAAACTATGAAAAACTTCGTGGCCAAGGTAGAGAGATTTTAGGAGAAATGCAAGCATTGATCTGATTTATTTTGTATTTTTGTGGCGTTGGTTAGGCCACAACACAGTTATTATGTCCAAGCATACCTTTTTCCTTTTCGTCGCCGCCGCCATGCTGGTGGTGACGCCGTCGTGCAAGCGCTACGAGACCGTTCCCGGTGACGCGCAGCAGACCAAGATCTACACCCTGGATAACGGCATGAAGATCTTCATGTCCGTGAACAAGGAGCAACCCCGCATCCAGACCTACATGGCCGTGAAGGTGGGCAGCAAGAACGACCCGTCCGAAACGACGGGCCTCGCGCATTACTTCGAGCACCTGATGTTCAAGGGCACGGAGCATTTCGGTACGGTGGATTATGCGGCCGAGAAGCCGATGCTCGACGAGATCGAGCAGCTCTTCGAGACCTACCGCCAGACGACGGATGAAGCGGAGCGCCAGGCCATCTACCACCGCATCGACTCGGTGAGCTACGAGGCCTCGAAGCTCGCGATTCCCAACGAATATGACAAGCTGATGGCCATCATCGGCGCGGACGGCACCAACGCCTGGACCTCCGCCGACGAGACCGTCTATACCGAGGATATCCCCTCCAACCAGATCGACAACTGGGCCCGCATCCAGGCCGACCGCTTCCGCCATGGCGTGATCCGCGGCTTCCACACGGAGCTGGAGACGATCTACGAGGAGAAGAACATGTCCCTGACCCAGGACAGCCGCAAGATGTGGGAGGCCATCGACCAGGCCCTCTTCCCGCACCACCCGTACGGCCAGCAGACCACCCTGGGCAGCCAGGAGCACCTGAAGAATCCGTCCATCACCAACGTGAAAAAGTACCACGACACCTACTACGTGCCGAACAACATCGCCGTGTGCGTGTCGGGTGACTTCGACCCGGATGAGATGGTGGCCGCGATCGAGAAATATTTCGGCGACTGGGAGCCGAATCCCGAGATTCCGACCCTGCAGTTCGAGCAGGAGGCGCCGATCACCGAGCCCATCGTGCGTGAGGTCTATGGCCTCGAGGCCGAGAACCTCGCCCTGGCGTGGCGTCTGCCCGCCCCGGCGGATCTGAAGACCGCGGCCGTGGCCGAGATCGCCGGTTCCGTGCTCTACAACGGCCAGGCCGGACTGATGGACCTGGACGTGAACCAGCTGCAGAAAGCGCTGTTCGTCTATGGCGGCTATGAGGCCCAGGCGGACTACAGCTATTTCCTGGCGATGGGCAGCCCCAAGCAGGGCCAGACCCTGGAGCAGGTCCGCGACCTGGTCCTCGAGGAAGTGGCGAAGCTGCGCAGCGGCGACTTTGACGAGGCCCTCCTCGAGGCGACCGTCAACAACATAAAACTCAGCAAGATGCGCCAGCTGGAGAACAACAGCGCCCGCGCGCAGAACTACGTGAACGCCTTCATCAACGGCATTCCCTGGAAGGATGCCTGCAAGGATATCGAGCGCCTGGCGGCCGTGACCAAGGACGACGTCGTCGCCTTTGCGAACGAGTTCCTGGGCGAGAACGCCTATGCCGTGGTGTACAAGCGCCAGGGCGAGGACAAGACCGTTCAGAAGGTCTCCGCCCCGAAGATCACCCCGATCGTGACCAACCGCGACCAGGTCAGCGACTTCCTGACGGAAATCCAGAACAGCACCGTGAAGCCGATCGAGCCGGTGTTCGTGAACTTCGACAAGGATATGTCCAAGTTCTCCCTGACCGAGGGTGCCGAGGTGCTCTACAAGAAGAACGAACTGAACGACGTGTTCAACCTGCAGCTGGTCTATAATCAGGGCACGCAGCAGGATCCGGCCCTGGGCCTGGCGATGAATTACCTGAGCTATCTGGGTACCCCGGACATGAGCGCCGAGGAGATGGCTTCCCGGATGTATGCCCTGGCCTGCAACTACAGCGGCGGTGCCGGTGCCAGCCAGAGCTCGATCCGCGTCAGCGGCCTGTCCGAGAATATGGCCGAGGCGCTGCGCCTGGTGGAGAACCTGGTGATGAACGCCGTTCCTGACGAGACCATCCTGGCGAACCTGAAGGCCGACATGCTGAAGGACCGCGCCGACAGCAAGAAGGCGCAGCGCAGCTGCTTCAGCGCCCTGCAGCGCTACCTTTACTATGGTGCCGACTTCGTCAAGAATACGACCCTGAGCAACGAAGCGCTGATGGCGCTGAGCTCCGAGGAACTGCTCGCCAAGGTGCGCGAGGTCTTCAACCAGGGCCACGAGATCCTCTACTACGGACCGATGTCCGAGAGCGCGGTCAAGAGCGCCCTCTCCGACGCCCACTATGTGGCGGAAGGCGCGCAGATGCTGCCGGAGCAGAACCCGCTCCACCAGATCACGTCCACCGACCGCGTGGTGATGGCGCAGTACGACGCCGCGCAGATCTACTACCTCCAGTATTCCGACCGCGGCGAGGCCTTTGACGTGGCGAATACGGGCGACATCGCCGTGTACAACGAGTACTTCGGCGGCGGCATGAACACCATCGTCTTCCAGGAGATGCGCGAGGCGCGCGGCCTGGCCTACAGCGCCCAGGCCTACCTGAACGATCCCGCATTCAAGGAGGATTCCTATTCCTTCATCGCCTTCATCGCCACGCAGAACGACAAGATGCGCCAGGCGGTCGAGGCTTTCGACGAGATCATCAACGACATGCCGGAGTCCGAGGCCGCTTTCTCAGTGGCGAAGGACGCCCTGCTGAGCCGCCTGCGCACCCAGCGCACGACGGGCATGGACGTGCTGCGCAGCTATCTGGCCTGCCGCCGGCTCGGCCTCAGCGAGCCGGCCGACCGCGCCATCTTCGAGAAGGCGCAGAACGCGACGCTCGCCGATGTGGTCGCCACCCAGCAGAAGTGGGTCAAGGGCCGCAACTACACCTACGCCATCCTCGGCGACATCAAGGATCTGGACACCAAGTTCCTTGCGACGCTCGGCCCGGTCCAGACGCTGAGCCTCGAGGAAATCTTCGGCTACTAGTCGCATGACTGCGAAGGCCTGCCTGCGCTCGATGCGGCTTCGCACGTTGCCGCTCTCGCTCGCCGGGATCACCCTCGGGGTGCTCCTGGCGGCGGGCGGCCACGATTTCAGCTGGCTGACGGTGAGCCTGCTGGCCTTGACCACGGTCTGCCTGCAGATCCTGAGCAATCTTTCGAATGAATTGGGGGATACCCTGCACGGCACGGACCGTGCCGACCGGCAGGGTATCCGCTATTCACTCCAGGACGGAGAAATGACCGTCCAGGAAATGGAGCGGCTGATCGGCTGCTTCGCCGCGCTGTCGGCCGTCTTCGGGCTGGCGATGGTGTGGTCCGCGTTCGGAACGGTGCTCGCGCCGCTGCCGATCGCGTTTCTCGTCCTCGGCGCCGCCGCCATCTGGGCGGCGATGCATTATACGCTCGGGGCGAACCCGTACGGCTACCGTGGGCTGGGGGACATTTTCGTATTTATCTTTTTCGGCCTCGCGACCGTATGCGGAGGCTATTTCCTGACCTGTCTGGAATGGGACTGGTCCATCCTGCTGCCGGCGGCGAGCATCGGCTGCTTTAGCGTGGGCGTGCTGAATGTCAATAACATCCGCGACATGAAGAGTGATGCCGCCACGCGCACGACCGTGGCCATCAAGCTGGGCCTGCGCCGCGCGCGCATCTACCAGACGCTGCTGATCGTGGCGGGCTGGGTGCTGATGACCGTGTTCAGCTTCGCGGTCGGTCCGACGAGCTGGTGGCGTCTGCTGTTCGTGGCTACGATGGGCAGTTTCTTCGTCCATCTGAAGGGCGTGTGGACGCTGGAAGACCGGGCGCTGGACCGCATGCTGCCGCTGCTGGTCATCAGCACGTTCAATTTCGCCCTGCTCGCGGGCATTGGTAATCTGTTTTAGGAGATTCGCCGGCCAAGCCGGCGAATGACGGTTTACTTTTCTCCGACATACATCCGGCAGAGGCCGAAGGTGAAGGCGCGGTGGCGGACATTCGCGTAGCCGCAGCGCACCATCGTGGCCGTCCATTCGCGGCGGCCGGGGAAGGCCTGCACCGAGGCGGGGAGGTATCTGTAGGCGGCTTTGTCGCCGGAAATGAGCCCGCCGATCCAGGGAACGAAGTGCATGAAATAGAGATTGTAGCCCCAGCGGAGCAGCTTGTTCTCCGGGACGGAGAGTTCCAGGATGACGAGGCGCCCGCCGGGCCGGAGCACGCGCAGGATCTCCTCGAGCGCGGCTTCGCGGTGCGCGAAATTACGGATGCCGAAGGCGATGGTGACGCAGTCGAAGCTCCCGTCGGGGAAGCGCATCTGCTCGCTGTCGCCCTGCTCGCAGGAAATCCGCTCCGCCAGGCCGGCCTTCTGCACCTTCTCCCGCATCACGGCGAGCATGCCCTCGGAGAGGTCCAGCCCCGTGATGTGGCTGCCGGGATGCATCCGGCGCGCCTGGGCGAGGGAGAAGTCGCCCGTGCCGCAGGCGATGTCCAGGAGCTGCTGCGGGCGGTCGGGGGTGACGATTTCGCGCAGCGCGCGGCGGCGCCAACTGCGGTCCACGCCGAGTGACATCAGGTGGTTGAGGCGGTCGTAGTCGGGAGCGATCCCGTCGAACATCTGCTGGATTTTCTCTTTCTGCGGCATGGTCTTTAAATGAAAAATCCGGCGCTGCCGGCCGGACGCTGGAGCAGGATAAGGGAGTCGAACCCTCCTCCTTGGCTTGGGAAGCCAATGCACTACCGATGTGCTAATCCTGCTAAATGCGACATTGAATCAGATTTGAAATTCTTTGGACACAAATTTAACTCAATCGCACTGCAAATATAGCAAATAATTCGTAAATTTGGCAACTTGAAACAAAACGAAGAAATGTACTCATTGGGAATCGACGTCGGATCTTCATCCGTCAAAGTAGCGCTGCTCGACATTGCGAGCGGCAAGTGTGTATGTTCGGCCACCAACCCTAAATCCGAGGCTCCGATCAAGGCGGTCCAGAAGGGCTGGGCGGAGCAGGACCCCAAGTCCTGGTGGAAATATATGTCCGACGGCATCAAGGAGATGGCCGCGGCCGGCTTCGACCTGGGCAAGGTCCAGTCGATCGGCATCTCCTACCAGATGCACGGCCTCGTGGCGTTGGACAAGAACGGCGAGCCGGTGCGTGACGCCATCATCTGGTGCGACTCCCGCGCCGTGTCCATCGGCGCCGAGGCGCTGCAGGCCATCGGCTATGACCGCTGCATGGAGCATCTGCTCAACTCCCCGGGCAACTTCACGGCTTCCAAGCTGGCCTGGGTGAAGCGCAACGAGCCGGACGTGTACGCCAAGATCTGGCGCTTCATGCTTCCCGGCGACTATATCGCCTTCCGCCTGACCGGCGAGGCCACGACCACGTCCACCGGTATGTCCGAGGGCATCCTCTGGGACTTCCAGGACCGCCGTCGCGCCCACTTTGTGGCGGATTACTACGGCATCGAGTCCGACAAGTTCTGCCCGGTGGTGAACGCCATCGGCGAGCAGGGCAAGGTCACGGCCGCCGTGGCCGGTGAGCTCGGCCTTCCGGCCGGCATCCCCGTCTCCTACCGCGCCGGCGACCAGCCGAACAACGCCTTCTCCCTGGACGTCCTCGAGCCGGGCGAGATCGCCGCGACGGGCGGCACCAGTGGTGTCGTCTACGGCGTGACGGACGTGCCGAAGGCCGACCCGCAGTCGCGTGTCAATACCTTCCTGCATGTCACCGCCTCCGCCGAGCCGCGCATGGGTGTGCTGCTCTGCATCAACGGCACCGGCATCATGAACTCCTGGGCGCACCGCAACATCTCCCCGGAGCTCTCCTATCCTGAAATGAATGACCTGGCCGCTTCCGCCCCCGTGGGCGCTGACGGCCTGCTCGTGCTGCCGTTCGGTAACGGCGCGGAGCGCGTCCTCGCGAACCGGACCACCGGCGCCCGCATGGTCGGCGTCGACCTGGTCCGCCACGGCAAGGCGCACATCCTGCGCGCCGTCCAGGAAGGCATCGCGTTCTCCTTCCGCTACGGCATCGATATCATGAAGGAAATGGGCCTGAAGCCCGACGTGATCCGCGCCGGCAAGGCCAACATGTTCCTCAGCCCGCTGTTCCGCTCGACGCTCGCCACGCTGTGCGACGCCCGCATCGAGCTCTTCGACACCGACGGCTCGCTGGGCGCCGCCCGCGGCGCTGCGCTGGGCGCCGGCATCTACAAGACGACGCAGGAGGCCTTCGCCACCCTCGAGAAGCTCGACGTGATCGAGCCGGAGAAGGACTGGAAGCAGCCGCTCGAGGAAGCTTACGCACACTGGAAGCAGGAAGTCAACAGTGCACTTAAATAGTCAAACCAATAATCAATCTTATTTTTAATCATTATGGCAAACAAAGAGTACTTCCCTGGTATTGGGAAAATCAAATTCGAAGGCCAGGATTCCAAGAATCCCCTCGCTTTCCATTATTACAATGCCGATCAGGTCGTCTGCGGCAAGAAGATGAAGGACTGGTTCAAGTTCGCTATGGCCTGGTGGCACACCCTCGGCCAGGCTTCCGGCGACCCGTTCGGCGGCCAGACCCGCAGCTACGAGTGGGATAAGGCTGACTGCCCTTACACCCGCGCCCGTGAGAAGGCTGACGCCGGCTTCGAGATCATGCAGAAACTCGGTATCGAGTACTACTGCTTCCACGATGTCGACCTGGTGGAGGACACCGAGGACATCGCCGAGTACGAGGCCCGCATGAAGGATATCACCGACTATCTGCTCGAGAAGCAGAAAGCTACCGGTATCAAGAACCTGTGGGGTACCGCCAACGTGTTCGGTAACAAGCGTTACATGAACGGTGCCGCGACCAACCCGCAGTTCGACATCGTCGCCCGCGCCGCGCTCCAGATCAAGAACGCTATCGACGCCACCATCAAGCTCGGCGGCACCGGTTATGTGTTCTGGGGTGGCCGTGAGGGTTATTACAGCCTGCTGAACACCCAGATGCAGCGTGAGAAGGACCACCTGGCCAAGATGCTCACCGCCGCCCGCGACTACGCTCGCGCCAACGGTTTCAAGGGCACCTTCCTCATCGAGCCGAAGCCGATGGAGCCGACCAAGCACCAGTACGACGTCGACACCGAGACCGTGATCGGTTTCCTGCGTGCCAACGGCCTTGACAAGGACTTCAAGGTGAACATCGAGGTCAACCACGCCACCCTCGCCGGCCACACCTTCGAGCACGAGCTCACCGTGGCTGTCGACAACGGTTTCCTCGGCAGCATCGACGCCAACCGCGGCGACGCCCAGAACGGCTGGGATACCGACCAGTTCCCGGTGGATCCGTACGATCTGACCCAGGCTATGATGCAGATCATCCGCAACGGCGGTTTCAAGGATGGCGGTACCAACTTCGATGCGAAGCTCCGTCGTTCCTCCACCGATCCTGAGGACATCTTCATCGCCCACATCAGCGCGATGGACGCCATGGCTCACGCCCTGCTCAACGCCGCCGCCGTGCTCGAGGAGAGCCCGATCTGCCAGATGGTCAAGGAGCGTTATGCTTCCTTCGACAGCGGCCTCGGCAAGAAGTTCGAGGAAGGCAAGGCTACGCTTGAGGAGCTCTATGACTATGCCAAGAAGAACGGTACGGTCGTGGCTGCTTCCGGCAAGCAGGAGCTGTATGAAACCCTCCTGAACCTTTACGCGAAGTAGTAATGGCTGCTCAGCAAGATAAAGGATCAGGTGCGTATCTGTTTTCGATCGTGCTCGTCGCCGTGCTCGGCGGCCTATTGTTCGGATACGATACGGCCGTGATTTCCGGTGCAGAACGAGGTCTGCAGGCGTTCTTCGAGAGCGCCTCAGACTTCGATTACACCGATGTCCTGCACGGCTTCACCTCTTCCAGCGCACTGATCGGTTGCATCATCGGTAGCGCACTCTCCGGTCTGTTCGCCGGCAAGTTCGGCCGCAAGAAGAGCCTGTTCTTCGCAGGTGTCTGCTTCTTCCTGAGCGCCGCCGGTTCCTACTACCCGGAGTTCCTGTTCTTCGAGAAGGGCGTGGCTACCAAGTCCCTTTGGGTCGCGTTCAACCTCTACCGCGTGCTCGGCGGCATCGGCGTGGGTATGGCTTCCGCCATCTGCCCGATGTACATCGCTGAGGTGGCTCCGGCCAACAAGCGCGGCACGCTGGTGTCCTGGAACCAGTTCGCGATTATCTTCGGCCAGCTGGTCGTGTACTTCGTGAACTTCCTCATCCTCCAGTCTCACAAGAACGATCCCGCCGTCGTCGAATGGACGAATCAGGTGGGCTGGCGTCTGATGTTCGGCTCCGAGTGTGTGCCGGCGGGTCTCTTTACCCTGCTGATCCTCCTCGTGCCTGAGACGCCGCGTTACCTCGTGATGTCCGGCCAGGATGACAAGGCCCTGGCTGTGCTGAGCCGTATCAACGGCCAGAGCATGGCTAACCAGATTCTCTCCGACATCAAGAATACCGTCGTGGAGAAGAAGGAGAAGCTCATGGCCTACGGCTTCATCGTCATCTTCATCGGCTGCATGCTCAGCGTGTTCCAGCAGTTCGTCGGTATCAACGCCGTGCTGTACTTCGCGCCGCGCATCTTCGAGTCGATGGGCATGGGCAATCCGATGACGCAGACCGTGATGATGGGTATCGTGAACATCAGCTTCACGCTGGTCGCGATCTTCACCGTGGAGAAGCTCGGTCGCAAGCCGCTGCTCATCACGGGTTCCCTGGGCATGGCCCTGGGTGCCCTCGGTGTGGCCCTTGCGGACGCGGTTCCGGGTGTGCCCGGCATCGTGGGCGTGCTCAGCATCATGATCTACTCCGCTTCCTTCATGTTCAGCTGGGGTCCGATCTGCTGGGTTCTCATCTCCGAGATCTTCCCGAACACGATCCGTGGCGCCGCCGTGGCTATCGCCGTGGCCTTCCAGTGGATTTCGAACTTCATCGTGAGCTCCACCTTCGTGCCGCTCTACACCTGGAGTCCGGCGTTCACCTACGGTCTCTACTGTGCGATGTGCCTCCTGGCCGCCTTCTTCGTGTGGCGCCTGGTCCCCGAGACCAAGGGCAAGACCCTCGAAGACATGTCCGCGCTGTGGCGCAGCCGTCAGCAAGCGAAATAGTTTTGCTGAATATCTGAATAAAACCGGCCGGATACTCACCGGCCGGTTTTTTATTTCTCCTGCCGTTCCCCAGGCTTGCCTTTCCCCGCGGGCGGCCAGACTTAATGACCGTGGGGCGTTCCCCCCGGACCCCCTGAGTCACTTCGTTCCGTGCAGTTGCGCGAAAAACCAATTTCTGCTCCGCCCTCCACAACGCCCCCGCGCGGCAAGCAGGCAGTTATTCGGTTGTTCAAAATCATCTGCGGAGCCCATCGGCCACCGGCGCCACTGCAGGGCATATCCGGTACGCAGATGCACGCCCCAGGCCGCCACCTGCGGACCCCACCGGCCACCGGGGCGTCTCCAAGGCACATTGCCTCTCCTAATGTTTTTGATTAAGGACCTAGATATTCTTTTTTGCTATCTTTGCAGGCATGAAACGCTTGCTGATAACCCTGTTGCCACTGTTCCTGCTGGCCGGTTGCCTCACCGACAACGCCCCCTTGCAGCGCGGCGAAGATTTTAATTTTGACTGGAAGTTCATGCTTGGCGACGAGCCAGCCTACGCGGAAAGCGCCTTCGACGACGGCGCCTGGCGCGAGCTGCACCTGCCCCACGACTGGAGCATCGAGGGCGAGTTCTCCGCGGACAATCCCTCCACCCCCGGGGGCGGCGCGCTGCCGGGCGGCATCGGCTGGTACCGGAAGCATTTCGAGGCGCCCGCGGGCGTCTTCGGTCCCGACGGCCAGGCCGTCAAATGCGTACGCGTGGAGTTCGGCGGCGTGTTCATGAACAGCACGGTCTATGTGAACGGGCAGGCCCTGGGCACGCGTCCCTACGGCTATAGTTCCTTTTCTTATGATATCACGCCCTGCCTGCGGCCGGGCGATAACGTGATCGCGGTCCGCTGCGACAACGCCGAGCAGCCCAATTCCCGCTGGTACGCGGGCTGCGGCATCTACCGCCCCGTGCGGCTGGTGGTCAGCGATCCGCTCCACGTGGCCTACAACGGCGTCTACGTCCGCACGACGAACGTCTCGGACGAGCGGGCGACCGTCGTGCTGTCCGTGGAGACCGAAGGGAGCGCGCCCGGGGAGGATATCCAATATGAGATCCGCCTCGCGGACGCGCGCGGACGCACGGTGGCCCGCACCTCGGCGCTCGGCACGCCGGTCTTCGAAACGCGCCTGGAGCTCAAGGCACCCCGGCGCTGGGACGTCGGGGACCCTTACCTATATACCGCGCACGTAAAGGTGTCCGCCGCGGGCCGGCAGGACAGCTACGCCGTCCGTTTCGGCGTCCGTACGACGGACTGGGACGCCGACCGCGGCTTCTTCCTGAACGGCCGCCCGCTCAAGCTGCGCGGCGTCTGCCTGCATCACGACATGGGCTGCCTGGGCACGGCCGTGCACCGTCGCGCGCTGGAGCGCGAGCTGCAGATTCTCCAGGACATGGGTGTGAACGCCATCCGCACCTCCCACAATCCGCCGGCGCAGGAGCTGCTCGACCTTTGCGACGAACTGGGCCTGCTGGTGATGGACGAGGCGATGGACATGTGGCGCAAGCCCAAGACGCGCTACGATTATTCCCGCTTTTTCGACGAATGGCATGTCCGTGACATGCAGGACTTCGTCCGCCGCGACCGCAACCACCCTTCGGTGGTGATGTGGAGCATCGGCAACGAGATCATCGAGCAGAGCGATTCCCCCTTCGACGAGCCGGAGGCGAATGTCGAACTCACGCGCCACATGGCGCAGCTCATCCGCGACCTGGACAGCACCCGCGCCATTACGGCCGGCTGCAACGGCGTCTGGCCCGGCAACAACCTGCTGCGCAGCGGCGCGCTCGACGTCTACGGTTTCAATTATCATCCGCAACTTTACGATTCCTGCCGGGTCTGGTTCCCGGGCAAGCCGCTCATCGGCTCGGAGACCGTCTCCTCGCTGAACAGCCGCGGGATGTATTTCCAGCCCTCGACCGATAAGAAAAAGCTGCCCAGCCGCGGCTGGCAGTATACCGCCGAAGGCGAAGTGGACTGGAACCACCAGGTCACGGCCTACGACGCCTGCTGCGCTCCGTGGGCGAATTATCACGAGGAAGCATGGATTGCCGTGCGCGACCGTGACTTCATTGCGGGCACCTTCATCTGGACGGGCTTCGACTACCTGGGCGAGCCGACACCGTACGGCTGGCCGTCGCGCAGCTCGTATTTCGGCGTCGTGGACCTGGCCGGTTTCCCGAAGGACGCGTACTGGATGTACCAGTCCGAATGGACGGACAAGACGGTGCTGCATCTCTTCCCGCACTGGAACTGGACGCCGGGCGAGCCGGTGGATGTCTGGGCCTATTACAACAACGCCGACGAGGTGGAGCTCTTCGTGAACGGGGCTTCGCAGGGCCGGCGCGCCAAGACGCACACCCTGCTCCACGCGGAGTGGCTGGGCGTGCCGTTCGAGCCCGGGCGGATCGAGGTAGTGTCCTACCGCGGCGGCCGGGAAGTGGCGCGGGAGGCGCGCTACACCGCCGGCGCACCTGTCACGCTGCGCCTGACGCCCGATCGGACGACCATCGCCGCCGACGGCTATGACCTTTCCTACGTGACCGTGGAAGCGCTCGACGCCGACGGGCGCGTGGTGCCAGACGCCACCGACCTGCTGCGCTTCAGCGTGGCGGGCGCCGGCGAGCTGGCGGGCGTGGACAACGGCAACGCCGCCGACACGCTGTCCCTGCAGGGCGACGAGAAAGCCCTCTTCAGCGGCAAGGCGCTCGCGGTCGTACGCTCCCTGCGCGGCCAGCCCGGCACCGTCACCCTCTCGGTCAGCGCCCCCTACGCCACGGTCAAAACCAACATCGTCACCAAATAGTTAGAGATACCCCGCCAATTCCTCTGCCCGCAGGCCCACCATTCTCGCGACCTGCTTGACAGAGCAGTTGTACCGGCGACGAAGCTCCCTGCCAAGACGGAGCCGTTGCGTCGTGGAAAGCTCCCGGGACGAGCACCGGCCAAACAGCTCCTTCAGGATCTCGCGCTTATGCTGGCGAAGTTCGTTGTCCGGCAGGCTGAGGCGGGGGATGGCAAGCCGGGGCGACAGGTGCGGTTTTTGCGATAGGGGAGAGCGCATTTGCAAAGTTGCTGCAAATGCGTTAACTTTGTATAATTACGCGCTCGCGCGTACATTTTGACACACGGAAACGAATAATACTGAAAAAATGTCATTTGCATCTGTCATCGGCAAGATTTTCGGCTCGAAGTCGGAACGCGACTACAAAGCCGTGAAGCCCATCCTGGACAAGATCCTCGCCGTCTACCCGGAAGTCGACGCCCTCTCCGACGACGGCATCCGTGCCCGCTCCGCGGCGCTGCGGGAGCGTCTGCGTGCCGTGGAGAAACCTTTTGAGGACCGCATCAACGAGATCAAACAGGAACTCGACCAAGATATTCCCATCTCCGAGAAGGAGAAACTGGCCGGCGAGTCGGACAAGCTCGTCAAGGATGAGGACGAGGCCATCGAGAAGGCGCTCGACGAGATCCTGCCGGAGGCCTTCGCCATCGTGAAGAGCACGGCGCGCCGCTTCAAGGAGCACGAGACCATCACGGTCACGGCGACGCAGTTCGACCGCGACCTGTCGGTGAACCACGACTTCGTGGAGATCGAGGGCGACAAGGCCATCTACCGCAACCACTGGCAGGCCGGCGGCAACGAGATCACCTGGGACATGGTCCACTACGACGTCCAGCTCATCGGCGGCATCGCCCTGCACCAGGGCAAGATCGCGGAGATGGCGACGGGCGAGGGCAAGACCCTCGTGGCTACGCTCCCGGTGTTCCTGAACGCCCTTGCGGGCAAAGGCGTGCACATGGTGACCGTCAACGACTACCTGTCCAAGCGTGACTCTGAGTGGATGGGGCCGCTGTACATGTTCCACGGCCTGTCCGTGGACTGCATCGATAAGCATCAGCCCAACTCCGACCCGCGCCGCAAGGCCTACGAGTGCGATATCACCTTCGGCACGAACAACGAATTCGGTTTCGATTACCTGCGTGACAATATGTCCATCAGCCAGGAGGACCTGGTGCAGCGCAAGCATCACTTCGCCATCGTGGACGAGGTGGACTCCGTGCTCATCGACGACGCGCGGACCCCGCTCATCATCTCCGGTCCGATCACGCGCAACGAGGCCGACGAGGCGCAGTTCATGGAGTTCCGCCCCTACGTGGAGCGGCTCTACCAGACGCAGCGCACCCTGGTGAACCAGGTGCTCAACGAGGCCAAGAAGAAGATTGCCGAGGGCGACGAAGCCGAGGGCGGCAAGCTCCTCCTGCGGGCCCACAAGGGTCTCCCGAAATACCAGCCGCTCATCAAGTTCCTCTCCGAGCCGGGCATGAAGGTCCTCCTCCAGAAGGCGGAGAACTACTACATGCAGGACAATGAGAAGGAGATGCCGGTGGTCACGGATCCGCTGTATTTCGTGATCAACGAGCAGCTGCACTCCGTGGATATGACCGACAAGGGCCACGAGGTGCTCGCGAAGGGCGTGGGCGAGGACGATTTCTTCGTCCTGCCGGACGTGGGTTCCCGCATGGCGGAAATCGAGCACAACGGCCTGCCCCTGGCCGAGAAGCAGCAGAAGAAGGACGAACTCATGGCGGAGTTCTCCACCAAGAGCGAGCGCGTCCACACGGTCATCCAGCTCCTGAAGGCCTACACCATGTTCGAGAAGGACGTGGACTACGTCATCATGGACGGCAAGATTAAGATCGTGGACGAGTCCACGGGCCGTATCATGGAGGGCCGCCGCTGGAGCGACGGTCTGCACCAGGCCGTCGAGGCCAAGGAGAACGTCAAGGTCGAAGGCGCCACGCAGACCTTCGCGACGATCACCCTGCAGAACTATTTCCGTATGTATCATAAGCTCGCCGGTATGACCGGTACGGCCGAGACCGAGGCGGGCGAGTTCTGGAGCATCTACAAGCTGGACGTGATGGTCATCCCGACCAACCGCCCGGTGATCCGTGACGACCAGAACGACTTGATATACAAGACCAAGAAAGCGAAATACGCGGCCGTCATCGACCGCATCGTGGACCTGTCGAACGCCGGCCGCCCGGTGCTCGTCGGTACCACGGACGTGGAGACCTCCGAGCTGCTCAGCCGCATGCTCCGGATGCGCGGCATCCGCCACAACGTGCTGAATGCCAAGGAGCACGCCCGCGAGGCGGAGATCGTGGCCCAAGCGGGCCAGACCTCGGCCGTGACCATCGCCACGAACATGGCGGGCCGTGGTACGGATATCAAGCTGTCCGACGACGTGAAGGCCGCCGGCGGTCTGGCCATCATCGGTACGGAGCGTCACGACTCCCGCCGCGTCGACCGCCAGCTGCGCGGCCGTGCCGGCCGTCAGGGCGACCCGGGTTCGTCCACCTTCTACATCTCCCTGGAAGACAAGCTGATGCGTCTGTTCGGCTCCGAGCGTATCGCCGGCATGGTCGACAAGATGGGCATGGCGGACGACGAGGCGCTCGAGAGCAAGATGCTTTCCAACGCCATCGAGAATGCGCAGAAGAAGGTCGAGGAGAACAACTTCGGCATCCGTAAGCGCCTGCTCGAATACGACGATGTGATGAACTATCAGCGCGAGGCCATCTACTCCCGCCGGCGCAATGCCATCAGCGGCGAGAAGATCGAGATCGACCTCCAGAATATGATGAAGGACACGGCCGCGCTCTTCGTGGACCGCAACAAGGGCCTGTCGTTCGAAGAGTTCGAGGTCACGCTGATGGCCCAGCTCTCCATCGATTCCGGCCTGGACGAGGCGACGTACGAAAAGGCGAAGCCCGCCGAGCTCGAGGACCGCATCGTGGAGCACATGCTGGAGGTGTACCGCCGCAGGATGGATACGCTCGTGGAGCGCCTCTACCCGATCATCAAGGACGTCTATGAGAAGCAGGGTTCGATGTACCAGAACATCGCCATCCCCATCTCCGACGGCCGCAAGCAGATGACCCTCTCGGTCAACCTCGAGCGTGCCTACAATTCCGAAGGCCGCGAGATTGCCAAGACCCTGAGCAAGAATATTATCCTCTTCCAGATCGACGAGCACTGGAAGGAGCACCTCCGCGAGATGGACGACCTCAAGCAGAGCGTCCAGAACGCCTCCTACGAGCAGAAGGACCCGGTGGTGGTCTACAAGCTGGAGAGCTACAACCTCTTCGCCTCGATGCTCGAGACGCTCAACCAGGACGTCCTGTCCTTCCTCTTCAAGGCATTCGTTCCGCTCCAGGACCGCCCGCAGCAGCCGCAGCGCGCCGTCCGTCCGCAGACCGACATGTCCCGCTACCAGGCCCGCCACAGCGACCTGAGCACCAACGGCGAGCAGAAGGCCAACGCGCCGGTCAAGGTGGACCGGCAGGTGGGCCGCAACGATCCCTGCCCGTGCGGCAGCGGCAAGAAGTACAAACAATGCCATGGCAAAGGCCTGGTCTAATAGCACATAGCCATGAATCTCATCCCGAATAACAAAACAGTCAAAGCAGTGGAACAGAACGTCAATGATGTCAGCCGTATCTCCCAGGGTGCATCCATCCGGGGCGATCTGGTCTCCTCCACCGACATCCGAGTGGATGGCCAGGTGGACGGTTCTCTCTTCTCCGACGGCAAGGTGGTCGTGGGCGAGTCCGCCCGCCTCTCCGGCAAGCTCTTCGGAACGACCGTGGATTTCTGGGGCAAGATGGACGGCGACGTCTTCGTCAGCGACACGCTTTCGCTCAAGAGTTCCTCTACGGTCAACGGAAACATCCACGTCCGCCGCATCCAGGTGGAGATGGGTGCGCAGATCAACGGCTCCTTCAAGATGATCACCGAGCAGGAGTACAACCAGCTCGTCAACACGATGGTGAAGCGCCCGGCCGCTCCGGCGCCGGCGCCCGCCGCACGGCCTTTCGGCCCGAAGCCGAAGCCGAAGTCCGAGCCTGCGTTCACGCTCGAGCCTGTCGAGTAGTTCTGTTGTAGACAAATGAAAAGAGCCGTGCGCCATCAGGTGCACGGCTCTTTTTCTATCGGAAGTGCCGGACTATTCCGGTTTGTAGGAATCCTTCAGGGAGACGGTCTTGTTGAAGACCGGGTGCTCCGGCGTGGAATCCGGATCCTGGACGTAGTAGCCGGTGCGCTCGAACTGCACGGCGATGCCGGAGGCGTCCTCCAGCAGGGCCGGCTCCGCGAGGCCGCGGCCCAGCACGAGGGATTCGGGGTTCAGGTAGTCCTTATAATCCTTGTCCTCAGGCACCTGGCTCATGTCGGCCAGGGTGAAGAGGCGGTCGTAGTTGCGCAGCTCGATTTCCTTCGCGTGGGCGCAGGAGACCCAGTGGATGGTGCCCTTGACGGAACGCCATTCGCCGGAGCCCGGCTTGGTGGAGGGGTCGTAGCTGCACTCCAGTTCGACGATGTTGCCCTCGGCGTCCTTGACGACCTTCTCGCACTTGATGATATAGGTGTACTTCAGGCGCACTTCGCCGTCCGGCTTGAGGCGGAAGAACTTGTTCGGCGCATCCTCCATGAAGTCGGCGCGGTCGATCCACAGCTCGCCGGTGAAGGGGACCTTGCGGGTGGCGCCCTCCGGCTCGGCCGGGTTCAGCGGGCAGTCATACCACTCGACGAGGCCTTCCGGCCAGTTGGTGATCTTGACCTTCACCGGATCCTGCACCACCATGTAGCGGTTCGCGCGGGCGTTGAGGTCCTGGCGCACGCACCACTCCAGCAGCTGGATGTCCATCAGCTGGTCGCGCTTGCTGACGCCGATCTTGTCGCAGAACATCTTGAGGGCGTCCGGGGTGTAGCCGCGACGGCGCACGCCGCAGAGCGTCGGCATACGCGGGTCGTCCCAGCCGGCCACGAGGCCCTTCTGCACGAGCTCGAGCAGCTTTCGCTTGCTCATCAGCGTGTAGGTCAGGTTGAGGCGGGCGAATTCGTATTGGTGGGACGGGTAGATCCCGAGGGTCTCGATGAACCAGTCGTAGAGCGGACGGTGCACGTCGAACTCGAGCGTGCAGATGGAGTGCGTAATGTGTTCGATGGAGTCGCACTGGCCGTGCGTGAAATCGTACATCGGGTAGATGCACCATTTGTCGCCGGTGCGGTGGTGCGAGGCGTGCTTGATGCGGTACAGCAGCGGGTCGCGCATCATCATGTTGGGGTGCGCCATGTCGATCTTGGCGCGGAGCACTTTCTCGCCGTCGGCGTATTTGCCGTCGCGCATTTCGCGGAAGAGCTTCAGGTTCTCTTCGACGCTGCGGTTGCGATACGGGCTCTCGAGGCCCGGCTTGTCCACGGTGCCGCGGCCCTTGGAGATCTCCTCCTGGGTCTGGTCGTCCACGTAGGCGAGGCCGCGCTCGATGAGCTGCTCCGCCCAGGCGTAGAGCTGGTCGAAGTAGTCGGAGGCGTAGCACTCCTTCTCCCAGTGGAAGCCCAGCCACTGGATGTCCTCCTTGATGGCGTCCACATATTCGGTGTCCTCCTTGACGGGGTTGGTGTCGTCGTAGCGGAGGTTGGTCTTGCCGCCGTATTTCATGGCGAGGCCGAAGTTGATGCAGAGGGACTTGGCGTGTCCCAGGTGCAGGTAGCCGTTCGGCTCCGGCGGGAAGCGGGTCAGGATGGACGGCACCTTGCCGCTCCGCAGGTCGTCTTCGATAATCTCCTCGAGGAAATTGAGTTTCTTCTCGTTCTCTTCCATAAGTCTCTGTTCGCTAAATCGCGCAAAATTACGAATAAATCCGTAAATTTGCGAGCCAAATACAGACATTGACATGATTAAATCCATGACCGGCTACGGCAAGGGTATTGCCGAACTCTCCACCGGGCGCCTTACGCTCGAGATCCGCACCCTCAACGGGAAAAGCTGCGACATCAATATCAAGTCCTCCCTCCTGCCCAAGGACAAGGAGCTGGAGGTCCGCAAAACGCTCGCCGACACGCTTCAGCGCGGCACGGTGGATGTCCTGCTGAGCTTCGAGCCCAAGGCCGGCGCCGCGGCGCGCCAGATCGATGCCGCGCTGGTGGAGTATTATTTCCGCCAGATCCACGCCATCGGCTGCAAGGTCGGCATCGCGATGCCGAAGGAGGAGTACCTGGAGGCGATCCTTCGCTTCCCGGACGTCTTTGAGGGCGGGAAGCAGGAGACGATTCCCGAAGGGGAATGGCCGACGGTGCAGGCGGCGTTGCAGGAGGCCCTCGCCGCGCTGGACGCCTTCCGCAGTCGCGAAGGCGCCGCGCTCTATGCGGACGTGACCGGTCGCGTGAAGACCATCCTGTCGCTCTACGACGAGGTCGAGAGCCACGAGGCGGAGCGCCTGCAGACGGTGCGCGAGCGTATCCTCAAGGCGGCCGAGGAGCTGCAGGTGAAGCTGGACAAGGAGCGTTTCGAGCAGGAGATGATCTTCTATCTGGAGAAGCTGGATATCAATGAGGAGAAGGTCCGCCTGCGTCAGCATTGCAAGTATTTCATGGATACGATCGACGGGGAGCCCTGTCCGGGCAAGAAGCTGGGCTTCATCATCCAGGAGATGGGCCGGGAGATCAATACGACCGGGTCGAAGGCCAATCACGCGGAGATCCAGAAGCTCGTCGTCCGGATGAAGGACGAGCTCGAGAAGATCCGCGAGCAGTCGATGAATATTCTGTAAGCGTCATCCCCGACTTTCTTTTATAGTCATTCCGGGCTTTTATAGTCATTCCGGGCTTGACCCGGAATCTCCAACCCTCAAAGCTTCTCCGCCGGAGGCGGCAGGGCTGCTGATGTCCGGGCAGAAAA
>JBGUOB010000028.1:0-63522 GCA_045117755.1 Candidatus Cryptobacteroides sp.
CGGGCCTCCATCTCGTCCACGTCGAAGTCGCCGACCACGAAAATCGCCTGCAGGTCCGGGCGGTACCACTTATGATAGAAGTCCAGGATCTCCTCGCGCTTGAAGCCGTTGATGACCTCGTAGGAGCCGATCACCGTCCGCTCCGGCTGCTTGGAGCCCTTGTAGATGAGTCCGTTCTGGAGGTTATTGATGCGGGTGCGCGAATCGTCGCGCAGGCGCCATTCCTCGCTGATCACGCCCCGCTCGTCGTCCAGCGCCTGCTGCTCGCAGGAGATGTCGCAGGACCAGTCGTGCAGCACCATCAGCACGGAGTCCACGAAGGACTCGCGCACCAGGGGCACGGACGAGATGTTGTACACCGTCTCGTTCCGCGTGGTGTACGCGTTGACATTGTACCCGAAGCGGACGCCGTCCCTGGCCAGGAACTCCAGGATCCCCTTCCCCGGATAGTGCCGCGTGCCGTTGAAGGCCATGTGCTCCAGGAAGTGCGCCAGGCCGTTCTGGTTGTCCTCCTCCTGCAGGGCGCCCACGTGGTGCGCAATATAGAAATCCGCGCAGCCCGCCGGCAGCTCGTTGTGCGCCAGGTAATAGGTCAGGCCGTTGTCGAGCCGGCCGACACGGAACTCAGGATCGGCGGCGATGGGCTGGGCGCTGACGCCGAGGGCGAACAGCAGCGCCGCCACAGAGAAGAGGAGTCTATGCATAAATAAGGTGCTTAAAAGTTGCAACCCAGGGTGATGAAGGCCAGGTTGCGGCTGCGTCCGGCCAGGTATTGCGGCGCGGAGAGCAGCATCTCAAAGGCGTCGGAGACGCGCAGGAAGGCTTCGAAGCCCGCCCCGAAACGGCGGGCGGCGGTAAAGCCGAGCGAGGCTCCCGCACGCGGGAGCGTCTTGTATTCATAGTACCGGCCGAGGTAGTTGTCGAAACTCTTCAGGCCGGGGGTCTCGCCGGAACCGTAGGTGCCGTCGAGCTTGTCGGTGCCGAAGCCCAGCAGGCCGGACAGGCCGGCATCCATGACCCAGGACCAGGTCCCGTCCGTCCAGACCTTCTGGCCGGTCAGGTCGAGGCTTACCGTGTGCGTGGCGTGCTTGCGCCAGAGCGGGAAGAGGCTGGTGGTCTGCATGCGGCCCGCATAGGCGGCCTTCGCTCCCAGGGTGAGGCCCGGGCGCGGGCCGGACGTCTCCGCATACCAGCGGTAGTCCAGCACGGCGCTCATGTCCATCCGGTCGAGAACGCGGTTCTTGCCGAGGTACTCTACGATGGTGGACTGCCCGGCGGGGGTCACATAACGCAGGACGTTCTCGTCGTTGGCCAGGGTCGCGAAGCCCAGATCCAGCGCGAAGCGGTGCAGGCCGGCGCCCGCAGGGAGCAGCAGCCGGCCGCTGTAGTCGGCCTCGATGCCGGCATATTCGAAGAAGACCGGCGAGGTGGACGCTTTCTTGCCATAATAGCCTGTCCGGTAGCGGACGCTCAGCTCATTGCTGAAGCGCTCGCGGACCAGGGCCTGGAAGGAAAGGCCGTAATAATGGTTGGCCATGGGCCGGTATTCCGTGGCGGGGACGTAGTTCAAGTCGCCCGCCAGCTCGGCCACAGAGCCGAGGAAACCGCCCTTGTCCGTCTGGACGAAATACTGGATGTCGCCCGTGCCGTAGATGCCACCGCGGACCTGCTCGAGCAGGTCGCGGTAGTGCAGGGACACGCCCAGCAGCAGCGCGTCCGAAGCCCGGAAGGTGACGCCGCAGCTGAAGTTCATGTCCATCAGCACGTTCAGGAAGCGGGGATCCTTGACTTTCGTCTGGTCGCCGGCGGTATATTTAATGCCGCAACCCAGCGCCCAGCGGGAGCCCATGTTCAGGGCCAGGGCCCCTTCCAGTCCGTAACTCTCCCGTTTTTTGGTGCCCACCGTGGCCGGGTCGCTCTCCATGAAATTGACCGGATACAACTCGGGGTTCATCATCACGGGACCGCCCATCTCCCGGCCCTGGTAATCGGTCCAGAAGAGCGATCCGTGGAACGCGAGTTTCCCGTTCAGGCGGAAGAACGACTCCGTGCTCGCGGACACGCTGAAATCATTCGCCGAGCCCTCGAGGGGCACGACGGCGCCATTCCCCTTCGTGCCCTCCAGCACCACCGTCGACACTTTGCCGGACCAGGCGGTCAAGGCCGCCGGGTTGGACAATTGCAGCACAGGGGTGGTGTCTTTGACAAAGTGGAAGTCACGGACATCCTGGGCCCCGGCTTCCGCCACGGCGGCGGAAGCCAGGATCAGGGATGTCAAAAAGGCGATGCGATGACGCATAAGCTCGAAATTACTTCTTCAGGGTAGCGACCTTCCGCTGGTGGAAGTCCTTGCTCGAATCGTTGGTCTCGGAGTAGATGATGTGGGCGCCGGCGGCGATGGAAGCCTCGGCGTCGATGCCGGACGGATCGGTGGAACCGCCGTCAATGTCAGCCGTACCGCCTGCATAGTCGTAGACAAGCTTGCCGGCGTTCTCGGCGAGCGCCTCGGTGGCTTCCTTGTCCACGTTGCGATACACGGTGTAGCCCTTGTTGTTGGTAATGCCCACATAGCCGGTGTTGATGTCGGCGGAGAAGCGGACCTGGCTCTTGGCGATATTGGCGGAGGACCAGACCTCGACGGCGTCCACGACATTGGCCTTCGGGAACTTGGCCACATAGAAAGGCTTCGTGGTGCCGAGGGTCGTATCAAAGGCGTCCACATTCTCGCTGAGGCTCTTGGCGTCGGCGCTGGCCATACGGCCGATATAGAAGCCCGGCGAAGAGTTGCTCATGGTCCAGGCAGTACCCTGGGAAATCGGAACGGTGGTCAGGTAATTGGCCGCAGGAATCGCGTCTGCCGCAGCGTACTTCTTGGCGGTGTAGGCGGCGATCCCGCTGTTGGACATCCAGTAGTAGGAAGGATCGGCCAGGTTCACGGAAGTAGAAACGGTAGCGGTGTGGTCGATGGCACCGAAGATGGCCACGACGATCTGGGAATAGGCGGGGATCTTCACCGGCGACTGGAACCACCAGATGGCACCGTAGGCCGGGATCCAGCTGTCGCTCTCATACTTGAGCTTGCCGTCCGTGTAGTACTTGTTGGTACCGTTGCCGTTGTACGGGGCCACGAAGCTGAACACGATCTCGCTGGCATCAGCCTCCAGCTCGGAGTTGTTGTACAGGATCACATAGGCATCGTCGGTATAACCCTTGCTGGTCGAAGGGTTGGTGCAACCGCCGAAGTAGAGCTCCTTGATGACGATCTGCTGGTTCTCCACACGGTTGAGATCGATCGTGTAGGACGTCGTGCCGTCCACGGCGGCGACCACGTTGGAGTTGGAGCCGTTATAGGTCACGCTGATGCCGCCGGCAGCCGTCTTGTAGGTCGCGGAAGCGGAATAGGTGCCCATCGGCAGGAGGAAGGAAGCCTCGCCGTTGGAGTTGGTCGTCGATTCGAACTTGGTGCCGGCAGTCGAGAGGACCGTCACGGGGACGTCGGCCTGGGCGAAGGCGGCGCCGTCAGCTTTCAGCTGGATCGTGATGGTGGCCAGCTTGGGAATCTGCTCGCAGGCGGCGAAGCCCAGGGCGAGCACCGCTGCGGAAAGGAGAATGAGTAACTTTTTCATAACGTACTATGAATTAAAAATTTAGTCTGACTGTGAGCCCGTAGTGGAAACGGGGGATGTAGGAGGTCACGGAGGTCCAGGTCTTGGTCCTGCTGGAATAGACCTGGCCCATGTTGTTGAAGCAGTTGTTGGCGTAGAAGGAGATGGACGCCAGGTTCCCGATCTCCTTGGTCACGCTGAAGTTGACGCTGAAGTAGGGCGAGATCCAGTCCTTCAGGAAGGTGTAGCTGTAGGTGGTGTTCGCCTGGACCAGCTTGCTCAGGTCGGCGTACAGCGCCGGATCCTCCGTGCGCGCCCGCTGGAAGTCCACCAGGAAGGGCCGCGGCGTGGGATCGTCATAAGAGCAGTAGGTGTCCGGGAAGAGAACGGAGTAGCAGCCGTTCTCGTCATAGACGGAGCCGTCGGTCAGCGACAGGAGGTCGGTCCGGTCGGAGAGCACGTGGCTGCGCGCGCTGCCGTCCAGGCGCTCGCTCAGGCTGCGCGAATAGTTGACCAGGCAGCTCTCCAGCTTCAGGGAGAGGACCATGCGCGCCTGCGGGATGTTCGTCGTGATGGTCACGTTCGTGCGCAGGGTGCGCGTCTCGCGGCCGTTCGCGTTCGAATTGTCGCCGTAGTAGTAGCCGATATACTTGTACGGACTGCCGTCGTAGGAATTCAGGGACGTCGGCGAATAGGCCCGTACGTCCGTGTAGAGGGAGCGGTAATAGTAATAGTTGCCGTCCAGGCGGATGCTCGTATTGAGCGCCTGGATGCGCTTGAAATCGATCACCCACTCCAGGCCATAGCGCGACACGGGGTTGTCATCGTTGTCCTCGGTGTAGTTGTAGATGAGCTGCTTGCGCAGCCGGCCGGGCACCTGGATGGACGGCAGGATGCCGCGGCTATCGGAGACCGTCACGGCGCCGCTGGCCGGATCCAGCGAATAGACGCGGCTCTCCGCCGGGATGTCCAGGCCCTGCACGGCCTCCACGGGCGTGTAGGTGTACTGGAAGCGCTCGTAGTCCGAGACGCGGCTGTAGGCGTAGAGCGTGCGGTTGTAGAAGGCCGCCAGCGATACCTTCGTACCCGCCAGATTGGCCTCCAGACCGAGCTCGCTCTGCTGGTTGCGCTGCCAGACCAGATCGGCATTGTAGGCGATACTGCGCGGCATCACGAAATAAGCCCGGTTGACCACGTTGTTCGCGTCAGCAGTCGAGGTGAATACATTGATATCCAGGTAAGAAGGCGTCGGATAGAGGACGGAGAAAGAGGGCTGCTTCACCGCCACGCCCCAGCTGCCGCGCAGCGAGAGCTCGCGCAGGAAGGCGTTCTTCCGGTTCTTCTCCGTGAAGAAGGTGTATTTCGCGTTGAAACGCGGCGAGAGGCTGGAGGTCACGCCGTAAGCGGACTCAGGGATGATGGTGTTGTCCCAGCGCACGCCGGCGATGAGGTTCAGCCGGGCGTCGTCGCCCGTGCGGATCATCAGGTTCTCCTCCGCGTAGGCGGAGAGGTTCGTCATCGCGGGCACGTCGCAGTAGCGCCAGACGCGGTAGCTCTCGGCCGTGGCTTCGTCTTCCGAATAGGCGCCCGTACCGAAGTTCTTGTCCAGCGTCCAATCCGCGCCGAGTTTCAGCTTGCTGTTGATGCGGCCCACGTTCTTGGCCCAGTTCGCCTTCAGCGTCACCTTGGCGCTCAGCGGACGGTCGTCCACGCCCATCACGTTGTAGCGCGTGCCGGGGGCAATGCGCACGGCCGGATTGTCGGCGCCGGGGACATAGTCCTCCGCCATGCAGTAGCCGCGCTCCAGCGCGTGCAACGAGGTGCTGCTGACCGCAGAATGGTATAGCTTCTTCTCGCGCTGCCGATTGTCGGCGTAGGTCGCGGAAGCGTTCAGTTCGATATTCGTAATCCAGGACTTGGACAGCAGCCAGTTGGCACTGAGGTTGGCGCGGACGCTGTTGTCCCGCTTGTTCAGCCAGGTGTCGACGAGCTTGTCCGGATCTGCCCGGTCGTCCAGGCCACCCAGATTCCCGGTCACGCCTACGGACAGACGCAACGGCATTTCCCCGGTGAACTGTCCGGTCCAGGTCATTGAGAGCTGGTTACGGTCGTAAGAAGTATACGGGGACATCGGGTCGGAGATGGAGCGGGTTCGCTCCAGACTGGTATTCAATACACCCCGGCTATGACCGCGGGCGGAGCTGCCCAGATCGAAACCCTTGCTCACGGACAGCTGTTTGGTGCGCGGGCTGGTGGACATCGTCACGGCCCAGGGGGTCTTACCGCGACGGGTATTGATCTTGATGACGCCGGAGGTCATGTCGCCATATTCCACGGACGGCACACCCGTGATCACCTCGACCGATTCGACATTCGAAGACGCTATGTTTTGCGTGGACACACCCAGATAATGGCCCGACTGGTCCACGTTGTTGAACGAAGCGTTGCTGGACAGGCGCACGCCATCCACCTCAACGGCCGTACCAAAGGAAGAATTATCGCCCTCGGCCTTGCCTGTGCGGATGCTCAGCTGACCACTGTTCGTCAGGTTCGGCTCCACCGTGGCGCCGCCCGGCAGGAGGCTGGAGATGTCGGAGACATTCATCAGCTGGACGTGGTCCAGGGCCATGCGGTCGATCGTGCGGGTGGTGGTGGCGGAGTTGCCGTTCTCCTGCGCGGTCACGACGGCGCTTTCCAGCGCGAGGTTGTCCGCCCGGAGCTCGACGTGCAGGCCGCTGACATCCTTGCTGAATTTCAGGTCCTTCGACCAGGTCACATAACCCAGGCAATCGACCTTGACCAGCGATTCGGAGACGGTGATATTGCGAAGCGTGAAGCGCCCCTTGGCGTCGGCCACGGCCCACTGCTCGGAGGCCTCGACCACGATGGTCGCGAAGCCCACGGGATTGCCGCTGCCGTACTCGGTCACGGTGCCGCTGAGGGTCACGCCTTGCGCGCGCACGCCCAAAGAAAAGAAGAGACATGCAAGGGCCAACAATATGGATTTCAGACCAGACATTTTCGGGGTCACGCTTCTATAAGGACTTGCAATTTAAGCAAAAAATGAAAAAAGTGTACTACCTTTACGGCTATGAAGCGCTTATTTTCATCATTTCTTATGATTTTCGCCCTCTGCGCGACGGCTCTCGCAGACGAAGGCATGTGGATGGTCCCCTCCGTGGACAAGAAGACGGCCGAGCTCTGCAACTACGTGGTTTCCATCGATTTCATGGGCACGGGCAGCCTGATTTCCAGCCAGGGACTGATCATCACCAACCACCACGTCGCCTATTCCGACGTGTTCGAGCTGGGCGACGGCGAGCACAATTATCTCGAAGACGGATTCTGGGCCCGCAGCCTGGAAGAGGAAATCCCCATCCCCGGGCGCAGCGTGCAGTTCCTCCGCGGGACGATCGACGTGACCGACGAGGTGGAGCAGCTCTTCGCGGACGGCACCGTCAAGCGCAACGGCGCGATGATGATGCGGCGCCTGGGCGGCATCATGGAGAAGCGCTACGAGGAGAAAACCGGCTACGTGGCCTCGCTCAGCAGCGCCTGGCGCGGCGACCGCTATTATATTTCCCTGTATGAAGAATACAACGACGTCCGCCTCGTGGGCGCCCCGCCGGCCCAGGTGGGTGCTTTCGGCGGCGACGTGGACAACTGGGAATGGCCGCAGCACAAGGGCGATTTCGCGCTGCTGCGCATCTACACCGCCCCGGACGGCAGCGCCGCCAAATACGCGCCGGAAAACGTGCCCCTGCGCACCGACAAATACCTGAAAATCTCTCTGAAGGGCTACCGCGAGGGCAGCAAGACCACGGTCATCGGCTTCCCGGGCAGCACCGACCGCTACGCCTCCTCCGCCAAGGCGGACTTCATGACCAGTGTGCAGCTGCCCATCCAGACCGAAATCCGCGAGGCGCGCATGGACATCATCAAGAAATGGATGGACCGCGACCCGGAGGTACGCCGCAAATATTCCAACTACTTCTTCAGCCTCTCCAACACGCAGGAGCTGTATCTCGGTGAGCTGCAATGCTATAAGCGCTTCCACGTGGCCGACGAGAAGCGGCAGCTGGAGGCGGAACTGGACGCTTGGCTGGACGCCGATCCCGCCCGGCGGACGCAGTACGGCGACCCCGTGGGCGGCCTGCGCGAGCGCTACGCGAACGTGGCCGGCCCCGAGAAGAACGTGCAGTATTTCCGCGAATGCCTCATTCGCGGGACGCAGATCGAGCCCGTCGCCTCCCGCACGAGCGTGCTCGCGAGCAACTACGGCGAGAGCAAGGTGCCCGGCGTGCGCCGCTCCTCCGCGCGCAACTTCGAGCAGATCGACCTGCGCGTCGAGCGCGAGCTCTTCCGCTACACGCTGGAGGCCTTCTACGAGCACGTGGACGAGGCGATGCTGGGTCCCTTCCAACGGGAAATGAAGACGCGCTTCGGCACGCAGTACGACGCCATGTGCGCCTTCCTCTGGGACGGCAGCTGGCTCTCCGACCCCGCGCAGATCGCGATTTACCTGGACCCGGAGGCCGATATGAAGGCCTTCCTGGACGCGCACGCCGACGATCCGCTCGTGCGCTTCTTCATGGACGTGAAGATCCTGAGCTACAACCAGGCCATCGAGGCCGCCGAGGGCACGCCGGACATCACCGCGCTTACGCGCGACTACACCCACGCCCTCTTCGCGATGCAGACGGCGGAGAAGCGTAACCCCTACCCCGACGCCAATTCCACGATGCGGGTCAACTTCGGCCGCGTCACCGGGCTGAGCCCGCGCGACGCCGTGCACTGCGACTACTTCAGCACGGCGGCCGGCCTGCTGGACAAGCACGATCCGGACGAATATGATTTCTGCCTGCCGGCGGAGATGCTGGGCGCGCTGAAGAAGGCCCCGGCCACGATGCGCCTCAACTTCATCACCGACAACGACAGCACCGGCGGCAACTCCGGCTCCCCCGTGCTCAACGCCAAGGGCGAGATCATCGGCCTGCTCTTCGACGGCAACAAGGAGTCGCTGGCGTCCGAAATGCTCTTCACGCCCGACTACAACCGCAGCGTGAACGTGGACATCCGCTATGTCGTCTGGATCCTCCGCGAGTACGCCCACTTCGACCGCATCCTCGCAGAGTTGAACCTGTAAAATGTCCGAGGCCCGCAATTCCCATATCATCCGCCATACGCTGCGCAATTACCTGGCAGCGGCGATCTTTGCGGGCATCATCATCCAGCTCAACAGCACCATCGACAGCATGGTGGCCGGCCAGTTCATCGGTGCGGACGCCGTGTCGGTCATCATCCTGGCCCTGCCGCTGGTGAATATCCTCATGCTTCCCGGGACCATGCTCCTGATGGGCACGACGCTGCTGATCGCGCCGGCCTTCGGGAACCAGGACTTCGGCCGGGTGAACCGCCTGCTCACGGTGGGGCTGGTCTCGGCCCTGGCCGTCAGCGCGGTCTTCACGGCCCTGCTGGCCATTTTCTCCGAGCCGGTCTCCCTCTTCTTCACGCACGACGCGCGTTTGCAGCCCATGCTGCAGGAATACCTACCCTTCGCGTTCGTGGGAAGCTTCTTCGGTCTCTTCGCCTGCGCTGGCAGCCAGTTCGTCCAGATCAGCGGCCAGCCGCGGCTGGTGGCCTGGTTCGTGGGCATCTTCGGCGTGCTGAACCTCGCGCTGGACATCCTCTTCGTCCGGGTGCTGAACATGGGCATCCGGGGTGCGGCGGCGGGCACCTCCGCGGCAGCGGTGCTGGGCTTCCTGGTCATGGTGCCGTACCTGCTGCGGGAGCCGCGTCCCTACCGGCTGAGCTGGCCCGACCGGGGCCGTTTCCGGAAGCATTTCCGGGAAATCCTGTCCCGCGGCACCCCCGCCGCGATGACGGGCGTCTCCATGATTATCCTGAATTTAGGCCTCAATACCCTGGTGCTGCGCACGCTGGGGGCCGACGGCATGTTCACCCTGAGCATCTGCATGCAGCTGCTGATGATCTGTATGCTGGTGCTTACCGCGACGGGCGGCACCATTACGGGGCTGGGTGGCATCCTGTCCGGAGAAGGAGACTGGGACGGCGTGAACCGGCTCATCTCCCTCATCCTGCGGCTGACGCTGGGCCTGGCGATGGGCGCATCGGCGCTCCTGCTGGCATTTCCCGACAGGGTGGCGGCACTCTTCGGAGCCGATGCCGCGCTCGCGCAACTGTCGGTCAGACCGCTTCGCATTTTCAGCGGTGTCTTCCTGCCCGCCGCGGTGCTGATGACGCAGGCGAATGCCTTCCTGCTGGTCAAACGCGGACGCCTCGCCGCCCTGCTGCAGGCCGGTATCGTACTCTGCACGCTGCCGCTGGCGTGGGCCTTCTCCCGCTGGAACCTGTGGGTCGCGCTGCCGCTGGGTATGCTGCTGCCCATGCTCTGGGGCCTGGCGACGGCGGCTTTCCGCGCACACCGGGAGGAGCATCTGCACCGCGTGTGGCTGACGCCCCTGCGCGGCCGGGAGCATAGCTTCACCGTGAGCGCGGGCTATTCACGCGAAAGCGTGTCGCAGCAGTTCCGTCGGCTGTGCGAGCAGCTGGAAACGATGCAGCTGCCCGGGCGGGAGCTGACGGCCATCACGCATTGCGTGGAAGAAATGATGCTGCACCAGCTGGAAATGGGTCTGTCCTGCGGACTCAAGGGAAGTTTCGATGTGGGAATCGTGGACGGTGAACGGCGTTTCACCATCCTGGTCAAGGCCGCCGGCAAGGCCTACAACCCCCTGCTCGCGTACGGCGGCAACGGCCCGGACTCGCTGAGCCTGCGCATCGTGGAAGGCTACTGCCGGGATGTTCACTACCACTACGGCAGCGGAGTCAACTGCGTGTACCTGAATTTCGACAAGCGAGCCGAATAACGCGTACCTGGCGCTCGGCATCCTGCGGCCGCATTTTGCAGGAAGGCAGCAGGGCGCAGGCCAGCATAAGAACGAACAGGGCGCAGATTATCTTTTTCGAATCTCGAACCTCTCGTTCGTTGAGGGACTGGTTCAGATTCAGTCTTTTATCAGTACTTTATTTTAAAATAATCCAGCAAAGCCTTATAGTTATCCTGGGCCGTGAGGCAAGTGTCAGTGAGATAACCGTTAACATGCCCCCACTCACTAAGGCCACGGTAATAGAAGAATTTTAGGTCGTCCGTAATAATAAACGGAACGATACCGTTGGCAAGGCATTCCTTGAACATAACCAGACGCCCCACTCGTCCGTTTCCGTCCTGGAAAGGATGGATGAGTTCGAACCTCTGGTGAAGGTCAATGATGTCCTCCAGTGATTTCTCCTTCTTGGCATGGTAGGCGGCAAGAAGTGCTTTCATTCTCTGATGAACCTGTTCGGGAGGGCAGGTGGCCTTCCCTCCCACCTCGTTGGGAAGTTTCTTATAGTCACCGACGTTAAACCAATCCTTCCTGCTATCTGACGTCCCGGTTTTCAGGGTGCGGTGCAACTCTTTCACAAAGGATTCCGAGAGTCTTTCTTCCGCCCGCTCAATGATAAGATCGATGCAGCGGAAGTGGTTGGTTGTTTCTACGATATCATCGACATTCACGCTTTCGTCCGTTATGCCGATGGTGTTGGTTTCGAAAATATAGCGCGTCTGCTCGTGGGTAAGCCTGCTTCCCTCAATATGGTTGGAATTGTAAGTGAGGTCAATCTGCGTTCTATGGTAGATGCCTCCGCTCACTTTTCCTGCTTTTTCCTCCCTGAGGCGCTTCAAAAGTGGACTGACCCTGCGTTTTCCCTTTCTGGGCAGCGGGGTATCGGCAGGAATGATCCAAGTCTTTCCCGAAAGAAAAGCCCCGTCCATTTTTCCTTCGCAGCACCAGTTTCGCACAGTGCGTTCAGAAAGGTTGTGCAATTCTGCATATTGACTTACGGTAATGAATTCCATAATCTATCGGCAATTATTGCTTCTATGCCGATACAAATATAACAATTCTTGCCGATATCGGCAAGAATGGGATGGCTATTTAGAAAAAAAGCACCTGCAATACAAGTGCTTTCTTAGTAGGCTACACGTCCAAATTATCGAACTTTTTTGAGGACTTGCAGAAGCTTGATGCGACTCACTACGTGAAACATGTACTGTCCCAGTATTTCGTTGCGAAATTTTTCGCAGATCAGAGAACCGTCGCCTGATCTAACTAAAAACCTCGTCGGAAAGCTTCTTGTGGCTCTTCGTACAGTATAGCGTAGATACAGGACATAAAGGTGCTGGCAGGGTGAGCTTCCCAAATCAGTCCTAGCGGACCGGCGCTAGTCTTACGCCAAGATACCCGGCCTGATGGCTTAAGTTGCTCATAGAGTTCCTGCGTTTGTTGATAGGGAATGTTCTTATCGTTAGGGTCGTGTGTCAAGTAAATGTCGGCCGATGGCGTCCAGTCAGCCCAGTCGAATTGTTTTTTTATTGCGTTCAGCAGGGCCACGGTCTTGGGATGACTCAGGTCTAATGAGGACTCGGCTGTAAACATGTCGGCAGCGAAGTGGTTGTAGAGTACATCCTGGTTTAAGCCCAATTCCGAAGGCCATGATCCACCAAAACTCTTGTTGTTCACCACCGATTCGAAGAAGCTCATGGTCTCGCCGTTAATCGTTACATTCGTCTCATGCATCCAAGCGGGGAAGAAATCACGTAGCTGGTAACCGCCCAGTTGCTCTTCCGGGATACTGCTAAGGAAGTGCGGGAGGTAACGTAAAGTCCGGGCATAAAGGTTCTTGTCAACATTGAGAATTTGAATCATCCTGTCTAAAAGGTATGGGCCACCTCCGGAATATACTGATGTCAGGATGATTTTTTTCCGTTGGCTGGCTGATAGTTGCTTGTCGTAGTACCTGGCAAACTCCAATACTATCGGACCACCAAGCGAGTAGCCCCAGCCCGTGGTGTGTCCACCTTCAATGAGCTCCACACCATTGTCTTTCAGAATTTCAATAGCAGCCAGCATACAGTCAGCGGTCTGTCGTGCCTGAGCGAGCATGGAGAATCCACAGTAAGGGCGGTCTTTCGACGTCCCGTAACCCTCAAGGTCGGGCTCAATGACTGCCGAGTCAAACAGATAGCGCAAATCGACAGGTGACAGTGAAAGACTCGGGACTACATCTCTATCAAGGAAATAATGCACATAGAGTGACAGCGATTTCACCTTGTGTCCACTGCCATCCTTGGCATTGGGGAAGGTGATGCGTCCAGACAGGGTGATGGGTTTTCCGCTGACCGAGACACTCTCGTAGCTGAAAGTGCACGTCTGTACCTGCCAGCCGCTGTTGTTTGCGGACTGTTTGGCAAAGGTCTTGTCCATTTGGGGCTTTCGTAGTTCGACCAAAGTCTTAATGGCTCCAGAAAAGATTTTATTAGCAATCTCATTGTCCCCTAGCTGATTCTGCATGTATTTATTGCTGTGGACTCTATCGCAAAAATCGTCGGGAGAATAACTTTCCATGCTGAGAACAGTATGGGGGATGATGAACTCCTCTGAGTCTTCTTTGGTGTTATACGTAACATCAAGATCGCTGTTATCACACCCTGTGAGTGTCATAACAATCATCATGCTAAAAAAGAAAGCAAACCGTTTCATGTTTTTGTCAGGTGTTCTGGACCTGATGACCGTCCGGAACTGGTCTTTACTGAGTTTCATACAATTACTGATTTGTCAGTGTAAATATACAAATAATTGATATTCATGCAATAACACGACGAGTTTTTTGGGCCAGGTGGGATTTGATGGTACCCATCGCACCCGCAGAATGTGGCCCGTAAATAGTAATGCGCTTATTATCAGCGAGTTATAAGATGACAAAAATGAAAAACCGGAAAATCTTTCGACTTTCCGGCTGTAGTAGACCAATCACTCCGAATCTCGAACCTCTCGTTCATTGAGGGGCTGCTCAGAATACAATACCTTATTGATGATTCGGACCGACTTTCCTCCAGCGTTTGAGCATGGGGAAGAAGCCGCGCATCATCTCCACCATTCCCTCGTCCACAAACTGGGCGCAGTGGTCTATCATTTCCTCCATTGTGCATTCCTGCAGGAACTTGCCGTCCTGGTAGCAGTACTGACAGTAGTCGAAGTTGATGCTGCCGTCGGCATTGCGGCCGCAGTCTTCATCCTTCGTAAGCGGCATGCCGCAGCTCTGGCAGAACTGGGGAAGTTGACCGGGGGCCAGATGCTTCTCCTTGGGAGGGAAGCCTGCTTCGTAGACTTCAAAGGCCTCCGACTGGGCATCGGCCACGAAGTAGCCGGAAGGCGGGCAATATGTGCCCTCGTGGTTACCCCAGTATCCTGGGATTAGTTCTTGCGCCAGGAAGTACGGCACCTCACTTTCGGCCGGTTCGCCATGATAATGGATCTTCAGTTTGCTGGCCAGGCCAAAGCCGGCGTGCTTATAAAACTCAATATTGCCTTCCATCTGCAACAGGCCGATACCCATTGCCCGGGCCTTCTCCAGCGCATATTGCAAAAGTTTGAGGCCATAGCCCTTACGTTTGTAATCCGGATGGATGCTGATGGGGCCGAAAGTCCAGGAAGGGAACGAAGTTCCGTCGGTTAGGGTAATTTCGGACTTGGAGAACATGACGTGGCCTATAATTCGGCCATCCTCCTCCATCACCAGGTCCAGCTCCGGGATGAAAGCCGGATTGCTGCGGTATTGATTGAGTACAAAGTGCTCCTGGCATCCGGGGCGGTATACGTTCCAGAATGCTTCCCGCGTGAGGTTTTCCACCTCCCGCCAGTCTTGGGGTTGTTCCAATCGGATAGTCATTTTTCGGTTTTATATCTATCTATCACGCATTCTGCGAGGAACCAGCGTGGGATATGCCTCAACAGCATCGCGGAATGTGAGGCCTGCGTTCTCCCGCAGCCAGCTTTGGAATTCCACCTTGAAACGGAATCCTTTGCCAAGGTACTGCTCAAAGAAAGCCCGCAGGTCCTGGGAGCATACGATGTTGGGGACGATGGCATCATCCAGGGATCTGGGCACTTGGCGGTTGACTGCACTTCTTTTGGCCTTTGACTTGCCCTTCATCAGTTCCGGCAGTGTTGCCCGGATGATGTCCTCCAGATAATCCCGGTCATCTACATTGGTGATATAGAAATGGTCCCGGGCACTGGGATAAGGCGGTCGAAGCACAACCTCGTCCAGAACCGCCTCACCGGCATCCGTCTGCTTTATATACAGGTTGTTGTCGCAAATCAGGCCGAACAGGACGCCATCGCAGTAGATGCAATAGTCTCCCATCATCTTCTTCACAGCAATCTCACCGGCGCCGGAGCACTGGTCTATTATGAATTGAACGAAATCTGGGTTACAAGCCATATTACATCACGTCCATGAACTCCTCCTTGCCGGCCATCAGTTTCCTGGCGTAGGAGCACACCGGCAGAATCTTCACTCCCTTTGCACGGGCTGCCTCAATCACTTTTAGCACAAGTTTCCGGGCGATGCCTTTGCCCTCGTATGCCTCACGGACGCCGGTGTGAGTAATAACCCATCGACCCTCTGCGTCTTTAAACTCGCATTCGCCAATCAGTTTTCCGCGGTCATAGGCGGCAGCCCGGTCCAACTCTTCCTCAAAGACGACAGAAATGGGGTTAAGCAGTTCATACAGCAGGGCCTTGGACGGGCAGCGGTCAATGATGTCGGCAATCTCCGTAGCGGGAGCCTGCGACAGGTCCACCCAGGGACGGCGCTGGGGATTGAACACGTTGTAGTTGCCCCGGGCGCATTCGCCGGCATGTTGGCAGATGCGGGGCTTCCAGAATACCTGAATATCCTCGTTCTCGTAGGTCTTGTAGCCTTGGGCTTCGAGTTCTTCTTTCCTGGTCATAATATGTGAATTGATAATTAAAGCGTATTAACACCCGACCACCCACTTGCTCCCCGGGATCTTGGAAAGGAGCCAAGTGGTGACGGCGCTGCACAGGAACGTAAGCACGGCGATAACCGGAATGGCCAGCCAGACGGGGAGAAGGGGATTGGCCGCGTCTCCACCGATGACCCATCCGGCAATGGGCGCCAGGAAGAGCAGGTGCATCAGGTACATGCCAAAGGAGCACTTGGACAGGGTGGTCACCAGTTTCGGCGCAGTCTTACTGCCGATGCAGGAGAATACGAGGAAAATGCCGATAGTGGCGAGCAGCACGTTGGGCGTGCAGAACTCCCAAGACCATTCCAACATGGGCGTTTCGATGAGCTGCCCCGGAACACCCCTCCACCAGAAGGACCAGCCGGTAAAGGCTGCGCCTATGAGGAAACAGATCCACCCCACGGTGAGTTTGCGCTTTCGAGACCAGTCAAGGTGATAATGGATATAGTGCGCCAGCACCAGGTACCCCAGATAACCGGAGCAGTACCAAAGCATCGTGAATCTGTTCCAGAAGCACTCTCCCCACAGTTCGGCCGTAATGAAACGATGAATCCAGGGGATGAAGGTCGATAGGACAAACAACCCCAAGAAAATGCGTTCCTCCTTTGCCGAAGCCTTCTCCAGCCAGGGGGACACAATCGGAATAATCAGGTAAATGCTGATGAGCGGATACATAAACCAGAGGTGGCCGCCCATCGACGGAAAATTGAAAGGTAGGTGCTTCAGGTCGGTCAAAGACTGCTCCCATGTCATTCCGCCCCAAGCCAGCGGCAGGAAGGAGTAAATGAGCATGAAAGCAAGGAACGGAGGCAGGATGCGCATAAAGCGCCGGTGATAGAACTGCGTCATCGTCTGCCCCGGCTTCATGGGTACCAGCAGGAAGGCCGATACAATCATGAAGAGAGGAACGCAGGTGCGCCCCACGAAACCGTCGTAAAACGCTACCCAGAAGCGGTTGCTCTCATTGGCCAGCATTGAAACATTGCCCGCCAGCCCGGAAGCATCGGCCGCATAGAAGTTCTCGCTGGCGTGCACCAGCATCACCAGAAAACACGCAATAATGCGGATATAGTCAATGAATACAATTCGTTGCTGATTCATGTGCTCAGTTCTGATTAACTGCATAAAGATATATTATTTGGCGAATTTGGCCAAATCTGAACCGATGCGTCCCCTCCTCTCCAACGCCGCGGCAAGCGAAAAACGCCTAGAGTGCTGGCTGCCACGTTGGGGAAGACAGAATATCAACACACCTGCGCCAGATGCGGCAGTCCTGCCTAGCGCACAAAGCAGAAAACCAGCCTTCTAAGGCTGGTTTTCAAAGCTTTGTAGCGGGAGGCGGACTCGAACCACCGACCTCCGGGTTATGAGCCCGACGAGCTACCAACTGCTCTATCCCGCGATGTTTGGGACTGCAAAGGTAGCAAGTTTTTTTTAATTTCCAAACTATCGGACGTTGATGTCGGTGTCGAGGCGGGCGTAGACCTGCGGCTGGGTGATGCGGCGGAGGGCCGCCACCAGCGCGCTGTCGTCGCCGCCCTTCTTGCCGTCGAGGATCTCCATCAGTTGATCCATCGTGGTCGGCGGAGCGGGATAGCCCTTGATATTCCAGCTCTCCAGGTCGCCGTCACCGGCCGCGACAGCGGCGTAGTGGATGGCGTCCTCGAGGGTGCCGATTTCATCGACCAGATTGATCTTGAGCGCGTCGGCGCCGGTCCAGACGCGGCCCTGACCGATGGCGTCCACGGTCTCCTTGGGGATGCCGCGGCCCTCGGACACGATCGTGGTGAAGCGGTCGTAGACGGCCTCGATGCCGGTCAGCATGAAATCATATTCGTCCTTGTCGAACGGGCGCATCAGGCCCAGCATGTCACCGTGCTTGTGGGAGGTGACGCTCTCCACGCCCACGTGGGCGATATCCTTCAAGGTCTTGGAGAAATCAGGCACGAGCCCGAACACGCCGATGGAGCCGGTGAGGGTGGCGGCGTCGGAGAAGATCTTGTTGCAGTTATTGGAGATCCAGTAGCCGCCGGAGGCAGCGTAGGCGCCGTAGGAGGCCACGACGGGCTTCTCGGCCTGGAGCTTGTCAAGGGCGTTCTTGATCTTCTCGGAAGCGGTCACGGAGCCGCCCGGGGAGTTGACGCGGAGCACCACGGCCTTGACCGTGGAGTCGGCGCAGACCTTGTTGATGACATTGGCGAAGCGGTCGCCGGCAATCTCAGACTTGCCGTTGCCGTCGATGATCTCGCCGTCGGCGTAGATGACGGCGATCTTCTGTCTGGCCTTGGACGGGACGAGCTTGGCGGCGGCATAGTCGGACAGGCTGATCCACTTGATATCTTTGAATTTCTCCTCGACGGCGAGGGCGGTGAGCTTGTCCTCCAGACCGTCCTTGTCGAGGAGTTCGTCGGCGAGGCCGTAGGTCACGAAGTCCTCCGGCAGGCGGAGCTTGAGGCCGGAAATCGCATCGTCGAGCTGCGCCACGCTGATGCCGCGGGCCTCGGCAATCGTGCTGCCAAGCGTCTCCCACATCGAGTCGATCATACGCTGGTACTGCTCGCGGTTCTCCGGGCTGGCGCTGCCGCGGGTGTACATCTCGCCGGCGGACTTATACTTGCCGTGGCGGATGAGCTGCACGTTCACGCCGAACTGCTTCAGCAGGTCGCCCAGGAAGAACATCTGGGTGCCGACGCCCGTGAACTGAGGCGTGAGGCCCAGGTAGGAGGCCATGTAGATCTTGTCGGACACGGACGCCAGGTAGTAGGTGGCCGCACCGGGATTCTCCATATAAGTGACGACGGGCTTGCCGCTCGCAGCGCGGTAGTGCGCGAGCGCTTCGCGCAATTCACCGAGGTTGCTCACGCCGGTGCCGTTGCCGTCGGTGCGCAGGTAGATGAACTTCACCGCCGGGTCCGTGGCAGCTGCGTTGATGGCGCGCACGGCATCCCAGATGCCGAGAACGGCGGGCGTCTCCATGCCGTCGCCCATCAGCAGGGACGTCGGATCCATGTTGCCGAAGGGGTTGGCTTCCTGCGTCTGCTCGCCGATGACGAGCTCGCCCAGGTCGATCTTCAACACGCCGGATTTGGGCAGGACGGGCTTGCTGTTGCCGGCTGCGGCCAGCGACCCGAGCATGCCGAAGGTCAGGAGGGAACAGATGACACCCATGATGATAAGGCCACAGATGACGGCCAGAACCATTTTGACAAAATCTTTCATGACAAAAAAGGATAATTTCACAAAAGTAGGTAAATTTGCAGAATATTTCAAAGACTGATGGCACAGAAACCTTCCATACCCAAGGGGACCCGCGACTTCGGCCCGCAGGAGACGGCCGAGCGCAACTATATCTTCGATACGATCCGTTCGGTGTTCAAGACTTTCGGCTACGCCCAGATCGAGACGCCCGCGATGGAGAACCTTTCCACCCTGCTCGGCAAGTACGGCGAGGAGGGGGACAAACTCCTGTACCGTATCCTGAATTCCGGCGATGCCTTCGCCAATGTCGATCCCGAGAAGCCGCTCGCCCCGCAGGTGTGCGAGAAGGGCCTGCGCTACGACCTCACGGTGCCCTTCGCCCGCTTCGTGGTGCAGCACCAGAACGAGCTCTCCTTCCCCTTCAAGCGCTTCCAGATCCAGCCGGTCTGGCGCGCCGACCGCCCGCAGAAGGGCCGCTACCGCGAATTCTACCAGTGCGACGTGGACGCCATCGGCTCCCGCAGCCAGCTGTGCGAGCTGGAGCTGGTGCAGATCGTGGACAAGGTCTTCGAGAAGCTGGGCGTGCGGGTGCTCGTCAAGATCAACAACCGCAAGGTCCTCACGGGTCTCGCGGAGATCTGCGGCTTCCCCGACAAGGTCGTGGACATCACGGTCGCCATCGACAAACTGGACAAGATCGGCCTGGACGCCGTCAAGGACGAGATGCGCGAGAAAGGCCTCACCGACGCCGCCATCGCCGTGCTGGAGCCGGTGCTGACGCTGAGCGGCTCCAACGCCGAGAAGCTTGCGAAGATGCGCGCCATCATGGGCGCCTCCGAGACGGGCCTCAAGGGCCTGGACGAGCTCGAAGAGCTGTTCGGATTCATCGAGGCCGCGGGCATCAAGACCCCGGCCGAGATCGACCTCTCGCTCGCGCGCGGACTCAATTATTATACGGGCGCCATTTTCGAAGTCAAGGCGCAGGACTGGCAGATCGGCAGCATCTGCGGCGGCGGCCGCTACGACAACCTCACCGGCATCTTCGGCCTTCCGGACATGTCCGGCGTGGGCGTGAGCTTCGGCGCCGACCGCATCTACGACGTGCTCAAGGGCCTGGACAAGTTCCCGAAGGGCCTTTGCAGCGCTACGCGCCTGCTGCTCGCGAACATGGGTCCGGACGAAGTCCGCTACCTCCTCCCGCTCGCCACGGCGCTCCGCGCAGAAGGCGTGGCGGTGGAGCTGTACCCCGACGCCGCCAAGCTCAAGAAGCAGTTCGACTACGCCGACCGCAAGGCCATCCCGTTCCTCTCCATCACCGGCGCCTCCGAAATGGAGCAGGGCGTCGTGAACCTCAAGAACCTCACCTCCGGCGAGCAGAAATCCTTCTCCCGCGAGGACCTCGCCGGCATCCTCGCCTTCCTCGCCGCATAGGGTGGTGCACTATGTCGACGCCGGTAGGTTGCTGCCGGGCTGGGACGATCTGGGTAGATCGGAATAATAAAAAATTTTAAAATGCCCCTTGTTAAAATCTTTTAAAAACTATACCTTTGCGCCTTCATTTCCGCAAGGGTATAGTTTTTTAGTAGATTAGAAGTATGAGTATCAAGGGGATTTTCACATTCAGTTTCAGCCCCAAGCTGTTCTCCACCATCAAGAACGGTTACAAAAAAGAGACGCTGGTCCAGGACCTGCTGGCGGGCGTCATCGTCGGCATCGTGGCCCTGCCGCTGGCCATCGCCTTCGGCATCGCGTCGGGCGCAACCCCGGAAGCCGGCATCCTGACGGCCATCGTCGCCGGTTTCATCATTTCCTTCTTCGGCGGCAGCAAGGTCCAGATCGGCGGCCCCACCGGCGCCTTCATCGTCATCGTTTACGGCATCATCCAGCAATATGGCATGAACGGACTCATGATTGCCACGTTCATGGCGGGTGCGTTCCTCATCCTGATGGGCGTGCTGCACCTCGGTACCATCATCAAATATATCCCCTACCCGATCGTCGTCGGCTTCACGAGCGGTATCGCCCTGACCATCTTCGCGACGCAGATCAAGGACCTCTTCGGTCTGCAGATCGAGAACGTCCCCGCCGGCTTCATCGACAAATGGGGCGTGTACGTCCAGCATTTCGACACCGTGAGCTGGTGGTCGCTGGCCATCGGCATCGCCAGCATCCTCATCATCCTGTTCACCCCCAAGGTCAGCCGCCGCATCCCCGGATCGCTCGTCGCGATCGTGCTGATGACCGTGGTCACGCTCCTGCTCAAGCGGGCGGGCGTCACGGGCATCGAGACCATCGGCGACCGCTTCACCATTTCCAGCAGCCTGCCCCAGCCGGAGGTCCCCCAGCTCAACTGGCAGACCATCACCCACCTGGCGCAGCCGGCCATGGTCATCGCCATGCTGGGCGCCATCGAGTCGCTGCTCTCCGCGGCCGTGGCCGACGGTGTGATCGGCGACCGCCACGACAGCAACCAGGAGCTCATGGCCCAGGGCATCGCCAACATGGTCTCGCCGCTCATCGGCGGCATCCCGGCCACGGGCGCCATCGCCCGTACGATGACGAACATCAACAACGGCGGCCGCACCCCCGTGGCGGGCATCGCCCACGCCATCGTGCTGGCCCTGATCTACCTCTTCCTCATGCCGCTGGTCAAGTACATCCCGATGTCCTGCCTCGCGGGCGTGCTGGTGATCGTGTCCTATAATATGAGCGAATGGCGCAGCTTCAAGGCCATCCTCAAGAACCCGAAATCCGACATCATCGTGCTGCTGGTCACCTTCTTCCTGACCGTGATCTTTGACCTGACGGTGGCCATCGAAGTGGGCGTGCTGATCGCCTGCCTGCTCTGCATGAAGCGCATGGCCGAGACCACCAACGTAAGCGTCCTGAGCGACGAGATCGACCCGGCGGCCGACACGGACATCCAGGGCAACCTGGAGCACCTCATCATCCCCGAGGGCGTGAAGGTGTACGAGATCAACGGTCCGTACTTCTTCGGTATCGGCAACAAGTTCGAGGAAATGATGGGCGACACCCGCGCCACCGACCGCGCCAAGGTGCGCATCATCCGTATGCGCAAGGTGCCCTTCATCGACTCCACCGGCGTGCACAACCTCTCCAACATGTGCCGCATGTGCTCCCAGCTGGGCGTGAAGGTGGTCCTCTCGGGCGTGAACCCGAGCGTGATGAAGGTCCTCAAGGACGCCGGCATGGACAAGCTGGTCGGCGAAGAGAACATCTGCAGCCACATTTCCCAGGCCCTCAAGCGCGCCGAAGAGATTCTCGCGGCCTAGCATACCCGGAAGAGCAGTTTCCGTTTTTTTACTATCTTTGATGGTATGAAACGGATAGCCCTTGCTCTTTGCCTGCTGGCGGCAGCCTGCACCCACAACCCCGAGCGCGCGCTCAGGAAGCAGGTCGACGCCCTCTACGACCACCTCAGTCTCGAGGAGAAAGCCGCCCAGCTCTACGGTATCTACCCCGGCGAACTGATGACGGACGGCGAGGTGGACCTCGACAAATGCCGGGAGATCATCCCCTACGGCGTCGGCCACATCTGCCAGCCCACCAGCTCGCAGGACAAGGACGCCGACGGCATCCGCCGCATCGTCCGGGACATCCAGAGCTACCTCGTCAACGAGACCCCGGCGGGCATCCCCGCCATCTTCCACGACGAAGCCCTGTCCGGGCTCACCGCCAAGGGCGCGACCATCTACCCACAGGCCATCGGCGCCGCGTGCAGCTGGAACCCGGCCCTGATCCGGGCCAAGACCTCCCGCACCGCCATCGACATGCGTGCGGTCGGCCAGCAGCTCGCCCTCTCCCCCATGCTCGACCTCATCCGCACCCCGCACTGGCCGCGCATCGAAGAATCCTGCGGCGAAGACGCCTTCCTGACCGCCAGCCTCGGCTGCGCCTTCGTCGAAGGCCTGCAGGAGCAGGGATTCCACGACGGCGTGGCCGCCACCACGAAGCATTTCCTCGGCTACGGCGGCGCGAATACCCTCCCCTGGAAAGAAATCTACGAGGAAGTCCTCCTCCCCCACGAGGCCGTCATCCGCACCCGCGGCAGCCAGTCCCTGATGACCTCCTACGACCGCTTCCGCTCGGAATACGCCGTCGCGAGCGACACCCTGCTGAACGTCATCCTGCGCGGCTACCTCGGCTACACCGGTGCGGTCGTCAGCGACTACGGCGCCGTCCAGACCGGCCGCAACCGCAGCGAGGAAGCGCTCAAGCAGTACGCCGTGGACGCCCTGCTGGCCGGCAACGACCTCGAACTCGCCTGGAGCACCAGCTATCGCTATATCCCCGAACTCGTCCGCGAAGGACGCATCCCCGAGGCCGCCCTCGAGAAGGCGGTCAAGCGCGCCCTGATGCTCAAGGCCCACGCCGGCCTGCTGGAGCCCGACCCGGTCTTCTGCGCCGACGGCGAATTGGAACTCGACAGCCCGGAGGGCCGCCGCATCGCCTACGAGCTGGCCGCCCAGAGCGTCGTCCTGCTCCAGAACAACGGCATCCTGCCGCTGCGGGGCAGCGAAAGGATCGCCCTCGTCGGCCCGAACGCCAACTCCGTCTGGAGCATGCTGGGCGACTACACCTTCCCTTCGATGCAGATCTTCTTCCACCGCCAGGATCCGGATCTGTCGGCCGTCGCCATCCCCACGCTCCTGCAGGCGCTGCAGGATGCGACGGGGCGCGACATCGCCTATGCGCGCGGCTGCGACTGGAGCACGATGCATGACGCCCGCGTGGCCGAAGGCGGCGACGCCCGCATCGCCGGCATGCGCCTGCGTCGCATCGAATCCCCCGACCCGACCGACCGGGGCGCCGCGCTGCGCCTGGCCGCGGGCAGCGACGTCATCATTGCCGCCATGGGCGAAAATGTCTTTCTCTGCGGCGAGAACCGCGTCCGCAACGGCATCCGCCTCCCGGGCGACCAGGAGGACTTCGTCCGCGCGCTGATCGCCACCGGCAAGCCCGTGGTGCTGGTCGTCTTCGGCGGCCACCCGCAGGTACTCTCCGGCATCGCCGAAGGCTGCGCCGCCATCCTCCAGGCCTGGTATCCGGGCGAAGAGGGCGGCCGCGCCGTGGCCGACATCCTGACCGGCGAGGTCAACCCCTCCGGCCGCCTCTGCGTGAGCTATCCCGCCACCGAGGACACCGGCCTCCGCTGCTACAACGAAGAGCCCGACCCCGCGCTCATCGCCTGGCCTTTCGGCTACGGCCTGAGCTATACTTCCTTCAGCTACGACAACTTCCAGCTGGACGCCGACGCCGCCACGAACGGCGGGCCCGTCTCGGTCAGCTGCCGCGTCACGAACACCGGCGAGCGCGCCGGCGCCGAGGTCGTCCAGCTCTATGTCTCCCCGGCCTCCGGCCAGCCGCTCAAGCCCCTGCAGCTCAAGGGCTTCCAGCGCGTCGAACTGGAGAGCGGCGCCTCCGCCACGGTCCGCTTCGCGGTCGATCCCGACCAGCTCGCCTGGTGGTCCACCGACCCGCGCGGCCGCAGCGTCTGGACGGTTTCGCCGGGCGACTACCGCTTCCGCATCGGCAGCTCCGCCGCCTCGCTCCCGCTCGAAGGCACCTGCCACCTGGGCGGCAGCGAAGTGCACAAAGCGCTGCGCGACACCTATTTCCCGGAAATAACAGTAAACCAATAATTATATGAAACTGAAGCTTTCTCTTCTGGCCGCGTGCCTGCTCGCAGCGGCCGCCAGCGCCTCCGCGCAGACCATCACCGAGGTGGATGGCAAGTATGTCATCTCCGTCGGCCAGACCACGATGACCGTCGACGCCAACCGCGGCGGCAAGATCCTTTCCTACAAACTCGGCGAGGACGAAGTCCTCAACCAGGGCCGTATGCCGAACTCCTTCGGCAGCACCTTCTGGACCAGCCCGCAGAGCGAGTGGAACTGGCCTCCGGTGGCGGAATATGATTCCAAGCCCTTCCAGGCGGAGATCGTGGGCGACAAGCTCGTCCTGACCGGCGACAAGTCCCGCTTCGGCTACAGCATCCGCAAGGAGTTCAGCGCAGACGCCAGGAAGAACGCCATCTCCATCACCTACACCATCGTCAACGAGTCCGGCGAGACCCGCCAGGTGGCCCCGTGGGAGATCTCCCGCGTGCCCAACGACGGTGTGCTCTTCTTCGTGGCCAAGGCCGTCGAGCCCGCTAACAACATGGCCGGCATGCCCTTCGAGTTCACGCAGGGCGGTGCCTGGTTCGTGATGGATGAAGCCCGCGAGAACCGCAAGATCAACGCCGACGGCAAGGGCTGGCTCGCCTACAGCGCCAAGGGCCTGCTCTTCGTGAAGAAGTTCCAGGACCTCAAGGCCGGTCAGGCCGCTCCCGCCGAAGCGGAGATCCAGGCCTACGCCAACCCCGGCAAGACCTTCGTCGAAATCGAGGAGCAGGGCGCCTACACGACCCTCGCCCCGGGCGCCACGCTCAGCTGGACCGTCCGCTGGAGCCTCGTCCGCACCGACCTCGCCCCCGTCCCCTCCAAGGCCCTCCTCAAGCAGGCCAAGAAGCTCGCGAAGTAAAAAGACTTTCCTTCTCCCCTCAGAAAGCCCGGATCCCCTCCGGGCTTTTTTCGTCATTCGCCGGCTTGACCCGGAATCTCCAACACCGGGAACGAATGTCAAATAGCCGTCAATTTCTATCAATTCCAGGGCCCGGCCATAAGGCTGGGCCCTGTTTGCATGCTTGAGCATGCCGAAACGGCGGCGATCGGAGGAGGCAATTAGGATAGAATGCGGGCAGAAAAGGCGAATAATTCGTCACGGAATCGGGCGGTTTTGCGGGCAAATCGGCACGAGAAAGACGCCAAAAGGCCATTTTTTAAGCAGAAAATGATAAAATTCTTGCTATTCTTACCAATAATTGCTACAATTGCATTGCAAAACCACTAAATCTCGTCGCAGAAGCATGATTTTCGTGCACGCGAGAGACCTAGAGCAAGATAGTTTGAAAGAACTAAAGATATTCGTTCCGGTTCTGCTATTCGCCCTCCTGGGCGTCTGCGTTCCGGCCCTTGGCAGCGCCACCCGAGACTTCCGCCCCCAAGCGGATACGCTGGGCGTTAAAGCAACCCCCTCCGTACTGTCTCCCATCCGGACGGCTGCCCTGGGCTGGCAAGGTGCGGTCTTGCGAACCAACCTTTTCTACGCCGGAACGGCGACCCCCAACCTTGGACTCGACATCGCCCTCGGGCAGCACGCCTCCCTCGGCGTCACCGCCGGCCTGAAACCCTGGCCCCGCTGGCTCGCCTGGGACTACGCCACAGAGGACGCCACCAAATGGCGCCATTTCCTCGTGGCTCCCGAATTCCGCTGGTGGCCGAAACGGACCTTCGACGGCTGGTTCTTCGGCGCCGACCTCCTCTACGCCCACTACAACCTGGGCGCCATCAAACTCCCCTTCGGCCTTTACTCCGTGCTGAACGAACATCGCCTCCAGGGCGACGCGTACGGCGCGGGCCTCTTCTTCGGCCACTCCTGGTGGCTGGGCGAGCACTGGCGACTCGAGCTCGCCGGCGGCGCGGCCGCAGCCTGGATCAACGCCGAACGCTACGAATGCGCCCACTGCGGCGCGCAGGTCGGTCCCGAGCAGGGCGTCGTCGTCCTGCCGCAGTTGGCCCTCAACATCGCCTGGGACACCCGCCGGCGCAGCGGCAAGCGCCAGCAGATCATCGACACCATCCAGCGGATCGAGGCGGAAGAGGTGATGCGCGCGGGAGATTCGCCGGTCGAGCCGGCGAATGACGAACTGGAGCCGGCGAATGAGGAGCCGGAGCCCGTTGTCGAAGAGCAGCCCGTCCAGGAAGAGCCAGAACCAGTTGTCGAGCCGCAACCCGCACCGAAGCAGCGCCACCCGCTCCTGCGCCCGGCCGCCGAATACCAGCCGTACACCCCGGACATGGTCCTTCGCCGCAGCGAAGGCGTCCAAACCGTCCTCTTCCAGTACAACGACAGCCGCGTCCTGCGCGAAGTCGAGACCCGCACGGGCGTGTATGACAACATGCCCCACCTCAACACCATCCTGGACGTGACCCGCGAGATGCTCGCCGACGAGACCATCGCCCCCGTCAAGATCCAGATCATCGGCTTCGCCTCCATCGACGGCGGCCGCTGGGGCAACGAGCGGCTCGCCCTCGAGCGCGCCACCGCCGTCAAGGACTACATCCGCAGCAAGATCGCCAGCCTCCCCAACGACCTCTTCGAGCTGGTCGTCGGCGGCGAGGCCTGGTCCGAATTCATCGACGAACTCGACGCCCGCCAGGCGGCCGGCACCAGCGGCCTGACCGACGACGAATACCGCCAGGTCGCCCACATCCTCGACCGCCTCAAGGATCTCGACGAACGCGAGAAATACCTCAAGGCCGCCGCCGGCGGCACCATCTACCAGAAGCTGCAGCAGCGCTTCCTCTTCGAGCAGCGCAGCGCCGTGTTTGTAAGAATCTTCTACGAAGAAAAATAAATCATCAAATAATTAACTAACTGCTTATGAACCACGTATTTAAAACTTTCACAAGCGCGCTCCTCGGAGCAGCGGCCCTCGCGAGACTCGCCACGGGCTGTGTGCGGGAGCAGTTCAACACCAATCCGAACTACGACTCGGAGAGCAACACGGTGCGAACCAAGTTCGTGCTAAATGTCAACACCAAGGCCGACGGAGACACCAAAATGACGGCCGAAAATGTTCAGCGCAACAACAACTTTCTAGGGATGCAGGATGTCCATATCCTTACCTATGAGTTGGGCGAATCTAATACGCCAAAAACAACCGGAGCAGGAAGCTGGGACGCACCGACCATCGATAGCAGAGTGGGTAAATTCTTCTTTAACCCCGTTAATACCAAAGCAACGGAAGACTATAACTATGGCAATCTGTTTGAGGTCAATGGCATTACCGCTGAGAAGCAAAGTCGTACACTGGAGTTAGCCTTCCCGCTGGGGACCAATGGTGTTGTTATCTATGGCAAGGCTAAGAATTCGGAAGGCCCTGAGAATCAGGGAAGTGTCGTTGCGTCAGGAGACCCCTCAAACCTCGCTTCGCTTAAGTTTTCACTGGTTCCACGTATCGACCCTAATTCCACGAATGGCAAGAAACCTTTTTTGGCCGGCGCCGTAGTTTTCCAAAGCATTCTCACGTCATTGACATTGGCGTCCTTGGTTCAAGATAACCATTACTGGACGACAACCGGAGTCGCAACGACTGATGAAAGCGAGTATTTACAAATGGCCCCTGGGGCTACTTTCCTTGTGCAAGATAAACGCTATCGAGTGTGGACCCCCGTTAATACCGAGGATCCGTATTATCCTAGCATCAATTTAACGAAGAGTAATGGTGCATCATATTACGAAGATGGTGATACATATAAACCTGAAGGGTCCAGCACCACATACACTATGAGAAGCGGCAACTGCAGCTGGAGAATGCTGGGGGACATGTATAAAGCCAAGCATGACGGAGACGAGAACACAACCGTAGAAGCCATTCGCAGCACATGTCACGCGGGCCAACTCGAGTTTGTCCCCCTCTTGGAACTCTTGGGACAGGCCTATTACAACCTCATGAGAATCAATGAGATTAAAGTTTCAACGGATCAAGCGAGCGAAGCAGTTCATGTTGGCGAAGAGCCAGTATACATTGATCCAAACGATCAGAGCAAAGGTTATCTTAAGACCACCTACCATGAACTCCGTGCTGGTTCGGCAGCGGCCATCCTCCGTACCATGCGGGATTTGGACTTTATTGTCCATAAGTGCCTCTCATCGGCTCCAACTTCTTGGTCAGAAGTAGTTGCACAACAACTAGCCAAGGAAATTGATAGCCGGCTTGACCTGTATTTTACTGGTCATCAGGACGCCATGCTATTCCGTGACGCTACATCCATTATGTCTAATCTTACCAACCGAGGTGTTAATTTGACGGAAGTTGATTTAAGTGTCGAAATGAACAATCCTGAAGCAACGGGGGCTGCCACTTTCTTCTCTGACCATTACGTTAAGGGCACCGGAACAAGCAACACCCTGGATGGTTCGGCTGGATTCCCGATGAACGTAGGTCTCCCTATGGGATCTGCTTATTTGGAGACAATTGCTGGTGATTTAGCCCATCCTTTCACTCCCGACCGCTTTGTATTTAAAGAGGACATTCCCGCCTACGCCTTTGGCTTAAACACCCGGTTTAATATTTTCAATTATTGCTATCCCGCCGAGTTGATGTATTTTGGCAACTCTCCATTACACACCTCGAACAAAGAGCATACCGAAGGCCAATATCCGGCCACAACAGACAATTGGAGATGGGATAAATCGAATAATGGTAATACCGTGACGAAGTCATGGACGGATGATTGGACTAAATTCTCCAGTGTGAACTCCACAACCACGAGTGTGGCAATGGCTATGCCCATTAATTACGGCTCCGCCCTGCTCAAGGCTACCGTTGTATATGGTGATAATGTTACCACGCTTTTGGACAACAACAAGGGGATTCATCCCAATGAGAATCCTAAGGCAATTAAAGTAATTGGAACAGCACAGGACCCTGTCAACACCGGTCTTGTTGTTACAGGTATCGTGGTAGGTGGTCAGCCAAAAGCTGTTACTTGGGACTATACCCGCATGCCGGACCACACAGAAGATAGCAACGGAAAAGTTACTACGCCCCCCGATTATACATCAGTTTCTTATTCAGATGGAAAGTTCAATAATCTTTTCTATACCCAGGACAAGTTTGGCATGATGATATACGACAAGCTCGCAACTCAGTTCCGGATCGGAGATCCTGGTTTGGCGACAGGAGGCAATGTTATATATACGTTATGTTTTGATAACTACGCGGCAGATGAGACAGCTGATAAACAGTCCGATGTTTATATTGCCCTTGAACTTCGCAACGAAACCGGAGAGGACTTCTGGGGAGAGACCAACCTGATTCGCAAGGGTGGGACTTTCTATCTTGTAGGAAAACTAAACCTTAAGAATCTGCTCAATACTGTTGAATACAATACAGTCAAGGGCAAGATGGCCCGGGACGACTATTATTATCCACCGTACGACCCCGCTACTGGCGAGACGATTAAAGTTCCGCGCGTGTTTATGCAGGATTATGTTACTTCTGCAACGCTGACGCTTCAGCAAGATGCCCTTCAACACGCCTACATGACTGTTCCGGATCTGCGATCCAACCAAGTTTCTCTGGGTGTCGCCGTGGATATCAAATGGGAAGAAGGCCTATCCTTCAATGTAAACATGGGCGTCTTGGAGTAACTTGTTCATAAATGCACGACTTCCGGCATATCCTGTTCACAGTATTCTGCGTCCTCGGGACGGCGGCCTTCACCGGCTGCCGCCTCGTGGACGAGGATATGTCTGAATGCGGCAAGAATTTTGACCTTGACTACGAGCTCCAGCTCGTGACCGACATCACGACGGAGCTTTCAACCGAACTGTCGATGGAGTCCGACCTCGAGATCAGCAGCCTGCTGCAGACCGACCTGGAAGGCATCTTCGTCGAATACGCCCGCGACGTGGACCTGTCGTTCTACGACACGGACGGCAGCGGACTCCGCCTCAAGCACATGAGCGAGGTGATGAACGCCAGCGAAACCCGTTACACCCTCTACCTGCCCGTGCGGGAGTACGAGCACTGCGCCGTGGCCAACCTGCGAGACAACGGCGCAGTGGTCCTCGTCGGCGACGAGAACAGCCGCACCGCCCGCCTGGAGCAGCAGGCGACGGACGGAGTTGCCCCGGTGCACGGGACGGGTATCTTTACGGCCCGCCAGGACATCAAGGTGCTCTCCGGCGTGGACCAGCACTTCGAAGTGCACCTGCACATGGCCAACGCGGCTTCCGTTCTCGTCCTGGACCTGTCGGAAGCCCCCGGTGTGGAATCGGTGACCGTGCAGACAGAAGGCTTCGCCACGGGCTTCAGCATCACCGACAGCACCTATGTCTTCGATGTCAGCCACCGCAACGCTACGCACGAGATTGACACCCAAGATGCCCAGCGGCGCGCATTTGTCGCCGTGCACTTCCCGAGCCACGATGCTCCGGGAACGAAGGCAGACGAAGACACGCAGGAACTCTGGCGCTGGCTTGTCTACACGCAGATGAAAGACGGCACCACGACCGAGACCGTCCTGCATATGCACGAGCCCCGGCCCGCAGGCACTTTCGACATCCTGACCGGATCAGTACGCAAGAACGGCGCCATCGAACCGGGACGTCACACAGTTGGGGCCAGCGTCACCCTGGACTGGCACGAAGGCATGAGCATCCCCGTTGAATTCTGATCATGAGCAAGTTGCACATCCTTATCCCCGGCCTCATGGCCTTGCTGATGCTCCTGCCTGGGTGCACCCGGGAGCCCATTGCGCCCGGGCCCGACGAGGATGTGCGCGTTTCCCTGGCCCTGTCCGTGGGCGGCATCCAGCAATCCGGCACCAAAATGTCGGACGGGATCACTCAGCACAGCATGACGCAGGAAAGTTTTCGGGGTATCGATAAAGTCTATATTCTTCCTTTTCGGACCAAACTCGGAAATACTGATTCGCCCGTCAATGTCAATAACGCACTCTGGGACTATCGTGTCTCTCTGCCTCAAATCGGCGTCGCCGCTTCGTTTGGCAATTTCTCGACAAGCCAGGGTCTTATATACACTAACAACGCGCATTTTTACCAGCGCGTATACCTGAGGCCAGAAACAGATGCCGTTCTTGTGTATGGGAAGGCGCTTGACGCCAACGTGGGCGCGGCATCTTCGGAATCCGTCGCCTTCTTGCAGCGCAATGGATCGCTGGTGGTCCCAGATCTGGATAAAATCGAGAACACCAATGAGATTCTGTTCGCCCCGGATCCCATTTCCAGCAACGTCAAGACTTCTCCCAAATATGCAGCCGTCCCGTGGCGGGACGACATCATTCCGAACTATCTGAACAAAATCCTGCAGGCCAACGTGTCAGCAAAGGGTGGCAATCCTAAATACTACTTCAACAACCCGGCGAGCTATAATAATCACCCTGACATGAAAGCGGCCTTGGAGGAATTCACCAACAAGGGCATCTATTTCCCGCTCTCTAACGATGTTCTAAATGACAAACTGACTAAACTTTACCAAAAGCTCTACCCCCTTGCATCGGATGCCAGCAAGAGTGCAGACTATTACTACGTACCGAAAAACGGCGCGGCGTTCCCCTATGTGCACGAACTGGCCAAGGCGGTCATCAAACTGATCTACGACGACACCAAGACCGCCGATCAGAACAAATATACCTCCCGGTCCGGCAGCGGGGCCGGCGCCACCATCAAGATGAAGGTCAACGGGCCGGCCGTTTTTGGCCTGCCGTCCGGCATCTTCCCCATCCAGTGGCAGGAAGGAGCGGGAACGTTCAAGAACCTGTACAACATCGACCACTTTTCCGGTCTCGGTTACATCCCCTCCGACGAAATCTGCTACCCGCCCAGCCTCTGGTATTATGCGAACAGCCCGCTGGTTTCGACTGACCAAGAGGGCATGGAACAGAAGTACACCTCCTCCTACAACTGGGACACCATTCGCAGCAATTATACTGCCACGGGCATCAACACTCGATCTGAGGCGGCCGCCGTACGAGATCCGATTGAGTATGGTGTGGCGCTGATGGAGCTTCAAGTCCAGAAACGGACATCGGACATAAAAGACTTTGCCGGGAATAATGTCGACATCAATAATACAAAGTTCCCTTTGACCGGTATCATCATCGCCGACCAGTATCCCCTGGCCTTCGATTTCACCCCCCTGCCCAGTTCAGACGCCCGCGCCAAGATGTACTATATCTACGACGCCGACGTCAATGACGATAGCGGCAACCCTCGCGCGTGGATTACTAGATCCAACAATGTAACCAACGCGGATCTGACCACGATCATTCTCCCGACCCGGTCCGGGGCAGACGTGCACTTTGCCCTGGAATTCCAAAACAAGACCAACTACACCACCTACACGGGTGCTGGAGGCTGCCAGATTCCCCCGGGGCAGCATTTCTACCTGGCCGGCATCCTCATATTCAGCGAGCGCACCGACAACTCCGGGCAGAGCCTAGGCAGCGTTTTTGTCCGCGACCACGTCACGCAGGTCAAAGCGTCGTTCACATCCCTCAAGGCTGCCTATGATGTCCTTCCCGATTTGACCGACCCCCAACTTCAGCTGGGCGTCCAGGCCGAGTTCGGCTGGAACCTGTCCACCCCTACCACCGTTCCCGTCGTCATCCAGTAATATGAAAGTCCTCGCACGCATATTCCTTCTGCTGACACTCGCCGCCCTCGCGGCGACGGCCTGCCGCAGGACGCTGGACGAAGAGCCCGAGCTCATCCTCTGGCTGGACATTGAAGCCCCGGCCGAGACCAAGGGTAGCGAAGGTTCCGTCCCGGCTGAAGGCAGCGAGGATGCTATCAAGGATTTGCACATCTGGGTGTTCCTGAACGAGACGGTCGATGAAAACAACCCGGCCGGGAAGTTGCTCGGCTACATTAACCCTATTAGTAGCCGCCCTGATCCGGATAATAAAAACACGATTTCTGACCCGCTGACCCAATACGAGAACCGTTACCACATCCCGCTGGACCGGGTCGTTGCCCAGGCCAAGCCCAAAGTAGATATTTATGTCATTGGGAATCCTGCGTCGATCGGGCAAGGCGGGCTCAGCGAGAGCACGACGCGCGCCACGCTTGACGACCTGGTTATGAGCGGCAACTGCTTCGGCGTCGGAACGGACGGAAAACCGATCTGTACGGCGGTCCCTTCGGACGGGCTGCCCTACTCCGGCGTAGCGAAGGGTCTTTCGATGACGGGCTCCTATCCCGTGATGCGCGTGGACGTGGTCACGGTCCGCAAAGCCGTTTCCAAGTTCCGCTTCGTTTTCTGCCAGCTCCGGGACGAGGTCGGCCCGATGGTGAAGAGCCTGACTGTCACCGGTCTGACGGTGAACGGCGAGAACATCTCCGAGACGGAGTATTTGTTCAACGACTCCGCCAATCCGTACAAAATAAGCGGATACCGCGCTTCCGCCATCAACTTCGACCCTCCCACCAGCGTACGGCGTTATACCGCTCCGGAGGAATATGTATTCAATCCTCCGGCCAATCTGGCCGAGCGCGAAGACTATGCCCGCCAGTACGAGGCTTTAATCAACAACGGCATCAACACGAAAAAGGTGCTCACCGAGGCCGGTCGCTGCTACCTGCGCGAGACCGACAAGAAGCTCACGGGCCAGGTCAGCTACAGTTACCAGGTCGGCGAAGCGACCGTCAATGCCAGCGCAGACTTCTCGATGCATGCGCCCGGCGATTTCGTCCGCGGACGAAGCTGGATCGTGTATGTCTTTTTCGTGCGCGAATCCATGCAGTTCTCCGTGTCCTGGACTGACTGGGAGAATGGAAATGAATGGAGTTTAACCCCGATAGATCCGATGAGGCCCTCATGATGCGCAGAATTGAGTCATACTGCACCGGCCTGCTGGTCGTTCTCTTCCTCACCGCTCTGACGGGCTGTGAGCGGATAGACCGGCCCGTGTCCGAAGAGGGTGCCATCTGCTTCAGTGCCAGCATGGTCGGAGGCTCTTCCGCTTCGGTCAAGAGCGTTGACAACAGCTATCCCAGCCATGAGGACGATTTCATCAAGGTGGGGAACAGCGTCTCCGTGTACGGTTCCTGGACCTCCCCCGCGGGTGCCACGACGGACATCTTCCGCGGTGTGGAACTGACCTGCGAGGAGACAGATAATGAACTGGAGCCGTTCCGTTGGACCTATACTCCCCTCCGCTACTGGCGTTCCGAAGGCTCTTACACCTTCGGCTCGGTATACCCGACCAACGCCCGCGTCGAATACGGTACCAGCGGCGGCAAGCTGGTCGCCACCTACTCCATGCTCGCCGACGACTACGACCTAATGGTCGCGTCCACCAAACGGGACATGGCCGTTAACGGCAGCACCGCCAAGGTCCCGCTGGCCTTCCACCACGCCTGCGCCGCCGTCCGCTTCCTGTTCCGCAAGGCGGAAGGGAGCGAGGTGGACTATTTTGTGGACAGTTTCGAATTGCAGAACCTTAGCGCCGTGGGCCGGCTCGTAGCCAACTGGGTAGTCACGAACAACCCCAACCCCGGAGATGAAGAATACCAGATCAACTGGACCCCGGCGGAGTCCAAGTCTTCCGGCATCTACCACTGGCAGGCTTCCGACCAGAGCCAATGGATCGAGGTACCCACCGACTATGCAACCAACCCGGAGACGCCCACGGAGATCGAGCAATGGCATTTCGTCATCCCACAGCAGCTGCTGGGCGACGGCCAGATCCACCCGACCCTGCGTTTCTCCATCCACGTAGGCAACGACGTAACCCCTGTCTACACCAACCTGCTCCTGCCGGAGGAAGAGAATCCCGAGAGCGAGAACCCCACTCCCATCAGCTGGGAGCCGGGCAAATTATACACGTACAAAGTCCAGATCCAGCCCAGTAAGGCCTACATCGAAGTCGAGGTCATGCCCTGGGACGAGTATTATCTGGGCGTGGATGACATAACATTCTGACGATGAAGCGATTTGTGCATATCCTCCCCTTCCTGTTGCTGGCAGCTCTGCTGTCGGTTGGCGCCTGTCAGCGCTTGCCCGACATCGGAAGCGAGGAGGGATACGGCACGCTGACACTCCAGATAGGCACGGGGGTGGAAGCGGCCTGGACCAAGGCCGACCCCGATGCGCAGGACGGCGATGTCTTCCACAATATCCTCGTGATCGTGGCCGACAAGGACGGGACCGTAATCGACAAGGTCTATAAAGCATATCCTTGTACGGGGGGCGACGTTCCGGCTAACCAGGAGCCGAAGGATGTTGAATCCACAGACAGCGACTGGATTTACTTCGTCAACTTGAAGGTGGGTTATTACCATGTATATGCCTACGCCAACATCGACGAGCCCGACTGGCAGATTGACGGCGAGAGTATCGAAGATATCGAAAAAGCGTTGGTTTCTTCCAAGGAATCCTCTACCAACCCCGGCCATTTGAATCCGGACCGGCAGTTCACCACGCTGACCGGCACCGATGCGCCGGCCCTCCCCGACCACTGTATGCTGCTGACGGGCCACGACGAGCTTTACGTGGGTGTGGATCCCTACATCGGCCGCATCGACCTGTACCGTCCGGTGGTGAAATTCGAGGTAGTCCTGAACAACCACACCCCTTTCCATCTTCAGCTCACGGACCTGCATTTCAACAAGTTCAACGCTTCGAGCAGTTACCTGATCGGCCGGAAGAACGATGACGGCAGTCCCGCCATTCCGGACGGGGCCACCTACCGCGACCTCCCGGCTTTCACCGGCCCGGCCAACATTCCTTCCCGCGAAAAGGCGACGGTCTATAGCCAATTGCTCTATGAGAACCACATCGGCCAGGACTACCGGATGTTCGCCACGGTGCAGTTTGCGAATGCAAGCGGCGAGATTATCAACGATGAATCCGGCCATCCCCTGGTGGATAGCGAGGACAGCTCCAAGCCCCTGTCCAAGACGTTGACCAGCGCCTCGCTTCGCCGCGTCCCGTACGAGGACATCCGCGACCTGCCGCGCGGCGAATCTATGGACGTGATCACCGTTACGCCAAACACTGGAAACGGCGGTTTTCTGGGCTATATGGTCTCGGCCAGCGAACAACGAATCGTTTTCCAGCAGTCCACTTATAACTTCGAAGAGAGTTTCCGCAGCAAGGCAGAGTCCCTGCTCAGCGACAAACAGATTGGCTCGTATTACCAACTCCGGCTCGAAAAGGAGAGCAACAGCGACAAATACCACCTATACAAAGGCACAAATGACCTGTTTGGTAACCAGGTCACCGGCACAACCGTGAATGGTCTATACTTGAAAGAAGGTTCTCTTCCCCAAAATTACCCGATCCCCCAGGAGTTTGCGGGGTCCTTGTGCCGCTTTACCCAAACCGAGGCGAGCAACGCCAAGTCGCTTTTCTATAAGGACCTCGCCCTGAAGTTGGACAGCAACGCCAACTATGGTAACCGCATGTGGACCTTCTACGAGATCCATCCGACAGGCACGGTGCTCAAGCTCATCGACCGCGAGTCCTCCCGCGTCTCCACCCTCACCCAGATGGTCCGCGGCCAGAAGCTGACGGCCGTGATGAATGTCTACTACGAATCGGAGTCCGGCGATTTCACCTTCTCCTTGGACAATGTCTACTGGGAGGACGGTCATAACCCTAAACACACGTTCGAATGAGAAAGTTATTCCGCATATTCCTCCTGTTGTTCTGCTGCCTGAGCCTCCCGGTCTCCTGCGTCAAGGAATACTGGGGAGACGGGGTGCCGGAAGGCACGCCCGTCGAGCTGGTGCTCGGTTTCAACGCGCCGGAGCAGGGGCTGGTCTCGACCAAATCCACCCTGCGCCCGCAGCAAGAGAGCACGATTTATAATATGTACGTGTTCATCTTCGACGGCACGGAAGATAAGCGGAAAATTTATGGCAAGTTCTTCGACGCCACCAACTTGTTGGGCAATTCGTCAAATCCGGACTATTGGACCGTCAAGAACTACGAGAAGGACGCCAGCAGCGGAAAGAACCTGACAACAGGTTCCGTCCACATCAATACGGTCGCCCGAGAAAACTGCACCATCGTAGCCATCTGCAACATCGACGCGGAAATGGTGAACATCTCGCCGGAGCAACTGGGTACGGTCCAGAGTTATGACGACCTGTACAGCAAGAAAGCGACGCTGAACCAGCTGATCGTGTCGCGAAGCGGCTATTTCCCCATGACCGGCGAGATCAGCGGGTATAATATCGGCGGATCCGGCGAGAACCACCCGAACCTCATCCTCCAGCGCTTGGATGCCAAGATCAAATTCAACGTGCGTGTGGCAGCCGGCAGCGAGATCGCGGATTTCACGCCGCTCAAGTGGCAGGTGGTCAACCTCCCCAAGAGTGCCTGGATCCTGGAGCGGGGGCATTACACCGCCAGTAACGGGGTCCCCACGTACTCGCAAGCCAATCTGGACGATGCCACCGGTGCTTCTGCCAACGACTATTTCAACCTGCCCGAGAGCAATTTCGAGACGCAGGCGCTGACGACGGACGGGAGCGGGAATCCGGAGTATTATGTAGGGACCTCGAACCGGATCATCAGCCACGGTTTCTCCTTCTATATGATGGAGAACCGCAAGGCGCCCCAGGTAGAGCCTGTTACCTGGACGTACGAGCACCGCGACATGCGGGACAAAAACAGCGTCTCCACGTCGGAGGACGGCAAACAGTCCTCCGTCACCAATGGCGGTTTTACTTACGCCCCGGAATATGGCACCTATGTCATCATCACCGGGCAGCTGACCATGGCCGACAAGGTGAAGCCGAGCGGCGAAGCGGCGACCCTGAGCGCCAACGTGAAATATATCGTCCATCTGGGCGACTTCAGCAACGGCCGAAATCACGATTTCAACATCTTCCGCAACCACACCTATACCTATGACATTTCCATCATGGGCGTCAACAAAATCAAGGTGGAAGTCAACAATAACAACGACGATGACACGACGAACAATCTGGGCGAGCCGGAACCGGCAGCATCCGGGCAGGTGACGATTGCGATGGAGGAGGTCTTCCCCTGCGACGCCCATTATTCTTCGCATGTCATCAAGTTCCACGCGAACTTCATTGACCCCGACCAGGTAACCTGGCGTGTGGTAACACCGTTCAACCCGTCCGGTGCGGAACCGGAAGTGACGGTGGACGCCCAGGGCGTGGTGAAGGACAACACGGCCGGTATCGATTTCGAATGGGTGGAGTTCCGCGTCAATTATGAAGAGCCGGAAGAAGAGGGGCAGGCGGGCCATTATTACGCGGACAAGCGCGCCCTCTACAAGCCCATGGAGGGCAAGCCGGGCGCCGACGGCAAGACCATGAATATCAGCGGACTGGTCGATTATCTCAAGACGCAGACGCGGCGCTGGAAGAGCACGGATCCGGAGGTGAAGGCCACCAGCGATTTCTCCCATGCGCTCACCGACGCGGACGGTCCGTATATCCCCGTGACGGCTTTCGTGAACGAGTATTATTACGAAGTCAACCCCATCACGAAGAACTATGAGCCGGAGCTCTGGAAGAGCTTCGTCAACAAGGACATCCGTTACATGTATATCCTCTCCGACTCGAAGCGCTCGGCCGACGGGGAGAGCGAGATCATCGGTTCTTCCTTCACCATCCAGCAGAAGTCCATCCAGACCATCTACAACGTCTCTCACGCCGGGCTGCTGTCCGCCTGGGGTTGCGAGCATGAGGATGACGAGGAAGAGGCCCAAACGCACAAGTACTGGTCATCAGAGGCCATCGTGAACCGGGGCAACAACAGCCTTACCAACGGGCGGCTCAACTCGCTCAAGGAGTGGGAGTTGCTATCACCGGACGGGAAGACCTCATATTTGGGCAAGCCAAACTTGGAAGTGGATTACTGGGCCCGCTACATGGATTTGGAGGCGAACAACACCACGCCGCTGATGCGCCCGGATTACCGTTATCTGCGCTACAGTTGCATGTCCCGTAACCGGGACAACAATGGCAACGGCGTCATCGACGAGGACGAGGTGCGCTGGTACATGGGCGCCACCAACCAGCTGATCGGCCTGTTCATGGGCGACTACGGCCTCGAGGGCGACGCGCGCCTCTATCAGCGGACACGGCAGCAGCAGGAGAGCACCAACAAATATGACTGGCGTCAGCATGTCCTGGCCAGCACTCGTTATACCGGCAAAAACAGTAAGAATAGCAGCAATTTGGATCCGCGTGTCATCTGGGCAGAGCAGTGCTTGACGGGCTCCGTCATGAGCATGAGTAAAAGTTATGCCGGCGGTATGGATCGGTTCAGCACCCGTTGCCTGCGCAATCTGGGCGCCTACACCAAGCCCGACGGCACGGTTGAGGACATTACCTTCGCCCCCGTCGTACCGCCTGCCGGAACGACCGCCGATGATTACGAGCCGGACAACTACATTCATGTAACGCGCATCCGGGATGGTGTCCGGGACTACACGGGGCCCTACGACCAGAATGTCTATTACGAGTTCGATTGCACGCGCATCAACGAAAAATCGCTGCGCTACTACACCAACCGCGAGCTCGTGATGCACGATGAGCACGGCGAGCAGGCCTGCCTGTACAAAAAATTCCAGGTTGCACCCGTGAAGGATGCGCCTTCTTTCACTGAAATCTTATATGAAACGATGATGGACGATATTGACGCCCATATTGATTCCAATCCCTATTGTCCGCCGGGTTATCGACTGTGCAACATCCGGGAGGCTTCAGTTCTCCGTGATTTCATCCCGGCCTCCGACGCGGCTTTCCACGTTAATTACAATTTCACTCGTACATACTGGTCATTCGGTAAGCTCGGCGACCTGTATAATAAGGCTCGCACGGGTACTAATATGTCCAAATCCATTGGCTTCGGTACTTCTACGGAGAAAGTGTTGATAACCGAACAAGATAACCAAAAGACCAAATCCGTCCGCTGCGTCAAGGACATCAAGGACTAGTCCGTTTAGCGCTCAAAGATAACGAAAAAGCCTCCCGAATTCGGGAGGCTTCCTCTTGGGGTGCGATGTGGGGCTCGAACCCACGACACCCAGAACCACAATCTGGTGCTCTACCAACTGAACTAATCGCACCATATTCAGAAGGGAATGCAAAGGTACAAAAATATTTTAGACACGCAAGCGGGAAAGAAAGAAAAATCACTATCTTTGCGAGATTGCTTTTCCGAATCACTACCGAATTATGGCAAAAGAGATAAAATTCTCCCTCGTTTACAGGGACATGTGGCAGTCCTCCGGCAAATATCAGCCGCGTGTGGACCAGCTGGTGCGGGTGGCCCCGCCCATCATTGAAATGGGTTGCTTCGACCGTGTGGAAACCAACGGCGGCGCCTTCGAGCAGGTGAACCTCCTCTACGGCGAGAACCCGAACATCTCCGTCCGCAAATGGACGGCGCCCTTCCATAAGGCCGGTATCCAGACCCATATGCTGGAGCGCGGTCTGAACGCCCTCCGCATGTACCCCGTGCCTGCGGACGTGCGCGAACTGATGTTCAAGGTCAAGAAGAAGCAGGGCACCGACATCTCCCGCTCCTTCTGCGGCCTCAACGACCCGCGCAACCTCAAACTCTCCGTCGAATACGCGAAGAAGGCCGGGATGATTTCCCAGGCGGCCCTCTCCATCACCCACTCCCCCGTACACACGGTGGAATATTATCTCAAGCTGGTGGACCAGCTCGTAGAGTACGGCGCAGACGAGATCTGCCTCAAGGACATGGCCGGTGTCGGCCGTCCGACGGAGCTCGGTCTCATCGTCTCCGGCATCAAGAAGCGCCACCCGCAGATCAAGGTCCAGTACCACGGCCACAGCGGCCCGGGCTTCTCCCCCGCCTCCATGCTGGAGGTCGCCCGCGCCGGCGCCGACTACCTCGACGTGGCCGTCGAGCCCCTCTCCTGGGGTAAGGTCCACCCGGACGTGATCACCATCCAGCAGATGATGAAGGCCGACGGCTTCCTCGTGAAGGACATCAACATGGATGCCTACATGGAGGTCCGCAGCCTCACCCAGGAATTCATCGACGACTTCCTCGGCTACTGGATCAACCCGACCAACTCCCAGATGACCTCCCTGCTCGTCGGTTGCGGCCTGCCGGGCGGCATGATGGGTTCGATGATGGCCGACCTGACCGGCTTCAAGGCCGCGATCAACGCCTCCGAGCGCGCCAACGGCAAACCGGAGAGCAGCCTCGATTCCCTGATGGTCCAGCTCTTCAACGAAGTCGAATATGTGTGGCCGCGCCTCGGCTACCCGCCCCTCGTGACCCCGTTCAGCCAGTACGTCAAGAACACGGCCCTGATGAACCTCCTCGCGATGGCGCAGAACAAGCCGCGCTTCTCCACGATCGACAAGGATACCTGGGGCATGATCCTCGGCAAGATGGGCACCCTGCCCGGTCCGCTCGCGCCGGAAATCGTCGCGCTCGCCAAGGAGAAGGGCATGGAGTTCTACACCGGCAACCCGCAGGACGAGTATCCCGACGAGCTCCCGAAGTTCCGCGAGATGATGAAGGAAGAAGGCTGGGACTTCGGCGAGGACGACGAGGAACTCTTCGAAATGGCCATGCACGAGCGTCAGTACCGCGACTACAGGAGCGGCATCGCCAAGGAGCGCTTCAACAAGGACCTCGAGGCCTTCCGCGAGAAGGCCGGCGCCCCGATCGTCGTCAAGCGTGCGGTCGTCGAGATGCCTGAGTTCGACCTGAACGCGCTGCTCGCGAAATATCCCAAGGCCACGCCCGTCCAGGCGCCCGCGGCCGGCCAGATGCTCTGGCAGGTCGACGTGAACGACAAGTCCACCGCTCCGGCGGTCGGCACCCAGGTCGCGGCCGGCAAGCCTTGCGGCTACGTCCAGACCTGGTACGGCATGGAGGAACTCCTCCCCGCCACCGAAGGCCAGATCGTCGCCGTCACCGCCCCGCAGGGGAAGAAGGTGCAGAAGGGCGAAATCGTCGCGCTGATCCAGTAAGCGACCCCGCCCGCAAGAAAAGACCGGCCCGCACGCTGCGGCCGGTCTTTTTTTGTGCCGCGCGGAAAAGGGATTGCAATGAAATGAAAAAAGAATAGCAAAAAATGAAGGAAGATGTAAAATTTACGCAGCTTTCTCTCTTTTCTTCTATTCTTTTAGGGCGAAAAACACTAACATTGTGTTGAATTAATGACCACCTATGAGAAGAACCCTCTCCGCCATCGTTGTCTTGTTCCTGTCCTGCCTGCTGGCCGGGGCGGCATCCCACCCGTTCTTCACCCGCTATTCGGACCAGGATGGACTCACGGACTACAATATCACGCAGTGCTGCCAGGACCCCTTCGGACGCATCTGGGTGGCCACGAACAGCGGAGTCTACTTTTACACCGGCAATAAATTCACCCCCTTCCGCGACGAGACCTACCGGGCGGCCTGCTCAACGACCACGCTCGCCATCAACATCGACAAGGACGGCTGCGTCTGGATCGCCACCTCCGCCGGCACCGGCTACTACGACATCTACTCCGGCCGATTCACAGAAATCCCGGAGCTGAAACGCGTGGAAGTCCGCGACATCGACGTAGAAGAGAGCGGCGAGCTCTGGCTGACCGCCAACAACGGACTCTGGAAATTCTCCCGCGAAGCGGGCATCCAGAAAATCGTGTCCGGCAACAGCTTCTCGCCCCAATACAGCTGCCTGCTCGACAGCGGAGACCTCGTCTTCACCACCCGCGAGGGCGATGTCTATTTCCTGGACCACCAGGGCCAGGGCGTCAGCCTGCTGAAGCAGGGCGGGGCCGACCGCTACGAGCTGGTCGAGCCGCTCCGCAACGGCACGGTGCTCCTGTCGACCAGCGCCAAGAAGGTCGTCATGATGGACGCGTACACGGGCGAGGAAACCCAGGTACTCTCCACCAGCACCGCCGAATATGTCTCCGAGATCACCTGCATGATGGTCCGCACCAACGAATTCTGGATCGGCACCCGCTCCGGCCTGCTCATCTACAATATCAGCACACACAGCATCGAGAACCAGATTTCCAGCCAGTCCCGGGAGTTCCTCCTGAGCGGCGTCTTCGTCCGCTGCCTCTTCCAGGATGCCTCCGGCAATGTCTGGGCGGGCACATACAACGAGGGCCTCTGCTGCTGGATGAACTACCGGGGCAGCTTCAACCGCTACACGCGCAGCATGTATCCCCAGGGGATGAGCGGACGCTCCATCCGCTCGCTCTGCTTCGACGCGGACGGCCGCCTCTGGCTGGGAAGCGAAGAGGGCAAGATCAACCGCTACGACAGCCGGACCGACACTTTCGCGGACTTCACGAAAGGCGCCAACATCCGCGGCGGCACCGTGATCTCCTCCATCACCCGGGTGGGCGACCGGCTCTGGCTCAGCGTCTTCGGCGACGGCGTCCTGGTCATCGACCCTGCGACCGGCCAGACCGTCAAGCGCTATCATTTCCCCAATGATGAATGTATGTCCTTCGTCTGCAGTCGCAGCGGAGATCGATATATAGGAACGCGCGGTACGCTGTACCGCATGGCCGCCGGCACGGAAGTCGTGCAGGAGATTCCCGCGCTGGACGGGCAGGCGGTCAACTGCATGCTGGAAGACGAATACGGTCGCATCTGGATCGGGCTGTACGGCCGGGCCCAGGGACCCACCCGGGGCCGCGGCCGGGGGTTGGGATGGTTCGATCCAGCGACCGGAAATTTCCGGATGGCCACGTCCGGCACGGAGGATGTGCTAGCCGACAATGCCATTTCCTGCCTGAGCCGCGGAGAGGACGGCGTAATCTGGGTCGGCACTGCAGGTGCGGGCCTCTGCCGCATCCAACCGGAAAAGGACGGCGCCTACGGCGAGATCCTGCGGATCACCGAAAGCGACGGGCTGCCCTCCAACAGCATTTCCGCGGCCATCGAGGACGGCTCCGGCCACCTCTGGGTCTCCACCGTGGACGGCCTGGCCTGCGTGGACCTCGCGACCATGAGCGTCATGGGGACCTTCCTCCAGGAAGACAAGATCGTCGGCAGCCTGTTCGGCAACGGGGCGGCCGTCCGCGCGCAGGACGGATCCCTCTACCTGGGCACCCGGAACGGCCTGTACTCCCTCAATCCGGACGGATTCCTCCACCTGTTCGAGCGCAAATCGCTGATCATCAATAACGTCACCGCCGGCACCATCGACGTGCGCCAGACAAAGCCCGAGAAGGGCAAGTCCGTGATCAACTCCAACGTCGTCCGCCTGCGGCAGCAGGACACCCCCGTGCTGACGGTCTCCTATTCGTCCATGATCTATGACAACCCGAACGCCCTGCGCTACGAGGTCACGCTGAAGAAGCGCACCTTCTCCAACTCGGTGGTGACGGCGGCGAACCACGTCTCCTACCTGGCCCTGCGGCCGGGCAAGTACGATTTCCGCGTCCGGATCGAAGGGACGACCGGGCCGGAGAGCGAGAGCCACCGCAAGATCATCATCACGGCCCCCTGGTACCGCAGCATCGTCGCGAATATCCTCTACCTGATTCTCCTTCTCTGCGTCGCCTGGTACGCCCTGCGCTCCTACCTGCGCGGCCTGAACGAGCAGAACCGCAGGAAAGAAGAGCTGCACGAGGCCCAGCGGCAGAAGGACGCCTTCAAGGATAAGATGGACTTCATGGCCAACATCACCCACGAAATCCGCACGCCGGTCTCCCTGATCGCCATCCTCGTGGACAAGCTCATGGGCAAGGGCCCCGGCGAGGACGGCCACGAAGAGCTCAAGTCCCTGAAGAACAGTTCCAACCGCCTGGTCGAGCTGTGCAATGAACTGCTGAACTTCCGGCGCGTCCAGAACAATACTTCCTATATCCTGAAGGCGGACGAGGACCTGTGCCAGCTCATCGGCAAGGACCTGGAACCCTTCAAGACCGCCGCCGAGCAGAAAGGACTCCGGCTGAACATCAGCCTCCCGGACGAGCCCATCCACGTGCAGTGCGACCAGCACGCCGTGGACTGCATCGTCAGCAACCTGCTCTCCAACGCCATCAAGTACGGCCAGTCCCTGATCAGCTGCCGCCTCTCCCGGGAGGACGGCAAGGCTGTGTTCCGCGTGGACAGCGACGGCACGCGCATCCCGGAGGAAGAGTCTGAACTCATTTTCAACGCTTTCTACCAAAGCCACACGATCGCCAGCTCCGGATCCGGTCTCGGCCTCACCTATTCCCGGACCCTGGCCGAACTTCACAACGGCCTGCTCTACCTGGACACCCAGGAGAAGCAGCTCAACTCCTTCGTCTTCGTGCTACCCATCACGGAGGCCAGCCCGGAGGTGCCGGCCGACGAGCCGAAGGCCGGGCCACTCCCGGCCGTACCGGAAGAGACGCCCGTCCCGCTGGACGGCCGCCAGCGCATCCTGGTCGTCGAGGACAACGAAGAACTGCGCAACCTCATCCGCGACGAGCTGCTCAAGGACTACTCCGTCCTCACGGCCGCCAACGGGCAGGAGGCGTTCGACCTCATCAAGCAGAACAGCGTGGACATGGTGATCAGCGATATCATGATGCCGATCATGGACGGCTGCGAGCTCTGCAACCTCATCAAGAACAATGTCTCCTACAGCCACATCCTGGTCATCCTCTTGACGGCCGCCATCGGTGTCGAAACACACCTGCGGTCACTGAAGGCCGGTGTGGACAGCTATATCGAGAAACCTTTCAAAATCGAGGTCCTCAAGGCCACGATCGGCAACCTCTTCAAGAATCGCGAGATCCAGAACGAACAGTTCAACAGCAACCCCCTGGCCTGGCTCAACTGCACGTCCATCAGCGCCGTGGAGCGGGAATTCATGGAGAAGCTGCACGGCATCGTCCTGGAGCATATCGCCGAAGCGGAAATGACCACCTCCGAACTGGCTTCGATGATGACCATCTCCCGCCAGACACTGGCGACCAAGGTTCGTGCGAACACGGGCCTCAGTACGCTTGAATACGTCCGCATCTGCCGCCTCAAGAAGGCCGCCGAACTGCTCGCCGAACGGAAATACCGGATCAGCGAGGTCGCCTACCTCGTGGGCTACACCTCTCCGTCCTATTTCACCAAGCACTTCCAGCAGCAGTTCGGCATGACTCCCTCAGAATTCATCAACTCCAGCAAGAACTAGCCATGAAAAGAAACCTGATCCTGCTCGCCGTCCTGCTGTTATGCACGGCCTGCCACTCCGATGACGTTTCCATCCGCACGTCTTCCGGGACGCTGATCCTGTCCCCGCTCGCCGACAACGCCGTCCGCGTCCGCCTGGCGGGCGAGCCGACCCACGCGGTCGAGGAGCTGATTTTCACGGAAAACGTGGAGCATCCCCGCTTCTCCCGCAGGGAGGACGCCGGGTCGCTCACCCTGGATCTGAAAGGCATCCGGGTCGTCTATGACAAGCAGACGGAGACCCTTTCCTATTATGACCGGGAGGGGAAGCTCCTCGTGCAGGAGCAGCCGGGCAGCCGCCTGCTGGGGAAATCGATGATCACGGGCGACCCCATTCCGGCCACGAGCACGAACGGCGCCGCCCTGCCGCAGCCGGAGCCCATCCGCGACGAGCCGACCTACATCGCCCGGCAGGGCTTCCTCATGCAGGAAGGCGACCACCTGTACGGAACCGGGCAGTTCCAGGACGGCTGGGTCGACCTCATGGGCCTGACGCGGCGCCTGACCCAGAACAATACCCAGATCGCCTCGCCCATGGTCATTTCCAACCGGGGCTACGGCATCCTCTGGCACAATTATGGCCGCACGGACATCAATCCTGCGCCGTACGCCGTGACCCTGGAGGCCATTCCGGGGGCCCGCACCTACGGCGGGGAGATCTCCGTGGAGAACGCCGGCAGATACTGCCTGCACCTGGTTGTCGGCGACCGCCCGGCACGCGGCGGGCACAAGATCTGGCTGGACGGCGAACTGATCTATGAGGACGCCAACGACTGGGTCCCCACCGTATCCACCTTTGCCGAGCTGACGGCCGGAACGCACCGCGTCGAGGCGCAGGGCTCGATGGACGAGACGGTCCGCCTGTTCTGGCGCGCCGTGGACAACACCACCACCTTCCTGTCGATGGTGGCCCAGGGCCTGGACTATACCGTTTTCGCCGGCAGCGCCGACGAAGTCATCGCCACCTACCGGACGCTGACGGGCCCGGTCCCGCCGATGCCCGACTGGGCGTTCGGCTTCATCCAGTGCCGCGAGCGCTACGACACGCAGGCCGAGCTGCTGGAGAACGCCCACGGATTCATCGACCGGGACATCCCGGTCAGCCTCATCGTCCAGGACTGGCAGTGGTGGGGCGACACCGGCTGGAATTCCATGGTCTTCGACGCAAAAAAGTATCCCGACCCCGCCGGCATGGTCCGCGAGCTGCATGACCTGGGGCTGAAATTCATGATTTCCGTCTGGTCCCGCGTCGAGCACGGGACGGCGCTGGGCGACACGCTGGCCCGGAAGGGCTATTTCATCCCCGGCACCGAGTGGGTGGACTTCTTCAATCCGGCCGCGGCCCGTTTCTACTGGGAGCGCTTCGAGGAGAGCATGGTGAGCCTGGGCATCGACGGCTGGTGGTTCGACGCCACGGAACCGGACAACGACTACGAGCTCCTGCACCGGCGCGTGGCCGGCAACACCATCCCCGGAGAAGTCTATCGCAACGTCTATCCGCTGGTGGTCAACCGCACGATGTACGAAGGATTCCGGGAGCGGGATCCGAAGCACATGCCCGTAGTGCTGACGCGCAGCGCCTTCACGGGCGCCCAGCGCTATGGAATCATCACCTGGTCCGGGGACGTGAGCAACGACTGGCTCACCTTCCGACGCCAGATCGCGGGCGGCCTGGGCCAGATGGCCGCCGGCCTGCCCTGGTGGACTTACGACGCCGGCGGCTTCAACCGGCCGAGGAATCAATACACCGACCCCGCGTACCAGGAGCGCATGCTCCGCTGGATCGAGACGTCCGTCTTCCTGCCGTTCATGCGGGTCCACGGCATGTCCAGCCACACGGAGCCCTGGAATTACAGTGCAGAGACGGAGCGGATCTTCGTCGACTGCATCAAACTGCGCTATCAGCTGATGCCCTACATCCTGGACTGCGCGAAGCGGGTTTCGGAAGAGGGCTACACGATGATGCGCCCCCTGGTCTTCGACTTCCCGGATGACGAACAGGCACTCCGCCAAGACTGCGAATACATGTTCGGACCGGACTATCTGGTCTGTCCCGTCACGGCGCCGGGGGTCAGCAGCTGGGAGGTTTATCTCCCCGAAAATGAAGCAGGTTGGGAAGACTTCCGGGACGGCACCCGGTATGCCGGCGGCCAGACCGTCAGCTGCCCCGTGACGCTGGAAATGATTCCCGTTTTCAAACGGCTTTGAGCATTAAGGAAATAATAAAAAATGACGCACCGCTAGTAAAAAATGGCGGTGCGTCTTTTTTTGTCAGTCTTTTGTCATTTCTTTTCACACGTGCGGGAATTAATAGGGTATCTTGCCGAAGAAATCGCACTGTCGGAACACACTACACACAACCAATTTAATAACATTTTTTCACCATGAGGAAAAAACTACTCCCGCAAACCATCAAGGCCGGTCTGGTCTTGCTGGCGTGCTGTTTGAGCATGGCCATCTCCCTTGCTCAGAATCGTTCCATCAGCGGTACCGTCGTGGATACGGCCGGACAGCCGGTCATCGGCGCCGCCGTCACGGTGGTCGGCAACTCCCGTATTGGTGCTGCTACGGACTTCAACGGTGCTTTCACCCTGAGTGTCCCGGAAGGCGCCACCATGTCCGTCGAAAGCATCGGCTATAAGAGCACGACTTTCGCCGTCGCCAACCAGAGCGTCTTCCGCATCGTCCTCGAAGAGGATACGGAAATGCTCGAAGAGACCGTGGTCATCGGCTACGGCGTCCAGAAGAAGAGCGACCTGACCGGCGCCGTCGCTTCCGTCAAGGACAGCGACATGTCCAACCGCTCCGCGGTTTCTCCCGTCCAGGCCCTGCAGGGCAAGGCGGCGGGCGTCCAGATCGTCAACGCTTCCGGCGCGCCGGGCTCCGAGTCCAGCATCCAGATCCGTGGTTATTCCTCCAACTCCAAGACCACCCCGCTCATGATCGTGGACGGTCTGAAGGTCTCGGACATCAACTACCTCGACCCGGACACCATCGCCTCCATCGAGGTCCTCAAGGATGCTGCGTCCGCAGCCATCTACGGCATCGAGGCCGGTAACGGCGTCATCCTCGTGACGACGAAGTCCGGCAAGGGAACGCCGGGCAAGGGCCGGGTGTTCTACAACTTCATGAGCTCCACCCAGACTGCCGCGCACCTGCCCGACCTGATGGACGCGAAGACCTATGTCGAGTTCCAGGAACTGATGGGCAACAACTCCCGGAATTTCTGGGACGGCAAGACCGACACCTACTGGCCGGACTACATGCTGGAGAAGGGCCAGACCTTCCGCCACACCGTCGGCGCCCAGGCCGCCAATGACCGCGGCAACATCTATGTCTCCCTGACCTACGTCGATGACAACGGTATCGTCAAGGGCGACAAGGATATCCTCAAGCGCCTGACCGGCCAGATCAACGCCGAATACAAGATCACCGACTGGCTGACCATCGGCACGAACAACACCCTGCAGCACTCCGTGAGCCGCAGCGTCACCGAGGCCCAGAGCATCAACGCCTCCACGCTGGGCTCCATGCTGATGTTCGACCCGATCGTCCCCTGGACCTATGATATGAACAATCTCCCGCAGGAGATCCAGAACAAGCTCGACGCCGGGCTGGAGATGCCCCGCGACGAGAACGGCAACATCTACGGCATCTCCTCGCAGGCCGCCGGCAGCCTCATCTACCATCCGGCCGTGATGCGCGACCGCGCGGACACCGAGAACGAGTCCTTCAGCCTCCGCGGCAGCACCTATGCCAACATTTCCCCGTTCAAGGGCTTTGTCTTCACGTCCCGTTTCGGCTACCGGGCCGGCTACACCAACGTGAGCACCTATAACTACCCGTACCGCATCAGCGACATCGGCTTCCAGGACATGTCCCTCCAAGGCACTTCGCGCAACAACCTCTTCTATCAGTGGGAGAACTTCGCGAATTACAATACGACCATCAAGAAACACAATATTACGGCCATGGCCGGCTTCTCCTTCCAGAAGACGAGCTCCAACTACGTGAGCGGCACGGCCTACGTCCTCACGGACACCGCCCCCAACTACCGCTACCTGGACTATGCCACCAACGACGCCAGAATGGCCGTCGCCGGCGTACCGTCCTGGCGGGCTAACATGTCCTACTATGGACGTCTGGGCTGGTCCTACGACAACCGCTACATGCTGCAGGTCAACTTCCGCGCAGATGCCTACGACACCTCCAAGCTCGACCCGAGCAACCGTTGGGGCTACTTCCCTTCCGTGTCCGCCGGCTGGACCGTCTCCAACGAGCCTTTCATGCGCAGCGTCAAGTCCGCCATCGGCCTGACCTTCATGAAGTTCCGCGCCTCCTGGGGTCTGAACGGAAACGTCGACGCCATGGGCAACTACCAGTACAGTGACGTGCTGGCCGCGAGCAACAACAACGGTTACAACTTCACCGACAACGGCGGCCGCACCGTCGGCGTCGGCCCGTCCGGCGTGCTGCCGAATCCCAAGATCAAGTGGGAGACCTCCCGTCAGCTCGACCTCGGTCTCGACCTCCGCTTCTTCAAGGAGCGCCTCACCCTCACCATCGACTGGTACAACAAGGACACCGACAACTTGATCACCAGCACGACCGCCCCGGCCAACACCGGTTCCACCACCACCTACATCAACGCAGGCATGGTCAACAACCACGGTCTGGAAGTCGAAGCCGGCTGGAAAGACAGCATCGGCGACTTCTCCTACAGCGTCAGCGGCAACCTCGCCACCCTGCACAACAAGGTCACGAAGGGCCTTCAGGTCGGCCGTACCAACGGTTACCAGATCCACACAGCCGAGCCTGTCACCTACTTCGAGGAAGGCTACCCGCTGTGGTATCTCCGCCTCTACAACGTCATCGGCGTCGACCAGCAGACAGGAGCCGCGATCTATGAGAACCGCGACGACAATCCCGCCATCAACGACAACGACCGCATCTGCGCCGGCAAGGGTATGCCGGATCTCACCTACGGACTGACCATCAACCTGGCCTGGAAGGGCTTCGACCTCATCATCAACGGCACCGGCGCCGCCGGCGTGCAGCGCCTCTTCGCCATGACCCGCGCCGACGTCACGACCGCGAACACCCTCCGCGAGTTCTACGACAACGCCTGGCAGAGCCCGGCTTCAAGCGGCTACAAGCACCCGAAGCCGACCAACGATGCCAAGATCCTTTGCTCCACCGACCGTATGTTCAACGCAGACTTCTTCAAGATTAAGCAGATCCAGCTCGGCTACACCCTGCCGAAGAGCATCTGCCAGAAAGTCATGTTGAGCAACCTCCGCGTCTACGTCTCCCTCGACGACTGGTTCACCTTCACGCAGTATCCGGGCCTGGATCCGGAGACCGGCCTGTTCGGATCTGCGGTGAACGGCCTGGCCGTGGACACCGGTTCCTACCCGATCTCCCGCAAGCTGGTGTTCGGTGTTAATCTTGCCTTCTAATCGCTTAATCTGATAAGATATGAAAAAGATATTTACCCTGGCTTCGGCCTGCGTGCTTGCCCTCTCCCTCAACTCCTGCGTAGGACAGCTGGAGAACCCCCGCAAAGGCGCGAACGATTTCAATACGTTCTACACGAACGCTACGGCCGACGACGCGGAAAAGCTGATCGCGCAGGCCTACAACACCTATTTCGGAGGCCCCGAAGAGGTCCAGAAGCAGAATTTCTTCGAGATCATCTCCGACGACATGGACTGCGGCGGCGGTACCTATTCCGATAATGCCAACCGCTACCGTAACGCGGATGAACTGACCTGCCAGCCCAGCGACTGGCTGTTCCACGGACCGTGGAGAGGCTACAGCCTGTACCAGGCCATCTACGTCTGCATCTACCAGTGCAACCTCATCATCGACAAGATCCCCGAGACCAACGACGCCGCAATCAACCGGGTGAAGGCCGAGGCCAAGTTCCTCCGCGCCCTCAACCTCTTCGAGGCCATGCGCGTCTGGCACAATCCGCCCTTCGCCGACCACATCTACTCGGCCGAGGACATGCTTGCGCCGAACGGCGATCCCAAGGAGATGATCGATTGGATCCTCCAGAATTTCGACGACGCCGCCAAGGTGCTTCCCACCCTGTCCGCCAAGGGCCAGCAGGCCAAGATCGGCGGCCGCGCCACGGCCGATGCCGCCAGAGCCTTCTACGGCAAGGCCGCCCTGTGGTACGGCACGCAATATAACGACGCGACCTACACCCAGAAAGCCATCGCCCCGCTCAAGGCCGTCATCGACTCCAAGCGCTATGACCTCATCGCGAACCCGGCAGACCTTTTCCGCGTGAAGTCCGACTTCTGCGAGGAATACATCTTCGAGCGCTGCTGCGCCGAGACCGAGTCCGACAAGGCCCTCCAGAACGACAACCGCCAGACCTGGCGCGGCTTCCGCGAGGACAACCTCTACATCCCGAAGGGTTTCCTGGCCTACGGCTGGGCCTTCTGCAACCCGACCCAGGAGTTCGTCGACTTCATGAAAGACCACGACGGTGCGGACAGCCCCCGCTTCAAGGCCAAGCTGATCTCCTACGACCAGCTGATGGAGATGGACTACAACGATCCGACCAAGAAGGGCCTGAAACCGGGCGCCGTCTACACCAACTGCGTCGGCTATTGGAACGCCACCTGCCTGATGTACAGCGACGACCTCTACACCGGCACCGGCGGCAACTACTACTCCCGCGCCAATAACCCGATCATGCGCTACGCCGAAGTGCTGCTGATGTACGCCGAGGCCCAGCTGATTGCCAACAACGACGCGGACAAGAGCGGCCTCGCCGCCCTGAACAGGGTCCGCGAACGCGCCAGCCTGGCGCCCCTGTCCACGCTGACCCAGCAGGCCGTCATCGACGAGCGCCGCGCCGAACTCTTCTCCGAGTGTGAGCGCTGGTTCGACATCATCCGCTGGCGCATCGCCGACAAGGTTCTCGCGAACGCCGGCACGCACCGCTACACCTTCATGGGTTACAAGCCCGGCACCACCGAATACTGGATCGACGACAACGTCTACAGCAAGGGTGAAGGCAAGGGCTGGGACGACAAGTACTGGGAGCTTCCGTTCGGCGACAACCAGCTGACTGCCAACCCGAATCTGGTCCAGCACAAGGGCTGGTAATAGTTCCTATAAATGATTATATTTGCAGTATGAGACTTAAATACCTCTTAACCACAGTCATGGCCCTCGCGATGGGGATCATCGCCCATGGCCAGCGCTATTGCAACCCCCTCCCCATGCCCATTGGCCAGGGCGGCAACGCCGGCGGCGATGTCACCGTCCTCGAAGAAGGCGGCAAGTACTACATGTGCTGCTCCGGCGGCGGCATGTGGGTGTCCGACGACCTGCTGAACTGGGAGTTCCACGCCGTGGAGCACATCCCGGTGGCCCCGGATCTCGTGAAATACAACGGAAAGTTCTACCTGACCGGCAACAGCGACCATGTCTTCGTGGCTGACAACCCGCTCGGTCCCTACGAGGACCTCGGCCTGTTCAAGAACACCGGCCCCGTGGAGGATGGATGGAACGGCGGCTTCGACACCAAGATCTTTGTCGACGACGACAACCAGCCTTACCTGTACTGGCCCGGCCGCGGCATCAGCGGCATCTACGGCGTGAAGCTCGATCCCAAGGACCTGACGCGCTTCGCCGAGAAGCCCACGCACCTCTTCGGCTTCAACCCGATGCACGCCTGGGAGCGCTACGGCGAGATGAACGAGTATCCCGGCGTCGCCTGGATCGAAGGTCCCTGGATCATCAAACGCAACGGTATCTACTATCTCGAATATTCCGCCTCCGGTACCCAGTGGAAGACCTACGCCGAAGGCTACTACACGGCCACGTCCCCGCTCGGTCCCTACACCTATGCGGCCAACAACCCGCTGCTCCGCAAGACGGAGGGTCTCGTGACCGGCACGGCCCACGGCTCCATCGTGAAGGTCAAGGACAAGGACGAATGGTGGCAGTTCTACACCATCGTGCTGTCCAATCCTCCGGGAGGCCGCCGCATCGGCATGGACAAGGTCGAATTCGACGCCGACGGACTGATGTACTGCACGGTCACCGACACGCCGCAGGCCGCTCCCGGCACCGAAGCGAAGAAGGGTGTCCCTGCTTCCATCCCCGTGACCATCAATAAGATCAACGCGATGAACGCGCTGTCCAAGTTCTCCTCCCAGCAGGACGGCTGGCCCGCCGCCTTCGCCGTGGACAACTACAGCGGCACCGTCTGGCGTCCCGCGGCCGATGACGCACAGCCGTCGATCACCGTCGAGCTCTCGCCGGCCACCCGCTTCGACGTCGTGCAGCACTTCACCGTGGACGGCATGCGCGTGATGTTCGCCGGCGGTTCCCGCTGGGGCGGCCCCCGCGTCCTGCCCGTGTACAAGTACAAGCTCGAGGTCTCCCAGGACGGCGAGAAGTACGTCACCGTGCTCGACAAGACCAAGAACCAAGTCAGCCGCGACACGATCTTCGAAGAGTTCGCGCCCGTGAACTGCCGCTTCGTCCGCCTGACCGTGACGGAATGGCCGAAGGAGTTCCCGCTGGGCGTCATCGACTTCACCGTGTTCGGTTATCCCGACGGCTATGACCCCGCCGCGGTCGCCACGCCGGTGTTCTCGAACCTCCCGCTGGACAACGAAGCCACGCGGGCAGCAGCCCGCGTCCGTTAGTCGAGACGACATGGAATGATTCTTATCAGGATAAGTCCTGCGGATACAGGGCTTATCCTGATTTAACGAAATAAAAACTGTTATCGATGAAGAAAATTTACCTCATCATATTGTCGATCAGCGTCTTTCTCTCCTGGAACGAAGCGCTGGCCCAGCGTCCCAGGCCCACGGCCGACCTTCCGAAATGGGAGGGCGTCTGCGAGACCCCCCAGATGGGCTGGAGCTCCTGGAACAAGTTCATGACGGACATCGACGAAGAAATTATCAAGGCAAACGCAGACGCGCTGGTCAACCTCGGCCTGGCCGATGTCGGCTATGTCTACGTCAACGTGGACGACGGCTGGCACGGCGAGCGCGACGAAAGCGGCTGCGTGACCGAGAATCCGGACAAGTTTCCCTCCGGTATGATGGAACTGGGGAAATACATCCACTCCAAGGGCCTCAAGTTCGGCATCTACAGCGATGCTGGCGACTTCACCTGCAACGGGTGTACCGGCAGCCGCGGGCATGAATACCAGGACGCCCTGGTCTATGCCATGTGGGAGGTAGACTATGTGAAATACGACTGGTGCCACACGTCCAACCTGGACGCCAAGGGCGCCTACACCCTGATGCGCAACGCCATCCGCAAGGCCGGGCGTCCCATGGTCTTCAGCATCTGCGAATGGGGCACCAGCAAGCCCTGGGAGTGGGCCGGAGAGGTCGGCCACTCCTGGCGCACCACGCATGACATCGGCCCGGCATTCCTCGAGGTCCCGGTCTCCTATACGCCCGAAGGGCGCCGAAACTGGAAGCCGCAGAGCGTCATGGAGATCATCGAACAGAATGCGCCGCTGCGCGAATACGCCGGTCCCGGCCACTGGAACGACCCTGACATGCTCGAGGTCGGCAACGTGATCACCGTGGACGGCATCACCTACAGCATGACCCCCAGCGAGGAGCGCGCCCACTTCACCCTGTGGTGCATGATGGCCGCCCCGCTCATCCTCGGCAACGATCTCCGCGACATCTCGGAGGAGACGCTGGCCATCATCAAGAACCGCGCGCTGATCGCGGTGGACCAGGATCCGCTCGGCATCCAGGGCCTCCGCCTCAAGAAAGACGGCGATCTGCAATACTGGTTCAAGCCCCTGAAAGACGGGGACTGGGCCTTCTGCGTGCTGAACGCCGGCGAGGAAGCCGCCAAACTCACGCTGGACTGGTCGGCCCTCGAAGTGGACGACACGTTCAGCGGCCGCAAGACCGACTTCGCCGGGACCACCTACATGGCCCAGGATCTCTGGAAAGCGAAGGCCAAGCCCTTCAGCACCAGCCGCAAGACGAAGGTCACCGTCCCGGCCCACGACGTCGTCGCGTACCGGCTCACTCCCGTAAAACACTAAAACGCAATATCCTATGAACAGAATCCTGAAAATCAGCATCCTATCGGCAGCCCTGCTGCTGTCCCTGAACGCGCTCGCCCAGCCGCGCCGCCTCAGCGCCGACCTCCCGAAATGGGAAGGCGTCGCCGACACGCCCCAGATGGGCTGGAGCTCCTGGAACTGCTTCATGACCGACATCAACGAGGATCTCATCAAGGCCACCGCCGACGCGATGGTCGAGCTGGGCCTGGTGGACGCCGGCTATGTGTACCTCAACCTCGACGACGGCTGGCACGGGGAGCGCGACGCGAACGGCTTCGTGCTCGAGGACCGGGAAAAATTCCCCTCCGGCATGAAGGCCCTCGCGGACTACCTGCACGCCAAGGGCCTGAAGCTCGGCATCTATAGCGACGCCGGCGACTTCACCTGCGCCTGCTACACCGGCAGCCGCGGCCACGAGTACCAGGACGCCATCACCTATGCGTACTGGGGTGTGGATTACCTGAAATACGACTGGTGCTTCACCACGAACGTCAACGCCAAGGGCGCCTACACGCTGATGCGCAACGCCCTGCGCAAGGCGGGCCGTCCCATCCTGTTCAGCATCTGCGAATGGGGCGTGAACAAACCCTGGGAATGGGCTCAGGAGGTCGGCCACTCCTGGCGCACCACGGGCGACATCGGTCCGGCCTTCGCCCCGGTTCCCGTCTCCTATGACGAGCAGGGCCGTCGCCGCTGGAAGCCGATGAGCGTGCTCGAGATCATTGACATCAACGAGCCGCTCCGCCAGTACGCCGGTCCCGGCCACTGGAACGACCCCGACATGCTCGAGGTCGGCAACAGCGCCACCGTGGACGGCGTCTTCTATGACATGACCGAGGGCGAGGACCGCGCGCATTTCACGATGTGGTGCATGATGGCCGCTCCGCTCATCCTCGGCAACGATCTGACGAAGATCACGCCGGAAACCCTCGCCATCATCACCAACAAGGAGATGATCGCCGTGGACCAGGATCCGCTCGGCATCCAGGGCCTTCGCACGAAGAACGAGGACGGCCTCCAGTACTGGTTCAAGCCCCTCGCCGACGGCGCCTGGGCCTTCTGCGTGATGAACACCCGCGAGGAGGATGTCACCATCTCCCTCGACTGGTCTGAACTCGAAGTCAACGACGCGCTGAGCAAGCGCCGCACCGGCTTCGGCTCCACGAATTATTCCGTCCAGGACATCTGGCATCCGGAAGCCAAGGCCTTCCCGACCCTGGTCAAGGGCAAGGGCATCCTCCGGAACCAGTTCGTCATCAACACCCGCCAGGTCACCGTCCCTTCGCATGACGTCGTGGCCTACCGGCTCACGCCCATAAAGTAAGCCGTATGAGAAGCCTCGCCCTTACCGCATGGCTGGCCACTGCCCTCGTGGCATGCACCACCGCCCCGCAGGAGCTCGATTATCCGTTCCGGCCCGTGCCCTTCACGTCCGTCCAGGTCACCGATGCCTTCTGGGGGCAGCGGCTGCAGGCTTCCCGGGAAGTCACCATTCCCCTCGCCTTCTCGAAGTGCGAGGAGACCGGCCGCTACCGCAACTTCGAGGAAGCGGCCCTGCAGATGCATTCCGAGGAGAATCTGGGCTTCCGCGTCGGGGGGCTCCCCTTCGACGACACAGACGTCTACAAGACCATCGAGGGCGCTTCCTACCTGCTGCAGACCTACCCGGATCCACAGCTGGAAGCCTACATCGACAGCGTCCTCGTCCTGGTCGCGGCGGCGCAGGAGCCGGACGGCTACCTGTACACCGCGCGGACGCGCAATCCCGAGCAGCCCCACCGCTGGTCCGGTGCGGAGCGCTGGGTGCAGATCGAGGACAGCCACGAGCTCTATGACCTCGGGCACCTGATCGAGGGTGCCGTGGCCCATTACCGGGCCACCGGGAAGCGCAATTTCCTGGACATCGCCATCAAGTACGCCGACTGCGTCTGCCGCGAGATCGGTCCCGGTCCGGACCAGCAGGTCCGCGTACCCGGGCATCAGATCGCCGAGATGGCGCTGGCCAAGCTCTATACCGTGACCGGCGACCGCAAGTACCTCGACGAGGCCAGATTCTTCATCGACATGCGCGGCCGCGGGGAGAAGGGCATGGACGCCTACCGCCAGTCCGACGTGCCGGTGATGGAGCAGACCGAGGCCGTCGGCCATGCCGTCCGGGCCGAGTACTGGTACTCCGGCATCGCCGATGTGGCCGCCCTGACGGGCGAATGGCAGTACACCGAGGTCATCGACCGCATCTGGGAAGACATGGTCGGGAAGAAGCTCTACCTGACCGGCGGCGTCGGGGCGCGTCGTGAAGGCGAGGCTTTCGGAGACGCGTACGAGCTGCCCAACCTGACCTCCTATTGCGAGACCTGCGCCGCCATCGGCAACGTATACACTAACTACAGGCTCTTCCTGCTGCATGGCTCGTCCAAATACTACGATGTCCTGGAGCGCACCCTCTACAACGGCGTGATCTCCGGCGTGTCGCTCGACGGCGGGTCTTTCTTCTACCCCAACCCGCTCGAGTCCGACGGACGCCACCAGCGCCAGCCCTGGTTCGGCTGCGCCTGCTGCCCGTCCAACATCGCCCGCTTCATCCCGTCCGTGGCCGGCTATGCCTACGCCAAGCGGGATAACGATCTGTATGTCAATCTGTACCTGTCCAACCGGATGTCCGAAACCCTGAAGGACGGCGAAGTCGCCCTGACGACGGAGACGGACTATCCCTGGGACGGGCACGTCCTCATCACCGTGGACAAGGCGCCCCGCAAAGGCTTCACCCTCAAGCTGCGTATTCCCGGCTGGGTGCGCAACGAGGTGGTCCCGTCCGATCTCTACCAGTATGCCGACGGCCGCCAGCCCGGCTACCAGGTGCGCGTGAACGGTCACGAGCAGCTGGCAGACCTGGAGGACGGATACTTCTGCATTTCCCGGGTGTGGAAGCCCGGGGACGAGGTCGAGCTGCAGCTCGACATGCCCGTGCGGACCGTCCGCGCGAACGAACGCGTCCAGGCGGATGCCGGCCGCGTGGCGTTCGAGCGGGGACCGATCGTGTATTGCGCCGAATGGCCGGACAATCCAGGGCTCAACGTCCGCGAGGTGGTGCTGGAAGCGAATCCGCCGATTTGCGTCCGGCACGAGCCGGGCAAGCTCTATGGGATTGACGAGGTCGTGGTCGGCCAGGTCGGCCTGACGCTCATCCCCTACTACGCATGGAATCACCGCGGAGCCGGCGATATGTCGGTCTGGATCCAAGAGAAACCATAAGCATATGTTCAAATCCTGCAGGCATATCCTCCTTCCCGGGCTGGTCGGCTTCGTGATCCTGGTCGCGAGCAAGACGGCGCTGCTGTACCACCTGGCGCAGTATTCCCTGTTTATCCCGAAGGGGGATTACCTGGCAGGCTTTTTCGCGCAGCCCGGCGGGGTGCTGGCGCTCGTCGGGACCTTCCTGACGCAGTTTGGCCATTTCCCCGTGCTCGGGGCGGCGCTGTTCGCGCTGGGTCTCTGCCTGCTCAGTTATCTGACGGACAAGGCTTTCGCGCTGGAAGGGCCCGCGCACTGGCTGGCCGCCGTGCCCGCCCTGTGCGTGCTGCTGTTCGTGATGCGGCTGGATTATTCCATCTACCTCTTCCGGACCTACGGACTCCTGTATTCCCAGTTGCTGGGCTTCTGCGTCGCGGCAGCCCTGGTGCTGGCGTACCGGCACTGTGCCCTCGGGCGTCGCGGTGGCCCGCTCTTCGTGGCCGCGACCGTGCTGGTCGGCTACCCGCTGTTCGGCGCATTCGCGCTGCTCGCCGCCGTCCTGATGGCGTTGCTCGCCCTCCGGGCGGGACGCCGGGGCTTCGCGGAGCTCTGCGTCGCGCTCGTGCTGGGCGCGGCCGTGCCGTGGTTCTGCGGGACGCTGTCCGGCATTTTCCCGCGCATCCATCGGGAATACGTGTATTTCGCCGCGCTCCCCTATCATGAGTTCCTGGACAATTTCGTCTGCCAGGTGCCCCTCATCCTGGCAGCCGCGTCCCTGGTCGCGCTCTGTTTCCTGCAGCACGCGGGACGCATCCTCGCACCGGCCCTCCTCGCCGTGGCGGTCCTGCTCCTCGGTCTCGGGTCCAATTGGGACAAGGGATTCCATTCGGTGCTCGCGATGGAGCGTGCCGTCGGCCGGCAGGACTGGGACAAGGTCCTGGAGCTGGCGGAGCGGCAGCGCGAGCCCAACCGCGTCCATGTCCTGTACCGCGACCTGGCGCTCTACGCAAAGGGTCTCCTGACGGAGAAAATGTTCCAGTACCCCGACGGGGACGAGCCGCTTCACACGCGGGCACAGTTCCCGATCTCGTATGTCTGCGCGGCGCCGGTGCTGTATTATACCGGCATGCTCAACCCCTGCGACCGGCTCGCGATGGAGTATTCCTCCACCTTCTGCAAGAATATCCATTTCTATAAATATCAGGCGAAGACGGCACTCGCCAGCGGGGAATACGCGCTGGCCCGGAAGTACCTGGACATCGTGGACGCCAACTGGTTTGAGGGCGCGTGGGTGCGCCGCTACCGGGCGTTCCTCGACGAGCCCGCGAAGATGGACGCGGACCCGGAATACCAGCGCCTGCGGCCCCTGCTGGAGAACCATTGGATGAAGTTTGAAGCCGCCGCTCCGCTGCAGGAAATGCTCTATGTCCATTTCGCGAATCCGGACTATGTCAATGAGGCCGTGTTCGAGTGGCAGGTGGCGTTCGCCCTGATCCAGAAGGATGCGGACCTGGCCCTGCAACTCCTGTTCGACCAGCTCGACCGCAATCCGGACGCGCAGGTCGCCACCGCCCTCGCGGAAGGCGCTGCCCTCTTCGCCAGCGAGGCGGGCGACATGGAGCTGATGCGGGCGCTGGCGCCCGTGCTGGCCCGCTGCGGCAGCGTGATCAAGCGATTCTCCCAGTTCAGCACGGCGGCGAACAACACCCGGGACTTCGAGTCGGAGAAGACGCGGGAATGGTTCTTCTCGCACTACGGCAAGAGTTACTGGTATTATTATATATTTGTGGACATCAATACGAATCGATGAGACGATACGGGATCTGCTTTCTTCTGCTGACGCTGCTAGCCGGCTGCATGCCGGGCGGCTGGCGGGATGCGTCGCCGCTCGCCGAGGCGCCCGCGCTGTATCCGGACTATGTGGACGTGACGATTCCCTGCAACATCGCGCCCCTGAATTTCAACGTCCTCAATGCAGCTGACGCCTGCGTGGCCGTGCTGTCCGGCGGGGCCGAAGAGCTGGTCCTCCGCGGGCCGGAGATCCGCATCCCGGAGAAGGCCTGGCAACGCCTGCTCATGGCCGCCCGGGGCGGATCGATCCAGGCTGATGTGTACCTGCGGCGCGCGGGTTCGTGGGGGCGCCTGCCTTCTTTTAGGATGGATGTATCTTCCGATGAAATAGATCCTTACGTCACCTACCGGCTCATCGAGCCGGGCTATTCCAGCTACGGCTCGCTGGTGCTGCGCCAGCGCGACCTGACCTCTTTCCGCGAACGCGATCTGTACAACAATCAGCTCATCAGCGGCCGCGTGGGCCAGCAGTGCATCAACTGCCATTCCTTCCAAAACTACGGCACGGAGAACTTCCAGTTCCACGCGCGCGAGACGTCCGGCGGCACCGTCGTCGTGACGGGAGACCAGGGGAAGAAGGTCGCCTTCAAGACCGGCGACCTCATCTCCAACGCGGTCTATCCGTCCTGGCATCCGACCGAGCCGCTGATCGCGTATTCGGTCAACAAGACGGCCCAGGGCTTCTTCCGCGCGGACCGGCAGAAAATCGAGGTGTATGATTCTGCCTCGGATCTGATCCTCTACGACGTGGAGAAAGACGAGGTCAGCTACATCGTCCGCGATTCGCTCGCCTACGAGACCTTCCCGTACTGGTCGGCGGACGGCCGGACGCTTTATTACGCGTCCTCCTGGCTGCCGGACTGGGGCGCGGACGCCTCGACCAATCCCTTCGAACTGACGGAGCGCATCCGGTATAATATCTTTTGTGTCGGCTTCGACCCGGCCACGCGGACCTTCGGGGAGCCCCGGCTGGTCTTCGACGCCGTGTCCGACAGCCTCAGCGCCGTCACGCCGCGGCCCTCGCCCGACGGGCGCTACCTGCTGAGCGGCGTGGGCGACTTCGGGTCCTTCCACGTCTGGCACAGCTCCGGCGACCTCTACCTGACCGACCTCGCCACCGGGCAGACGCGTCCGCTCTCCGAAGTTAACTCCGAAGTCTCGGAAAGTTTCAAGGCCTGGTCCTCCAACTCGCGCTGGATCGTGTTCACCTCCCGGCGGGATGACGGGTCCTATACCCGCCTCTATTTCACGCACTTCGGTCCCGAAGGCCGCGCCACCAAGCCCTTCCTGCTCCCCCAGCGCGACCCCGACCAGAACCGCCGGCTCTTCAAATCCTACAACGTCCCCGAGTTCACCGTCGCCCCCGTCCGCTGGGACCCCAAGCGCCTCGAAGACATCCTCCTCTCCACCCCCGTCCAGGCCAAGCTCCGGTAACTCCGGTTGTCATATCTCTTGCTAATCCTGGTCTATCCGTCATTCGCCGACTTGATCGGCGAATCTCCCACGCATGCACCCTCATTCCGGGCTCCGACCCGGAATCTCCCAGCGCGCCGTTTCCGCAACTACGTAGCATTCAGCATCTTACCATTTTACTTGCGGGCATATTCCCGCAAGTAAAATCGCAATCAATTCATTATCAAACACCTCCGGGTACGACGAAAAGTGCGTTTCAAGGAGAGATGATTCGGTCTGGGGCACCGCCGCCGGAATATACGGTTTCCGGCGGCTGCCGCTGGACGCTGCGCGAGCTCGATGGGACGGCTCGCGCTGCGCCCGCGGCTGCCCAATTCAGGGCGGGCAGCTACCTTACTTGTCGGCAACGAGCGGGCCGCGTCGAACCCTCAAAGTTCGAACGCGGAGATCGCTCGTAA
>JBGUOB010000029.1:0-2147 GCA_045117755.1 Candidatus Cryptobacteroides sp.
TGAAGACACGGTGGCAGACTATCTGCAACGCAACGGCTACACCATCGTTGAGCGCGACTGGAAATCAGGTCACCGCGACCTCGACATTATTGCCCAGGACGAAGACGGCACCGTCGTGTTCGTCGAAGTGAAGACCCGTCGCAACCGTTTGTTCGGCGACCCCGAGGAAGCCGTGGACTACAAGAAACTGCGAAGTCTGCAGATGGCCACAAACCACTACATCAAGTATCGCCACATCAACGGAAACTCCCGCCTGGACATCATCACCGTCGTCGGCACCGTCGGAGAAGAACCGGAAATAGAACATATCAAAGACGTATCACTGATATAAAATGAAGAAAAGAATTGTCATCAAGATAGGCTCAAACGTGTTAACCCGCACGGACGGAAAACTGGACGTCACCCGCGTGTCGTCACTCGTCGACCAGGTGGCCTCCCTCCGTCGTCACGACTACGAGATCATCCTCGTGTCGTCGGGTGCCGTTGCCTGCGGCCGTCGCGAACTGACCGTCGATCATTCGCTCGACAGCGTCGAACAGCGCCAGTTGTTCTCCGCCGTGGGCCAGGTGAAACTCGTCGGACTTTACTACGACCTGTTCCGTGAGTTCGGCATCCACGTCGGACAAGTGCTCACGATGAAGGAGAACTTCGAGCCCGGTGAGCAGTACCGCAACCAGCAGGCCTGTATGACGGTGATGCTCGAGAACGACGTGTTGCCTATCGTCAACGAAAACGACACCGTCAGCGTCACCGAGCTGATGTTCACCGATAACGACGAGCTCTCGGGTCTCATCGCACAGATGATGAAGGCCGATACGCTCATCCTGCTCTCCAACATCGACGGCATCTACGACGGTCATCCTAACGACCCTGCGTCAAACATTATCCCCACCGTCGAACCCGGTCGCGACCTCTCGCAATACATCAAGGAAGAGAAGAGCGCCTTCGGTCGTGGCGGCATGCATTCGAAGTACACCACCGCCCAGAAGCTCCAGAAGTCCGGTGTCCGCGTCATCATTGCCAACGGCAAGCGCGAAGACATCCTCCTCGACATCCTTTTAAACAATCAAAACGTTCCCCACACAGAATTTATTCCAAATGCAATTGACTGAAACATTCCAGCGGGTAAAGAAAGCCAGCCGCTCACTGGCCCTGCTCTCCGACGAGCAGCGTAACACCATCCTCAATGCGGTGGCCGACGCCATCATCGACTTCAAGGAGCGCATCCTCGTAGCCAACAGCCAGGACTTGGCGAAGATGGATCCCCAAAATCCTTTATATGACCGTTTGCAACTGACCGAGAAACGCCTCGACGACATTGCCGGCGACATGCGTAACGTGGCCTCGTTGCCCTCTCCGCTTGGTTATGTCACCAAGGAGAAGACGTTGCCCAACGGGTTGCGCCTGCACCGTGTCAGCGTACCTTTCGGCGTCATCGGCATGATTTACGAGGCCCGTCCTAACGTCACCTACGACGTATTCTCGCTCTGTTTCAAGAGCGGCAATGCCTGTGTGCTGAAAGGCGGAAGCGATGCCGACCTCTCCAATCAGGCTTCCGTCGAGCTCATCCATGAGGTGCTCACTCGCTTCGGTGTCAATCCCGACGTTGTCACCCTGCTGCCGGCAACCCATGAGGCCACAGGTGAAATGCTCAATGCCGTGGGTTACATCGACCTCTGCATACCCCGTGGCGGACGTCGCCTCATCGACTTCGTGCGCGACACCGCCCGCATCCCCGTCATCGAGACTGGTGCCGGCGTCGTCAACACCTATTTCGACAAAGACGGCGACTTGGAGATGGGCAAGAAAATCATCTGCAATGCCAAGACACGCCGCGTATCGGTGTGTAACGCTCTCGACTGCCTCATCATCCACGAGAGCCGTCTGGGCGACCTCGTCGAACTGGTAAAACCCCTGCTCGACCACAAAGTGACGCTCTACGTCGATGGGCCTGCCTACCAACTGCTGCGAGGAAATTATCCGACCATTCTGTTGCAGTCCGCCACCGACGAGTCGTTCGGCACAGAATTCATGGACTACAAGATGTCTATCCGCACCGTAGCATCACTGGACGAGGCACTGGCACACATCGACCAGTACGGCTCCGGACATAGCGAGGCCATCATCACCAACGACGAGGCTACGGC
>JBGUOB010000030.1:0-38068 GCA_045117755.1 Candidatus Cryptobacteroides sp.
ATGGTGAAGGCCGTCGAGGACTCCGCCGACGAGGTGAAGAGCCGGATCGAGGAGCGCCTCGCTGAAGTTCTGGACGAGGTGAGTTCGATTGGGTAAGGCATCGCTGACAATCGCGATCGGCGGCGAGTACCAGGGCCGCGACGCAATCAGGAAGGCCGAGGCCGACCTCAAGTCCATGAGGGAGGCCGCCAGGCAGGCAGGCGGCGGCGCCTCCGACATAATGTCGATAGGCGACGCCGCGGTCGACGTCGGCAGCATGCTCGAGGTGTCCGGCCAGAAGCTGGAGGCCTACGGCACGAAGCTCACCAAGCTGACCGCGCCCATCGCGGCCATCGGCGCCGCCAGCGTGAAGCTGGCCGCCGACTACCAGGACTCGGTCGCCAAGGTCTACACCATCATGGACAAGGGCACCATGTCGACCGAGCAGATGTCGAAGAGCATCCTCGACCTGTCCACGGCCACCGGCAAGAGCGCCGACGAGCTGGCCGACGCGACCTACCAGGCGCTCTCCGCGTCGGTGTCGACCGAGAAGGCCGCGGGGTTCGTCGCGGACGCCGTGAAGCTCTCGAAGGTCGGCTTCACCGACACGGCCACCGCAGTCGACACGCTCACCACCGTCATCAACGCCTACGGCTACAGCGCCGACGACGCGGCGATGATCACCGGACGCCTGGTGCAGACGCAGAACAAGGGCAAGACGACCGTCAACGAGCTCGCGTCCTCGATGGGAAACGCGATCCCGACGGCGAGCGCCTACAACGTCAGCCTCGACAACCTCTGCTCCGCCTACGTCATCATGACGAAGCAGGGCATCAACACCGCCGAGGCCACCACCGCCATCAACGGCATGCTCACGGAGCTCGCCAAAGAGGGCAGCAACGTGGCGAAGGTCCTGAGGGAGAGGACGGGCAAGTCCTTCGGCCAGCTGATGGCGGACGGCATGGACCTCGGGCAGGTGCTCCAGATCCTGAACGAGAGCGTCGACGGCGACTCCGAGGCGTTCGCGAACCTCTGGGGCAACGTGCGCGCGTCGAAGGGCGCGGTCGCCATCGCCAACGCCGGCGCGGAGGAGTTCACCGCCGCCATGGGCGACATGGCGGACAGCGCCGGCCTCGTCGACGAGGCGCTGGACGATCTCGCGACCCCTGCCGCCAAGGCCCGCAAGGCACTCAACGCGGTCAAGAACACGGGCATCGAGCTGGGCGAGGAGATCATCGGCGCCGCAGTCCCGTCACTGGACAAGCTGGCCGGCATGGCGCAGGATCTCTACAAATGGTTCGGCAACCTCGACGACTCGACCAAGCAGAACATAGTCAGGTTCGGCGCCCTCGCCGTGGCGGCCGGTCCCGTGATGACGCTGTTCGGCAAGGGCATGCAGGTCGTCGGCGGGTTCGTCACGAGCATCGGCAAGGGCCTGCAGACGGTGGGCTCGTTCACCGCAGCCATGAAGGCCGCCGAGACCGAGATGAAGGCTGCAGGCGCCACGACGGTGAGCATGGGAGCGAAGATGAAGGCAGCCGCGGAGAGCACGGGCGTGATGACCAGGGCAACCACCCTGCTCAGAACGGCCCTTGCCACGATCGGGATAGCAGCTGTCATCGCCCTAGTTGGCATCATCGTCGACAAGTACAACCAGTGGAAAGAACACACCGAGCTCGTCTCCAAAGCGACGCAGGACCTCTCGTCGGTCCTTGGCTCGACGGAAGCATCTGCCTCTTCGTTCGTATCGTCTATCGACAGTTCCTCCTCGGCGTTGGAAGGCGTCGAGTCTGCTGCCAGGAAATGCCTGCAGGCACAGGCCGACCTGAACGACGAGACACGCACCACGTTCACCGAGATGGCGACCGCCGCAGCCAAGGTCGACTACTACGCTGACATCATAGGAGAGCTCGCCGACAAGGAAGGCCTGACGGCCGAGGAGCAGTTCAAACTGGCCGATGCCGTCGACAACTTCAACAACCTGACCGGCAACAGCATCGAAGTCTTCGACAGCCAGAACGGCAGGCTATCAACAACGCGGGACAACGTGCTGCAGCTCGCAGATGCCTGGCGGCAGGAAGCTGAGGCGAAAGCTCTCGAAGAGGTCTACTCGAAGTACGTGCAGCAGGCCATCGAGGACAGCATCAGATACGACGACGTCATGCAGAAGCTCGCCGACACGAGCGAGGGTTTCGGTCTCTGGATCGGCGACTTCCCCGTCATCGCGGACGAGGCGAGCGTCGCATACCACGACCTGCAGGTCGAGGCACGCGACCTCGAGGCCGCCGAAAGGAGCGCCAACGCGAATGCCGAAGAGGTCATGCGCCGCCGTCTGCAAATGTCGCAGAGCTTCAGCACCCTCGAGGACGCCATGCACGCATGCGGCCTCGAGATGGCCGACCTCGGCACCCTCACCGATGCGCAACTCGCCGAGATGGAGGCGAACTTCGACGGCACCTTGTCGTCAATCGCCGACACGTGCGTGTCGCAGGGTCACAACATCCCTGCAGGACTCGCAAAGGGCGTCGCTGCGGAGAAGTCGACCGCAACCGACGCCATCGGCGACGTCGTGCAGGGCATGATTGACGAGGCGAGGAACAAGCTGAAGAGCCACTCCCCGTCGATGGTCATGCACCAGCTCGGCGCCGACATGGACGCGGGCCTCGCGAACGGCCTGAAGAGCGCCCAGTCCCAGCCGCTGGGCACCATATCCGACATCGTCGCCCAGATTAAGGCGAGGACGAGCGGCCTGCCGTCCGACTTCCAGTCGATCGGCAGCAGGTCGGGACAGGGCCTGGCATCGTCCATCGCGTCGGGCGCGTCCTCCGTCGCCTCTTCCGCCTCCCACCTCGCATCCACGGCCCTCGCCGGCATCAGTCCGTCGCCGTCGGCGTTCGCCTCGACGGGCTCGTCGGCTGGCAGCTCCTTCGCGAGCGCGGTCGGCTCCACCAGCGCGTACTGGGCGGGCAGCAACCTCGCCCAGACGGCGAGGAGCGGCTTGAACAGCGTAGGGGCCTGGGATCTGGGCTGCAACCTCGGGAACTCGTTCGCGAACGGCATGCTCGGCTCCAGCGTCTGGAATGCGGCCTACAGCCTGGCAGTCCAGGCCCGCAACGCCATCGCATACGCCCTCAGCATCGGCTCACCTTCCAAGGTCGGCATCGAGCTGGGCGGCTTCTTCGGCGAGGGCGTCGCGATCGGCATAGACGAGTCCGCCGGCCTCGTGGGCGGCGCGTCGCGCGGCCTGGCTGACACGATCGAGATGGCCATGACGCCGAACGGCACGTTCGCGCCGATGCTCGCGCAGGCCGCCGCTCCCCGCGGCGGGGACTCGAGCGTGGTGATGAACGTCACCGTCAACGTCAACGCGTCGACGGCGGCCGAGGGCCGCGCGGTCGGCACGGGCCTCGCCGAGGCGCTGTACGAGGAGATTTCGCGCAAGGAAGGAGCGAGGCTGTGGGATGCTTCATATTCGGCGATCTAGGCCTTACCGAACGCTTCGAGGTGGCCAAGGTCGACATGCCCGCCATCGCGCCGACGGCGCCCGACCTGAGGGCGGTCCCCGGCAGGGACGGGGCCGTGCTCGCGGGCAACGACCTCGGCGCCATGGAGATAAAGGTCACCTGCAGGATCGCGACCGGCACCATCGACCCGCGCGAGATACAGCAGCAGTGGGCCGATGCGGTCGCGGCGCTCAGGAACGCCGGCACGCAGAGGCTCTTCCTCACGCCCGAGCGCTACCGCATGGCCGTCCTGACGGGCGCCACGGAGCTCGAGTTCGCGAGCTACAGCGCGACCGCGACGCTCACGTTCACATGCCCCGACCCCGTCGCGTACGGGCGCGCCCGCACGCTGACCGTCCCGTCCGGCGGCTCCGTCGAGTTCGAGGTCCAGGGCACCCACGCGGCGCTCATGGCGGTGACCGCCACGGCCCTCGGCGGAAGCACGGGCCTGTGGGGGCTGCGCCTGGACGACGGGGACTTCCTGCAGGCCTACCTCGGCACCGGGAGCACCGCGAAAGCCGTTGCGATCGACTGCGCGGCCAGGACGCTGTCGGTGGCGGGGGCCGTGGCCGTGCCGACGCTCGACTCCGACTGGCTCCCGCTCGAGCCGGGGACGCACGAGCTGTCCATGGACTGGGGAACCGCGTCCGGCGGGGCCTCCGTGACTTACACCGAGAGGTGGCTGTAGATGTACCGGGTCATCGTGTGCAACAGGCTCGGAACTCCCCTTTTCGACCTTCCGGAGGACGACGTCTTCGAGCTCTCGAGGAAGGAGGAGGTCAACGGCGAGCACTCGCTGACGGTGACGACCACCAGGACCCTCGAGCAGGGATGGCGCATCCTCACCCTCGACGAGAGGGGAAGGTGGCGCGAGCACGTGGTCTACGGCACCGACGCGCTGCACGACGCGGGAGACCGGCCGTTCGGCACCTACTACTGCGTCTGGTCGGTCCAGCCGGACCTCATGGGCACCCGGGTGTCGGCGATGCCGGGCGTCCAGACCCCGTGCAACGCCGCGGTCGCCCTCGACGCCGCCCTCGGCGGCACGTCCAGATGGCAGCGCGGGACCGTCACGAACACGGCGACCGGCGGTGCGTCGATGTACGACACCGACGGATGGAGCGCCATCAAGACGATGGTCGCGACGTGGGGCGGCGAGATCGACGTCACGGTGCAGGTCGACGAGAAGACCGGGACCGTCACGGCGCGCAAGGTCGACTACTACGCGAAGCAGGGCGAGCAGACCGTCAAGAGGCGGTTCGACTTCGGCGCCGACCTGAAGTCGGTGCGCAGGACCGTTCCGGACGGGCCGCTGTACTGCCGCATCACGCCCAGGGGCAGGGGCGAGGACACCGGCTCAGGCTACGGGCGCAAGATAACCATCGCGAGCGTGAACGGCGGCCTCGACTACCTCGAGAACGCGGCCATGACCGACATCGCGAAGCTGCCCGACGGCAGCGGCGGCTGGGAGTACCCGACCCTGGAGGTCGAGAACCCGGAGATCGAGACGCCGTCAGAGCTCAAGACATGGGCGCAGGGGATCCTCGAGGAGTCGACCGTCCCGAAGGTGACATACGAGGTCGACGTGCTGCAGCTCGCCCGCGAGGGCGTCGACCTGCACGGGGTGTCGCTCGGCGACGCCGTGCACGTGGTCGACCGCAAGTTCGGCGACGGCATCAGGGTGTCGGCGCGCGTCGCGGCGATGACCGTCAACCTCCTCTACGAGGACGACGTGCAGCTCACGCTCGGCCACATCGGCGGAGGGGTCGCCGGCATGATGGCGGGCCTCGGCTCGCGGCTTTCCATGGTCGCCGACACCGTGCAGGCCATGAACGGCGGCACGTTCTCGACCGCCGACTACCTGACCAACCTGGTCGCCCGCATCAACGCAGAGATAAACGCCACGGGCGGCTACGCCTACATCGTGCCGGGCCACGGCATCCTCACCTACGACACCGCCGTGGCCGACCCGCTCAACCCGGTGGAGGCGGGCCAGGTCGTCGAGGTCAAGGGCGGAACCATCAGAATCGCCAACACGAGGACCGCCCAGGGCGAGTGGGAGTGGAAGACCGTCTTCGTGAGCGGCCATGTCGCGGCGCAGGTCGTGACCACCGCCGAGCTCGTCGCCGGCTTCATCGGCAACGCGGCGGGAACGTACTGGGACCTGGACAACAACCAGCTCCACCTGCCTGCGACGACCATCATGGACGACACCACGCTGGGAACGGTCATGCAGCGCGTCAACGCGACCATATCGGGGGTCGACGTCGAGTACGCGCAGGGCACGAGCTCCACGACCGCGCCGACGTCCGGATGGAGCACGACGCCGCCGGCCTACGAGGCCGGCAAGTACATCTGGTCCCGCACCGCCACGACGACGCCGCAGGGCACGAGCTACTCGACGCCCGTGATGATTTCCGGCAGGGACGGCGAGGACGGCACGTCGGTGACCATCCTCGGCTCGTACAACACGCTCGCGGACCTGCAGACGGCGCATCCCACAGGCAGCCTCGGCGACGGCTACATCGTCGCCGGCGACCTGTACGTGTGGGACGGTGCGCAGTGGGAGGACGTCGGCACGATCCGCGGCCCGCAGGGAGCCGCAGGGACGGACGGCGCGGACGGCTCGCAGATATGGACCGCGACGTCCGACCCGACGACCCCGAACTACACGTTCGCGCTCTCCGCGCTCACGGGGCCGTCGGGAGTCTCGCCGAAGGTCGGCGACCTGGTCGTGAGGTCCTACTACCGCTACACCGTCACGTCGGTCTCGTCGTCGTCGGTCCTTGCGGGGAACCGCACGTCGATACGAGGCGCGACCGGGGCCGCCGGCGCGAGCATCACCGTGACGGACGTGCAGTGGGCGGAGGGGACGAGCGGCACCACGGCGCCGTCGAGCGGATGGCAGTCGAGCATCCCGAGCGTGGCCCAGGGCAAGTGGCTCTGGTGCCGCACGACGTACAGCGACGGCACCACGACCGACACGTGCAGCTACATGGGCACCGACGGCGACGACGGCGCCAGCGTCCACGTGCAGAGCAGCACGAAGAGCGGCGGCACGACGACGGTCGTGCTCACCGACGGCACGACGTCGACCACGCTCACGATCGACGACGGCGCCGACGGCACGGACGGCGTCAACGGCACCAACGGAGCGAACGGAGCCAACGGCTACGTGCACATCGCATGGGCGAACAGCGCGGACGGCTCCCAGGACTTCTCGACGAGCGTCTCCGCCAACAAGAAGTACATCGGCGTCTACTCGGACAACACGCAGGCCGACTCGACGAGCTACGCGAGCTACTCGTGGAGCCTCATCAAAGGCGCGGACGGGACCGATGGGACCGACGGCGTCGGGATCAGCGCGATGGTCGATCAGTACTACCTGTCGACGAGCAACAGCGCCCAGGTGGACGGCACCTGGAGAATCGAGCAGCCGGCGTGGGAGCCGGGGAAGTACATCTGGACCCGTTCGCAGATCACATGGGACGACAACAGCGTCACGTACACGGAACCGGTGCTCGCAGGGGCTCTGAACAGCGCGAACGAAGCCGCCAACTACGCAGTCGGCGGCACGAACCTGCTCGACGACACCAACGCCCCGAGCCTGACGAAGGTCACCGCTGCAGGTAACAGGTACATCGAGAGCGCGAACTACGGAGAGTACACGTCTACCATTGCGGAAATCAGCAACCCTCCCGTCATCGGCATCAAGTACGGGCAGCACCTCGTCAAGACAAGCGGCGCGCAGAGTCACTCCGTGTCGTATTACAGCGGCAGCCGCGTCATGTGCAGGCCGGGGAACACCTACACGATGAGCGTCTACGCACGGCACGCCACCGCAGCGAGCGATACCGAGCTGGTGCTTCAGTACGGTTACCAGCGCAACGGAACGAACGTGTACCCCAACAAGAGATTCGACATGCCGAACGATGCGGCATGGCATCGCTACACATGGACGTTCACGACACCTAGCGACATGGATGACATAGGCATCATCGCATACCCGGGCGGCATCAGCACCCCAACGTGCAACGTCTGGTTCTGCGGATGGAAGCTCGAAGCAGGCGAGAAGGCGACGGATTGGTGTATATCGACGACCGACGCCATCTACCCGAACACGATGGTCAGGGCCTACGGCTCGGGCATCCTTGTCTGCAAGCAGGGCAACACGGTCGGCGCGCTGGTCAACTCGAACGGCTCGTTCGACGTGGTGAAGGTCACGTGGTCGGGCGACACGCCGACCGCCTCGACGGTTTACGCGACATATGGCCCGAACTCCATAATCGGTGACGCTGCAAAGGCGCATGTCGAGATATCGCCCGACTACGGGTTCGGTGTGTACGGTTCCAACCCAGCCAACACGGGGCAGATAGTGGAGATTGGCCGCGTCGGTTATGAGAGCAGGACCAAGCCGTACTTCACGTTCGGGACGAGGACGAGCGGCTCCACCAAGGGGACTTCCTCGGTCGCGCTCGGATGGGATACTGCTGCAAGCGGCGACTACTCGCTGTCGCAGGGCCAGGGTACGACCGCATCTGGGCAGTTCGCTGTGGCGTTCGGTACTCAGACGAGCGCGACCAACACCGCATCGGTCGCGTTCGGATTTGGCTCCGTGTCGAACGGAGCCTACGCGGTCGCCATGGGACGCAACACGAAGACAACAGGCCAGGCCTGCTTCGCTGGCGGCACCAACTCCATCGCAGGGGGCCAATCGTCGCTCGCCTACGGCCAGGGAGTTCAAACGGCCAACTACTACGAGACTGCCCTGGGTGCATACAACGTCGTGTCGACTGGTACCTACACCAATAAACTCGTGGTTGGCGGTGGTTCCAGCGACAGTGACCGCAAAAACATCCTCACGCTGAGCGGTACAGGAAGACTCACCATCGCAGGCAGTTTGGTGCAGAACTCCGACCGCAGGCTCAAGACGCACGTCGCCTACCTTGGCGAGGACGCGCGGACGATAATCGGCCGCCTGAAGCCCGCCGTGTTCGTGAAGGACGGCGGCAGGCACTACGGCTTCTACGCCCAGGACGTCCAGATGGCTGACATCTGGGACACGAAGACCGTCGAAGCGCAGCACACCGACGAGTCGCTCGACTTCGACCCGCTGACGCTCGACTACACGGCGCTCATCGCACCGCTCGTCGCATACGCGCAATCGCTGGAGAAGTGCGTCGACGCGCTCGAAAACAGGCTTGCCAAAATCGAAAGGAAGGTTTCAGATGGCGCTCGATAGGAACGTGATGATGCCGGACGGGGCCGTCAGGGGACGGCACGTCATCGACAACATCCTCCACATAGCAGGCCAGGAGACGCGCTTCGAGGTCGTGTCGTACGTCTCCGAGACGGAGGCAAGCGACCCGTACCGCACGTCGGTCGTGCTGGGGCCCGACGACGCGCTCACGTTCCATCGCGCATACGAGGTTCTGGCGGCGGACGATCGGTTCCAGGAGTACACAGACCCCGCGCAGACGGCGCTCGACGAGGTCCTGCCCATATTGACCGACGAGCAGGCCGCGCAGGTCGTCGACGCCTTCCCCGCATGGAAGCCCAACACGGCCTACAAGGTCGGCGACCGCAGGAGGCACGGCGGCAGGCTCTACCGCTGCGAGCAGGCGCACACATCACAGGCGGACTGGACGCCTGACCTGGTGCCGGCGCTCTGGACGCCGATAGGCGAGCCCGGGACCGTGCCGGAGTGGGTGCAGCCCACGGGCGCGCAGGACGCCTACGGACTCGGAGACCACGTGATGCACAACGGAGAAGAATGGGTGTCGACCTACGACGGGGCGAACGTCTGGGAGCCCGGCGTGTTCGGCTGGGACAAGGTATAGAAAGGAAGAGCCATGTCAACTTACACAGAGACCCGCACGCTCGACCTGCTCAAGCGCAAGGGACGCTCCGGCGGCATACCGCCGATCACGCTGCGCCGCGGCGAGAGCGGGGTGACGGTGAAGGGGGTCATCACGTACGACGACGCGACGTTCTCGCTGACGGGGTACACGGCGAAGTTCTGCGCCATCAACGCCTCGGGTGGAATCGTCAGGAAGAACGCAACGGTCACGAACGCCGCCAGCGGCGAGGTCGAGTACGCGGTCGGCACCGACCTCACGGCAAACTCGGGCCCGGTGCTCGTCGCCTACTTCGAGCTGACGAAGGAGGGGCAGACGGCGACGTCCGACACGCTGCCGTTCATCGTCCTGCCCAACGCCGACCTCGACGGTCCTGAGGCAGAGGAGTACCAGTCTCTCGTCGACGAGCTGATCGCCACGCTCCAGGATGCGATCACCGACGCGGGAACGGCGACCGACGCTGCCAACACCGCGGCGGCGGCGGCCAACGCCGCGGCCGACCGCGCGGAGTCGTTCCTGGCGCCGCATTTCGACCAGGAGACGGGACGTTACGACAACCTCGACCGGTGGATGGCGCTCAAGGACGACGGGCAGGTGTACGGCGTGCGCATCCCCAAGTACAGCTACTCGACGGTGACGACGGCCATCAAGACCGGCGCGAACGCATGGAAGGTGCTCGAGGCCTCCACGGACGAGTCGTCCGGGCGCAACGACTACGCCGGCATCGGCCTGTTCCTCTGCCCGCGCGTGCACGGCGGCGTCGACAAGGACGACATGATGCCGTTCGTCACGTCGATGGAGGGCTACGACTCGCGCTTCGACGCGGAGGCGAACGATACCTACATCGCGCGGCCCGTCTACTACAAGAAGGTCACCGACGAGGGGAACTACATCCTCAAGGAGTACAGCATGTCGCCGCGCGAGGGGTTCAAGGCGTGCCGGGGGGCCTACACCCCGGACGGCGAGCTGCGTCCCTTCATCCTGACGGCGTGCTACATGGACAGCGACGGCGCGTTCAGCTCGAAGAGCGGCGAGGTGCCGGGCGCGAACTACAACGCGACAGTGGCCAACAAGGTCGAGCACTGTTCCGACAACGACTTCTCGTGGAGCAAGGCGCGCGCGTCGACGGACGGCCTGACGTACTTCGACTACGGCGACCTCGAGTGGCTCATGGACTACATGGAGCTGATGCTCGGCGTCAAGGCGCCGCGGAGCGTCGCCGTCGGCTGCACGTCCTACAACTACACCTACGTGGTCGCGCAGGCGGAGACAGGCGTGAAGCGCGTGATTCTGACCGACGCGCAGGCCGCGAACATCGAGATCGGCAGCTCGCTGTCGATCGGCGACGGAACCCAAACCGACCGTTACCAGGCGGCGATGCACAGCATCGCGAAATCTGCCAAAGTGCTCTCCAAGACCGCCCTCGGCAGCGGCAAGACGGCCATCAACCTCGAGCTCGCAGCGGACATCGACGTCCCGGCAACGGCTGCGGCCGTGACCATGCCGTGGCGGAACGGCAGCTGCGACGGCGTCCTGGGAACGTTCGGAGCGCCGACGGAAGCCGGCCTCACGAACGGGAAGTTCCCCTTCAAGTTCCAGAACACCGAGTGGATCCAAGGCCTCTACATCGTGCTCCACAACATGACCTCGTACAACTCGGTCGTGAACAACGAGCAGAAGCACGAGTGGTACATCGCCCCGGACGTCTCCGACTGCACGGCGAACAACCAGTCGACGGGATGGACGAAGCTCGCCCAGGTGACGGTGGCGACATCCCAGAATGCATGGAACTACATCGAGGACTACACGAGCGAGAAGGGCGCACGGGTGCCGCAGAACGTCGGCGGCACTTCCACGACGGGGTTCATGACCGCATGGCATCCGGGAGCGACATCGTCGGCAGCGCGCGAGACGCTCGTCGGCGGCGACCTGAACGTTGGTGCGCCTGCCGGTGTCGGGTGCGTGCCTTCGCACCGCGGGCTCGGCAGCACGTACTGGTTCATCGGCGGCCGCTCTTCTACAATCGGGCATTCGGCGCCAGCCGAATAGGGGTGAATTTCGCTAAGCGAAAGAGGGGGCGCCTGCCCCCTCCCCATAGGCGCCAGGCGCCATGATCTGAAACAGTGGGGAGCACGACCGCCGCGCCTGCTTTTTGTTCCGCTCGTCGGCGGCAACCTGAACAATGGTGCGAATGCCGGTGTCGGGTGCGTGAACTCGAACAACGGGCTCGGCAACACGAACTGGAACATCGGCGGCCGCTACTCTGGGAAGATCGGGAGAACCACTTCCAGGTCGTGTTCACCGCCCTTGAACGTGGGTGGCACAGCCACGGTCAACCGACCGAAATCGGCAAAAGCCCCGCCCGTTGGTAGCCTAGGCGAAGACGGGCCAAGCCCCCAGAAGACTGGGAGGGCGCGGGTGGGAAGGAAGACATGAAGACGTATTGCAAGGGGGTGAAGATAACCTCCGACGAGCACCTGGCCAGCACCTACGACGAGTTCAGGAGGCGCCACCACACGCGCCCCGAATTCGCCGAGTTCTTCGGCGCGCCGATGACCGAGATCTTCGCGAAGGTGCGGATCATGGTCGAGACCCGAACCCTCGACCTGACACCCATCTCCTACTTCTGGCGAACCGAACCGACGAACGGCAAGAAGAGGCTCATAGGCCGCGAGGACCCGATGCAGCAGTTCCTCAACCACCTGTGCGTCCTCGCCATGCAGGATCTGTTCGACGCCAAGGTGATGTACCATCAGTGCGCATCGGTTCCTGGCAAAGGTCAGAAACATGCACGGCGTTACATCCAGAAGTGGGTCAAGGATCCAAATCAGAAGTACTACGTCAAACTCGACGTAAGGAAGTACTACCCGAGCGTCGACCGAGGCGTGCTCTTCGCGATGCTCGAGCGCGACATCGCGAACCCAGACCTCGTATGGCTGGTCGAGGCGCTGATCGCCACCCACAAGACTGGAATCAACATCGGGAGCTACCTCTCGCAGTTCCTGGCCAACTACTACATGGTCCCAGCTGTGCGCTACGCCTGCGAGCTGTCGCGCACGCGCAAAGGCCGTGGCGGAAAGCCGGACAAGCGCGAGAAGCTGGTCGACCACGTGCTCACCTACATGGACGACTGGTTCATCTGCGGACACGACAAGGCGAACCTAAAGTCGGCGGTCCGCAAGGTCGAGAAGTTCCTCAAGGACAACCTGGGCCTGACGGTGAAGCCGTGGAAGGTGTGCCGCATCGACGTGGAGCCCGTCGACATGGTCGGCTTCGTATTCAGGAGGGATAGGACGACCATCAGGGCGGGGATATTCCTCCGCGCGCGGAGGGCCATCATGAGGGCCCGACGGGCCAGGTGCATCACCCCGCACGTCGCGGCGAGGGTAATCTCATATTGGGGCTATTTTAAGGTTACGGCGACCCGGCGCTTCCGGGACGAGAACAAGCTGGGCGCGTTGGTGGCGGAATGCTGCCGCGTTATTTCAGCATGCGCGAGAAAGGGTCAACATGGAGAAGACGTACAGCTCGGTGGAGCTGCAACCCGTCGAGTACCGTCAGCAGGATAACGGGAAAGCCATCGTCCTGCTGAGAGCCAACATCGAGCAGGGCACCGGGTACAACGACGACGGCACGAGCTTCGATCTCTGGGAGGCCGACGAGGTGATGGTCGTCACGGACCTCGCCGAGGACGAGATCATGGAGAACTTCGACGACCTCTGGTCCTTGGGAGAGGAGCAGGCATACAGGAGATCCCGCATGGAGATGCGCGACGAGGACTGGCGCGCCGACATCGACGCGGCGCTCCTTGACATCATGGAGGTGATGGCATGAGCACGGCACGCGGAAGGTTATGGAAGAGGCTCGTCGAGGCGGGCCGATGGGACAAGGAGTCCCTCATGGACAAGATCGGGAGCCAGCCGAGGAAGCAGGACATCGTCGACGCTCTGGAAGCGCTCGACGTCGAAACACCGCCCGGCGCGACGAACCCAGAGCTCTACCAGCTGCTGCAGAACGCATAGAGCAGCGTGACGAGACCATGACGAGCGCCCTCCGGGGCGCTTTTCCTTTGCCGTCTCACATGCTCACTAGGATGGAAGCGAGAACGCAGCAACCATCGGAAGGAGCATTGTGAACCCCCTGCTCATGACCTTTTTCACGACCATCTTGTCCTCGGTCGTCGCAGCCCTGGTCGGCGCGCTGGTCGCCAAGTTCAAAACGGCGACCAAGGACGCGGCCGACATGCGCGAGATGCAACGGGCGACGCTCATGATGACGTGCCGGATGGCCATATACGACGACCACTTCAGCATCGACGAGAAGATCGAGGCGTACATCATCTACCGCGACCTCGGATACAACCACCAGACGAAAACCTACATGGACGCCCAGGTCGGAAGCGACATAGACGAGTACATCGAGAAGCACAAGAGAAAGGACTGAACATGGACATCAAGCAATGGTTCAAGGCGGCAGGGGTCCGTGCGCTGAAGACCGCCGCGCAGATCGGCCTGATCCTCATCGGAAGCGACGTGCTGAACATCGTCACGCTCGACTGGCCCTACATCGTCGGCTGCATGGCGACGGGTGTCGTGGTGTCGATGCTCACCAGCGTCGCCGGCATACCCGAAGTCGACGACGGCGCCTCGCCGCTGACGGCGAAGCACTCGAAATAACCTAGGGAGGGAACCTGTGCCCAAGCGAAACCTTGTAGCGGCTGAGAACCACCGCCGCATGTGCGATGACCCGAGGTTCGGCTACACCCAGGGCGATGCCCGGTGGGGCAACGCCAACAAGCCCGAGTGGTGGGAAACGCTCGGCGTCATGTGCCTGTTCTGGGTCGGCGACCGCGACTGCGCGAGTTCGTACATCGACGCCTGGAACGAAGCGCTCCGCGGCACGCCGTACGAAGGCGCGCTCCTCGGCGCCTGGTGGACCGGCAACATCGAGGAGGTCTTCGTCGGATCGGGGCTTTTCGAGCGCAAACCTCCGAGCTTCCTCGCCGAACCCGGCGATGCCTACCTGGTGCACCGTCCCAACGACATCGAGCACGTGTCGATGTGCCAGACGCAGTATCCCGACGTGCTGAGCGAGTTCGTCCACAACGAGTTCGGCGGCATCACGGGCGGCCAGGAAGGTGATCAGACCGGCGGAGAGTCCGTCGTGCGCCCGTACTGGGAGCCGTACGGAGGATACGACTGCATCCTGCACTACAACGGAAAGGCAGACGATGGAGAAGCTGGGCCGTCAGACCCTTCCGGTCTTGTCTTCCAGGGACCAGGCGCATACAGATGCGTCGCCGACGCCCTGGCCGTGAAGTCTCAGCCGACCGTCTCGGTCGACACCGTCGCGGTCTACTACGAGGGTGAGGTCGTGAACCTCGACGACTGGTCCGAGGTTAATGGGAAGTACCTGTGGGGCCGTTACGTGTCCTACAACGGCGAGACGCGGTACATCGCAATCGGCCGCACGGACGGGACCGACACGTACCTGGTGCATCTATGAGGCAGACCGTCGGGAGGTTCCTGGCGGCGGCGGTTGCCATGACGTGTCTTCTCGCCATGACGATCGTCATCTCCTCGCTTGCGCCTTACGCCGAAAGGGGCACCGTCGAATTCATCCGCGGACCCATGGACAGGCCGTTGCTCGAGAGCATCGGGCAGGTCTACGAAGCACGGCGCACGGGAATCAGCACGTTCTGGTTCGACGGGATGCACTACACCGTCAAAAACCTACCGGACGAATACGTCGACTACTCGGCGTGGTGGGTTCGGCTACCCTAGGCGGCGCGACGAAGGACGAGTGCGACTTTCCCATCGCTGACCACAACCGAGCAACCTGTCGGCGTTTCGTACAACGTTGTATAAGGGGAGCCATCTACAATTTGCACGAACTCATGCTGACCTGCGGAGTTCGTGCTTTTTTCATCCCATTTGCAATGTTGCTCGAACCGCTCCAGGACTAGCCGCTGGGGTGTTCCGGGCTCGACGTCGTAGTTCAACGTGACGACTACCCACTCGTCATGGACCAGGATCTGCCACACGAGCAAGTCGATCATCTTGCTGTCGGAAAGTGTCGCGCCGTACTGCAGGAAATCGGCGAACCCCTCGGCGTCGAGGTCGTAGTCCTTCAATCCCTCGAGGAACGCCTGCGCCTGGGCCCTCTGCGCCTGCAGCTCCGCGATGCGCGCCTTCGTCTCCTCCGTGAACACGCCCATCTCGATGGCCCTCTGGATGTTGTCGAGTGCACGCTCTGCGTCCGCGACGGCCTTGCGCGCTCGGTCTGCGTCGCGGTTGACCTCCGACGACCTCGCATAGGCCTCCACGATGCGGCCGATCTCGAGCGCGCGGTCGCGGTCGGAGACGAACTCCCTCAGCGCCTCGGCGACATGACCCTCGAGCCAGTCGCGGGATACGGGCGAAACCCCTCCGCACCGCTTGCTGCAGCGGTAGTAGGAGTACTTCTTGCCGTTCCTGCCACGACCCGACACGCCGATGAAGTTGTGGCCGCATGCGCCGCAGACAGCTTTGCCGGTGAACGCGTACTCGCCCCAGTTCTCGTCCTGGCGCCGCTTCTTCGGCGGCACGCTCTTGGCCATCTCCCACTCCTCCTCGGTGACTATGGCGGGCATCCCGCCCGGCATCTCGATGTCTCCCCACTTGTAGATGCCGCGGTAACGCACGTTCTTCAGAATGTTGTGCACCATCGTGTGAGAGCACGGGTTGCCCCTGTACGTCTTCACGCCCTTGGCGGCCATGGCCTGCGCGATGGAGTACTCCGACTCGCCGTTTCCCCGACGGGCGAAGCACTCCCGCACGACTGCCGCCTGGTCCTCGTCGATGACGTACCGTTTCGTCTCGGGGTCGACGGAGTAGCCGTACACGCGGTCGCCGTTGTAGAGGCACTTGAGGGCGTTGCCCTCCATGCCGCGTTTCGTGCGCGCGGAGATGTGCGCCGACTCGACGGCTGCCAGGCCCTCGTAGATCTTCTCGAGGAGCACCGCATCGGGACCGTCCGGCAGGGCTTCGGTCGCCGACACCAGCCGCACGCCCTTGTCGCGCAGGCGCTTCTTGTAGATCGGCGCGTCGTAGGCGTCGCGGGAGAAGCGGTCCATCATGTACACGAGGACGATGTCCGACTCCCCTGCCCTTTCCATCATCAGCTGGAACTGCGGCCGCGCGTCGGTGCGGCCCGATATGGCGTAGTCGCAGTACTGCCCGACGATGCGGTAGCCCTCGCGCTTGCACCAATCAGAACAGACGCGCAGCTGGTCCTCGATGGAAGCCTCGCGCTGCTTGCTGCAGGAGAAGCGTGCGTATATGACGGCGGTTTTCATGTTCATCAATACTGTATTGCGAATGAATTTATGATTACCTACTCATGACGGACCAAAACACCGTCTAAAAGGGCATCGTCGGAAGAGAAGACGTAGAAAACAGCGTCGGAGTCATCGCCGAGCATGTAATCGGAGCCGATGGGAACGTTCGCTTCCGCGTAGGTGCTGTTTGCATAGACTCCAAATCCAGGCTGATCGGTATACATGATCACGCACCAGTTATCGAGTCCCCATCTTACATATTGGTTGAACCACTTCTCGAGGTTCTCATCAGTGCACTCAGAGCTGTGAGCATAAAAGACTCCCACGGTGCCAATGTTCGATCCGGAACCGCTTGAAGTCTTCACCTGCTCTGGAAAACCGAACACGGTATCTGCAGCAGCGCTTACCCGATCGGATGTTGCGCTTGAAGATAAGGACATGGTAGAAGCAGCAATACTCGCGCCAGTGCTGCTCGATGCCGCGCTTGAATGAAGCGTGGTAGCGGACGAACACCCTGTAAACAGGAATGCCAGCACGCATATGGCAATAGTAGCTGCGAATCTATTCATGATCTCCTCCTTCATTCTTTATGGTAGTTTTTATCATGGTTCAATAATCTTAGTTTTTTGCACTGAGGTTCTCATCAACAAGCAAGCATTCTCTGAGCATCCTATCTTCAACCGAGTGCTTACAGAGGATTTCGGCTGCCACGAGAGCTGACAGTTTGGGCTCTTGAAAGCCGCTTTCGTATTTGTAAATTGTTTCTTTCGAGATTTTGTAACCAACCGTCTCTGTTAAAGCCTTCGCGAAGTCCTCCGCGTTTGCATAACCTGCACTGGTTCTCATGTAGCGCATCATTGCGCCGAGCTTTCCCTTGTCTAATACGGACATCGTTCTCTCCTCTTGCTGCCGATGAGCAGCATTTTAACGAATTAACAAATATTTGCAAGATTTGACGAATTTTTGTAAAAACCAACTTGCATATAAAGACAAAATTTTGTATATATAGACAAAACCACAAGAGAAAGGACTTACTGCTCATGACATACCCAGATAATGTGCCAGCCCTTCTTACAATCTCTGATTTTGCGAAACGTTGCGGAGTATCCCGCGCTACTGCGACGAAGATCGTCGAGTCACATCCTGAATACATCGAACAGGTTGAAGGCGGTCAAAAGTATGTAAAAGCAGGCCTCCTCTTTTCGTTCTACGGCGACCTTGGCCAGCTTCTCGAACTTGATGACAGAGCCGCCGCTATAGCCGGAGCTGTTTAGCTTGAAACCTGGCCTCGGGATGGCCTTAAAAGCGTCCGGTCCTTCTTCCCTCGGGGCGCTGGCTGCAGCCATACGCAGCTGGCGTCCAGGGGGGCGGCGCAACCGGATCGAGTAGCTGATGCGAAAGGAATGAAAGCGGCCGCCTCCTTGGATGCCACCGAACCCGACGAACCTCGGAACAGGAGACAGATGGAGCAGAGAGAAAACACGAGGGTCTACACCTGCGAGGAGCTCGGCGTCGAGCCGTGTCCTCCGGCGTACGACCTGAGCCTGCGCGAGGAACGTTTCGGACGGATCGGCGTCGAGTTGTTCCGCGAGTGGGTCGACGCGGGCAGGCCGAGGCGGGCGACCGCCTAGATGCCGCGGTGGTCACAGGCCGAGGAGGACTACCTGCGCAAGAACGCCGGCAACGGCGCGCAGGCGGTTGCCGAGGTACTTGGTCGCTCGGTTCGGGCGGTTCAGTGTAAGGCGAGCGAGATGGGCGTCAGCCTGGTCGTCCGCTACCACTGCCCGAGATGCGGTAAGACGACCTACCGCCCGCTCTCGACGCGCACCGGCTGGTGCCGCAAGTGCTCGATAGACGAGTCTGCGGATGCGGCCGCGCTCAAGAACAGGCGGATACGCAAGGAGATCGCCGACGAGGAGGTGAGGATACGAGAGGCCGAACGGCGACGGCAGGCGATCTACTCGGACACGGACAGGGAAAAGAGAAAGTTGCGGAAATTCCGTGAACTTTCCGAACCAAATCAGAAGTCGAAAGGAAGGACAGAATGACCAGGAAAAGAGAAGGCGCGGCCATCCGACAAGAAACCCGCGCCAACGGAAACCCGGCACGAGGCCGGCAACCGAGGACAAGTTTAGCAGACGCGCGAGACCATGGCGAGTTCTCGTCGAGGTTGGAGCTCGTGGCCACGTGCATAGTCGGCTTCCTGTTCCTCTTCTCGTTCATGTGGCTCGCGGCCGCGTACTAGGAAAGGGGACCGGATGGCACCGAGAATCGAGCGCGTGAGGGTCGAGCTGATAAAGCCCCTCGTCGACGAGTTCGGGAACGAGTTCGTGAGCCGGGACTACAACCTCAAGGCCAACAAGGAGTACGTCGAGCAGCTGGCCGGGTCGTTCGGCCCCGGCGGTGAGCCCGACGAGCCGGTCAAGCTCATCCGCGACGGCGAATGCTACCGCATCAAGGCGGGGAACTCCCGCGTGCGCGCCATGCAGCAGCTCGGAACGGAGGAGTGCTGGGCCGTCATAGACGACGTCGACACCGTGCAGAGCGTGGTCGAGACCGTCGTGAGGACCAACGTCAAGAAGAAGTACGAGCCCGTCGAGGAATCGCGCTTCACGCAGCAGCTCGCCATGTTCGGCGACGACGAGTACGTCGGCGACGTGGCCAGCATCGGGGCCGAGAAGGCCGCGAGCCTGCGCCGTGGGCGCGTGCTCGCGGGGGACAAGGCCGAGCAGTTCACCCTCGACCGCCTCTACGCGCTCTCGGAGTTCGAGGGCATGCCGGAGATGGTCGACGAGATCGTCGGGGCATCGGAGAAGGACTGGTACCTGACCGTCGACAGGCTGAGGCGGAGGAAGAAGCACGACGAGGACGAGGCCGTGTTCAGGTCCAGGGCCGCGGAGCTGAGGATAGAGGTCGTCGACGAGTACCCCAGGGATCTGCATTACATCAACTCGTGCGAGGCGCCCGACGACCTCGAGGGAGCCTACATGCAGGCGAGCGCCACCCACACGGGCATAGTCGGCAGGCTGGCAGACAACTGGTCTGGAGTCTACCTCGACTTCTACGGCGAGCCCATCGCGAGCACCGAGGGGGACGAGGCCGAGGCGGAGCGCAGGAGGCTCGCCGCACGGCACGAAGAGATGGCAAAGGCCGTCGACGACGCGATGTGGGATTGGGTCTGCGGCAGGTTCGACGAGGTGCCGGAAGGCACTCTCCCAAGCGATTTCAAGCTGCTGTACGACAAGGCATGCGAGGCCGCATGGGAGGGCTACTGGCTCTCGGAACTCCCCAAAAAGTTCCCCTGGGTGCTCGAAATCGACGGCAATTTGATGGCGTTCGCCATCGGATACAGCATGAAGGACGCGCATTTCAGGAACAATTCATGGGTTCTGACCGCTGAAAAACCGCAGAGACACGCCGTTTCGTCGCTCGAGAAAGCGCTTCTTTGGGCCGATTTGCACGTCGCGGACGGATGGGAACCGCTCGAGGGGATGGTCGAGTTCATGGAGACCGTCCGCAGCTTCCTCGACGGCCAGGCTGGGGATGAGGACGAATGACGGCGCCGGACATCGTCCTGAAACAGCGTCCCGACGGCGTCTACTACGTCCGCAAGAGGTTCGGCACGAACAAGGTCACCGGCGAGGAGATCAGGAAGTACAAGAGCTTCCCGGACGCCCTCGACGAGGTCGAGGCCATGGAGCTCGCGATGGAGTGGCTGGCCGAGATCGAGCCCGCGGCGAAGCTGGGCATCACGCTGCGCATGTCTGACGTGATGGCGCGCTACGTGGAGGCCATGTCGCCGTCCTGGTCCGCGAACACGTCGAAGACGTACCGCAACACCGCCAGATGGCTGGAACGCGTCGTCGGCGACATAGACGCCGACGAGCTCAAGCCGCACCTCGTGGAGGCCGCGTACAACGTCCTGCTCGCGCACGGCGGCAAGGACGGCAAGCCGCTCGCGCAGAACAGCGTGAAGCTGTGCCACGACTTCCTGCACGGCATGTTCAAGTGGGCTGTCAAGGCCGAGCTCGTGCCGTTCAACCCGATGCCCTCGGTCGCGAAGCCGCGCGTCGACCACGTCGAGGCCGTCGCGCTCAGGGAGGACGAGCTCGCGGCGCTGGTCGCCGAACTCGGCGAGCTCGCGTCCTCGGACGACCACATCGACAGGATGACCTCGCTGGCCGCGTACCTCTCGCTGATGACGGGCATCAGGTGCGGCGAGGCGTGCGCCGTGACCCTCGCGGACTTCAACCTCGCGGGCGCGTGGATCCACGTCGGCGCGACCGTGGTGGAGCCCCCCGGCACGCCGCCCGTTCGCCAGCCGTTCACCAAGGGCAGGCGCCCGAGGAACGTGGCGTGCGGGCCGTCGGTCGTCGACGCCGTGCAGAAGGCGATCGGCAGCCGGGAGTCGTTCCTGCCGGAGGACAAGGCACGGGACCTCTCGCTTCCGCTCGTGTGCACTCGGTCGGGATCCATCATGCGGCCGAGCATCGTGTCGCGGAGGTTCACGGAGACGAGGCGCAGGCTCGGCCTGCCCGAGAACGCGTCGTTCCACACGCTGCGCCACACCCATGCGAGCATGCTGCTCGCCTCGGGGGCGGACATGAAGACGGTGTCCGAGCGCCTCGGGCACGCCAACGTGACGACCACGCTGGCCATCTACGCGCACGTGCTGCCAGGACGCGACCGCGCCCTGGCCGACGCGTTCGACGAGGCGGCGGCGAGCTTGAAGGAGTTGCTCCATGGGGTCTGAGATGTGGCGTGCGGCGATGGAGAGGGCGTACGCGGCAAGTGCGGCGTGGCGCGCGGAAGCGGAGGCCGCTGCTGGCAAGCTCTACCGGTTCGAGGTCGGCTTCACGTTGCCGGCGTCGGTGGCGAAGGACGTGAAGGTCGAAACGTACCCGGACCAGGACGGCCTGCGCATCGAGGTGCAGTTCCTGGGGACGGAGGACGCGAGAAGGAAGATCACCGACTTCATCGCCGAGCTGCCGACCACGTGCCGCTCGTTCAGGCGGTACTACGACGAGGGAGGAGGTGAGCGCTGATGGCGAGGCAGAAGGCGGCCCTATGGATAAAACTAGACACTAACTGGCTGCAGGACCTCAAGATCATCGACTTCCGCGGCAAATACGGCAAGGCCGCACTGGTCGACGTGGTGCAGCTCTTCATCCTCATGCAGCAGTACCCCGACGGCCTCGTCGACATGAACCAGGACAAGAACGTCGCCAACGCTGAGCTGATCATCGGCAAGAGGGGCGCGAAGCTCGACGAGTTCCTCGACCGCGCGGCGGAGTGCGACCTCATCGACGAGACGCTGTGGAAGAGCTTCCGGCACGTGACGAGCAACCGGGCGGCCGACGACGCGATGGCCAGGACGCGCCAGAGGGACGGCGGCCGCAAGGGCGGCAAGGCGTCGGGCGAATCGCGCAGGAACGCGAAGGAAGCTTCGAAGGAAGCTTCGAAGGAAGCTTGAAGCAAATATAGAAAGAAGAAAGAAGAATGTTAATTCCTAACATCTCTCAGGTAGGGACAGGGGGCCAGCGATGAGCACCGCCTGCACCCACTGCCGAAACGAGATCGGCGATGTGCTCCACAACAGGTGGGACTACTCGGTCGAGGACGGCGACATCATCGCGTTCGACTGCCCGATCTGCCGCAAGCCACTCAGGGCTAAGGCGACCGTCAACCACGACTACCGCATCGTCGAGCCGAAGAGGGCCGTCAAGGAGAGGGAGAAGTACGCGCGTAGGATGCGGGGTGATTGGTCGTGAGCGACTGCAGCACGAACGCCTGGGCGGTGCCGGCGAGGTGTGAGAAGCCGCATTTCATCGGAGACGACGAGCTCGTCGTCGACTCGACGCTCCCGGCCGAGATGCTCGCGCAAGTCGGGTCGGTGAGGATCCGCCAGATGCCGGACGTGGTGTACAGGCGCCGCGAGACGTGCACGATGACCGTCGAGTACGAGGGGAGCCCGTGCAGCGACTACCGGTGCAGCAGGTGCGGGAAGGTGCACAACACGCCGCGGGTGGGGCCGTTCTGCCCGCGCTGCGGCGCCTCGGTCACGAGCGTCATAGGCGTCGGCGAGGAAGGCGAGCCGGGCCCGGTTTCGGACGGTGAGGAGGAACTGCCCATGATGGAGGTCTACGCGGAGATGACGTACTACGTCGACCAGCACGGCGAGCTTCCCGAGAGGATCGTCGTGCACGACACGGACGGCGAGATGTCCGATGTGTACTACCGCCGCTGCAACCTCGAAGAGCAGGTCGAGGTGAAGGAGTTGGAAACATGAGCTTTGGGGACGGTGACCTCCACATTGAGGTCGAGAAGTTGAAGGACGTCAACGGGAAGCTCTGCGCCGAGGTCAACGAGCTGCAGGACCGGATAGATGAGCTGGAAGCAGGCAGGACTTGCGAGATGGAATACCAGACCGATGGTATGCAGCGTGGATGGTGGAAATGCTCCGCATGCGGCGGTGCGATGGACACGATCGAGTCGTGTGGTGGCAGGAAGCCGCCGAGGTTCTGCGGCAATTGCGGCGCGAAGGTGGTGAGCTGATGGTGGCCGGTTTCAAACACGGTGCATATCCACACCTGGACAAGATGGGATATGCGGAGCTCCACGTCCACGCGGAGAACCTTGAGGAGCTTGCACGCGACCTCATGGGATGGGTCGCGTGCCTTGCGCTTGGAGGACGCATGACCGCCGGCGAGTACGCGAAGCTCGAAGAGCGCATGGGAGAGCTTGGATTGGAGGTCGAATGAGCGAGCGGTACTCCGACGAATGGCGCGCGAAGATCTCGAGCGCAAGGAGCGGCTACAGGCTCCCTGGCGAGCACCTGCGCCGAGACAACCCCGCCCTCGCCGCCGTCTACGACGCCATGAAGCAGCGGTGCTACAACCCGAAATGTCAAAGCTACGGGAGGTACGGCGCACGCGGCATCGCGATGTGCGACGAGTGGAAGGCATCGAGCTCGGCGTTCATTCGCTGGGCGCTCGACAACGGCTACGAGCCGGGGCTGCAGGTCGACCGCATCGACAACGACGGGCCGTATTCGCCCGAGAACTGCCGGCTGACCACGCCGAGCGCCAATTCCAGGAACACGCGCAGGAATAGGCACCTGACGCTTCTCGGCACGAGGAAGACCGTCGCCGAGTGGTGCGAGCAGCTGCCGATAAGCCAGTTCACCATCTACTGGTGGCTGCGCGAGTACGGCGAGAAAGGGTGTGAGAAGCGTGTCTACGAACGGCTCGCGAGGTCCCTGTGACTGCTCGCTTTGTGTCGGCTATGGGCCACACGCCAGAGGTACGTGTGCGCTATTAATCAAAGGGCTGCAGAAGCTCGATACATTCAGGAAAGGTAGAAGCATGACATTGGAATCAATTGAGAAGATGCGCGAATTGCAGGGCTGCATCGACGGCTACTACAAGGACATAGAGGGAAACCTACGCTCGAGGCTCATGGATCGCATTGACGACCTCGAGTGCGAACTTGCCGATAAGTACATGGAGTTGCCCTGCGATAAACATGGCAGACCAATCAGAATCGGAGACCGTATCAGGTGTGAAGGCAGTGAACCCGTCACCGTCGTTGGCGTTGGACAGAACAAGTTTCACGGCCCGATGGTGCAGACGGATGATGTGATATGCGACTCGTGGTTCGCTGTCATCGAAGGGACGTATCACGTCGAGAAACGCACAATCGAGGACGTGCTGCTCGACGTGCTTCATGACAGCTATACCGTAGACACGCAATCAATCGTGACCAAGTACGCCGAAGAATTGCGGAGCATGGGGGTGGGTGAATGAGCGACGCTGAATACAGAACCGAGCAGGCAATCGCCGCGACGCTGGGCGGCGGGGACTCTAGCGCAGATGACGCGCTCGCGCTGCTCGACGAGATTCGCGAAGCAGGTCGCATTTCCTACGACGACTACTCGCTGCTCTTCGATTCGATTGCGATTCTGGGCTGCGGGACGTGCGAGCAAGTACTGAAGGAAAATGCCAAGCTGCGAGAGCAAATCGACACGCTCGTGTGCGCCGTCGAGTCCGAGGGAATCAAGTACCACGTGGACAAGGACGGCAACCAGCACTTCGACTACGGCAAGGTCAAGGACTACCGCACCGAGCAGATAGCCGAGGAAGCGGCCAAGCGTCTGTCCGAGAACTGGAAGAGCATCCCAGCCAATCCCAGCGGGTTCGGCATGAAGCTGACCGATGAGGAAATCGAGGAAGTGTTGGGGAGTGAGGAAAGATGACACTGGAATCAATCGAGAAACTACGTGCGTGGCTTATTGGAGAGGGATACGAGCAGACCGACGCCTATACCATCTTCGATGAAATCGATTGCGAAATCGCCGAGTTGCTTGACGCGGAGAAGGAAAAGACCGCTGCTGCCAACAATGCGTTGAACGAAGTGGCAGGCAAGTGGGCGAAAGCCGATGCCGAGAATCGCGAGCTGAAGAAGATGCTGCTAATCGACGATGGCACGGTAGAGGATTACACCGAACGGCTAGACTTGCAGGCCGCGCTTGACAGGCAAAAGGCGCTCACTGACGAGTTTCACGAAGGATGGAGCGAATACCGCAAGGCATGCCTCGAACTAGAAGAAGAGAACGATAGGCTGAAACGCGAAATATCCGAGCGTTACATGCTACTTCCAGTGGACGCTGACGGCGTGCCGATAAAGCTAGGCGATATGGTCGTGCAAACAGACGGCGAATACTCTGACAGGTTCGTTGTCGAAGGGTTCACGTCCGAGTACCCAGATGGCAAGGGTAGAGTGCTCGTGGTGAACGAGCAGGACGATGGCTATTACGCCGACACGTGCCGCCACGTCAAGCCGCGCACAATCGAATCATTGCTTGATGAAATGTGCCACAGGGCTGTTGATGCATGTGGCGGTGACTACCTCTTGCCAGGTAATGAGGCTTTCATTGCAAAAGAAATTGCCGAAGTTGCCGATGAGCTGCGGAGCATGGGGGTGGGTGAATGAGCCAGATAAACAATCCGAAAGGTCGCAAGCTCGGCATCTACGGCAAAGACACGTGCCCCCGCTGCGGAGCTAGCAGATGTCATCAGAAATACCCGCTCCGCAGGCAAGTTCTCGACTTCTCAAAGATACAGCTTATGGACAGTCTACATCCCTCAGATGGAGTCACATGCAAGGAGTGCGGGTTCTCGTTTCGGGTTTCAGGTCTCGATGTGGAAGAAGGATATCTACTGAGCGGCGACGAACTCGAATGCATCCCGAACTACTGTCCCCGATGTGGCGCGAAGGTGGTTAAACCATGACGCTGAAGTCAATCGAGAAACTACGTGCGTGGCTTATTGGAGAGGGATACGAGCAGACCGACTCCTATACCATCTTCGATGAAATCGATTGCGAGCTCGCCGAGAGGTACATGGAGCTGCCCTGCGACAAAACGATCGTGATATCCATTCCGGCGAAGAATGGGTACAGGCACGTGAAGCTCGGCATAGAGACTTTCAAAGAGCATTTCTATGTGAATCACGAGAATTACGTCTCTGATGTCGTGTTCTGCAAAGACTGCGAGTACTGCAACAGGAATTTATGGGACGAGATAAAGCGAGGGGTTCCAGGTCTCGGCGACGTATGCATAAAAAACTTCAGCGTGCTGCCAGTCAGACCTTACGATTACTGCTCCTGGGGTAAAAGGAGGGATAAATGACGTTGGAATCGATCGAGCAGATGCGGAAATGGGCGACCTTGCTCGATGCCGACAATGCGCGCCGCGTGCACGGGTTCGCCGACTGGATCGAGAGGGAGATAGCCGAGAAGTACCTCGCCCTTCCCTTACGTCCGGACGGCACGCCTGTCAACGTCGGCGATGTGTACGACGACCCCGTGATCGGCGAGGTCATGGTCGCAGGCGTCAACGACGGCGGCGTCTTCTACCTCGCGAGAAACAGGAAGCACGTCGGTTCTGAAAGGAGCGTGGCCAGATGATCACCTTGAAGGCATTCATCACGCACTACATCGCCGCCGCCGTCGGGGCCGTGCTCGGGTTCGCAGCTGCAGCCCTGCTCGCCTCGTCCGGCGACGACTACCCCGACGATCTAGGCGGGCAACGCACGGGCAACGAGTGGATACCGCTCTTCGTCGGCATCGACGTCGAAAAAGCAGATGGGGACGTGCCTGACGGCCAGCTGCCCGACGGCTCGTCCAGATAACAACTAATTATTTTTCAGACAGGAAGGAGAACGCGATGGGCGAACAGCAAGGAGACGAGCGCCGGCGCATGTACTCGCGCCTCAACCGCACGACGAGCTATGCCCTCGAATGCATGGCCAACGACGACGCCGAGGGCGAGAGGATCGCGTTGAAGCACGGCCTGGAGCTGATGCTCGACCTGCTCGGCAAGTTCTACGACGAAGGAGGCGACTGCGACGATGCCGTGGAGCTGGATGGAGTGCGAGGTGTGCCACGGGAGGTTCAAGATCTTCCGCAAGCCGGGACACCGCAGGAAGAAGGGCCACGCGAAGCACATGTGGTGCCCGTGGTGCCTGAAGGTGACGAGGCATCGGGAGAGGTACTGAGCGACATCGACCAGGACTGGACCGAAGCCTGCATCTACTGCAGGAGCTCGCACATCGAGAAGCACGCGGACGACCAGCTCGTGTGCTGGCTCGACAGCTCGCTGGGACGCGCGGTCAAGCCGTGGCAGGTCTGCCCGCGCTTCGCGCGCAGGGAGGTCGATGCCTCATGAGCTGCGATTTGAAGGGGAAATGGGCGTACATCTCCGGGCCCGTCGGCGGGGGGTTCGCGGAGTTCGCGCGCGCCGAGCGCGACTGCATCGACGCCGGCGCCGCCATGGTCGTGAACCCTGCCTTCCTCATCGCCAAGGTAGAATCCGGGAAGCTCACCAGGGAGGAGGCGACGAGGATGAACCTGCGCGGCCTCACCCAGTGCGACGTGATAGTCATGCTCGACGGCTGGGGTATATCGGATGCCGCCGCGCTCGAGTACCAGATCGCCAAGGACATCGGCATCGACGTCATGACCGAGTGGGCCGTGAGGCTCGGACGCTAGGATCGGAGGAAACATGGACAAGATCGCAGTCTACTCGGGGAGCCGCAACCTCTACCCGCACATGGTCACGGCCTCGAAGTCGCTGGTCGTGAACAGCTCCGTCGACAAGATCTACTTCCTCATCGAGGACGAGCAGTTCCCCTACGAGCTGCCCGCCATGGTCGAGACCATCGACGTGAGCGGCCAGCGATACTTCAACCCCGCCGGGCCGAACATGAAGACGCAGTTCACCTACATGGCCCTCATGCGGGTCTGCTACGCGAAGCTGATGCCGGAGGCGGACAGGGTGCTGCAGCTCGACGTCGACACGGTCGTGGTCGACGACATCGACGCGTTGTGGGACATCGACATGAAGGACGCGTGGTTCGCGGCGGTGCGCGAGCCCGCGCGCTACGTCAACGGCCACCGCACGGACTACAAGCCGTGGGGCGAGGCGTACTACAACATCGGCGTGGCCATGTTCAACCTCGCGCAGATCAAGCGCGACCGCATCGACGACTTCCTCATCCACGTGCTCAACACCGAGTACCTGCGCTACATCGACCAGGACGCGTGGGACAAGTACGGCAACACCCGCTGCATCGACATCGCCACGCGCTACAACGAGAGCATGGTCACCGGCTACACCGACACGCCTGCCATCATCCACTATGCGGGCTACGGCAACGGATGGATAGAGCCGGGCTTCCTGGAGTGCCCGAGGCTCGAGCACCTCAAGTACTACCGCGAGATGTCATGGGACGACGCGTTCGCCGTGCGCGATGCCCTGCAGGGGGTGTTCTGACGATGGGCAAGAGCAAGGTCAGGACGTTCTGCCCGCACTGCTACCGCGTGGTCCCCGCCGGCATGACGTGCCCGTGCAGGAACCGCGACGCGCACCGCAAGGCGGCGGAGCCCTGGCGCTCGAGCTACCGCGACCGCGAGTACCTGCGCAACAGGCAGGCGGTCATCGACGGCCAGCGCGGCCGCTGCAAGGACTGCGGCCGCGTGTGCGCCGAGTGGGACGGCACCCGATGGATCACCCAGCGCCTAGGAGGCGAGGTGGATCACGAGGTCCCGTTGTGCGAGGGCGGGACGAATTCAATGGAGAACCTCGCCCTCAGATGCAAGACCTGCCACTCGGAGATCGAGAACAAACGAAGAAAGCGCAGGTCACGGCGCTAACGGTTCCGTTAGCCCCTAACCCCTCCCAAAATCGAAAAAGAAAAAAATGAAGACCCCGCCGCAAAATTTCGCGTGAATTCGCGAAATTGGGGTTTCGGGAATCGGCGGGACAGATGCTTCCCTCCCCTGCGGGACGGCTAATCTCACCGGCCGTCCATACTCCGAGAGCGTAACCGTAGGAATCGGAGGATGGATGGCCATAGTCGAATGCGAGGTGTGCGGGCTGGTCTTCGAGGCGTCGAGATCCGACGCGAAGTACTGCTCGACGAGTTGCCGGAAAAAGGCCTACAGGAAACGCGCCAAGCAGCCGCTGGTGCCGGAGTCGCGGCCCGCGCCGCTGCCCTCGGCATCGTTCGACGACGTCGCCGACGCCGTCGACGATGCGCGGGCAGTGTCGAACAGGTTCGCGCAGCTCTCGTCGACCGCGCCGAGGCCGCTGCGGGCCGGGTGCAGCAGGATCGGCCAGGCCATCACCCGTGCAATCGAGTCGGAGGAGTGGTGATCCCATGACACGTGGAAGGAAGCCGAAGGCCGACGCGCAGCGCAGGGGCGGCGCGCAGCCCATAGCCGTCGAGCTGCTCGGAACGTTCCAGGATGCGGCGATCATAGAGCCCGCCGGCGTCGCGAAGCCCGCGCACATCGCCGCGAACCCGCTGCAGTCGGAATGCTGGGACAGCCTGGTCGGCATGTCGGGAAACTTCGAGCAGTGCGACCTGCCCCTGCTCGAGGCCTACTGCTACTGGTTCGCGGTCCTGCGCCAGGCCGAGGCCAACACCGTGACCGACGACGGGCGCGTGATCACGCTCGTCGGCAGGCTCGACGACGAGGGGAACGTGAAGCCGGGCAGCCAGAGCCCGAACCCCGACCTCCGCAACGCCGAGAAGGCCACGAACATGCTCCGCCAGCTGGGCGACGCGCTCAACCTCACGCCCACGGCACGCGACCGCGCCGGCCTCCTGCGCGCGATGACCCGCTCGACACAGGCCGACGTCGTGCGCAAGACCCTGGACGGCTACGAGCAGTTCAAGATGCACCAGAAGATGCTCAATGAGGCGAAGTAAGCGCATCCGCATATCGGCCGCCGGCGCGGAGGAGGCGGCAACGCTCGAGTTCTTCGCCGCCTCCCGCCTGCACCACGTCGGAAACAAGCCCGAGTGGTACGGCGCGCCCTTCTACCTCGAGGACTGGCAGCGCGCCAACATCTGGCGGCCGGTGTTCGGGACCGGCAGGATGCGCGGCGGGTCGTTCAGGCGACGCTACAGGTCGGCGCTCATCGGCCTGCCGCGCGACTACGGCAAGACCGAGCTGGCGTGCGCCATGCTGCTGTCCGAGGCGAACATGCACCCGGTGAACAACGGGCAGTACGGCATCGTGGCCTACTCCAAGGACCAGGCGTTCAAGATCCTCGCGACTCTCAAGTCGATGCTGGCGCTCGACCCCGACCTGCACGCGATCTGGGTGCCGAACAAGGCCGAGGTCGTCAACAAGGAGACGGACGCCGTGATCAAGGTCTTCCCGTACTCGGAGGGCGCGGTGCAGTCCTGGCACTTCAACATGCTCATATGCGACGAGCTGCACGTGTGGCGCGACGAGCGGGTGTGGAACGCGCTCGTGTCGGGCATGGGCGCGGTGCAGAACTCGCTCGTCGTGGCCATAACGACGGCGTCGGGCGACCGGAGCGGGTTCCTGTGGGACTGGCTCAACGGCACCGACGACCTGGTTTCGGTCTTCGACGACGACGAGGCGTACTGCTGGTGGCTCGGCGCACCGGACGGCGCGGCGGTCGACGACCGCAAGGTCTGGCGGCAGATCGCCGTGCCGTCGTGGGTTTCGGAGGAGGACATCGCGCGCAACAGGAAGCGCCTTACGCGCCTGAACTTCGAGCGGTACGCGCTGAACCGGTTCCCGTCGCGCAAGAACACGTACAGCTGCTTCTCGGCCAGGCAGCTCAACGCCTGCTGCAAGGGCGACAACGACTTCGACTACGACAGGCCGTTCACGCTCGGCATCGACGGCGCGACGGCCGGCGACAGCTTCGCGGTGATCGCATACCAGAAGGCCGACGACGGGTGCGGCAGGACGCGCGAGTGGGTCTTCGACGAACCCGACGAGGACACGGGCCACTACAACGTCAGCCAGATCGAGCAGCTCGTCGCCGACATCTACGCCAGGCACTACCCCGCCGTCATCGGCATCGACCCGAACCGCATGATCGTGCTGTCGAGTCACCTGACCGACGTGTACGGCATCGAGACCACCTCCTTCGCGCAGAACAACGCGACCATGTGCCAGGCCTCGGAGCTCGTGATCAACCTCGTGAAGTCGCGCAGGCTGCGCCTGGACGGCTGCCCGAAGCTCAAGGAGCACCTCGCCGCGACGGTCGAGGACGACAAGGGCAGCTACGGCGTCAGGTTCGGCAAGGACGCCAAGCACTCCAAGATAGACGCGGCCATCGCGCTGGCCATAGCGGTGCTCGGATACGACAAGCTCGTCGACGGCCAGGGCGAATGGTCCAGCTTCAACGCCTAATCTCACACGCTTTCTAGAGTGTTGCGAAACGGAGAAGGGAGAGACGTGGGAAAGTTCCGAGACTGGCTCCTCATGGAAGGCGAGTACGCCCCGCGCAACGAGGCGGAGCCGCCCGTGGAGCCCGAAATCGTCAGGGTCGCCGTCCCGTTCTACCCGCTGGAGGCATCGCCCGCCGGGTACGGCGCCCTCATGAGCGTCGACTACGCCGCATGCGAGCAGACCAAGGCCCGCTCGCTCGCGTCGCTGCCCGTTTCGGTCATCCGCAACGGGCCGAACCGCGAGAAGGCCGACCATCCGGTCGCGCGGCTCCTGAACGGCATGGCAAACGAGGAGATGACGGGCTCCGACCTGCTGAACTGGCACCGCCTGCGCTGCGACACCTTCGGCAACGCCTACTGGCGCGTCGAGTGGTTCAAGGGCGAGATCGTCGCGCTCTGGCCCGTCACGGGCGGCGTCGTGCACCGCTTCGAGAAGGGCAACCGCACCGGCTACAGGACCGTCTACGACCTTTCGGGCGACGACTACACCAAGGCCGGGCGCTACTTCTCGCACGAGATCGTCAACGTCAAGACGCACATCACCAAGGACGGCATGAAGGGCGTGTCCCTCGCCAAGCTGGCGGCCGAGCAGATCGGCCTGTCCGTCGACCTCGAGCGGTTCTACAAGTCGATGCTCAAGAACGGCAACCACCACTTCGGGCACGTCGAGATCGACCGCCCGTCGCTGCCCGACAAGGCCATGGACGACCTGCGCGCCGCAGTCGACGCGAAGTCCGGCGTCTCGAACGCCGGCAGGGCGCCCATCTTCGGCTACGGGGCCAAGTGGGTCAACGACGGCCAGAACATGCGCGACGCCAGCCTCATCGAGCAGCAGCAGTGGATACTCCACCAGGTCTGCAGGGCCTGCAACGTCCCGCCCTGGAAGGTCTACAGCCAGGAGGGCATCAGCTACAACGGCAGCCAGCAGGCCAACATCGACTACGTGACGGAGACCATCGTCCCCGACGTGAGGGCCATCGAGAAGGCGTTCACGCCCGTCTTCCTGGCGCGCAACGAGCGCGACCTGCAGCTCAAGATCGACGTGCGCGGGCTGATGCGCGGCGACGACGAGTCGCGCGCCCAGTACTACCGCGAGATGGGCTACATCGGCGCCTACACGCGCGCGGACATCCGCGACCTCGAGGACATGCCGCCCATCGCGGGCCTCGAGAAGCCTCTCTTCCCGCTCAACTACGGCACCGTCGAGCCCGACGGGACGGTGACCGTCCACAGCAACGACGCGACCTCGCCCGCCGACGGCAGCCAGACGGGCGTCACCGACTAAGGAGGAAACCATGTTCCAGGTCAAGAACGAGGCCGGGAGGGCCACCGTCTACATCTACGGCACCATCGGCGAGGACTGGTGGTCGCCGGAGGACGAGAACCGCGCCAAGGAGTTCTCGCAGACGCTCGACGAGCTCTCCCCCAAGCCGCTCGACATCCGCATCGACAGCACGGGCGGCGACGTCTACGAGGGCTTCGCCATCGCGAGCGCCATCCAGCGCTACGAGGGCGACACCCACGCGTACATCGACGGCATCGCGGCAAGCGCCGCGAGCTACATCGCGCTCATGGCCGACAGGGTCACCATGAACGACTACGCCATGATCATGATTCACAACGCGTGGTGCCTTACCATCGGCAACCGCGACGACCTGCGCGAGACGGCCGACCGCCTCGAGGCTCTCGACAGCACGATCGCCGGCATCATCGCCGCGCGGTCCGTCCTCGACGTCGACGCCGTCAAGGAGGCCATGCGCGCCGAGACGTGGTACACGGGCGACGACGCGCTGGCGGCCGGCATGTGCGACGAGGTCATCGTGACCGAGCAGCGCATCGCGGCCTCCCTCGACATGGACGTCGCGAAGCACTTCCGCAACGTCCCCGAGCAGCTGCAGCCCGACGGGCTACAGCAGCCGGCAGCGGAGGCTCCGGAACTGGTTCCGGACGCTCCCGAGGACGGTACATCTCACATGGTTTCTAATCTAGGCGACAACGAGGCGAAGGATGCCGCTGGGGCCATCCTCCTCGGCAACAGAGTCTACCGAAAGGAGATCTAAATGGCAGTTCAGACCAGCAAGCAACTGTTCGCGCGCCGACAGGAGCTCGCAACCACCCAGGCATCCCTCATGACAGACGGCCTCGAGGACGAGGCACGCGTCGTAGAGGGCCAGATCCGCGAGATCGACCGCACCCTCGAGCAGGTTCTCGAGGACGAGGAGCGCATGCGCGCCGAGTACCAGGCCGCGCCCGTCACCTCCACGAGCTTCGGCGAGCGCATCCTCGGCCCGCGCGACTCCTTCAAGGGGCTGGAGTTCGGCTTCAAGAACGAGGCCGACGAGTCCGCGTCGACGGGCGACCCCGTCGTGCACCTCCCCGGCAAGCAGGAGATCGACTACAGCCTGCCGCAGAAGGACGCCCGCCTGCTCTACAGCTTCGCCGAGACGCTCCCGAGCGCACCGGCGATCGGCTCGGTGAGCTACAAGCAGCGCTCCACCCAGACCGGCTCGGTCGGCACCTGGGAGGGCGTCGACCCGTACACGGGCATCAGCGCCGTCAAGCCCAAGGTCCTCTACAGTTGGGCGGACGCCGTCGCCAACAAGGAGACCGTCGCGGGCTACGTCCCCGTCTCCAAGGACACCCTCGCCGACTACGACGAGCTGCTCGCCATCATCGAGCACGACCTGACGCAGGACGTCGCCGAGAACGAGGACGACAAGTACCTCACCGCCAACAACAGCTCCGGCATCGTCGGCATCCTGAACACGGTCGGCATCCAGTCGTTCGCCACCCACATGGGCGGAAAGTACTGGGAGGCCATCCGCATGATGCGCACCCTGGTCATGCAGAACGCGCGCCGCATCCCGACGCACGTGTGCATGCACCCGGACATCAAGCAGGCCATCGACCTGTACAAGGACAGCCAGAACCGCTACCAGCAGCTCGAGGGCTTCTGGGGCATGATCCCGGTCGAGGACTTCAACTGCGCGGGCATCCTGGTCTACGACGCGTACTCGGCGCGCAAACGCCCGATCCGCGGCACCACGGTCGAGGTCGGCTACTACAACGACCAGTTCATCAAGAACGAGCTGTCGGTGCTGGCCGAGCGCACGAGCTGTCTGCAGGTCCCGCGCCCCAACGCGTTCTGCTACGCCACCAAGACCAACCTCGACACCGCGCAGTAAGGAGGCGCCATGGCCGAGGGGACGTACACCTGCACGGAGCGCGTCGAGCGCGACGGCTACCTGGTGGCGTTCGAGGGCGAAGTCATGAGCATGGACGAGGCCGCCAGGCGCGGCCTCGTCGCCGACGAGCCCGAGAAGGCCGCGAAGCCGACCGTGCCGGAGAAGCGCAGGGCCGACTGGATAGCGGAGGCCGAGGCGCTGGGAATCGAAGTGCCGAAGAGGGCGACGGTCGCGCAGATCAGGGCCCTCGTCGAGGATGCGAGCGAGTAGATGAAGGTAGCACCCAACACGACCATCCGCGTGGCCAACTCGGAGGCCGTATCCCTGGAGCTTGACGTGACCGCCGAGCTCGGCGAGGTCCGGCTCCGGCCGCGCTTCGGCGATGAAGCCGTTATCCCCCTCGACGGCAACGCCTTCGACTGGCCGCAGCTCGCAACCCCGAACGAGGCCACCGTCGAATGGCGCACGCCAGGCTCCACGGATGCGGCCTTCACGACCTACGCGGAGGTCGTCGACCTCCACTACTTCCCGCTTGCGGCCCTCAAGGGCTACGGCGACGGACGCGACGACTTCGACCGGCTGCCCGACGAGGTGCTGTGGGCCGCGAGGCAGGCCGCGACCGACGTGTTCGAGGAAGCCGCGCACCGCTGCTTCGCCGCGCGCCTCGGCAAGGTCAAGGACTACGGGCGCGACGGCCTGCTGGCGGCGTCGCACGACCTGCGCGCCGTCCTGACGGACGGCTACGCGCAGGAAAGCGACTCCTACATCCGCCGCACGTCCGCGTGCGGGCCGTTCCCGAAGTGGGTCGAGTACATCTACGGCGCCGAGGCGATGCCCTCGGCGGTATCGGACGCCGTGCTCGAGCTCGCGGCGTACAGGCTGCGACCGAGCAACCGCCCGATCGGGGCGACCGGCGAGAGCACCGACGCGGGCTACATCCACTTCACCACGGCGGGGAGGGACGGCGCGACCGCCATCCCCGAGGTTAACGCGGCGATACAGCTCTTCGGCGCAGGGGGGCGGTGCGTATGGTGACGGACTTCATCCGCGCGCGCAACGTGCTCGAGAAGCGGCTGGCGGCGGTCTTCGACGCCGAGACGTTCGCCGCGCTCTACCCGGAGGCGGAGCAGCCGCCGAAGGTGTTCTTCGGGTTCCCGGCGAGCGAGCCGCCGTTCTACGCCGCGGTCGACGAGATCGTCGACGTGGCCACCACCGCGGGCGGCGCGACCATGGGACGCGACCAGGTGAGCTTCACGCTCCACGTCTGGCTGACGGCGCAGCACACGCGCCTGAGGGCGGCGTCCGACACGCTGCTGTGCTACATCGACGCCGTCTTCGGCTCGGTGATGGCGGACCCGTCCCTCAACGGGACGGTGCAGAACGCGTTCCCGAAGATCGAGAGCGCGGGAACCGCCGCGGACAGCTCGAAACGCTACATAGCGGCGGCCGTCGTCGGCGTCGACTGCCAGGTCTGGACGGGCTGCCAGCCCCTCCTCTCCGTGGCCGTCGAGGCGTCGAACGACGCGCTGGCATGACAGGAGGATCCATGAAGGCGACAGCGAACAAGGATTTCAGCGCATCCGTGAACGGGTGCGAGTTCAAGTGCAGCGCCGGCGACGAGATCGAAGCCGACGCCAGGACCATAGGACAGCTCGAGGCGATCGGCCTCGTCTCCACGAGCGAGAAGACCAAGCGGGCGCGCAAGCCCAGGAAGGCGGCAGAAAATGATTAACACCTCGATCGGCCTCATCGGCGTGGCCAAGCAGTCGAACAAGGCGACTGCCGCCTCGACGCCGACGTTCGTCCACGGACTGACGGGCGGCAAGGTCTACAAGCCCGACCGCACGATCGCCAACGCCGACGTGGCGTGCGGCGTGCGCGCCGGCACGGACAGCTACGTCGAGAGCATCGTGCCCGGCGCCGATTTCGAGACGTACGGCTACGCCGACGTGCTGCCGCTGTACTTCTACGCGGCCATGGGCTCCATCGCCAGCTCCGCCAACGCGGGCAGCGGCATGTCGGGCTACTACGACCACGTCATCACCCTGGGCGACGTCCTGCCCTACCTCACGTTCTGGGGCCGCACGGGCAGCGAGTTCGCCTGCGTCGAGGGCTGCAAGCTCGACCAGCTCGAGATGGAGTTCGAGGGCAACAAGCCCGTCGACTTCGGCATCACGGCGCTCGGCCTCGACGACACGGTCAACCTCGACGCCATCCCCGGCAGCGTCACGCCGCTGTGCTTCGACGGCTACTTCGTGCCCACGGGCGGCACCTTCAAGCTCAACACCGGGGGCGCCACGCCCACGGCCGCGCCCGTCACGGGAGGCGCGCTGACGCTGGCGAACAACTGCACCGCGCAGCCGCTCGCCGGCCAGGTGAAGCCCGGAGACGTCGAGGAGGGCAAGCTGACCAGCTCGGGCAACGTGAAGGTCAGGCCCGCCGACATGTCCGAGTTCTACAAGATGCTCACGGGCGCCGCCGACGGCACCACCTCCACGGGCGCCATGGTCTACGGGTCGTTCGAGTGGAACTTCAAGCACTCCAAGGACTCGAAGATGTCGATGAAGGTCGCCGCGACGAACGTCCCGTTCACCGCCGAGTGGCCCGACGTCGACCCGAACGGCGGTGCCGCCGAGATCGAGTTCAGCTTCGACGACATCGGCGTCGCGTCCGCATCGGGGAGCCCGGTGACCGTGACCATCACGAACGACACGGCGAGCTACTCGTCGTAAGACAGGGGGAAAGGAGCCGGAAATGAAGTACGGGATGACGTTCATCATCGATCTGTTCGACGTCGAGCTGGAGGAAGAGCTCCACGTCCTGACGATGCCGGGAGACTACATCCGCATGTGCAACTGGGCCGACGAGGCCCTGGCCGACGTGAAGTCGACCGAGACGGTCGAGAGCATCAGGCGCAACTACGCCACGGCATGGTTCGCGCTGAAGCGCCGCGGGAAGCTGGAGGGCCTCGGCATGCCGGTAGAGCTGGACGTGGCCGCCCTCGACGCCATGGCGGACCGCTTCACCGTGTTCGTCGAGGAAGTCGAGGACGGTGCGCTCCCTTTGGCGATGGAGCGCGCGAGGTAGCGGCCCTCGCGCTCCTGACGAGGCAGAGCCCCTACGATCTGGCGCGCCTGCTCGACGAGTACCCCGACGTGTTCGACGCGTACTACGTGCGGGCGCGCGCCATCGCGTCCGACGGCGGCAGGGCCGCCGCCAGGCCGGGGCTGCGCGCCCGTCGCGAGGCGACGAGGGACGAGCGGATCAGGAAGGCGGGACGGCGCTGATGGCAAAGAGCATGTTCACGAAGGGCACGGTCGAGGTCAGGAACCTCTCGTCCGTGCTTAACTGGCTCGCGCACGTCGACCCGAAGCTCGAGAAGGCGATGCGCAAGGCCCTCAAGGAGGCCACGGAGCCCGTGCTGCGCAAGGCGCGGGCGAACGCG
>JBGUOB010000031.1:0-2384 GCA_045117755.1 Candidatus Cryptobacteroides sp.
CTTATCGTCACTGGCGACGGCAACCTGAAGCTCGTGACCGACGACGAGGCACACACATCGACCATCGCCGCCTTTACTCCGAACGAGTGGCACCACGTAGCCCTCAACGTGTTACGCGGCACGGCCAGCGAGGCTAACGTCATCGTCGACGGCACCTCCGTACTCACCATACCTACCGACAGGGTGCCAGCACTTGAGGGTGCACGCCTGTGGCTCGGTCGCGGCATGACGGGTGCGATGGATGAGGTTCGCCTGTGGCATGGCACCAACACGCAGGCAGCCATCGTCGACCGCATGTATTCGCGTGTCGATGCTACCAACGAGCGTGGACTGGTGGGCTACTATCCCTTCGAAAAGTCAACCTATGACGTATACGACCAGCGCATCTACGACTTCTCGCTTGAGAATGCCGGCTACGAGCATAAGCCTTCTACCACCCTCGTTACTGACGGTGGCGACGTGGCTCCTCATGCAGGCAGCAGTACACCTGGTCTGAAGTCGGCACCCCATAAGTCGAACCTCGACTTCGACTTCGTAGCCGACGAACGTACCGTTTCTATCACCCTCGACCACAGCCCGCAGGCCCTCGAAGGGTGCACCGTCAACACCACGCTGCACGACTTCTACGACATGCACACCAACATTGGCAATCCTGTCGCGTGGAGCTTCGTCGTGAAGCAGAACCCGCTGAGCTGGAACACATCCGAGGTTACTGCAAAGGTTTCGGTCAACGACGGCGGCACGTTCACAGCAACGCTGACCAACAGCAGCGGCACCAACCAGTACTGGTCGTTCGTCGAACTGCCGTCATGGCTCACTGCCAGCATGACGTCGGGCACCATCCTTGCCAACCAGACGCAGGAAGTCGAGTTCATCGTACCCAACGGCATTGCCATCGGCAAGTACTTTGCTACCGTCAGTGCACGTGGCGACAGCGGTATCGACACACCGCTCGACATCAGCGTAAGTGTTGAAGGTCAGCGTCCCGATTGGACTGTGGCACCAGGCTATGACGAGAGTATGACGGTCATCGCCCAGCTCAAGCTCGACGGCATCGTTTCCACCGATCCCGACGACATGCTCGGTGCATTTACTGATCCGGGCAATGGTTCTCTCGGCGATTGCCTGGGCGTCGGACATCCGTCGTATAATGAAAGCCGCGATGCTTACTATGTCCGGCTCATGGTCTATGGCAACAGCAGCATCGTGAACGACACCATCCGCTTCCGCATCTACGATGCTTCGACGGGTCAGACCTATCCTCTGACGAATGTCTCTACGCCCGTTGTCTTCAGCATCGACGGCACTGCGGGCAGCTATGCCGATCCCGTCATCGTCGAGAACACCAACAAGGTGCTGCAGACGATGTCGCTGAAGCAGGGCACCAACTGGGTATCGCTCTATCTGGCGCCTGAGAAGAAGGAAGTGTCAACATTGTTCCAGCCGGTAACCGGTCAGATCAGTTCGGTTGCCTTCGCCGACGGCAATACTGTCAACTGGAATGGAAGCGCATGGAGCGCCGACCATGCTGTAGGCGTCGGTGAAATGATGAAGGTTAACATGAACGGTCAGTCCACGCTGCCCGTTATCGGCAACGCGGTGAACCCCGCTGACTATCCAATCACCGTGAACCCCGGCAACAACTGGATAGGTGTTCCTTCAAGCATCTATATGACGATCGATGAGGCGTTTGCCGGACTATCGCCCGTGGAGGGTGACCTGGTGAAGAACCAGACAGTCTTCAGTGTCTTTGAGAACGGCAAATGGGAGGGCGACTTGCTGGCTATCGAGCCCGGTATGGGTTACATCTACACCTCTGGCGACGATGTAGAGAAGGTGTTCAGCTTCCCCTCTAGCGTTCCCGCCCGACAGGGAGTGAAACGATGGAGCAATTATCAGGGCATTGCCGCCAACTACCGCTATGCTCACAACATGGTTCTGGTCTGCACCGTCCACAATGATTATGGCGAACTCGCCGACGTCACCTCCCTCGAGGTGCACGATGCCATGGGCGAACTGCGTGGTCGTACCACCCGACTGTTCCGCGACAGTCTGCTGCTGCTCATCATCAGTGGTGAAACCGAGGGCGAGCCGCTGGTAGTCAAGGCCAATGTGCGCGGTGCTGCTGAAGGACAGTATGCTACGCTGCTCAACTTCAAACGCGACCATCGTGTAGGCACGCTACGCAATCCGTTTATCATCCGCGCATCAGGACTTACCGACATCTCCGAGACCGTCTTCGATGCCCGCAGTCAGCTGGTTGTCTATGCGCTCACGGGTCAGGTCATCTTCCGTGGACAGGCTTCCGACTTCGACCGCCACAACCTGTCGCTCGACGGCATCTACATCGTCAACGAGACCACGCCCGACGGCAACGTCACCTG